>WTWZ01000013.1:0-43389 GCA_009773765.1 Prolixibacteraceae bacterium | reverse complement strand
GGCTTTTCGGCCAAAAACCGCGTGTCTTCAGGAATACAGAGATGATTTATTCCGACGAAATCGGGGCACAAATAGCTGAAATGGGTTATAATGCAATACTTACCGAGGGTGCAAAACATGTTTTGGGTTGGAAAAGCCCGAATTATGTTTATGTCAATGCAATTAACCCCAGGTTAAAAGTACTGATGCGGAATTTTAAACTCAGCGACGATATTGCGTTCCGGTTTTCTAATACCAATTGGGCTGATTATCCGCTGACTGCCGATAAATTTGTTGACTGGCTCGAAAAAGCAAATCCGAAAGAAGAAGTATTCAATTTATTTCTGAGCTACGAATCATTTGGCGAGAGGCAACCTAAAGAGAGCGGGATATTTGATTTTCTGGAAAATTTTGTTTTAAAAATGGCAAATCATACTACGCTGAAATTTGCCACTCCTTCGGAGGTTATTGAAGATTTACAACCTGTTTCAGCAGTGAGTGTGCCGTACCCGATTTCGTGGGCCGATGAAGAGCGCGATTTAACCGCATGGCTCGGAAACGGGATGCAGAAGGAAGCATTTGAAAAACTGTACAATCTTCGGGGCCAAATGAAAAAATGTTCCGACACTGAATTGAATAAGGATTGGAACTATCTGCAGGTAAGCGACCATTTTTATTACATGTCAACAAAATACTTTTCCGATGGCGAAGTGCACAGCAATTTTAACCCGTTCGATTCTCCATACGAGGCTTTCATCAATTATATGAATGTATTAAGCGACTTTAAAATCAGGCTGAATAGTTTCGTTCCTGAAAATGCCTTTGAAAACGATATTGCCTCGCTTCAAAAAATTATACTCGAAAAAGAGGCAAAAATCAAAAAACTGGAAACCGAAGTTTTAGTTTTGCAAAAAAGGGGAAAAAGGAAAAAACAGGGTTGAAATGAAACTTAGTAAGGAAAATTATATATAAATACAAACAGGAAACACCCGGCCCTAAAATACAGGGAAAATTAGGAATAACCAACTTCTGTATTATATTTACAGTCAAACGGAAATAATAAAAAAAACGAAAAAACCAACTATGTTGTCAAAATTCGCACGTTCAAATTTTGCAATCGCTTCAGGTATTTTTGCAGCACTTGCCGGGATGGTAGTCCTTATTGGCTGGCAGTTTGATAGTTATACGCTTAAAACCTTTGGCCTGGGCGGAACCACCATGATGGTAAACTCAGCGTTGTCGTTTATTTTTTCGGGTTTTGCCCTTATTTTGCTCCAGCAGGAAAACTACAAGCTTTCTGTTTTATTTGCACGGATTTTTTCTGTGGTTACAGCTTTGCTTGGGCTTGCTGTTTTATTTCAGTATGTTGCAGGGGTAAATCTCGGGATTGATGAATTTCTCTTTCGCGATGAAAAAGGTGCAACCGGCGCTGTTTTTCCGGGCCGCATGGCGCCTAACACTTCCTTAAACTTTGTTTTGATAGGCCTGGTACTTTTTATTAATTCGTTTCCAAAATTTCAAAAAAACTTTGTGCAGGTATTTTTGCTGATGGCAGCTTTTACTATCAGCGTTACCGGGCTTACCGGATATATTTTAAGACTTGAAGAGCTTACCGGCCTGGCCGCTTATACCAATATGCCTTTTAATAATTCAATACTTTTTATTGTTTTTTGCACCGGGATGTTTTTTTCCATGTTCAATCGTAAAAAACAACTGCCTGCCCTTGAATACAAGGTACTGGCCGGCCTGACCTTTATTTCGGTCCTTATTATGATTGTATCGCTCATTTCTGTTTCAAACATCCAAAAATTAAAAGCTACGTCTTACAGGTTAGTACACGCACAACAGGTAAGGGAAAAACTGTGGCAAATAGTATCCGGGGCAAACGAATTAACATTCGGCGACCGCGGATATCTAATCTCGAACGATGAAGAATTCTTAGAAGCCTGGGATCAATCAAAAAAAAATATGCGTCAGGGTTATGCTGAATTGAACAGCCTGGTAAAGGATAACCCGGAACAGCAGGGGGAGATTTTAATTTTATATAATCTGATTGAAGAAAGGATTAAATTTTCAGAATTACTGGTGGGGACGTTTAAAACAGCAGGGCCCGATGCTGCTTATCAATTACTTTCAACCCTGAAAGGGAAAAGGATAAGCGATGAAATAAACCTGCTTGTAACCCATATAAAAGACGAAGAAATTAATCAATATCACGATCAGAAGGAAATTGAATACCAAAATGCAGCCGATACAATTTTTATTATCCGATTAAACCTTGCCCTGCAACTGATTCTTATGTCTGTTATTTTCTTTTTTGTAAAAAAAGATATTTCAGGCAGGAGAAAAGCAGAAAAAGCATTGCTGCAATTAAATGAAGAACTTGAGGTGCGTGTGAAGGTAAAAACCCTTGCGATTGAAGAAAGCGAAAAACGTTACCGCTCAACGCTGGACAATATGATGGAAGGATGCCAGATTATCGGGCACAACTGGGAATACATTTACATAAACAAAGAGGCCGAAAAGCATAACCAAAGGCCAAATGAAGAATTGATTGGCAACAGGTATATGGATATGTGGCCAGGTATTGAAAGTACCGAAGTGTTTGAAAGAATTAAACGCTGCATGGAAGAAAAAGTGGATCACCGCATGGAAAATAAGTATTATTTCCCCGATGGGGCACCTGGCTGGTTTCAGCTTGGAATACAATCGGTGCCGGAAGGTGTTTTAATTCTGTCGAATGATATTACCGATGTTAAACTTGCCGAGATCAAATTATTACATGTACAAAAACGGTTCCGCTCGCTGATTGAACAAGGGAATGATATTATCACACTTACAGGAAAAGACGGCAGGATAGAATACGTTAGTCCCAGCAACGAAACAATTCTGGGTTACTCCGATAAAGAATATCTGGGAGCGAAAGCGATGGATTATGTACATCCCGGAGACTTGAAAAAACTTGAAAAAGTGTATGCCGATATTTTCGCCAGTCCAGGGAAAACAGTTCATGCCGAATTACGGCATCGCCATAAGGACGGTTCATACCGCTGGCTGGAGTCTGTTGGCACAAACCGGTTCGACGATCCTGATTTAGGGGCTATCATTGCCTCATCAAGAGATATAACTGAACGAAAAAAACAAGAGAAATTTTTTATCCTGCAGCGCAATCTTGGATTAACACTGAGCAGGGTCAATACCTTAAAAAAACTTTACGAGGTGTCGATGAATTCATTGTCTGATATTTCAGGGATGGAATGCGGCGCAATATATATGTTCGATGAGGTGCAAAAAAACCTCGATATGGTTTACCACAAAGGGCTTTCAAAGCAGTTTGTTTCTGTTACTTCACATTACGATGAAGATTCGCCCAATGTAAAGTTTGTGAAACTTGCCAAACCGGCATTTGTAAAATACTCCGAACTTCCGGTAGGATTAGGTGAGGCAGAGCGTGCCGAGGGCTTACAATCAGTTGCTATTTTACCAGTTATACAGAAAGAAAAAGTAATAGGGTGCATCAATTTGGCCTCCCGCACTCTTACCTCTATGCCCGAATCGCTTCAAAGGGGCATTGAAATTATTACCTCGCTTTTCAGTAATGTTATGGCAAGGATAAATAATGAAGAAAAAATCCGCCAGATAAATGCTTCACTGGAAATGAAAGTTGAAGAAAGGACAGAACAGCTTAAATTAGCAAAGACTGAAGCCGAAAATGCCAATCTTTCAAAAAGTGAATTTCTCTCGCGAATGAGCCACGAACTCCGGACACCTTTAAATTCAATACTTGGGTTTGCCCAACTGATGGAAATGGATGAGCTTGAACCTTCACTGTCTAAAGGAGTCCAGCACATCAGGAAAAGCGGGAAACACCTGCTCAAATTAATCAACGAAATACTCGACCTTTCACGGATTGAATCCGGAAAACTCACCATTTCCATGGAACCTGTTCATATTGCCAGAATAATTACCGAGGCGATGGATATTATAAACCCCCTTGCAGTTGAGCGTAAGGTAAATATGGAATTCATAAAATCGCCTGAATGTAATCTCCATGTTAACGCTGATTCGCAGAAACTTAAACAGGTATTGCTGAATTTGTTAAATAACGCAGTGAAATACAACCGGCCGGATGGCAGCGTAAAAGTAATATGCAGCCGGCATCCGGCAGATGAAATGGACCCTGCAAACAATGGGCCCGCGCAGGCTATTTATAAAAACAAATTAAGAATCAGTGTGGCTGACAGCGGGAAAGGCATAGAAAAAAAAGACCTGGAGAAACTTTTTATTCCATTTCAGCGAGTTGGATCGGACATTTCAGAAATAGAAGGTACTGGTTTGGGATTAGCCGTAACAAAAAGACTAACTGAGGCCATGCACGGCGCAATAGGGGTAGAAAGTAAAATTGGCAGGGGGAGTACATTCTGGATAGAACTTCCGGAATGCGAAAGTCCGGCGGAAACCCAAAACCGCATAAGCGAAACCAAACCGGAACATGCAAAATCAACCATAAGCGGCAAACTTCTGTACATTGAAGACAACTATTCAAATATAGAATTAGTTAAGCAGGTACTTGGCAAACATCGCCCCGGAATAAACCTGATAATTGAAATGTTAGGGGAAAATGCAGTAAATTTTGCAATTGAATATAAACCGGATTTAATTTTGCTGGACCTCGATTTGCCCGACCTCCACGGAAGCGAAGTTTTAAAAAGAATAAGGGCCGACAAAAACACAAAATCCATTCCGATAATCGTTTTAAGCGCCGATGCCATGCCCAAACAAATTGAAAAATTGTTAAAAATGGGTGCAAAAAGTTATATAACGAAACCACTTGATATAGAAGAATTATTAAATGTTATAGATAAAACAATAACAATGAAATAACCACTGATCGATATGCAAATATTAAACTCATTATACCATTTTTACTTTAATGATCACTTACCTTAAAGACAACAGATATGATTGATTCAACATTAAAAAACGCGTGTATCCTGATTATCGACGACAAGCAGGAAAACATTGATATTCTTGAGGGGCTTTTAATCCGGCAAAAATATACTAATTTAAAGTCAATTACCGATCCGCGGATGGTTGTTGATGTATTTAAAGGGTTAAATCCCGATTTGCTGTTGCTCGACCTGATGATGCCACACCTGAACGGGTTCCAGGTGATGGAACAATTAGAACCACTGATCCCTGACAACGACTATCTGCCCATTCTTATACTAACTGCCGATGTTAACCCTGAATCCAAATTAAAAGCCCTTTCGGGCGGGGCAAGCGATTTTCTGACAAAACCCTTCGACTTGGTTGAAGTTGACCTGCGAATTAAAAATTTACTTAAAAAACGTTTCCTTCATCAGCAATTAAACAATCAAAACTTGCTTTTAGATGCAATGGTAAAAGAAAGGACTGCAGAGCTGGAAAATACGATTGCCGAGTTGAAAATAGCAATATACAAAGCAGAGGCCAGCGACCGCCTGAAAACCGCTTTTTTGAATAATATATCGCACGAAATCAGGACCCCGCTGAATGGTATCCTGGGTTTTGCCAACTTCGTTATTCAACCCGATATTACAAAGGAGAACAAAGAGGAATTCCTTGATATTCTTAATCAAAGCGGCGAAAGGCTGATAAATACAGTAACTGATTTTATGGATATTTCCCTGATTGTTTCAGGTAATTTAGTAGCGCGTCCTAATCCTGTTGATGTTTTTAATTTACTTACAACTATTTATCACGGTTTCAGGGGCCACTGCACAAAAAAAAATCTGGAATTTAACATTCAGGTTCCCCATAATCCTGAAAAGGTTTTTATAAAAACAGATGAAGAAATGCTGCAAAAATGTATTTCCCATTTGGTTGGCAATGCAATAAAATTTACTTCAAAAGGAAGCATTACATTGGGTTTGGAAATTAATGAAGATGGGGTTTCAATATTTGTAAAAGATACGGGAATTGGAATTTCAGAGGGGGCAAAAGCGGGCATTTTCGATAGTTTTATGCAGGAAAATGGAACAAATACGCGCGGTTACGAAGGCAGTGGGCTGGGATTAGCTATTACCAAAGGCATGATGGATTTGCTTGGGGGCAACATTCAGTTGGAATCGGCAAAAAATTTGGGGACTACAGTTATTTTAACCTTACCAAATAAAATTATCACAACTCCCAAAATTCAGAAAAGTACAACACTTAATTTTATGAAAAATAAAATCCCCTATATATTAATCGTAGAAGACGATCATTACAGTTATACATATTTAGATATTATACTGAATAAGGACAACAAAATTTTGAGGGCTGTAAATGGCAAAGAAGCAGTTGAATTATGCCGGATAAACCCCGGTATTACCCATATACTGATGGATATTAAATTGCCTGAAATGGATGGGTATGAGGCAACAAAACAAATCCGTCAATTTAATAATGATGTTGTTATCATTGCGCAAACAGCTTATGGGTTATCGGGCGACAGGGAAAAGGCAATCGCAGCAGGATGCAACGATTATATATCAAAACCAATAAAGAAAGATGAATTAGTTAAATTAATACAAAAGTATTCCCAGTAATAAATATGAATAAATTGAATAAACGGATACTGCTGCCAAAAAACCTGAAAGGAATGACCCTTGTTTGTGTGGAAGTGGGAAAAAATATAGATACTGCTGTGGTTAGTAGCTAATCGTTTGAATATAAATTGCTTTGCAATAGTATTGTTGCCAGGAAACAGCTTTAAACAATAATCTCCGGCCTGCTTTCAAAACATATTTATACTGATTCAACCATAATTTAATAGTGTTTTCGTAACGTTTGTAAACAGAAAGTATATTTTTGCACCTCAAAATATGATTAGATAAGTTGAATTTAATATAGCAAAATGGAGTCAGAAGGAGTAAGGTTCGTTGCAAAACCGGATGTGCAAGAGCCGGTTTGGAAAAAAATTATAGTTGAATCGGACCTGCCGGAAAGTTTAAACCCTTTAAGGGAACTTTCCAGAAACTTATGGTGGGTTTGGAATACAGAAGTTCGGGAATTATTTCAATATATCGATGGTAATATTTGGGAAGAATGTAACCATAACCCAATAGTTATGCTGGAAGAAGTAAGCTACAAACGTTTTCTTCAACTCGAAAAAGATAAGCCCTTTATTGAAAAAATGCAACGTTCGGCAAATCTTTTGGAACGCTACCTCGATGAACGGAAGAAACGGAATGGGCCGGAAATTGCCTATTTCAGCATGGAATACGGGCTTCACGACAGCCTCAAAATATTTTCGGGGGGTCTTGGAATCCTGGCGGGCGATTACCTGAAAGAGGCCAGCGATTCGAAAGTTAACCTGGTGGCAGTTGGATTATTGTACCGATACGGTTATTTTAAACAAACACTCGGTATAAATGGCGAACAAATTGCAAATTACGAGGCTCAGCATTTTTCGAAAATACCTGTGCAACCGGCGATTGATGAAAATGGCGAATGGATTTCAGTACAGGTTGAATACCCCGGAAGAAATTTAATAGCCAGGGTTTGGCAGGTAAAAGTAGGAAGTATAAACCTGTACCTCCTTGATGCCGATCATCCCGAAAATGAGGAACACGACCGCACCATTACCCATCATTTATATGGTGGCGACAATGAAAACCGCCTTAAACAGGAAATGTTGCTTGGGCTTGGTGGAATCCGGGCTTTACATAAACTTGGACATAATTCGGACGTTTATCATTGCAACGAAGGGCACGCTGCATTTATCGGCATCGAAAGAATTGCAGGTTTAACAAAAAATCATGGGCTCACATTTGCCGAGGCAAAGGAAGTGGCGAGGGTGTCAACTGTGTTCACCACGCATACTCCGGTGCCTGCCGGACACGATTCGTTTCATGTGGACTTGCTGAAACATTATATGGAAGGTTTTGCTGGCAGACTGGGTTTAAATTGGGACGAATTTTTAATGTTGGGCAAGGCCAATGTAAACGAGGACCAATTTAACATGAGCTATCTGGCTTGTAACCTTTCTCAGGGAATTAACGGTGTCAGCATGTTGCATGGCGATGTCAGCAAAATGGTGCTCAAAAACCTGTATCCCGGTTTTTTGGAAGAAGAGCTGGCAATAGGGTATGTTACAAACGGCGTTCATTATTCTACATGGGCTGCGCCCGAGTGGAAAGAAATTCATAATAAATACTTCGGGGAAGATTTCTCGGCGAATCAGCTAAATTTTGAAGTTTGGAAAAATGTCCACCATATTCCCAACGATGAAATTTGGAATATTCGTGAAAAGCTGCGGCTGAAATCCATCAATTATGTAAAGCAACGTTTTTCGGATAGTTGGATTAAACGCCACCAAAACCCAAAGACGGTTACTGAAATATTGGGGAAACTCGATCCGAAAGCGCTTACCATTGGATTTGCGCGAAGATTTGCCACGTATAAAAGGGGATATTTGTTATTCAGAAATTTAGAGCGGCTGGCAAAAATTGTAAATAACCCAAACCGCCCGGTTCAGTTTATTTTTGCAGGGAAGGCACATCCGGCTGACAAAGCCGGGCAGGATCTGATAAAGAACATTGTTGAGATATCGCAACTGCCAGAGTTCAGGGGAAAAATATTATTTGTGCAGAATTACGACATGAACCTGGCCAAAATGCTGCTTCAGGGTGTTGATGTTTGGTTAAACACGCCAACCCGCCCACTGGAAGCGTCAGGAACAAGCGGCGAAAAAGGGGTGATGAATGGAACGCTTCATTTCTCAGTTCTCGATGGCTGGTGGGTTGAAGGCTACAGGATGAATGCCGGCTGGGCGCTACCTGCTGAAAGGTCTTTCGAATATCAGGATTTCCAGGATGAGTTGGATGCCCAAACCATTTACAATATCCTTGAAGAAGAAATAGTCCCTTCCTTTTATTCCCGCAATAAAGAAGGCGTTCCCGAAAAATGGGTGGGATATATTAAAAATACCATAGCCGAAGTAGCTCCGAATTTTACCACTGCCCGCATGATACGCGATTATCAGGATCGCTACTATAATAAGCAATTTGAACGGTCAACACGGGTAAAAGCCGATGATTTCAAAATGGCCAGGGAAATGGCTGCATGGAAATTCAAAATCAGTTCGGCCTGGAATTCAATCGAAGTTAAAAATATTGAAATTTCTGATGGTATTACCAATAAAATGAAAATCGGGCAGGAATACCCTGTGAAAGTTTATATCGATTTAAAAGGCTTGTCGTGCAGGGAGATTGGCCTGGAACTGGTTATAACTGAAAACGAAAATAGAAAACCAGCGCGTATTATAGAAACTGTTGAACTTTTAGCCGAAAATTGCGAAGGGACCATTTGTTGTTACAAACACAATTTGCACCCCAACCATCCGGGAACTTTCAATTATGGGTTCAGGTTGTTTGCAAAAAATGAGAACCTGGCACACCGTCAGGATTTTAGGTATGTTCGCTGGATTTAAAATTTGGCAACTGATTTCGGACGCCTTTGTTCATCTCATTATAATTGTTGATTTTTAAAGGTATTCGATGTAACTCGCTTTATAATGTTACATCTGTGTGGCAAAATTTTGTCATGCCCGTTTCATTGAATGTTCAAATATTTGGAAGTGTTTTGAGGTTTTCAATTCTTTGTTTTAAGCTCGAATTTAGTTTTTTAGGGTACAAATTACTTTTGTTTCTCTCATTGCAGTATTGAAAAATGAAATTCCGCTGTTTTAGTGCCGTTGCAGTCCAGACAATTTTCAATACACCAATTAGTGCCCTTTTTATCCAGTTCCGCTTCAGAAACAACATTTCCGGAGGCAATGTCTGCATCGCTCATCATTAACATCTACTAAGTTGTCACAACTTGTTGTTTTTCTTTACAGTAAAGAGAGGATAATTTTCTTTTGAACGGAACCATAAATCCCAGGAATATAAGCGCTTAGCGGTTCGAAATCGCTAAGCGCCCACTGCCATTTGCCAGAAACCAGCAGCCAACTCAACGGTTATACTTCTCCGTCAATTCTTTCAGGTTTTTAGTATGTTGAGGCAGTATTTGTTTCCACTCAAAACGCCAGCCCCAGTTGCCTGTTGCGGTTCCGGGAATGTTCATCCGTGCTTCGGCGCCAAGTCCCAGCAAATCCTGCATGGGCATAATTGCCATTTTTGCTGTTGAAGACCAAACCATTTCAATTGCATTTTGTAATGCACTTTCAGGTTCGCCAAGATATTTCTGAATCATCTTTTTCTCCTTTTTTTTTGCCGAAGTCATCCAGTCGCGAGTGGTGTTATTATCGTGTGTGCCGGTGCAAGCCAAAAAGTTGGGTTTATAGTTATGCGGTAGGTTTTCGTTTTTGGCATCCGAACCAAACGCGAACTGCAACACTTTTATTCCTGTCAGGTGCAAATCGTCGCGCAGCTTTTTAACCTCGTTGGTAATCACTCCCAAATCTTCGGCAATAAAGGGCAAACTGCCAAATTCATGCCTGAATTTCAATAAAAGTTGATAACCTTTTGCCGCTTCCCATTTTCCGTTAATTGCGGTTTTTTCGCCTGCCGGCACCGACCAGTATGATTCGAGCCCCCTGAAATGGTCGATGCGCACAAGGTTAAACATATTGATGTTAAACCGCAGGCGCAACATCCACCAGTCGAACTGCCTTTCTTCCAGCCGCTGCCAGTTAAATACCGGGTTTCCCCACAACTGGCCGGTTTTACTGAAATAATCGGGCGGAACGCCACCAACAAAAGTGGGGTTCAACTTTTCGTCCAAAAGAAAAATATCGGTATTTGACCAAACATCGGCACTGTCGGTTGAAACATACAAAGGCACATCGCCAATAATTTCAACGCCCTTTTCGTTGGCATACTTTTTTAACCGGTGCCACTGCCTGAAAAACTGCCACTGCATAAACACCCGGAAATCAATTTCCGCTTTCAGCAATTCTGAATATTTTTTTATGGTTTCGGGCTTGCGGAATTTAATTTCATCCGGCCATTCACTCCAGCTTTCACCTTTAAAATAATCTTTTAAAGCCATGAAAAGCGTGAAATCATGGAGCCACCATTTGTGTTCGTACTGAAAATAAAAGTATTCCTGTATAAAAGGTTCGGTATTTTTCTGAAAATTATTGTACGCTTTTTTCAATAAAGGCAGTTTCCATTTACGCGCTGCTTCAAAATCTGCTTTCTGATTTGTTTCCGTGATCAGGCTTTCCTGCCCGTCCGGCAGGCGGGGACTACGCTCAGCCTGACTGGCGTTCCGATACTCCGACCGACTGTCACCCTGAGCGGAGTCCAAGGGTGTTTTAGCCTTCGTATGTATTTCAGCCTGACTGTCACCCTGAGCGGGGTCCAAGGGTGTTTTAGCCTTCGTATGTATTTCAGCCTGACAGTCACCCTGAGCGGAGTCCAAGGGTGTTTTAGCCTTCGTATGTATTTCAGCCTGACAGTCACCCTGAGCGGAGTCGAAGGGTGTACTTGCTTTCAAATCCGCTTTTTCCAGCAAGCCATCTTTTATCAGCAATTCAAGATCGATGAGCTGTATATTTCCGGCAAATGCCGAATAACACTGGTAGGGCGAATCGCCATATCCAACTTGCCCCAGCGGAAGAATCTGCCACAATGTTTGTTTCGATTTTTCCAGAAAATCGACAAACTGGAAGGCATTTTTTCCAAGTGTACCTGTTCCCTCATTTCCCGGCAGCGAAGTAATGTGCAGCAAAATCCCCCCTTTTCTGTTACTCATTTTTGAATTTTTTTCTGAAAATGGTTAAATGGCCAGCAGTTTCGCGTACTATCCGCTGTACTGCAAGGCCATGGTTTAAATCGGTGTTAAATGAAGTTGCATCGTCGCCGGTAAAAAAGCGGTAATGCGCATGGACCATCGAACGCAGCCAACCCGGCGGTACGTGGCCCGACGGAAAACTGGTAACCGGTTTGTAATTGCTGCCCACCATTTGTTTTATCCACTGATTTGAGCCTTCCAGATAATATTCAAAATATTCTGAAGTCTGCGATGAATAACGGATTGCTCCTTTTTCGGCATAAATTTCGAGGTAAACCAAATCGCCTGAACCCGAGCTAACACGGCTGGCGGACATATTTCCCACTGCCCCTGTTTTTGGGTCAAACAGGGAAATCGAGCTGAATAAATCGGAACCAACCGGAACATCGGCAAAACTACCACCTTGTAATGCGCATGTAATTTCGAGTTCTTCGTTTAAAAATGCCATTATGAGGCTAATTCCGTGCGAGCCCAAATCGGCCATTGCACCGCCATCGGGCGCTGGCGTTAAACGGGTGCCACGTTTTTCACGGTATGCAGTTTGCAAATAATCGCCGTGGTAATATTTTAAATCGAAATGAATGGGTTTCCCCAGTTTGCCCGACTTCCAAAATTTTAATGCCTCGCGTACTGACGAAGTTTGCAAATATTGAAACCCAACCTGAATTTTTATGGAAGAATCGGTTTCTGCAAGCAGCTTTTTCATTTCGTTTTCTTCTTCAAGTCTTGAGCAAACGGGTTTTTCAAGATAAATGTATTTTACGTTGGGCATTTGCAGGGCCAGTTTGAAATGCCCAAAATGAACTTTATTCGGGCCAAGAATAAAAACCGCATCCAATTTTTCATTTGCTGCAAATTCTTCAACCGTTTCGGCATTGGCAAATCCAAATTTTTGGGCAAAATTTTCGCGGCTTTCTTTTCTGGCAGAGGCCACCGACTCCAGAATAATTTCAGGAACTTCGGAATAGTAAAATTTCAGCGCCTGAATTGAATAAACATGAGCCTGGGCAATTCCGCCTGCCCCTAAAAATCCGACATGTATTTTTTGCATTGAACAGATTTATTTCAAATATTTATCCAGCCAGTTAAAGAAAACGCGCTGCCAGAGAATTCCATTCTGAGGTTGCAAAACCCAGTGGTTCTCTTCGGGAAAATAGAGCATTTGCGCTGGAATGCCGCGCAAAACAGCAGCGTTAAAAGCTGCCATTCCCTGTTCCGAAGGTACCCTGTAATCTTTTTCACCCTGCACAATTAAAATGGGTGTATCCCAGTTTTGCACAAATTTATGAGGAGAAAAAGAGTACGAACGCTGAGCAGCAGCATTTGTTTTATCCCAGTAAGCGCCGCCGTAATCCCAGTTTACAAACCACATTTCTTCGGTTGAAGTGTACATGTGTTCGAAGTTAAAAATGCCATTATGCGTAATAAAAGCTTTAAATCTTTTTTCATGGTTTCCAGCCAGGTACATCACCGAAAAACCGCCGTAACTTGCGCCAACTGCTCCAAGTTTATCCCTGTCAACAAAAGGTTCTTTTGAAACTTCATCAATCGCAGTCAGCAAATCTTTGATGTTTTGTCCGCCGTAATCTTTTGAAATCTGCTCGTTCCATTCCTGTCCAAAACCCGGCAAACCGCGACGATTGGGAGCTACAATAATATAACCGTTGGCAGCCATCATCTGGAAATTCCATCGGTACGACCAAAACTGGCTGACCGTACTTTGCGGGCCACCCTGGTTGTAAAGTAATGTAGGATATTTTTTTGAAGGATCGAAATGTGGCGGGTAAATTACCCAGGTGTGCATCTGTTTGCCATCGGTGGTCGGCAGCCAGCGTTCTTCAACTTTTCCAAAAGTAAGCTGGTCTAGTATTCCCTTGTTTATTTTGGTCAACGCCTCATCCTTGCCGGTAACCGGTTCAACCAGATAAAGTTCTGCCGGGTTCGACATGGAAACCTTTTCGGCAACGAGTTTATTTCCGGCAATTGCCACGCTGTGATAATCGTGAATTCCGTCGGTTAACCGTGCAATTGCCCCATCTGTTAAACCGAGCCGGTGAATTTCTTCGGTGGCATGAATGTTACTGATAAAATATATTGATTTCCCATCGGCGCTCCAGGTTAAACCAGCAACATTCTGGTCAAAATTTGCCGTGTAATCAGTTTTTTCTGAAGTTTCAAGATTTGCCACAAACAACCTGGCTTTGTCGGCTTCGTAGCCATCGCGTTCCATGCTTTCCCAGGCAAGGAGCTTTCCGTCGGGCGAAAAAACCGGATTTTGATCGTAGCCCATCATTCCCGAGGTGAAATTCACTGTTTCGCCACTTTCAATATTGTACAAATAAATATCGGTGTTGGTTGAAAGCGAATATTCCTTACCGGTTTTCTTTTTGCAAACGTATGCGATGGTTTTACTGTCGGGGCTCCAAACTACCTGCTCGGTTCCGCCAAAAGGTTTATTGGGAGAATCAAACCGTTCGCCTTCCATAATATCTTTTCCTTCAGTTATTTTTCCTTTCGAATAATCGGCCAAAAAAATATGGTTGTAAGTATAATCGTGCCAACTGTCCCAGTGACGGTACATAATGTCATTCTCCAGCCGCGCATTGGCTTTTGGCAAATCGGGGAACAAATCGTTAACGCTTTGGCCAAGTTTAACAGATTTCAGAAAATATATTTTTGATTGATCTGGTGAATATTTAAAACCGGAAATTCCATCGGCAATTTCAGAAACCCGGGTTTTACCGCTACCGTCGGGATTCATTTCCCACAACTGAACAGAACCCGATTCAGCAGAAAGATAACCGATTTTTTTTCCATCAGGCCGCCAAACCATATTAAACTCATTGTCAGGAGAATTGGTCAGGTTTTTAGGTTCGCCGCCGTCAACCTGAATACTGTAAATATCGCGGTACGATTTGTTTTCTTCCAAATTATAATAGGTAACTGTATATAAAACCGTTTCCCCATCAGGAGAAACCTGTGCCCCGCCCAGTCTGCCAAACGACCACAAAACCTCTGGTGTCATAATGTCGGACGTCAACTGAGGCGTTTCAGGAAGATAATTTTTCGAAGTCGAACCTGTTTCTTTTTTAGTGCAGCCAAAAAACAGCAAGACTGCCAGAGAAATAAATGTTATTTTTTTCATCGGTTTTGAATTGATAATTTTAATCGTCAAATTAAAGCAAATGGAATGAGAGAACCAATGATTTTTGTTGCGAGTTTCATCCGCCACTCCTCTCAGCGTCGGGTGATGACCAAAATGGGAATAAAAAATGGCGCCCTTTCAGACGCCATTCCAAACAAAGCAAAAACTGCTTAATTGCTCTCACCATACTTATAAACACCACTAAATTCATTCACTTTCCCATCATAATCGGTACTCTTCACCTTAAAACTTACTGAATCGAGCCCGGCCACCTGTAAACTGTCGAGTTTAAACGAAACCAACGCAACATAAGGAATTGCCTCCTCATCATCGTTGTCGTTATGGCGCAACTCCAGTTCGAAAGGCTGGTTCCCTGCATTTAATATTCCGGGTTGTTTCACCAGGTTAATGAAATGAACTTCATTTCTTCCCCAGTATTTTAATTCAAGGTTCAGCAAATTATTGGTAACCCAGTAATCCTGAACAATAATCGGGTCGTTGCCAATACTGTCTTCATTCTCCGGCGTAATATCCAGGAGACCCTTCATTAAAACCTCCCTTAGCGAATTGATTTTTACGTAGTATTTCACTACTTTGCCCTCATCGGTTGTTTCATCGTCCAACACAGTAAAATTGACCAAAACCCGGTCGCCGGCCTCAATTTTTTTTGGTTTACCCGGATTATCGTGGCAGCGCCACGGATAATGGTTATAGGCAACCGGCACCAGCTCAATTCCATCATCCATAATAATTTTGGGCAATCCGGTATCTGATACTATCCCCAAACCTATCCAAATATCGCCCAATGAATATCCGTCATCATCGTTACAGCTTGTAAATACAACTAAGAATCCAATCAGAATTCCAAAAACAATTTTCTTCATCAATTTCTAATTTCTGTTTTTATAATAGTTAGATTTTTATTTTTAATGAAAGGTTGCGCGATCATCAAAAAAAAATGACAATTTTTAAAATTTTATCCTGACAAAAATCAAAAAAATGATTTGGCACGGACATTGTTAGTAATAACTACATATCTAAATATATATATTTGCAATTATGAAACAAATATCGGATAAAGATGAATTAAAACAGGGTCTGAAATTAACGGACAAATTGTAGTCGGTTTTGATAAAATAAGAATAAATTCGTTACTTGGTATAAACTAAAAATGACGATTGCGGGGTAGTTTGTAAGCCATTTTTTTTTGAGGAAAACAGAAATAAACAAAAATAGATTGATAAAAATGAAAAAGTTAGTATTCATGCTGGCAGTTGCAGTAATTTCGTTGCAGAGCTGTAATGCGGGCCAGGCAAAAAGTAATGGCAACGAAATTATCGCCAAAAGCACTCCTGTTGAAACCGTGGCGCAAACCAAATCAACTGAGGGAGAAGGTGGAACAGTAAAACTTACAAAAGCAAAATTTCTTGCTGAGGTTTGGGATTACGAAAACTCACCCAAGGAATGGAAATTTAAGGGAACCAAACCAGCTTTAATCGACTTTTATGCAGATTGGTGTGCCCCTTGCCGAACTGCGGCCCCAATTCTGGAAGAATTATCGAAAGAGTATGCAGGTAAAGTAACCATTTACAAAATAGATACTGAAGTAGAGCGCGAACTGGCAGCAGTATTCGGGATACAGGGCATTCCTGCTTTTCTTTATATCCCAAAAGAAGGAAAGCCTTCAATGACTTCGGGAATTGCCCGCACGAAGGAAGACACAAAAAAAATGTTTCGGGAAAACATTGAAAACATGCTTTTAACGGCTAACAATTGAAAGAATTACAGCCTTCTAAAACCGGTTTCATTCAAAAACTGAATAGTCTTGTTTATTCCTTCGTACATCAAAACATCGAACCGGACAAAAGCAACCTTTTTGCGGTATTCCTCCAAAAATCTTTCTAAAAAGGGAGATGTTTTAAGTGGCCGTCTGAAATCCATTGCCTGCGCTGCATTGTAAAGTTCAATAGCGAGTATTTTCTCGGTATTCAACACTACTTTCAATGCTTTTGTGGCGGCGTTTCCACCCATGCTTACGTGGTCTTCCTGCTCGTTTGATGAAGGGATAGAATCGACCGAAGCCGGTGTGCAAAGTTGTTTGTTCTGACTAACTATTGAAGCAGCGGCGTATTGCGGAATCATAAAACCGGAGTTTAATCCCGGATTTGCCACCAGAAATGCAGGCAAATTTCGCTCTCCCGAAATAAGCCTGTAAATCCGTCTTTCTGAAATACTGCCCAGTTCGCTGAGGGCAATTGCCAAAAAGTCGAGCGCCAGTGCAAGCGGTTCGCCATGAAAGTTTCCCCCTGAAATTATCAGATCATCATCGGGGAAAACTGTCGGATTGTCGGTTACTGAATTTATTTCCGTTTCGAAAACTGTTGCGGCATATTTCACCGTGTCCCTCACCGCGCCGTGAACCTGAGGGATACAGCGGAAAGAATACGGATCCTGGATGTGGGGTTTTGGTTTTGCCTGCATTTCGCTGCCATCCAGAATTTGACGGAAATTGGCAGCCGTTTCAACCTGACCTTTGTGAGGACGGATTCGCTGTATATTTTCCGAAAAAGGCTCAAGCAAACCATCAAAAGCATCAAGTGAAAGCGAACCGATAATGTCGGCCTGATCGACAATTCTGAACGATTTAAGAAGCATATAAACGCCGTGAGCGCTCATAAACTGGGTTCCGTTCAGCAACGCCAAACCTTCTTTGGCCTGCAGTTTTATAGGGTGCCACCCAAATTTTTCGAGAACTGTTTTTGCATCTGTTTTTTTGCCCTCAAAATTTACCTCGCCTAAACCAAGCAACGGTAGGAAAAGCATTGCAAGAGGCGCTAAATCGCCGCTGGCACCGAGTGACCCCTGTTCGTAAACCAGTGGCAAAACATCGTTGTTAAACAAATCAATAATCCGTTGAATGGTAATTAACTGCACTGCCGAATTACCTTTCGAAAGTGCATGTACTTTTAAAAGCAACATTAATTTTACAACGTCTCCCGGTACTTCGGGACCAATATTACAGGCGTGTGAGATTACAAGATTTTCCTGCAGCTTGCTCAATTCATCATTCGATATTACGATATTGCAAAGCGCTCCAAAACCAGTATTGATACCGTAAATGGGTTTTTCCGATTCACTTATTTTCCTGTCGAGAAACTGCTTGCTTTTCAGAATCAATTGTTTAGATTCTTGGGATAGTTCCAGTTTTATATCGTTTTCAAGAATGTCCTGAATATAATCAAAAGTGAGGTCTTCGGGGGTGATTTTATGAATGCGTTTTGCCATGTTCTATAGATTTACAACTTATGTGTTCTATGTGCCTATGTGGTATTAAATGAACCACATAGGCACATAGGTCACATAGTAAAATTTCCGGCAAGGTCGGGTTTGATTCAGGATTGGGAAAGGATATTTATCAGTTCTTCAGCCGAAACACTATTTTGTTCGCCTGTTTCCATATTTTTAAGTGTGAATTTTTGTGCCTGCATTTCAGATTCTCCGGCCAGAACAACAAAAGGAATATTCTTTTTATTGGCATAAGTCATCTGTTTCTGCATTTTGGCGCTGTCGGGGAAAATTTCGGCATTAATTCCCATTTTTCTTAAACCGGCTAAAACAGGCAAACAGTATGCTTCTTCACGTTCACCAAAATTCACAAACAAAACTTTTGTGGTTTCAGCAGAATGTTGTGGGAAAAGATTGGCCTGCAACAAAACATCGTAAATACGTTCGGCGCCAAAAGAAACGCCAACTCCCGAAACATTGGGCAAGCCAAAAATCCCGGTTAAATCGTCGTACCTTCCGCCTCCGCAAATACTGCCCATTTCAAAATCTTTTGCCTTTACTTCGAAAATTGCCCCGGTGTAATAATTCAGTCCGCGGGCAAGGGTTAGGTCAAGCTCAACCTCCGTGTTCAATTGTAAATTACCTAAATATCCAAAAAGTTTTTTGATTTCAGCAATACCTTTTAATCCAATTCCAGAGCCGGAAAGAATATTTTCCAACTGTGCAATTTTCTCTGCGGTACTGCCTTTCAGCGCCAAAATCGGCTGAAGGTTTTCAATGGCCTCAGATGAAACACCTTTTTCTGACAATTCGGCATTTACTTTTTCGAGGCCAATTTTATCGAGCTTGTCGATGGCAACGGTAATGTCGGCTATGCGGTTGTTTTCGCCAATCACTTCGGCAATTCCGGACAAAATTTTGCGGTTGTTGATTTTAACCACTGTGCGAATTTTCAACCTGCTAAAAACATCGTCGATAATTTGCACCAATTCAACTTCGTTAAGTACACTGTTACTTCCAATTACATCCACATCGCACTGGTAAAATTCGCGGTAGCGGCCTTTCTGCGGTCGATCGGCGCGCCAAACCGGCTGAATCTGGTAACGTTTAAACGGGAAAATTATTTCGTTCTGGTACTGAACTACAAAGCGTGCGGTTGGCACTGTGAGATCGTAACGTAAACCTTTTTCCGAGATTTTTGAAGTGAGTTTGTTTGAGTTTTTTTCAGTCCAGGTTTCATCCTGCACATTTCCGGCAAAATCGCCTGAATTCAGAATTTTAAACAGCAATTTGTCACCTTCCTCCCCATATTTTCCCATTAAAGTCGAAAGGTTTTCCATTGCCGGGGTTTCGATGGGCTGAAACCCGTATAACCGGAACACTTCTTTGATAGTTTCGAAAATGTAATTCCGTTTCACCATTTCGGCTGGTGAAAAATCGCGGGTCCCTTTGGGGATGGAAGGTTTTTGTGCCATTGCATAATTATTTATTGGGAGGCAAAAATAGAAATTAATGATGAGTTTTCAGCATTCCGGAATCATGGCAAAAAATGTATATTTCAAAAGTTTCCAGGTCTTGAAAATCATTTCTCACCTGAAATTTTAAACGTATTGGAACCAAGAAATAATGAAGCAATTAAAAATCCATTAAAGGGAAAAAGTTGGGAAGAAGTAAAATCAGCGCTTTTATCGAAATGAATTAAAGTGTGGGAGTTGGACTTTCCTAAGTCCAACATAATTTCTTTGACTTGGGAAGGTCAAAACCGTAACCTGGGGAAATTGACTTTCCCAAGTCCACGTTACATAACTAAAAAAAACTTTGACTTGGGAAAGTCAAAGTCCCGGTCAGTGTTCATAAATCGCCTCATCTGAACCGGATTTGGGGAAATGCATATCTCTAAAAAATCGAAACTTTTTTGAGTGGGAACCAATCAATTTTAGTTTATTCGTAAGTTCAAAATTTTCAACAGTACCAATGGAAGATCATAAAAAAGAGGGCCGTTACAGCCGAATTTACCAACAACTGGAAACTCTGGTAAGGAAAAGTAACAACATGCAGGCGCGAATGGCAACTATTGTAGCAGTGTTGCATCATAAAATGGAGTATTTTTTCTGGACAGGTTTTTACCTGATTGATAATGGTGAAATGACAGTGCATATTTACCAGGGACCGGTTGCCTGCCAGATTTTAGAAAAAGACAAAGGCGTTTGTTGGGCTGCATTCAATAAAAAAGAAACAGTTGTGGTGGAAGACGTACACCAGTTTCCCGGACACATTGCCTGCGATTCGCGTTCGAACTCTGAAATTGTAGTTCCGTTTAAAAACCGTGAAGGCGAAATTATTGGGGTTTTAGATGTTGACAGTTCAGAAAAAGCAGCTTTTTCGGAAATTGATGCACGGTGGCTGGAAAAGGTAATGGAGTTGGTTTGGGTTTCGTAATTTTAATTCAGTTCTTCTGTTATTTTACTAATCGCATAAAGTGGAATATTAGTTAACCAATTTTCCTTTTTGAAATCTGACATTGAAGTCCGAACCGATATTTCCGGAGAATGTTTTTGAAAAAATACCTTTAAACTTTTTGCCTGCAGATTTTCTTCCGATTTTACTTCAACCGGTACCACTTTACTTAAATATTGAATAAGAAAATCGACCTCAGCAGAAGATTTTTCTGACGACCAGTAATTGATAACTAAATCGTTTATTGTAACTAATTGCTGTAAAACAAATTGCTCAGTTAAAGCGCCCTTAAACTCCCCGAAAATCAGGTTTCCATCCAATAACGTTTTTACGTCAATATTTCCCATTGCAGCCAATATTCCAACGTCAACAACAAATAGCTTGAAAGCATTAAAATCTTCATAAGCTTTTAAAGGAAAACCAGGCTTTGAAACGCGGCAAACTTTATGAACCAGGCCACAATCAACCAACCACGAAAGCGCCAGTTCATAATCTTTCGATCGTGCACCCGATTTTACAGCGCTATAAATAAATTTTCTATTCTCTTTTGCCAACTGTGTGAGAGTAGAACTCCATAATAATCTTATCCTTGGCACAATTTCGACTGGTGCATGTTTTGAAAAATCCAATTCGTAAGCCAAAAGTATCCTTTTATGAATCTCGCGAACTTCCTGAAAATCATTTTTTTCACGAAAGGAAAATACTGCCTCTGGCATTCCTCCAACATAATAATAATGGCGGAGATATTGAATAAATTTTTCTTTAAATGTTTTTATCAGCGACCAATCTCTGCTATTTAAAAGATCGAGTAACGGTTTTTGATTTAATGCCAATAAAAATTCCATAAAACTTAATGGATACATATCCAAAAATTCAACTTTACCTACCGGGAAAGAAACCTCCTTGTGAAGGGCTACTCCAAGAAGAGAACCCGCAGAGATAACATGATATTGAGGTGCATTTTCGCAAAAATACTTGAGCGAAGTAATTGCACCTTTTGCTTCCTGTATTTCATCCAGAATTATCAGCGTATTTTCGGGTTCAACCTGAACTCCTGACTCAATTTGTAAAGCTGTTATTATTCGTTGTATATCAAAATTTTCGATAAATAAAGATTGCAGTAATTTTGAACTCTCAAAGTTTACATATACAGTTTTCAAATATTCAATTCTACCAAACTCTTTCATTAGCCATGTTTTACCAACCTGCCTGGCTCCTCTTATAATTAATGGCTTACGGTCATTTTTATTTTTCCAGGCTTTTAATTTTTGTAATGCTATTCTTTCCATAACTAATTCAGATTGCACAAATTCAAACGACTTTATGCGCAAATATACATAAATACGTACGACTTTTTGTATTTCAGTACATAAATTCAAACGACTTTTGAATTTCAAATTTTCATATTTGATTTATACCGCTGATTTACTGTTTGTTGAATAACTACTCAACCTTCTCTTACCGCTCCTTCTCCTTTAACAAGATTTTTGAATTTCAACGAAGGACTTTCTATAAACTCACCCAAACCCAATCCGCTCCACTTTTTATCAATTGCCGCAATTGTTCCGTCGTCCATGGTTACCACGTTTGGCCAGTCGCGTTTAAAATTGTCGTGTTCACTGGTTTTAAATGTGGCATCAACAAAAACTACCGGCACACCGTCTTTTGTATTGAAAACTGAAACATCGCGATCAGGTTCCAGGTTGCCGCCCAGCAGCCACATAATTGTGAATAAATCATTTAAATCGGCGCCCTCGTTACAAAACAAAAGCACTTTGAATTTCGCCAATCCGTCGATTTCAAGTAATTGTGAAATTAGTTTTTGCTTTCTGAAATTTTCATCTTTTTTCACGCTCAGCAATAAAACCGGGAGAGAAAATCCGGGGCGTAAATAGTTTGTTCCTGAAATTTCAGGTATTGAATTCAATTTTTCAAGGTCAATTTCTTCAACCGGCATATCTTTACCTTTCTCATCCGAAATTTCTTCAGTAAAAGGTTCCGTTAAATCGATTCCCAGTTTTGAGCCAAAAGCAAATTTTTGCGATGAGTGATCCAAAACGTCAAGCGGTCCTTTTGAGAAATGCATACTGTAACCGGGGTCGAAATTTTTAACAAACGCTTTTACCAGTTCAGCCGGTTCGTGAATATTTACATCTGAATCGGTAACAATCAAAACCTTGTTGAACATCATTTGTCCGGCTCCCCACAACGAATTCATTACTTTTATGGCCTGTCCAGGGTAGCTTTTTTCGATTTTTACCACCGTGAAATTATGTGCAACTCCGGCTACCGGCAATGTCATATCTTTCAATTCAGGAATCATCGACATACGAATCGGGGTAAGAAAAATACGCTCGGTGGCCAAACCAATGTAAGCATCTTCCATGGGAGGAATGCCAACAATTGTTGCCGGATAAATAGCGTCTTTGCGATGCGTAATGCAGGTAACATGAAATTTCGGGTACCAGTCGGCCAGCGAGTAAAAACCGGTGTGGTCGCCAAACGGGCCTTCCCAAATCAGATCTTCCGCAGGATCAACATATCCTTCAATTACAAAATCCGAGTCTTCAGGAACAAACAAATCGTTGGTTAAACATTTTACAAGTTTAACCGGTTTTTTCCGAAGGAATCCGGCTAATAAATACTCATCCATGTTTTCGGGCATTGGCGCTGTGGCTGCATAAGTGTAGGCCAAATCGCCGCCAAGCGAAACACTCACAGGCATTTTCAACCCCAGCTTTTTATATTTTTCGAAGTGGCTGGCGCCGGTTTTATGTTTGTGCCAGTGCATTCCGGTTAAATTTTTATCAAAAACCTGCATGCGGTACATACCTACATTTGGCGCGCCCGTTTCGGGGTCAACTGTATGCACTCCGGGGAATGTAATAAACGGGCCACCATCGGCAGGCCAGCATTTTAAAACGGGAAGTTTGCTTAAATCAGGATTCTCCATTTTTACTTCCTGACATTTTCCTTTCCGGTTCAACTTTCGGGGCATCCATTCGCTCACCTCCTTTAATTTGGGCAGAAGTTTCAATTTATCCCATAAATTGTCTTTGGGTTGTAGTAAAACCGCAAACAAACTTTGTATTTCCTTCTCCAAACCGTAAACCGAATTGCGCCCGAAAGCCATTGCAATTCTTTTCTCAGAACCAAGTGCATTTATCAAAACCGGAAAATCAGTCCCGGTATTTTCAAACAAAATGGCCTTTCCGCCGCCTTTTTGTTTAGAAAACCTGTCGGTAATTTCTGTTATCTCAAGTTCCGGGTCCACAAAATTCTTAACGCGCTTCAGTTCTCCAGCCTCTTCCAAAATTTTAACTATTCCGCTTAAACCAATGTTTCCCATCTTTTTCATTTTCAGCAAAAATAGAAAAACCCAGCTTATTTTGACAAAATCTAAATTTGTCAGCTTGCCTTGATTTTCATTCTGTAAAATTTATCTTTAGGCCTTTTTTAAAATGAAACTTTAATTCGATAAAAAATGACAAATCAAAACAGTACAACCATTAAATTTTACAGTGGTGAACAAATTCCGGTAGAATTGCATAAGGTTAGAGTTGTTCAAAAACTTCATTTAAGGCCAATTGACGAGCGCAGGAAGGCAATGGAAGCAGCAGGTTTTAATACATTTTTGCTGGACACAAACAATGTTTTTCTGGATATGCTGACCGATTCAGGCACCAATGCAATGAGCGACAACCAGATAGCTTCGATGATGCAGGCCGACGACGCTTATGCAGGCTCGCAGAGTTTTTACAGAATGGAAGCGGCAGTGCGCGATGTTTTTGGAAAACATTACGTGATGCCGGTTCACCAGGGCCGTGCTGCTGAAAACATCATTTCGAAAGTGTTTATTAAACCAGGCGATGTAATTCCGATGAACTACCATTTTACCACTACAAAAGAACACATGATGATTAACGGTGGTACGGTTTTGGAAATTTATACCGATAAAGCGCTTCAAATACACAGCAAAGAACTATTTAAAGGGAATATTGACATTGATAAACTGAAAGCCGTTTATGCTGAATACGGCGCGGAAAGGGTTGCTTTTGTCAGGTTGGAAGCATCAACCAACCTGATTGGAGGCCAGCCTTTTTCGATGCAAAACATGCGCGATGTGAAAAAAGTTTGCGATGAAAATGGAACAATGATAGTTTTGGATGCCAGTTTGATTGGCGAAAATGCATACATGATTAAAAAGCGCGAACCTGAATTTGCAAATACTGATATTAAGGATATTTTACGCGAAATGTGCAGCTATGCCGACATGGTTTATTTTTCGAGCCGTAAAGTGAGTTCAACCCGCGGTGGCGGTATTGTTACCAACAGCAAGGATTTGTATTTGAAAATGCGTGACCTGCTCGTTCTTTTTGAAGGATTTACTACCTACGGAGGGATGTCAACCCGCGAAATTGAAGCACTGGCAGTTGGAATGTATGAAACATGCGATGACACTGTTATCAGCCAGTCGCCCCTGTTTATTGAATACGCGGTAAATTCGTTGGATGCAGCCGGTATTCCGGTAATAACTCCTGCCGGCGCGCTTGGATGCCATATTGATTCAATGGGATTTCTCCCACATGTACCGCAGCAGAAATACCCTGCGGGAGCGCTTGCATCGGCATTGTTTATCGTTTCAGGTATTCGCGGAATGGAACGGGGCACAATTTCAAGTATCCGCGATGAAAACGGCAATGATATTCTCGCCGACGTTGAATTGCTACGATTGGCTTTCCCCCGCCGGGTTTTCACTCTTTCGCAAACCAAATTTGTGATTGACCGCGTGAAATGGCTGTATGATAACCGCGACCTGGTTGGTGGGTTGGAATGGGTGGAAGAACCGCCGCTTCTGCGTTTCTTTATGGGCCGCTTAAAACCTGTTGGCAACTGGGTGGAAAAACTCGTTGCCAAATTTAAAGCCGATTTTGGGGATTCGTTGTAAATCAGACAAAAAGTACAAAGTATTGAGTAGTAAGACTTTGTAAAAAAAATATTAAAGAGGGAATCAGAAATGGTTCCCTTTTTTTGTTGCATTTTTCACATTAAACTTTCATCTTTAAACTTTAAATTTTAAACTGAAAAATATGGTTGACTGGAACAAAGTACGCGAAGAATTCCCTGTTTGTAAAAAATATGTCTACCTGAACCCTGCCGGGGGTTCGCCTGTTTCACTGAGCGCCGCCAATGAAAGCAAACGTTTTTACGACGAAATGTTGGGGTTTGGAGATATTTACTGGGACAAATGGCTTGAACGGACTGAAAAAGTGCGATCTCAACTCGCCGGTTTTATTGGCGCTGACCGCGAAGAAATCGGCTTTACAACCAACACTTCGCATGGGATGAACCTAGCCGCTCAGTTTCTGAAAAACCAGGGCGCCGTTTTAACAATGCGCGACGAGTTTCCCTCAACCACTTTCCCGTGGATAAATCAGAAAACAGAAATAAAATTTGTTGAACCTGAAAACTATGGTTATTCAATCAACAATATAAAAAAAGCATTAACCCCTGATGTTAAAATACTCATTTCAAGCTATGTTCAGTACTGTACCGGGTTCAGGCAGGATTTGGAAGAACTAGGCAGGTTTTGCAAGGAAAACAACCTCATTTTTGTGGTGAACGCAACACAGGCGATTGGTATTTTTCCGGTTGACGTAAAGAAATGTAATATCGATTTTCTGGTGTTTACCGGGTTGAAATGGGCAACTGCCGGTTATGGGATTGGTGGTTTGTATGTGAACAAAAAATGGCTTGCACACGACAATTTTCCTTTTGCGGGCTGGCGAAGCGTTCAAACGCCAGGGAAAATGGACAACACAGCGCTCGAACTAAAAAATGAAGCGTCAGTAATAGAATCAGGTTGTCCGCACTTTCCAAACATTTTTGCACTTGGCGGCGCTTTGAAAATGTTTTCAAAAATTGGGGCCGAAAACGTGATGGGCCGTGTGCTGTTTTTAAATCATTTAATTGAGGAAAAACTTCGCCAGCTTGGAATTGAACTGATTGTTGAGAAAGAAGACAAACATCGCAGCGGAATATTGATTGCTAAAATTCCAAACCCGAAATTGGTGGTCGAAGAACTTTTTAAAAAGAACATATTTGTTTCGGCAAGGGGCGAAGGTTTGAGGGTTTCGGCCAGTTTTTTCAACAACGAAAATGATGTTGAGGTTTTTGCCAAAGAACTGGCGATAATTTTAAAACACTGAACTATTTTGATTGAGATAAAACAGGATCGGTTTTTGGTGCCTTAAACTTCTTTTTAAATCAGTTGGTTATTAAAAATATTTCAAAACATTTAAAAATGAAAACACAAAATATAATTCTTATTCTTTTCATGGCTTTTGTTGGTTTTGTTTCGTGCAAATCAACCAAAAAAGCACAATTCAGCGAAATAAATACCACCGCCGATAACAGCATGACTTCTATTGACTGGCCCGGTACTTACCTTGGGATTTTACCTTGTGCCGATTGTGAGGGAATTAAAACCAGAATTGTGCTTTATAAAGATTTAAATTACGTTTTGGAAACCCAATATCCGGGTAAAGACGAAAAAGTTTTTCAAACCAAAGGAATTTTTAAATGGGATGAAAACGGCAGTAAAATAACACTTGATAATACTGAAAAACAAATATATCTGGTGGGTGAAAACAGGCTTTTTCACCTTGATAAACACGGGGGCCGAATAACAGGCGGTTTAGCCGGCAAATATATTTTTGAAAAGGAAAAAACCGAACTTACAGGTAAATACTGGAAATTAGTCAGGTTAAACGGAAAACTGGTTGAACCCAGCGAAAGAGAAGCTTTTTTAAAGTTTGAAGCAGAAGAAAACAGGGTTCACGGCAACAGCAGTTGCAACATGTTTAACGGAAAATATGAATTGGCTGAAGGAAACAGGATTAAGTTTTCGCCGTTTGCCATGACCAAAATGGCCTGTATCGGCAACAACATCGAAAGTGGATTTATGAAGGTTTTTGAGAAAACGACAAGCTACTCGTTAACTTCGAATGAGTTGATTTTACAGGATGAATATGAAACATCGCTTGCAAAATTTGAATCAGATTTCTTCAAATAAAATCATTTTTATTCGGTGGAATTGAAATAAAAAGTTGCCCTCCGGTTTTAAATAAATTCGTGATATTGTTATCCACAAAAATTTACTTCTCGTAACCCAATATTTTAAACATGTCTTTCGCCGATTGTTCGTTCCGGTAAACGTAATCAACAATATTACCTTTGTCGTCACGGTCGATAATTACATGTTTTGGCGATGGAATCAGGCAGTGCTTTATTCCACCATACCCGCTGATTGCATCCTGATATGCGCCTGTATGGAAAAATCCCAGGTACAAAGGTTCCTCATCTTCTTCGGGATAAGCAGGGAGCAACACTTCCTGGTTTAAATCTTCAGAGTTGTAGTAATCGGAGTGGTCGCAACTGATACCACCAATGTTTACCCTTTTGTATTCGTTGTTCCATTTATTGATGGGCAGTAAAATAAATTTTTCGAAAATCGACCACGCATCAGGTATGGTATTCATTAAACTATTGTTTACAATGTACCAGCTTTCAGTGTCGTTTTGCTGTTTTTGTTCCAAAACCTCAAAAATAATCGCCCCGCTTTCGCCAACCGTATATTTCCCAAACTCAGTGTAAATATCGGGTTCCTTCAATTTTTCAACAGCACAGGCGTCTTTAATGGCTGCTACAATTTCGTTAATCATGTATTCGTAATTGTATTCAAAACCAAGATGGTTCCTGATAGGAAAACCGCCACCAAGATTAAACGAATCAAGCGAAGTGCATTGCTTTTTTAAATCCACATACAATTTCATCGCTTTCTGAAATTCTCCCCAGTAATATAAACTGTCCTTAATTCCTGAATCAACGAAAAAGTGGAGCATTTTAAATTCAAGATTTTCTTTATCCTTGATATTCTCTAAGTAAAATTTCAGGATATCGTTGTGCCTGATTCCCAAACGCGACGTATAATATGAGGATTGTGATTCCTCATTGATTGCCATACGGATTCCGATTTTCACCTTTACGCCGCCGGCAAGTTTTTCTATTCGTTTTAATTCATTGATACTGTCGAGGACGACAATATTATTTTTAAACCCAATTTCCTGCAGGTTCAGAATTTTCGCAAGGTATTCGTCGGTTTTGTAGCCATTGTGTACAATAACCCTGTTTTTATCAATTTTTTTATCCCGAAACAAACTCAAAATCAAATCGATATCATAAGCCGAAGAAGTTTCGAGATTAACATTTTGCTTTAATGCTTCATTGATAACATGCGAAAAGTGGTTGCACTTTGTACAGTAACAATAGTAATAATTGCCTTTATAATTGCTTTTTTTGATTGCCTTATTGAACAGGTTACGCGCCTTTTTTATTTGATCGCCTATTTTCGGGAGGTAAATAAACCGGAATGGTGTTCCGTACTTTTTAATCAGATATTTTAAGGAAATGCCGTGAAATGTGAGGCTTCCATCTCTTAAATCAAAGCCTTCCTGAGGAAAGTAATAACTTTGCTCGATCAAATCAAAATAGGTATTTTTCATTACGTAATCATAAAAAATTATTGGTATTAATATTGGCGACAAAATAAACTATTTTTTCTGAAACTTTGATGAAGGAATTTTTAATAAGGATTGAACGTACTTTACAATTTCTGAATCACATTAAAATTCTTTAGTATGGGGTTGCATAGTTTGTTAACCAGTTGTGGCTTAGCGTTTGAACCTCTGGGGAACGACACAAAAACTTATTATAGCCAAACTATCGCTAAATGGCAGCCCGATAAAATTTACATTTCTCAAACCCACTCCGTTAGGGTTAAATTCATAATCCCGAAACATGCTATTCATAAAAAAATGTTTAATTTGCTCTTTTAAAAAATAGGTTTTTACCGAACTAAATTAATACCATTGAAAGAAAAAAATAAGGTTTTATTAAACAAATTCAACGTAAAATAAAATGAGTAAAGTTATCATTATTGGCGCCGGTGGTGTGGGACGTGTTGTGGCAGGCAAATGTGCCGACAATCCGGATGTGTTTTCTGAAATTTTGCTGGCCAGCCGGACCGTTTCGAAATGCGAAACCATTGCGCGCGAGGTTGGTAAAGGAAGGATAAAAACGGCACAGGTTGATGCCGACAATGTTCAGGAAGTTGTTGCTTTAATCAATCAGTTTAAACCTGTGCTGGTAATTAATGTTGCCCTGCCGTATCAGGATTTGCCGATTATGGATGCTTGTCTCGAAACAGGCGTTAATTATTTGGATACAGCCAATTACGAACCAAAAGATGTGGCAAAATTCGAATACAGCTGGCAGTGGGCTTACCATGGACGATTTAAAGAAAAGGGCATTATGGCTGTTTTGGGTTGCGGATTCGACCCCGGAGTTACCAGTATTTACACTGCTTACGCCGCAAAACATCATTTCGACGAAATACATTATCTCGATATTGTTGACTGTAATGGTGGCGACCATGGAAAGGCCTTTGCAACCAATTTCAATCCAGAAATCAATATCCGCGAAATCACGCAAAAGGGAAAATACTGGGAGAATGGCCAGTGGGTTGAAATTGAACCGTTTGCAATAAAACTTGCTCTTACCTACCCCAATATTGGAAAACGAAATTCGTACGTTTTGTACCACGAAGAATTGGAATCGTTGGTGAAAAATTATCCAACCTTAAAACGCGCCCGTTTCTGGATGACTTTTGGCGATGAATATCTTACCCATCTTCGTGTAATTCAGAATATTGGCATGTCAAGAATCGATCCGGTTAAATACAAGGGAGTAGATATTATTCCGCTCGAATTTTTAAAAGCTGTTCTTCCTGATCCGGGAGATCTTGGAGAAAATTATACTGGCGAAACCTCGATTGGCTGCCGGATAAAAGGCATAAAAAATGGCAAAGAACAAACCTATTACATTTGGAACAATTGCAGTCACCAGTTAGCATACCAGGAAACCGGGACACAGGGTGTCTCTTACACAACCGGTGTTCCGGCAATGTTAGGCGCAATGATGGTTTTGACCGGAAAATGGATCGGAAAGGGTGTTTTCAATGTTGAAGAATTTAATCCCGATCCGTTTATGGAAAAAATTGGCGGGCACGGATTACCGTGGAACGAGGTTTTTAATATCGATTTGGAAGTATAATTATTGTGGATTACTCAAAAATACCTTCTCCGGCATTTGTTCTCGATGAAAAACTATTGCGAAAAAATCTGGAACTGATTAACCGGGTTCAGAAAGAAGCTGACATTGAGATTATTCTGGCTTTTAAAGGTTTTGCCATGTGGGGCGCTTTCCCCTTGGTTCGCAAATATTTAAAAGGCGCCACTGCAAGTTCTTTGTTCGAAGCACGGCTTTGTTTTGATGAAATGAAAACCCGCGCCCACGTTTACTGCCCGGTTTATTTCGAAAATGAATTTGAAGAGTTGATGAGTTACAGCAGCCACATTGTTTTTAACTCAATCAACCAGTTTCAGAAATTTTATCCTGAAATAAAAAAAGCAGATCATCACATTTCGTGTGGCATACGGGTTAATCCCGAATTTTCGGATGTGGGCACCGATTTGTATAATCCAGTTGCTGACGGTTCGCGGCTGGGAGTGGGAAGTGCCGAATTTCCTGAAGAACTGCCCGAAGGTATTGATGGTATCCATTTTCATGTTTTATGTGAATCGGATTCTTACAGCCTTGAAAAGGTGTTGGAAAACCTGGAAATTAAATTCGGGAAATATCTGCGCCAGTTGAAATGGGTGAATATGGGCGGCGGCCATTTAATGACCAGAAAAGGCTATGACCACCATCATCTGGTTCAATTATTAAAAAATTTCAAACAGAAATATAATATTAAGGTAATTCTTGAGCCGGGCAGCGCAATTGCCTGGGAAACTGGTGTTTTGGTTTCCACGGTAAAAGATATAGTACAACATAAAGGCATAAAAACAGCCATACTTGATGTTTCGTTTACCGCCCACATGCCCGATACGCTTGAAATGCCATACCGCCCAAAAATTGTTGGCGCCGCCGAACCAAATGAAAACAGTATTCATCTTTACCGGATGGGAGGGGTAAGCTGCCTTGCCGGCGATTTTATGGAAGTTTATGAATTTGACCATGAATTGCAGACGGGTGAAAAAGTAATTTTCCTTGATATGATTCATTACACCATGGTTAAAACAACCATGTTTAATGGCGTAAATCACCCGGCAATTGCCATTTGGAAAAAAAACAATGTATTACAAATTGTAAGAAAATTCACTTACGAAGATTTTAAAGGAAGATTATCATAAAAAGCCCTGTTATGAAAAAAAAATCAGTTCTCATTTTGTTCAGTCTGATTTGTATTTCAACATTTAGTCAAACCCAAACCAACGAACGGGCGAAATGGTTTACAGATTCGCGGTTTGGAATGTTTGTCCACTTGGGCATATACAGTGGCGCCGAAGGATACTGGAAAGGTGAAAAACTCAGGAATGATAACAATTATGGTGAAATCTCAATTTTCTGGTTCGACATGTGGATTCACCATTCAAAAACAGTTGTAACAAAAGAGCAGTTGCTTCAGCTAAAAGGGTTAATCAGGGAGTTGCAACCCAACTGTTTGGTAAATTCGCGATTGGGCCTTTCCATTGAAGAAGATCCGGATATTGATTTTAAAGAACTGGGCGACAATTCGCTTGGAAATAGAAAGGAAGAATTCCCGTGGCAATCTCCGGCAACAGTTGCACATTCGTGGGGATATCATGCTACCGATTCCGAGTGGAAATCCACAACTTCACTTTTAAAAGCCCTGATTAATAACGATCTTTTCAACAATTGTTAATAACTCATGTTGATACATTGTGTATTTAAACAAAGAAAAAAATTTGACAACTGCTTATTCTTTTCACTATATTTGTTTCATCAGGTGAGCGATAAAAGGCAGCTTTGAAAGTGTGGAAATGGGAAAGTTACTTAGTTGAAACCGGAACATTTCTCTCCATCCTTCGGGATGGCACACAAGAAAAGCCGAAGTTTGAACAAGACTTACTGGATAGTCAAAGTTCATTCAATCATCGGGAGAAAAATCCAGAAGTTCTTTCAAGATTGAGTCATCAGGCAGGAGTGATAAAAATTTCGATTTGAATTACCCAACTGCACAGCTTGTAATGGATAAAACCAGGAAGAGTTGATTATGTGAAGCGGTTACCGAAAGGAAAACGCGGAAGATACTGAACGACACTTCGTCCATAACGACATCCGGAAAGTCGAATGGACAGCTTAACGGTTTTGCTGTAGAAAGCTTAACCAGAGAGTTATGGGCTACAAATAATCCGAAAAGATTAAATGAAGCCGGCCGGAATAACAGTAGCCTGGCGCTGAAAGCGACTTCGGTTGCAACCAGTGAATGGGAACTATTCGTAACAGAATGGCTCCCATTTTTGTTTTGTAAACTTTTAACCTTTTCATCTCATTGTAATTGTTAATTTTTAAAGGTATTCGATGTAACTCGCTTTATAATGTTCCATATGTGTGGCAAAATTTTGTCATGCTCGTTTCATCCTAAATTCTTGCGTTGGTTACCGATAGCGGCCAATTTAAGTTTATTCTTATTTAGTTCGAATATAAATCACGGCATATCAGTAAATTTTTCCGCTGATCAGGGGTTACTTTATCCCTGCTTTCAGAATCTATAAGCAGGAAGGACGCTTTTCCCTAAATTATTAAATCAATTATTACTTGGAAAGAAACTAAGGAGACTATTTTGTCTCCTTTTTTCTTTTTAAAAACGTCCGTTTCAGAAGAAATAGAGATCATTTTTTAAAGCAGTTCGCTTAACTCAAGCCAGCGAATCTCCTTTTTATCAATCAGTTCTTTTGTCAAAACCAGTTTTTCCGATTGACGGAACAATTCATCATGCGGTAAAATGCCTGAATTTAGGGCAATTTCCAGTATTTCTTTTTCAGCTTCCAATTGTTTAATTTCATTCTCAATGGCTTCAAATTCCCGTTTTTCGTTAAAGGTCAGTTTCTTTTTTTGCGGACCAATTGAATCATCGTTAATTTGAGGTTTTTCCGGTTCCTTTTTGCTTGTGGCCATTTGTGCCTTTGATTTCTCCAGCTCCTCATCAAGCAATTGTTTGTTCCGGTAAATAGTGTAGTTTCCGGGGAAGTCGGTAATTTTTCCTTCACCCTCGAAAACAAACAAATGGCCAACAATTTTATCCATAAAAAAGCGGTCGTGCGAAACTATGATCACGCATCCTGCAAACGATTTTAAATATTCTTCAAGTACATTTAATGTCATGATATCCAAATCGTTGGTCGGTTCGTCAAGTATCAGGAAATTGGGGTTCTGCATTAAAACTGTGCAAAGGTAAAGTCTTCGCTGCTCGCCGCCGCTCAGTTTTTCGATATAATTGTATTGAGTGTCGGGCGGGAATAAAAAGAAGTTCAGCATTTGTGCAGCGCTCATTTTTGTGCCGTCTTCGAAAGTTATGAATTCAGCGATTTTGGCCACCGCTTCAATCACACGTTCGCGGTTATCGAATGAAATACCATCCTGCCGGTAGTACCCGAATTTAATGGTTTGTCCAATTTCAATAATACCCGAATCGGGTTGCAACGCTTGCGTAACCAGGTTCAGAAAAGTTGTTTTCCCTGTCCCGTTTTTGCCAATAATACCCACCTTCTCAAACCGCGAAAATTTGTAACTGAAATTCTCAATCAATTTAACGCCGGGAAATGATTTTGAAACATTTTCGAGTTCCACCATTTTTTTGCCCAGGCGCGACGATTTTACATTCAGGTTTACGCTATCGGTATTGATTTTTTGTGAGGCTTTTTCTTTGAGTCCGCTAAACGCATTTACCCTGTATTTTGCTTTGTGGCTGCGGGCCTGTGGCATCCGGCGCATCCATTCGATTTCGGTGCGCAACAGGTTTTTTGCCTTTGTAACCGATGCCTGCTGCATTTCAATCCGTTCATCGCGTTTTTCCAGAAAATAAGAGTAATTGCCCATGTACCGGTAAATCTGGCTGTCTTCCATTTCAATAATCTCATTACAAACACGGTCGAGAAAATAACGGTCGTGGGTAACCATTAAAAGTGTAGCTTTTGTTTTGTCGAGGTAATTTTCCAGCCATTCAATCATTTCCAAATCCAGGTGGTTGGTAGGTTCGTCTAAAATTAAAAGGTCGGGTTTGTCAATCAGGACTTTTGCCAGTGCCACCCTTTTTTTCTGTCCTCCTGAAAGTTCTGCAATTTTTTGGTCGTGCAGATCAATTTTGAGTTCGGTTAGTATTTGTTTGATTTCCACTTCAATTTCCCAGGCGCCCAGTTCATCCATTTTTGCGGAAATTTCGGCAATTTTTGCCTGGTTATTTTTGGTAACTGCAAGTTCAAATTCTTTTATTGTTTTTAGCTTTTCATTTTCCGAAACAAAAATTTCTTCCAAAACTGTGTGCTCGGGGTTGAGTTTGGGAATTTGTTCGAAATAACCAATTTTCATGTCGTTGGTAACCGTAATTTTTCCTGAATCGGGAGTTTCTTTACCTGCAAGTAAATCGAGCAACGTTGATTTTCCAGCGCCGTTCTTTGCAATCAATGCCACTTTCCGGCCTTCGAAAACGGTGAACGAAATATTTTCGAAAAGCATAGTTTCTCCCCATCGTTTCGACAGGTTTTCTCCCTGAATGAAAGGTTTCATAGTGTAATTTGTTTTTCCTGTCCCTGTTTGTTTTTATGTTCAAAAAATAAATTCAGAAAAATAGGAACAACTTCTGAAAAAAAGCTGTTTGGCGAATTGGAGAGAATGGCAATTCCAACTTCTTCTTCAGCGCAAATCGCAATTTCAGCCTGATATCCCAATACATAACCACTATGGTGGGCAACTTTACGGTTTTTGTAATTTAATATCCTCCAGCCAATTGCATAATGTTTTGAGTCAATTTTGTCCCAGTTTCGGTAATATGTTCGTCTAAGCGCCGATTCTACATGGGGGGTAAAAACAATTTCCCGTGCTTGCTCCGAAAAAAGGTCATCATCCTTACCTGAAATGGCAATTAAAAACTGTCCCATGTCTGAAATACTTGCATTAATTCCGGCGGCTGGCACAGTTATGTAATATCGGTCATTCAACCGAGCAGGAACAAAACCTTTTTCATTTTTTATATGCGGGAAAGCTTTGTTTTCATTTTTTTCAAACGATTCGAAATCAGAAGAGGCATTTTTCATTCCGAAAGGTTCAAAAATTTTTTCATTCAGAATTTTTTGGAAGGTTTTTTTTGTTTTTGCATTCAATAACGGATCGTACAAACTAAACATCACATTTTGGTATGCATAATTTAATCCGGGGGGGCCAACTATTTCAACTTCGTTCAGCCGGGGTATAATTTTTTCCAGCGGAACTTTATCTTCCACCATCATATCGAAAGCATGGGGAGTTAATCCCGATGTGTGGCTCAACAAATGACTCACTTTGACACTCCGGGTATTTTCCGGAAATTTAAGTTTGAATTCCGGCAGATAATCAACAACCTTGTCATTAAGATTAAAAACTTTTTCTTCATCAAGAATACCGGCCAGCACGCCGGTTATTGCTTTTGAAACAGAAGCCAGCCTGAAAACTGTATTTTCATCGACAGGGTTATTTTCGCCTGACTTTTTTACCCCAAAACATTTAATTAGTGCAACCTGGGCCTTGTAAGTAACAACAACCGCACCCCCCACTGCGCCCGATTGTGTGATATTATAATTGTGCAGACTATCGAATTTGGTTAATACTTCCTGAATTTCTTTAGCGTGGTTTACTTTCGTAATTTCATTTAATTTTTTTCCTATTTCCGAAGTTTTTAATAGAAATTTGAATGCAATTGCAATTAAAATAAGAATGGAAATGATCAGAATGTATTTGTAACCCTTCATAAAATGATAAAAACAGAATGTAAAATTTGCCGGGCCGAAGATACTAAAATCTGCATTTATAAATAAAAACCGTTTTTGAAACGGGACCTTAAAAAAATAATCAGCTATTTTTGCTGAAACCAACATTTTATGGGACAAACAGAATTGTATGGCTTTGTAATTCAATATTTTCAGCGGGAGGTGCCAATTGCTGAAACTGAACTTGAATACAAGAATCCTTATGAACTAATTGTTGCAGTCATTTTATCGGCACAGTGTACCGACAAGCGGGTAAACCAGATAACCCCTGAACTGATAAAGAGGTTTCCATCGCCCGAAAAAATGGCTGCGGCTGATCCGGCAGAGGTTTTAGATTACATAAAAAGTTGTTCGTACCCAAATAATAAAGCAAAGCATTTGGTTGGAATGGCGCAAAAGCTGATAGAACTGTTTAATGGAATAGTTCCTGATGATGTGGATGATTTACAAAAATTACCGGGAGTGGGCCGTAAAACCGCGAATGTAATTGCTTCGGTTGTGTATAACAAACCAGCTATGGCGGTTGATACACATGTTTTTCGGGTGGCGGCCAGAATTGGGTTAAGCATAAACGCTAAAAATCCGTTGCATACCGAAATGCAACTCGTTAAATCTATTCCTGGGCATTTAATTGCGAAAGCTCATCACTGGCTTATTCTGCATGGCCGTTATGTTTGTGTTGCACGAAACCCAAAATGCCAACAATGCGGGTTAACAACAGTTTGCAATTATTATCAAAAAGGAAAAACAAGTTGAATCGCCGGTTTTCTTCTCTTTTTAGTTCTTTAACATTCACGCATTCATGCATTGTAGCATTGTAGCATTCACAAATTTTTACACCAGTGAGACATCAAGCATCATCATTGTGGCAAAACCAAGCATGGCGCCAATGGTTGATAAATCGGTTTCATTTCCGGTTTGTGATTCTGGAATAAGTTCTTCAACAACCACAAATATCATTGCCCCTGCTGCAAACGATAATGCGTAAGGAAGAATTGGTTTCATCAGTAAAACCAAAGACGCCCCAATAACTGCTGCAATTGGCTCAACTATGCCCGACATTTGACCGTAATTAAAGGCTTTGAGCCGTGAAAACCCTTCGCGGCGCAGAGGGATAGAAACAGCGGCCCCTTCCGGGAAATTTTGCAACCCGATACCTATTGCAAGGGCAATCGCACCCGCCAAAGCGCCAACTTCCGGATTGCTTGACAAAACACCAAACGCAACCCCAACTGCCAAACCTTCAGGAATATTGTGTAGTGTTATTGCCAGAACAAGCAGAATGCTGCGCTGCCATTTTGTTTTTATCCCTTCGGCTTTGTCAATTTTAAGCCCCATGTGCAAGTGGGGTAAAATTCTGTCAATTCCATACAAAAAAGCGCCACCCATTAAAAATCCAATTACTGCCGGAATCCAGGGAATATTGCCCATTTCTTCAGCCATTTTGATGGCCGGATTTAACAACGACCAAAAACTTGCTGCTATCATTACTCCGGCTGCAAAACCCAACATCGAGTTTAGCACTTTCTGGTTGATTTCCTTAAAGAAAAAAACCATTGCTGCGCCAAGGGCTGTTAACCCCCATGTAAAAAGGGTTGCAAACAGGGCTAAAAGTACAGGGTTAATTTCCAAAAGCCATTCCAAATTCATTTCAGTTTAATTTGATAAAATTAGATTGCTAAAATTAGTAAAAAAGAGGTTGAAGAAACAAAAAACAATTATCATAATTTAATAAATTGATTTTCAGAATTTTATGTTATCAGACAATAATTCTCCTGAAATAAAAGAATGATGAAGTTTGTATTTTATTTAAACTTATTACTTTTGCGCAAACGAACATGTTTAACTAAAAAATCGCTATTATGGCATATAAAATTTCTGAAGAGTGCATTGCATGTGGGACATGCATTGACGAATGTCCGGTGGATGCAATTAGGGAGGGTGATATTTATGTAATTGATCCCAGCTTGTGCACCGACTGTGGTTCTTGTGCGGAAGTTTGTCCGACAGAGGCAATTTCTATTGACGAATAAACCGGATAAGATAAAAAATTGAAAGCCTGGTTGTTTTTAAACTGCCGGGCTTTTTTATAATTTTCTTCTTGATGAATTTCTGACAATCAGTTCGGTAGGCATCACAATGGTTTTAAAATCAGGATTTTGATTGCAATTCAGAATTTGTTCAATAATTAGTTGGGCTGCTTTCTGTCCAATCAAATAGCCGGGTTGTTTCACTGTGCTTATTGAAGGGGTAACCACTTCCGAAAAAGGTTCATTGCTAAATCCTACAATGGCAATATCTTCCGGTACTTTATATCCGTTTTCCTGTAAATATATAATTACACTAAGTGCTGTTGTGTCGTTGGCGCAAAAAATTGCATCAGGTTTTTCACTATTCTGCATTAGTTGCTGAATGGCTTTCGTACCCTCCCCTCTTGACAGACTGTTATTGATGATTAGCGTTTGGTTCACAGGTAAACCTGCTTCCTTAAGGGCTTCACAATATCCATTTTGCCGGTATTCGTAAATTTTCAGATTCAACGGCCCGCCAATATGGGCAATTATTTTAGCTCCCTGACTTATCAGGTGCTGGGTAACTCTGTAACCACCGCCATAATCGTCAACTACAATTTTATGCGCTTCAATTTCGTCAACAACACGGTCGAAAAAAACGATGGGAATTTTTCTTTCTGAAAATAATTTAAGATGATCAAACGAATTTGTTTCCATACCAATAGAAACTATTAATCCATCAACACGGTTGGCAAAAAATGTCTGGGCAATTTTACATTCCTTATCAAATTTATCGTTCGATTGCGAAAAGGTAACGGCAAATCCCCGGCTGTAAGCAACCTCTTCAATCCCGCTAATTACCGACGAAAAAAAGTGCCGGTTGATTAATGGTACTATTACACCTATAGTATTTGTGCGTTTTGTCCGCAAATTGGCAGCCAGAACATTGGGCAGGTAACCCATTTCTTCGGCAATTCGTTTTACCAGATTGCGGGTTGCCCCACTGATAACAGGATTATCCTGTAACGCACGGGAGACTGTTGATGCTGAAAGATTTAGTTTTTTCGCAATGTCATGAATCGTGGTTTCCGGATTGTTTAACATAGTATTAAGTTAAAAAACAAAAGTAGCAACAATATTTATTTTTGCAATCGATTGCGAAATGTTAAATCTTTTTATTTTTGTAACAATGAACCTGAAATTCAACTTTGTTATTGACACACACGGTTTTGCTGAAAACGTAAAAACAAAACATCATGGCAACAATTTACGAGGAAAGGTACAATTATCATCCTGAAGATTTTAAAAAATACGATACCGAAAGAATCAGAAAGGAGTTTTTGGTTGAAAAATTAATGGATGCCGGAAACATCAGGCTCGTTTATTCAATTATCGAACGTTTCATTGTTGGCGGCGCTGTTCCGTTAAATGAAAGTTTAAAACTTGAACCAATCGACCTGTTAAAAGCTGAATATTTTTGCCAGCGCCGCGAAGTCGGGATAATTAATGTGGCTGGCACGGGTTCGGTTGAGGTGGATGGTGTGGTTTTTAAAATGAACTTCAAAGATGCACTGTACATTGGAAAGGGCAGCAAAGAGGTGATTTTTCAATCGGATGATGCAGCTAATCCGGCCCGCTTTTACATCAATTCTGCACCGGCACACAAAGAGTATCCTGTAAAACATGTTTCACCCGGACAAGCCAACAAATTGTACTTGGGTTCGCTGCAAACATCAAACGAACGCACAATCAATCAGTTACTTATTAATACAGTTGTCGATACCTGCCAGTTGCAAATGGGAATGACAGAACTGAAGCCAGGAAGTGTCTGGAATACCATGCCGCCACATCTTCACAGCAGAAGGAATGAAGTGTATTTTTACTTTAATGTTCCCGAAGGGCAGGCCATTTGCCATTTTATGGGCCAGCCCCAGGAAACGCGTCATATTTGGATGCAAAACGAGCAGGCTGTTATTTCGCCCAACTGGTCGATTCACTCAGCTGCCGGAACCAGTAACTATAATTTTATATGGGGAATGGCTGGCGAAAACCTTGATTATTCAGATATGGATCCAGTTAAACCAACAGAACTTAAATAATATGATACAGCAATTATTCGATTTAACAGGGAAAGTGGCGCTGATAACCGGTGGCACTCATGGAATTGGAATGGCCATAGGTAAAGTACTTGGCCAGGCCGGGGCAAAAATTTGTGTAAACGATATTTCTGACGAAAAACTGAAAAGCTGCAAAGCAGAATATGCTGAAGTTGGGGTTGATGTTTACGCCTTGAAATTTAACGTTACCGATGAGGCCGCTGCTGACCGCGGTATTTCGCAAATTGAAAAGGAAGTTGGGACAATTGATATACTGGTTAATAATGCAGGTATTATTAAAAGAGTCCCGATTCTCGACATGGCAATTTCAGACTTTAAAATGGTGATTGATGTTGATTTGGTAGCGCCGTTAATCATAGCTAAACGTGTAGCGCCGGGAATGATTGCCAAACGGGCCGGAAAAATTATAAACTTGTGTTCAATGATGAGCGTTTACGGGCGTAATTCGGTTTCGGCATACGCTTCGGCAAAAGGCGGATTGAAATTGCTGACTGCAAACATGACCTGTGAATGGGCTAAATACAACGTTCAGATTAACGGAATTGGTCCGGGTTATATTGCAACATCGCAAACCGCAGCCATTCGTGAAAGCAACCACCCGTTTAACGATTTGGTGATGGCACGCACCCCGGCAGGACGCTGGGGAGAGCCCGAAGATGTTGCGAATGCTGCACTTTTCCTCGCATCAAAAGCCAGCGATTTTGTTAACGGGCACATTCTTTATGTTGATGGTGGCATTTTGGCCAATTTCGGATATGTTAAAGGCGAGAACGAAATTTAAAAAGCACCCAACCTCCCCGAAAGGGGAGGCTAGAAATGAATATTAAAGATTTCACATGATATAAAAATAACGCAAAAACTGATATTGAAAGAAGGAGAATTGCCTTTGTTTACAATCACCCAATCACAAATACAACTGTATCCATCCCTGAATAATTTTGCCGGTTTCAGGGTCAAGTTGCGATCCGTACATGCTGTGTGGGATTAAATAAACAATCAGCATAACAATTGATGCCACAATGGTATAAACCGGCCGTTCTTCTTTCCGGTTCATGAAAAATGCCAGCAGCCAGAAAATAAATGCCAGTAAAGTTTTATTGTCGGTTAAATCCCAGGCAAACGGAACACCGGCCCAGTATTCGCCAAAGGCATAGTTTTGAACCAGCGGCCCAAGAATCATTCCCCCGATAAAAAGGAAAACTACTGTCAATGTACCATAAACCCTGTATTTTTTGTGCCTGAAAATGGCCATAATCCCGGCAACATTTCCTAAGAACATGGCAAAAAACATAAGGATAACGTGCGGGGCAAGAACCCATGCCGGTACATCGCCTTTGAACCTGATAATAACCGGTTTTCCCTCGTTTAACATAAACTCCTGATCGCCTTTTTTCAGGGTAATTTTATATTCATATTTTCCTGCTGGTGGCAAGTTTGGGAGAAATCCTATCAGATTATCATTTTGGCGGTTCATTTCAACCACCGTCCAGTTATCGTTGGTGGGGTATTTTTTATAACTCAACACTCCACCGATATTCTGGCCGGGTACTGTAAGTTCAATTTTGCAATCGGTTGTACCTCCATGGCTTCGGATGAGTTTAAATTCATGTGGCTGATTATCAATAGAAATTTTAACCTTTTTATCGTAAGTCGGGCCGGTTTTACGCTGATAAATAATTGCAGAAAAAGTGATTAAAACTGCAAGAATCCAATAAAATACAACTTTCATACAATCTGATATTTATGATTTTTGCAAGTATAATATGTTTTTATCTTAATCTGTATTGATGAGGAAAAATAATTCGTTATAAAAATTTGGCTTAACTACTTATCTCTTAAATGGTTTTATGAAATTGGCGATTCAATAATTTCCATTTCACAGATAAATATGTTTTTTAACATACAAATCATTGAAGCATTACCCATATTTTTGTTTAATTTTAAATTTATTTAACAATTATTTGATGTTAAAATAATAATTGTATTGAATAAAAATATCAGCGGGTTGACTAAATAATTTGAAAACTAACTAAAAACTAATAAAATATGATGTAGAAAAACTAATTATTCAAAAACAATTCTGTTTAATTTATTAAACATTTCTTACCAATTTAAAAATTAATTTAAACTAAAAATGTATGGAAAAAAAATGCTTTAAAGGCTTTTTAGCCTTTCTTTTGCTTGCTGTTTGTATGTCATTTTCCAATGGATTATACGCTCAGCAGAAAACAATCCGGGGAAAAGTTACCGATACAGGCAATAACCCGCTCCCGGGGGTTTCGGTGGTTGTTAAAGGCGCTACAATCGGCACAGTAACCAATGTTGATGGGGATTATGAATTAATTATGCCTGCTGACGCAGCAACCCTGATGTATTCGTACATCGGGATGAGAACCCAGGAAGTTGCGATTGGCACACAAACTACAATTAACATTGTTCTTGCGGAAGACTTAGTGGGCCTGGATGAGGTTGTTGTTATAGGATATGGTACCCGGTTAAAAGAGGAAATAACCGGCTCGGTATCCACAGTTTCAGCAGATCAGCTCCAAAATTCAAATGCGGTTAGTTTGATGAACCGTGTTCAGGGCCAGGTTTCAGGGGTTACCGTTTTGCAATCCGACCGTCCCGGTGGCAGTGCTACAATTAGAATCCGTGGTGTAGGGACTATCAACGATGCCAAT
>WTWZ01000012.1 GCA_009773765.1 Prolixibacteraceae bacterium | reverse complement strand
GTGCAAGAAATTCTTGAAAATCCTTTGGGTATTTTTCTTCTATTTCCATGCAGTAAATTTAATCATTTCGTCAACTTGCCTGTTGTGGATAAGCAGTTTCTTAAAATTAATACGTTTGGGCACATTTGCATTTTAAATTGGTCGAAATTGAACAAAAATGCCCAAAACTCTTTTTATATAAGGACAGAAAAATATTGTAACCCAATTAAAATTTTAAGGGTATGAATAACGGTTTTTCACGAAGGGAATTTATACAAACACTAATGGCCGGAGTTCTCTTGGGCCCGGTGGTATTAAAATCACAGGCAGCTTCAATGTCGGCAATACCAACACGGGCGCTTGGAAAAACAGGCGAGCGGGTTTCAATAGTTGGTTTTGGCGGCTGGGATTTAGGTTTTATCGATGAAAAGTTAGCGGTACGAATGATGCACGAGGGAATTGATGAGGGTATCACTTTTATCGACAATGCCTGGGAATACAACCAAGGCCGGTCGGAGGAAGTGGTTGGGAAAGGATTAAAAGAAGGCAAACTGCGCGACAAGGTATTCCTGATGACCAAAGTTTGCGCCCGCGATTACGAAGGGGCAAAACGCCACCTGGATGACGCCTTGCGACGGATGAACACCGAAATGATTGACATGGTACAACTTCACTCAATCCAGTACGATGGAGACCGCGAACGGGTCTTTGACCCGGAAAATGGCGCGCTGCGGGCGCTGATTGAAGGGAAAAAAGATGGAAAACTGCGCTTCATTGGTTTTACCGGTCACCGCGACCCGAAAATACACCTCGATATGCTGAATATGCCGTTTGAATGGGATGCAACGCAAATGCCCCTTAATATTTTGGATGCGCATTATAACAGTTTCCAGCAAAAAATTTTACCGGTGGCAAACCAGCGCGATATTGCTGTGTTAGGAATGAAATCGCTGGTTGGCAGCTTCGACCGTATTTCGACGCGCATGCAGGTAAGCGCAGAGTTATGCCGCCATTATGCGCTTTCGCTGCCAGTAAGCTCGCTCATTTGCGGTATGCAAAACTTTGATGAAATGAGAATGATGATTGAAATTGCCCGTGATTTTAAACCACTCACCGGGGAAAAAATCAGTGAAATGCTCGACAATGCAGCTTTTGCAGCCAAAACCGGCGAAGCTGAATACTACAAGGATTCGAATCATGGGTACGGTTGCTCTTATCACACAAAGGTTTTAAAGGAAGAACAGGGTTAACAACAGTGCTGGTCTTTGCAGTCACCAGGCTTTCCATGTCTGGGTTTTGTATTTTCGGCTATTGGGGAGTTGCTTTGTCCAACAGTCCGAAGAAATCATTAACAATTGCATCGCGGTTAAAATTTTCCCAAACAACTATTTTAATTGGGTTTTCAGGTTGTTCAACCCAATCAATTCCCTGCAACCTAGGCGCCGGAATTTCCTTTTGTTCGCCCCACTGCGGATTTTTAACCAAAGAAACTGCTGCCATATCGAAAAGCGCGCGCGAAGGCGGGGTTCCATACATTTCGGCATGTTCAAAAAGGTTGACAGAATAATCTCCAAACGTGGTGAAAGCCCCCCCATGTCGGCCGGTAATTTCCATTTCACCTATCGGTCCTTTACCAGACATGTTTTGCTGAATTTCCTCACGGGTAACAGTAACGGCGGCAGTTCCGTCTGGTTGCCCGAAACGCACGGTTACCATTTCGAACGGAACACCTGATTCGATGACAGGGTTTACCGAGGTAGTGTCGTTGTCCAGGTTGTATTCGCCCGGACCGGGATAATTGGAACCCAGCCAGACAACTCTGACTTTGTCTATTATTTTAGGCTCTTTTTTTATTGCCAGCGCAATGTTGGTGAGTTTTCCAACGGGCAGCAGCACCAGTTTTTCATCCTGCATTTTCAAGGCTTCCTGAATGATAAAATCGACAGCCGGTTTCCCATCGAATTCATTTTCAGAAATGAAGGGGAAAATTTCAGCATAACTTTTATCAGCCCCCTTGAAAAGGGGCACTTTATTTTCGAGGTTGAAAAGCCGGATTATCCTCAGTGCTTCATCGTATTGGCCCTGAATACCGTCGCCGTTTCGGGTGTTGTTAACTGTGACGCCAACCACATCAAAAACATCGGAATTGAGAAAAGCATACGCAAGCGCATGCTGGTCGTCGAGTTCGTTGTTCGCATCGGTGTCAATGAGGATTTTAAGTTTCGGAGGTTGGGTTTCTTTTGTTTTTTGCGGCGATTGACAGGCCGTACCAAGAATTGCCATAACGATAAAAATTGCAGTTATTGTTTTCATATTATAAAATTTGGTTTTGGTAAATATCCGAATTTCGTTTTTAGTTGTGTACAGTTTTGATTGATAGTTCGAAATTATTTGTGAACGACGGTTCCGGGCGCTGCAAAACCTTTTTCTGAATTATCGAGTACCAAAACCCAATCGTTTCCGCGGCCACCTGATTTAGTTGTGAAAGTTTTTACCTGGTTGGTTTCCATCTCTCCAATTTCAGTTGCTTCGCCGGATTTGCAGTTGTACCACCAACCTTTTGCTTTTGTCCAGCCGCAAAGATTCAAATCGATTGATGCGCCATAACCGGTTGGAATATAAATCATTACATAATCTTTGCCGCGGGTGGCTACGATGAAATCTGTTTCAGGGACATATTCGTTTTTAATGATTTGCTGAAATGGGATCCGGTCGTTAAACGGACGGCTTTCAATCAATTTTCTTGCATGTATCACATCCCAGGCGCCTGGCAAATCAAGGCCTGCCTCCCATGAATTACGTGCAAATCCAACAGGTTCGCGGCCGGGGGCGAGCATTTGCCAAATGGCGTGGCAACCGTAGGTATGGCCAAATCCACCCGAAAACAGGTTCCAGTAAATGGCTTGCCGCACATCTACATCGTCGAACCAGCCCAGAATATCGGGTTTCCAGTCGTGTGGGTGGTCTTCGTAGCGCGGCTCTCCATCAAAGGTTGGTTTAATTGGTTTCAGGTTATAATCCGGAGTCATCAGTTTTTTATAAGCCGCATACGAGCGCTCGCCATGCCCTGTTTGCATCATGTTAAAATCGAGCCAGTCTTCGTTGTGAAACCATTTGGATGAGCTGTTTCCGCCCATCGGGTGAAAGGTCATCAGGTGGTTTTTGTCCACTTTTTTTATGCCCCTGGCCAGTGAATTCCAAACCGGCAAATTATTTCCGCCACCCTGTCGGTCGCCGCCGTTTATCCATATAATATTTTTGAAATCCTTGTAACGGGCACCAACAATTTCGCCGTACTTTTCAGCATTTTCGGTATTAAAAATTACCGGGCCAACTCCCCACTGTTTGTCAACCTTGTCGCCCCAGGTTGGCAACAAACCAATAAAAATCCCTTTTTCTTCAGCCTTTTTAATTACCCAGTCAACATGCTGAAAATACTTTTCATTAATTTTTGTTGGGTCGTTGTTAATCAGTGGTTTTTCACCTTCCATGTTGGGAGTGTTCAACCCGTCGAGTTCGGCTAAAATTACAGCCTGGATCACGGTAAAACCTTTTTCGCGACGGTTTTCGAGGTATTTTTCAGTTTCAGATTTTGTGAGCCGGTGAAACAATTCCCATCCGGTGTCAGCCAGATAGAAAAATGGGGTTCCATCTTCGAAAACCAAAAAGCGCTGGTTTTCTGATACTTTCAGTTTACCACGAGAAAAATCAATCGCCGGGCCTTGCCACTTAACTTCCTGTGCAAACAGCGTTTGAAAAAAACAAAGGAAAAAAATCGTTAAAAGTACTTTCATAATTAAGTTTAGTTATCAGTTTAATTCAAAAATTTAATTTTCTGATAAAAGTACAAATTACTATCTTTCAATAAATATTTTATAACATGAAATTAACAACAAATATAATTGGATCCACAGGACTGGTTGGAAAACAACTGGTTCAGCAACTGCTGAATGACAACCGTTTTGAAAAAGTCCGACTTTTTGTCCGCCGCGATACCGGATTGAGACATCCAAAACTTGAGCAGCAAATTGTTGATTTTGCAAAAACAGAAAGCTGGGAAAAACTCTTGACAGGCGATGTACTTTTTTCGGCCTTAGGAACCACCCTGAAACAGGCAGGCAGCAAGGAAAAACAGTATGAAATTGATTTTACCTTCAACCTGAATTTTGCGAAAAAAGCAAAAGAAAACGGAATTGAAAATTATGTTCTGGTTTCGTCGGTTGGCGCCAATTCAAAATCAACAATTTTTTACACGCGGATGAAAGGCGAACTAGATGAAGCCGTAGCAAAACTTGGGTTCAAAACTCTGGTTATTTTGCGGCCTGCTTCGTTAACCGGAAATCGCGAAAATCGTCGGACAGCAGAGGAAATGTCGGTTCCGGTTCTTAATATTCTAACCCGGTTTGTGTTTAAAAATTACCGGCCAATCAGTGACGAAACAGTTGCAAAAGCTATGATAAATGCGGCATTGAATAATAACCAAAGTAAAACGATTTGGGAAGGAGCCGAAGTTTTTAACCTCGCTGCTGGTAAAGTGTAACAGTTTGTTTTGAAAATATACCAATACCTCAAAATGAAATCATTAACAAAAATTTCCTGAAAATGAAAAACCTGTTTTCAAAATCCACCGTAATCCCTGTTTTTTTTGTGTTTATAACTGTGCTTTTTCTGTTTACAGCCTGTGCCGATACAGCCGATGTAACTGCCTGTGTAACAACTGAACCAAGCGGTTTTTTGGGTGGTTTGTGGCATGGAATCATTGCGCCCCTCAGCTTTTTTGGCAGCCTTTTCATCGACGACATTGCCATGTATGCCGTAAACAACAACGGCGGCTGGTACGATTTTGGTTTTGTATTAGGCGCCGGAATTTTGTTTGGCGGTGGTTCGCGGGCTTCAAAGAGAAAATAATTTCATCTTACTATGAAACCCCTTTAAATCTTTATAAGGATTATTCTGATTGAGATTTCTTTCAATAATGAATATTCAAATACTTAACGTTGATTTTGACGCTTAAAGTCGCAAATCCACTTAATCTTTTCTATTTTTATCCAAAAATTAAAAACGACTTTATTTAAACTGTTATGAAAAATCACAACTCATTCAAATCAGGGATTAAATCAATGTTTGTATTAGCCCTGTTTATTGTATTTATTTCAGTAAATAGTTGTCAGCAACCACAAAAAGTTGACGAAACCATAAAAGTTGACATTGCCGCTACCGGCGAACCCATCAACCCATACATTTACGGGCAGTTTATCGAACATCTCGGCAAGTGTATTTATGGTGGAATATGGGCGGAAATGCTCGAAGACCGCAAGTTTTATTATCCCGTTACTTTTGAATTCAACCCCTGGGGAACAGCTTCCGACCCGCAATGGAATACCGGCGAATACCAATTTCTGAATGCCTCTCCATGGCAGGTTATAGGCGATGCAAAAACTGTTTATATGGACAAAAAATCACCGTTTACAGGCGAACATTCACCAAAAATCCTGTTAAAAGGGGACGGAACTGCTGCCGGAATTAAACAATCCGGAATTGAATTTCTTGCAGGTAAAGAATACACAGGGCGCATTGTTTTGTCAGGTGATGCCGGCGCACTTCCCGTAACTGTTCAGGTAACTTCTGAAAACAACGAATCTGTAAAGGTTGAAATCACTGAACTCAGTAACGAATTCAAAACTTATCCGCTCAGTTTTACTGTGCCTTTTGCAGGTAAAAACTGTGAGGTTGAAATTTTTAGTACAGGAAAAGGGAGTTTTAAAATTGGTACCCTGTCTTTGATGCCTTCTGATAATATTAAAGGCTGGCGGCCCGATGTGGTGGCGCTTTTAAAGGAACTCAACTCGCCCATATATCGCTGGCCGGGCGGAAATTTTGTAAGCGGGTATAACTGGTGCGATGGTATTGGCGATATGGACAAACGCCCGCCCCGTAAAAACCCGGCATGGAAAGGTGTTGAGCACAACGATGTGGGTTTGCACGAATACATGCAACTGATGGAAATTATTGATTCCGAACCTTTTGTGGCGGTAAATACTGGTTTGGGAACGGTTCAGGAAGTGGCCGAACAGATTGAATATTGCAGGTCTGGCCAGGATTCGCCCCTGGGGAAACTGCGCGCTGAAAATGGAAGCCCTGAGGCATTTAACATTCGCTACTGGGCGGTAGGCAACGAAATGTACGGTAACTGGCAGTTGGGCCACATGCCGTTGAAAGACTACGTTCAAAAACACAACGACATGGCAAAAGCTATCTGGGCTGTTGATTCATCAGCAAAACTGATTGGCGTTGGCGCAGTTGGCGAGTGGAGCGAAACTATGCTTACAGAATGTGCAGATTACATGGACCTGATCAGTGAACATATTTACGACAAGGAACTTGATAGTTTGCAAGCTCACATTCTTCAGATTAAAAAATCTATCAAACGGGTTGCCGATGCACACCGTGGTTACCGTGAAACAATTGCGGGTTTAAAAGAAAAGGATATCCGCATTGCAATGGATGAGTGGAACTACTGGTACGGCGACTATATTTACGGCGAACTCGGGGTTCGTTACCACCAAAAGGACGGGCTTGGGATTGCGATGGGATTGCACGAATATTTCAGAAACAGCGACATTTACTACATGGCCAACTATGCCCAAACTGTAAATGTAATTGGCGCCATCAAAACCACACAAACAGCTTCTGCTTTCGAAACAACAGGATTGGTTTTGAAATTGTACCGCAACCAGTTTGGCACCATCCCGGTGAAAATTGAAAGTGCCAATCCAAACCTCGATATTTCGGCGGCGCTTACCGAAGACAAGTCGGCGCTTACCATTGCAGTGGTAAACATGGATTCCATTCCGCAATCGCTTCAGCTCGATTTGGGTGACATAAAACCTTCAAAACAGGGGCAGCAATGGGTAATTCAGAATTCAAACCCCGAAGCATTCAACACGCCCGGCGAAACACAGCAAATTGTGATTGAAGAGCAGCCGCTCGATTTCAGTAAAAAGGTGATGGAAGTGCCCGGCTATTCGGTAAAAATGATAAAAGTGGGACTGGAAAAATAATTTAAAACCACATAGACACATAGAAACTTATGTGCTCTATGTGTCTATGTGGGTAAAAAAGTAGTTTCAAAAGCATCAAAATGGAAACGATTACCAATTTGGATAATCAATTATTCAGCGACCTTTCACAGATAATTGAGCAGGGGAAAAACGAAGTTGCCCGCCAGGTAAACAGTACGTTGACACTGGTTTACTGGCAGGTGGGTAAAAAATAAACGAGCATATTCTTAATAATCAGCGAGCCGAGTATGCAGGAGAAATTGTGTCGACACTGTCGACACAATTGAGGAATAACTTTGGAAATAGTTTTGAACTAAGAAATTTACGGCGGATGATGCAATTTGCTGAGGTTTTCCCTGATGTTGAAATTATCGTTCCACTGTCACGACAATTGACCTGGTCACATTTTGTTGAATTGTACCACTGAAGAACAGTGATGCCAGATTGTATTATGGAAATAAGATTGCAGAAAACCGATGGACAATTCGAGAAACCCGAAAGCAAATTGAGCAAAAAACCTACGAACGTACCGAAATTGCCAATTTGCAGATTGCCACCGAAATAAACGATTTGCAACACACTTTTAAAGACCCGTATTTTTTGGATTTTTTAGGATTTAAAGAAGGTTATCTTGAAAACGATGTAGAAACCGCCATTCTTAAAGAGTTGGAAAACTTCATTTTAGAACTTGGTACGGGTTTTACCTTTGTTGAGCGCCAAAAAAGAATGATAATTGATGATGAGGACTATTACCTCGATTTGCTTTTATTTCATCGAAAGCTAAAAAGACTGGTGACAATCGAACTGAAAATCGGGAAGTTTAAAGCAAAATACAAGGGGCAAATGGAACTTTACTTGAAATGGCTTGATAAGCATGACAAACAAGATGGCGAAAACAGTCCGGTAGGTTTAATTCTTTGTGCAGGAAAAAGCGCCGAGCAGATTGAACTTTTACAGATGCACAAAGATGGAATTATGGTTGCCGAGTATTGGACTGAACTTCCACCCAAAAAGGATCTTGAACAAAAACTTCATCAACTTTTAATTGAAGCAAGAGAAAGAATTGCCCAAAGACATATCTATCTTAAATAGTGATTAGGAAAATAAAAAGAATACAGAAAGATTTTATGTGCCCTAAGTGCCTGTGTTGTTCTTAACCGATTCAAAATAAACTAAATAAATAATGAAAAAGTTACAATTCTTCTTCCTCGCAGCACTGGCAGTTTTACTTGTAAACTGCACGAACGAAAAAAACAAAACAGTCTCGGTGGCGTCGCCCGATGGCAAAAACAAAATTCAGTTTGAAATTAAAGACGGCGTCCCATTTTATTCGGTAAACCATGCCGAAACAAGCGTGGTCAACCCATCGAAGCTGGGATTTGTATTCAAGGACGGCGATACTTTTAATTCAGGTTTTATTGTTGCTGAAGTTAAAACCTCGTCATTTGATGAAACCTGGGAACAGGGATTTAACGGCCGCCGCGTTCATACCACTCTGGCAAAGCAACTGGCCTATTATGTTACCATTTACCCGCCCATACAGATGCTGGCCGACCTGCCCGATAATTACGACGGTCATCCGGCTTTCCAGTTTCTGAAAGATGTTCCGGTTGATTGGGACAATACTAAAGTCCTGAATAACGAAATTGGCGAATATATTACAACCGTACGCAAAGACCGCAATAGCGAAGATTGGTACCTGGGCAGCATGACCAATGAAGAAGGACGAGAATTCACCGTTTCGCTCGATTTTCTGGGCGCCGGAAATTACGAGGCGCAGATTTATGCCGATGCGCCCGGAACAACCTGGCAAAACGAGCCTGAAAAAGTAACTGTTTCAATTGTTCAGGTAACCAATACATCTGCCCTGCCTATTGTTTTAGGCGAAGGTGGCGGAATGGCAGTAAGGTTCAGGAAATTGAACTAATAATATTGAGTCCCTGTTTCATAGCCTCTGAATCTGTCCCATAAATCGGACGGCAATAAACCTAAAAAACTTACTTACATTAACCCTGTGTTTTATTGTAAGAACGACAACGCCTTGTTTATAGCGGCCTGCAAACCGGCTGCATTTTTACCGCCCGCAGTGGCATAAAACGGCTGTCCGCCGCCGCCACCTTGTATTTCACGGCCTGCTTCGCGTACAATTCTACCGGCATCCAATCCTTTTTCGGCAACCAGATTTTCAGAAATCATTACAGTTAAGTTGGGTTTGCCTTCAATCAAAGCGCCCAATACGAGGTATAGGTTCTCAACTTCGCCTTTAAGTTGATAGGCAAGATCTTTTATCATACCAGCATTTCCCATTTCCACCTGATCGGAAATAATATTGACTCCCCGTTCCTGTAAAATCCTACTTTTCAGGTTGTTTTTCATTATTTTAATCCTTTCGCGGTTAAACTCATCGATTTGCGAGGCAAGATCGTTGTTCTCCTTTTGCAGGTTCAATACCCTGCCCAATATATCGTTTGAGCTTTTCATGGCTTCCTGGATACTTTTCAGGGTTTTAACCTGTTCGTTAACAAAACTTTCTGCATGTTCGGCAGTAATGGCTTCAATACGGCGCACTCCGGCTGCAATGGCTCCTTCAGAAATAATTTTAAACAAGCCGATTTGGCCCGTTGCGGCAACGTGGGTGCCACCGCACAGTTCAACAGATTCTCCAAATTTGATTACACGCACTGCATCACCGTATTTTTCGCCAAACAACATCATTGCTCCCAACTGTTTAGCCTCTTCAACGGGCATAAAACGGTTTTCCTCGCGTATAGCGTTTTCCCGTATTTTTGCGTTCACAAATTTTTCCACTTTTTCAATCTCATCCTCACTCATTTTCTGGAAATGGGAAAAGTCGAAACGCAGATGATCTGCATTTACCAGCGAGCCTTTCTGTTCAACATGTTTTCCCAAAACCCCGCGCAGGGCGGCATGTAAAAGGTGGGTTGCTGTGTGGTTGTTGGCCGTGCTTAGCCTTTTTTCAACATTTACTTTTGCCAAAAAGGTTTCATTCGGGTTTGCCGGCAGTTTTTCCGTTAAATGAACAATCAGGTTGTTCTCTTTTTGTGTATCGAAAATTACTGATTTTTGCCCGTCAAACTCAATAGTGCCCGAATCGCCGGCTTGTCCGCCCGACTCGCCGTAGAATGGGGTCTGGTCGAAAACCAGTTGATAAAATGTCTTTTTTTGCTGGGCAACTTTACGGTAGCGTGAAATCCTAATTTCGGCCTCCAGTTTGTCGTAACCCAGAAATTCGGTTTGTCCAATTTTGCGAATCTCCACCCAATCGTCGGTTTCCTGCGCTGCCGCATTGCGCGAGCGGGTTTTCTGCATCTCCATTTCAACCTGAAAACCTGCTGTGTCAACTGTCAGAATGTTTTCGCGGGCAATCAGTTCAGTTAAATCGAGCGGGAACCCATAAGTATCGAACAACACAAAAGCATCTTTTCCCAAAATTTCAGTTCTCTTTTTCTGTTTTGCTTTCAAAATAAGTTCATCCAGCAAACGTATTCCTGTTGAAAGAGTCCGCAGAAAAGATTCTTCTTCTTCCTTAATCACTTTTTTAATTAAAACCTGCTGTCTTTTCAATTCGGGGAAAGCATCGCCCATGGTTTCTTTTAGTGCTTCAACCAGTTTGTAAATAAAGGCTTCACGGAAACCGAGGAACGTGTAACCATAACGAACGGCCCGGCGCAAAATACGACGGATAACGTAACCGGCTTTGTTGTTCGAAGGTAACTGTCCGTCGGCGATGGCAAACGCGACAGCCCGCAAATGGTCGGCAATCACGCGCATGGCGATGTCTGTTTTTTCGTTGTCGCCATATTTAATATTGCATAGTTTGCCAATTTCTGAAATGGTATTCTGAAAAATATCCGTGTCGTAATTGGAAGTAACTCCCTGAATTGCCATGCAAAGCCGCTCGAAACCCATGCCGGTATCGATATGTTTTGCAGGTAATTCTTCAAGTTGCCCGTTTGATTTTCGGTTAAACTGAATAAAAACAAGGTTCCAGATTTCAATCACCTGCGGATGGCTTTTATTTACCAGTTCAACCCCGGGTATTTTTGCAACTTCCTCGTCACTGCGGATATCGACATGGATTTCGGAACAGGGGCCGCATGGGCCTGAATCGCCCATTTCCCAGAAATTATCTTTTTTGCTGCCGTTCAGCACTCGTTCTTTGGGAAGATATTTTAGCCAGTAACCGGCGGCTTCATCATCGCGTTCCAGTTTATCGTCGGCGCTGCCCTCAAAAACTGTTGCATACACTCTGTCCGGGTTCAATCCCATTCTTCCTACAAGGAATTCCCACGCCCACTCAATGGCATTTTTTTTAAAATAATTTCCAAACGACCAGTTGCCAAGCATTTCAAACATGGTGTGGTGATAAGTATCAAGGCCCACTTCTTCAAGATCATTGTGCTTTCCTGAAACGCGCAAACACTTTTGTGTGTCAGCAACACGTTCCCATTTTGCCGGTTCATTTCCCAGAAACCAATCCTTAAACTGGTTCATCCCGGCATTGGTAAACATGAGGGTTGGATCGCCTTTTACCACCATTGGCGCCGACTCTACAATCTGGTGTTTTTTTTCACTGAAAAAGTCGAGAAATGCCTTGCGAATCTCCTTCGAACTCCTTGTCATTGATGTATGATTATTTCTAATTTTTGTTAAAAAATGTCAACCGGTTCCAACAAATTAGCTATCTGTCAGATATTTGGTTATTTTTGCCGCTTTAAAAAAGCAATAAACAAACGGCTGCAAAGTTAAATGATTTAATGAATTCTTATTAAATCGGTTAATAAAAATGCCCTTATAATTATGGTAAAAAAGAAATACAGATTTAATCCCGACACGCTCAATTATGAGCGGATCGGGTTTTCGATAAGGGAAAAAACCACCAAAATATTAGCCTATTTTTCAAGCAGTCTGGCATTTTCGCTACTGCTGGTTGTTATCGTAATTTATTTTTACGAAACACCCCGCACCAAAGCTCTGATACGCGAAAACCAGGAGTTGCTGTCGCAGTATGAACTACTTCTGAAAGATTTGGAAAAAGTTGAAAATGTTCTTACTGACCTGCAGCAGCGCGATGACAATATTTACCGTGTAATATTCGAAACCGACCCCATTCCTTCATCGGTAAGAAAAGCAGGTTTTGGCGGAACAAACAAATATTCGCACCTCGAAAACCTTTCCAATTCAGCCCTGGTCATCGAAACTTCGCGAAAACTGGATATCATTGCCAAGGAAGCTTACATTCAGTCGAAATCGTTTGATGAGGTAATGAAACTTGCACTGAATAAAGAAGAGATGCTGGCAAGTATCCCTGCCATTCAACCGCTGACCAACCGCGATTTGAAGCGCACTGCAAGCGGCTGGGGCTATCGCATACACCCGATTTATAAAGTACGTAAAATGCACTGGGGCATGGATTTTACCGCTCCGGTTGGAACACCAGTTTTTGCAACCGGTAACGGGAAAGTTGCAGAAATTTCAGGAACAAGATCGACCAGAGCCGGTCTGGGAATGGCTGTCACTATCGATCATGGTTACGGTTACGAAACAGTATATGCACACCTCAGCGGATTTAATGTTTCCCAGGGACAGGGCGTTAAGCGGGGCGACGTCATTGGTTATGTTGGAAACTCGGGTGCTTCAACCGCACCACACCTTCATTACGAAGTACTCAAAGATGGACAACGGGTAAATCCTGCATTCTATTACTTTATGGATCTTACGCCGGATGAATTCGACCGGATGATTGCCATTTCATCGAATATCGGTCAAACGCTTGATTAATTCCGATGCCATATAAAAAGCCTGTAATAGAGAAAATCTTTTATTCTATTGGTGAAGTTTCTGAGATGATTGGCGAAAACCAATCGTTAATCCGCTACTGGGAAAATCATTTTGACCCCTTAAAACCGCATAAAAATAAAAAAGGAACCCGACTTTTTACCAAAGAAGATATTGAAACAATTAAATTAATCCATCATTTGGTTAAAGAACGCGGCATGACCATAAAAGGCGCCCGGCAAAAGTTAAAAGATAACCGTGAAGAGACTATCAATAATTTTGAAATTGTCCAGCGTTTACAGGATGTTCGGCGACAATTAACCGAAATAAGAGATGAACTTCAGGGTTAAATCCGCCCTAAAAGTAAAAAAGAATTTTTTGGATTTGACAAAACATTAATATTCACCAAATTACAAATTGAATTAAATGCCGGTTTTAAAAGATGTTACAAATTTTCTGGAAAGCTTTGCGCCACTGGGCCTTCAGGAACCGTACGACAATGCAGGGCTGATTACCGGTGATGTTTATACTGATATTTCAACGATATTGATAACGCTTGATGTTACCGAAAAAGTGGTTGACGAAGCGATTAAAAAAAATGCACAACTGATTGTGGCCCACCACCCTATTGTTTTTTCGGGCCTGAAAAAATTTACCGGCAAAAACTATGTTGAGCGCACTGTTATAAAAGCCATAAAAAACGACATTGCAATTTATGCTGCGCACACAAACCTCGACAATGTTGAAAACGGGGTAAACCAAAAAATCTGCGAAAAACTGGGACTGCAAAACTATAGAATACTGCAACCAGCCAACGGCCAGCTAAAAAAATTAGTCACTTTCATTCCTGTTGAACACCTGAACCCGGTGCGCGAAGCTGTTTTTAATGCCGGCGCCGGAAATATCGGAAACTATGACAGTTGTGGTTTTACAGCGGAAGGATTGGGAAGTTTCAGGGGAAATGAAAATGCAAACCCGTTTGTAGGTGAAAAAGGCGAAATCCATGCTGAAAAAGAAATCAGGTTCGAAACCATTTTCCCCGGTTATTTTCAGGGAAAAGTAATTGATGCCCTTAAAAAAACGCATCCTTACGAAGAAGTAGCCTATGATATTTATCCGCTCGATAATCAATTCGACAAAGCCGGGATGGGAATGATTGGTACAGTTGCCGCGCCTGTTTCTGAAACCGTTTTTCTACGGCAGATAAAATCTGTATTTAACACTGGAGTAATAAAACACACGGCATTAAAAGGCAAAGCCATTGAGAAAGTTGCCGTATGCGGAGGCGCCGGCTCTTTTCTTTTAAACGCCGCAATTGCAGCCGGAGCCGATATTTTTGTTTCTTCCGACTTTAAATACCACCAATATTTTGAGGCCGAAAACAAAATTGTGATTGCCGATATCGGGCATTTTGAAAGCGAACAGTTCACTAAAGAACTTTTTTATGAATTACTTATGAAAAATTTCCCTAAGTTTGCAGTCCATTTATCGGAGGTGAATACCAACCCGGTTTTTTATTTCTAATTTATAAAATTGAAAAAAATATTTAGGCGATGAACACAACATATTCAAAGCAAGAGGAAAAAGAAATCTCTGTCGAATCAAAACTTCGGGCTTTATACGAATTGCAAACCGTAGTTTCTGATGTTGACAAAATTAAAGTGCTCAGGGGAGAACTTCCGCTGGAAGTTCAGGATTTGGAAGACGAAATTGCAGGTTTAAAAACAAGGTTAATCAACCTCGACCACGAAATTAAAAACCTGGAAACATCAAGTAACAACAAAAAAATTGCGATTAAAGAGTCGCAGTTATTGATTACAAAATATACCGAACAGCAAAACAATGTTCGTAACAACCGTGAGTTCGATTCACTTTCGAAAGAAATTGAATTTCAAAACCTCGAAATTGAACTTTCTGAAAAACGCATCAAGGAGTTCACCTCTGAAATGAAGGAAAAAGAGGAAGCCATTGTTACATCGAAAAAGCTATTGGCCGAAAGAAAGGAAGACCTCGAACGCAAAAAGGCAGAATTACAGGAAATTCAGGAGGAAACCAGAATTGAAGAGGAAAAACTCAAAGCCAAATCAGAAAAAATTGAATCGTTTATTGAAGCACGTTTATTAACTGCTTTTAAACGAATCAGAAAAAATGCCCGCAACGGACTGGCTGTGGTAACCATTCAGCGTGATGCCTGTGGAGGTTGTTTCAACAAAATTCCGCCACAACGGCAAATGGATATCGCCAACCGTAAAAAGATTATTGTTTGCGAATATTGCGGACGTATATTGGTTGACCCAAAAATCAATGCCTTAGAAGACGATGCATTAAATTAAACTAAATTTATCAATATCAGTAAGCCGGTTTGTTCAGTCAGGCCGGCTTTTTTCTGCCTGGGCTTTGAGTTGTCCCAACTTAAAGATTTTGTTTTCAGCACAATTTTTTGTTAACTTTAAACGCTTCATCAACTTTGCTTTGGAATATATTGGTAATGAACGAGAAATTAGGCCTATACACCGATTTTTATGAGTTAGCCATGGCTGAAGGTTATTTCTGTTGCGGCAAAAAAGATCAGCAGGCCTCGTTCAATTATTTTTTCAGGACCAATCCGTTTAATGGTGGCTTTACCGTTTTTGCAGGCCTGGCCGATTTTCTGGAGTTGCTGGCCCAGTTTACCTACAGCGAATCCGATATTCAATATTTAAAAGAACAGGGATTTAAACCTGAATTTTTGGAATATCTGAAAGATTTCAGGTTTTCAGGAAATATAATAAGTGTAAAAGAGGGCGAAATAGTATTTCCCAACGAGCCTGTTTTAAGGGTTGACGGGAATATTATCGAGTGCCAGTTAATCGAAAGCATTTTGCTGAATATCATCAATTTCGAATCTCTGATTGCCACAAAAGCGTTCAGGATAAAGCTGGTTTCCGGAAAACAGGTTTTTGCTGAATTTGGATTGCGCCGCGCACAAGGTTTTGGCGCCATCCATGCCAGCCGTGCTGCCTGTATCGGAGGGGCTTCATCAACTTCCAATGTACTGGCCGGAAAACTTTTTGGTATTCCGGTTTCCGGAACAATGGCTCATAGCTGGATACAGAGTTTTGATACCGAACTGGAGGCATTTCGCTCCTATTCAAAGGTCCACCCCCTGAACACAACTTTGCTGGTTGACTCTTACGATACTTTAAAATCAGGTGTTCCGAATGCCATTATTGTTGCAAAGGAAATGGAAGAAAACGGGCACCAGTTGAAAGCCATCCGTTTAGACAGCGGCGATTTGGCCTACCTGAGCAAAAAAGCCAGAAAAATGCTCGATGGTGCCGGGCTGGAAACCGTAAAAATAATCGCTTCGAACCAGTTAAATGAACACGTGATAAAAACCCTATTAAAAGACCAGGATGCCGCCATCGATGCTTTTGGAATTGGCACCGAAATGGTTACCGGCAAAGCCGACGCCGCGCTTGACGGGGTTTACAAACTCACCGAAATTGAAGGTTTACCGAAAATGAAATTCTCGGAAAACATCGAAAAAAATACACTCCCGTCAAAAAAACAGTTGTTCCGTTTTCTGGATAAAAGCGGAAAGTTTTACCGCGATGCAATTGCCCTTGAAACCGAGAACCCGGCTGAAATTGACGTAATCAGCCATCCGGTTTATCCCGAATTAAACACCAAAGTGAAAGGATTACCTTTCGAAATACTTTTATCGGAAGTGGTAAAAGGGGGTGAAATTTTGATCGAAAAACAAACGCCGCTGGATATTTACAAATTCCTCGAAAAAAGATCAGAATTATTGCCCGATGAACATAAGCGGTTTATCAGCCCGCATATATACAAAACCGGAATCACCCAAAAATTGATGCAAACCCGCAACAACCTGTCGAAACAAATAAAAAACCAACTTTAAATTGTGTTGAAATGGTTAAAATAATCCGTCCGACTTTGATAGTTGATAAAGAAATCTGTTTGCGGAATATAGAAAGAATGGCCAAAAAAGCGGCAGAACATAACCTGCGCTTCAGGCCGCATTTCAAAACCCACCAATCGCTGAAAATTGGCGAATGGTTCAGGCAGTTTGGAGTTGAGGCAATTACTGTTTCATCGGTGCAAATGGCCGAATACTTTGCCGGCGGCAGATGGAACGACATTACCATCGCATTTCCGGTAAACATCCTTGAAATTGAAAATATCAACCGGCTGGCTTCTGAAATAAAACTCGGGTTACTGGTGGAAAACACCGAAGCCGCCGGTTTTCTGGCAAAACATATTAAAAGTCCGGCAGATGTGTGGATAAAAATTGATACCGGTAACTACCGCACCGGTATTGAACCGCATGAAGAATTTCTAATTGAAGAAGTTATCAAACAGGTTAAAGCAGGGAAAAACCTGACTTTTAAAGGATTCCTTACTCACTCCGGCCAAACATACAGCGCCCATTCCACTGACGAGATTTTTAACCGTCATTTTGACGCCCTGTTAAAACTGAAATCTTTAAAACAAAATTTCTCTAATCAATTCCCTGATATTGAAATCAGTATTGGCGACACACCGGCAGCCACGCTGTGTACCAATTTTAAGGGAGTTAACGAAATTCGCCCCGGCAATTTTGTGTTTTACGACTTAATGCAGCAAAACCTCGGCGTGTGCCGGTTCGAAGATATTGCCGTGAAGATGGTTTGCCCGGTGGTGGCAAAACACATTTCGCGAAACGAGGTTGTAATCCACGGCGGCGCAGTACATTTCTCGAAAGACTCAATAACCAACATCGATGGAAAAGAGATGTTTGGCCGGATTATCATTTCAAAAAATGGCGAAAAGCAGATGCTCGACCAGATGAACTATCTTTCGAAACTCTCGCAGGAACACGGTATTATAAAAGTGGCCCATAACCAGTTTCAATATTTTAATGTGGGCGATTTGATTGAAATCATACCCGTGCATTCCTGTTTAACCGCCAATTTAATGGGGCATTATTACACCAACGAAGGGGATTTGATTGGGATGATGACAAAGTTTTGAAAAGACAAAACTTAATTTTGTAATTTGGTGATGAACCGGAAAAGCTGTCAGGGGTTTTATTAAATTCGTTTCCTGAAAACCGGGATATTAATGGAAGTACGAATAGAAGAAAGTTGGAAACCTTTGCTGGCTGATGAGTTCGAAAAAAGTTATTTTTCTGAATTAACTTCATTTGTGAGAAATGAATACAAAACCCACAAAATTTTCCCTCCTGCAAAACTCATTTTTAATGCTTTTGATCAGTGCCCTTTCGATATTTTGAAAGTCGTAATTCTTGGGCAGGATCCTTATCACGGCCCGGGACAGGCACACGGACTTTGCTTTTCAGTAAACGATGGAATAAAATTTCCGCCCAGTTTGTGGAATATTTTTAAGGAGTTGGAAAACGATGTTGGAAAAGAAATACCGCGAAGCGGCAACCTCACCGGTTGGGCAAAACAGGGAGTTTTACTGCTCAATGCCACTTTAACAGTAATGGCAGATTTGGCGGGATCTCATCAAAATAAAGGGTGGGAGCAGTTCACAGACACTGTTATTCACACGATAAACGATCAAAAACAGCATGTTGTTTTTATTTTATGGGGAAATTACGCGATTAGTAAAGCCAAATTCATCGATCAAAATAAACATTTGGTATTGAGTTCGGTGCATCCTTCGCCTTTATCGGCCAGCCGTGGTTTTTTTTGCAACCGGCACTTCAGCAGGGCAAATGAGTTTCTCAAACTGCACAATTTAGATACAATTCAGTGGTAAAAATGCATGAATGCGAGAATGCCAAAATGCATAAATCAAAGAATACAATACAAATAAGGTATGTATGTATGTATTAGGTTTTCAAGCTATTAGATTTATATCCGGAACTTTAAACTTTAAACTTTGAACTTTAAACTTTGATTTACCACTTATATACTATCGAGTTGATATTCATTCCGGCGCCAACAGAACAAAGAACGATATAATCGCCTTCACTTAACCGGTGGCCATTCATTTTTCCCTTTACGACCAAATCGAGCAAAGTAGGAACAGTTGCGGTTGATGAATTGCCGAGTTTGCTGATGCTCATAGGCATAATTTCGGCCACATTTCCCTGCTCGTTGTATAGTTTAAACACGTTATTTAAAATTACTTCATCCATTTTTTCATTTGCCTGGTGGATAAACACTTTTTTCACATCACTCAAATGAAGCCCGGCTTTGTCAAGGCTTTCCTTTACTACTTTGGGTACGGTTGAAATAGCATAAACGTAAAGTTTATGGCCCGCCATTTTAATAAACTGATCGTTTCCATGAAATTCCGGATTATTTGAACCGCCCAACGTTAGCAAGGAAGCAAACTGAACCGAATCGGATCGGCTTGCATGGCTTAAAATTCCGGTAGGCTCATCACTTTCAATTGCCTGAACAATAGTAGCCCCTGCGCCATCGGCATAAATCATTGAATCCCTGTCGTGCGGGTCGGAAATCCGTGAAAGTACATCAGCACCAACCACAACGCCCATTTTTTTGAAGCCACTTTTAATATATGCGTCGGCAATTATCATTGCTTGTGTCCAGCCCGGACAACCCGAAATAATATCGTGACAAATGCAGTCCGGATTTTTAATGCTTAATTTCAGTTTTACTTTATTGGCAAGTGCAGGCAATGCATCCATACGCACATTTCCCTCCCTGATGTCGCCAAAATTATGACTGACAATTATAAAACCGAGGCTCTCCATATCAACTCCTGCAGAAATACAGGCATCGTGCACTGCAAAAGCTGCAATATCAGAAGTTACCTGTCCTTCTTCAATATATCGCCTTTCGGCTATATTGGTAATTTCGTAAAATTTTTGAATTATTTCCCCGTTGGTTTTGTCGGTTATTTTCTTTCCGGAGGGTTCATAAAACTCATGTTCCAGAAAATAATCGTTTCTAACTATAATTGGAGGGAGATAACTGCCAGTACCTATAATCCGGGTATAAATTTCCTTTCTCATTGCAATCCAACTTCTTATAATCTCTTTGATTCCTTATATTTTTTTAGTTCAAATTTTTCACCGTCAAAAACCCCAAACGAAAAATTTGTAATCCAATCGCCTAAAAGTACAAAACTTGTTTTTTCGTTTATTTGAATATCTGCCATTACATGACGGTGGCCAAAAATAAAATAATCAATTGGTTCTTTCGTCAAATATTTCTGTGCAAATTTATACATCCCGTCATTGTTAACGTTAAATTCTTCTTCCTTTTTTTGGAATTTTGCGATCCTGCCCGAGTTCGACCATTTGTGTGCAATGTGCAGGGCAAAATTAGGGTGCAGGCGCGAAAACCACCATTGCAGTTTTTTGTTTGTGAAAATTTTTTTGAGCCTGATATATCCAATATCCCCTGCATCTAAACCATCACCGTGGGCAAGGAAGAATTTCTTATTTCCAAATTCTTTAATAATCCCGCTTTTGTGGACGATAACACCCAATTCTGAGGGTAAATAATCGTACACCCATAAATCGTGGTTACCGGTAAAAAAATGAACAGGAATTCCGCGGTCGGTTAAATTGGCTATTCTGCCTAAAATCCGGGTAAATCCGCGTGGGACAACTTTTTTATATTCCCACCAGAAATCAAAAATATCGCCCATTAAATAAAGTTCCTGCACATCGTTATTGATGCTATCCAACCAACTTGCAAAAAGCAATTCGCGTTCGCGGTTGTTCTTAAATGCAGGCGCACCAAGATGAACGTCGGAAACAAAATATATTTTCCCTTTTTCTTTCAAAATAAAGTTTGATGTTTATTCAACGTCTGGTTTTTCTGAGTTTTTATTTCAGAATTTTCGCAAGTGTTTTGTCCAAATCGGAGCCCGTCAGATTTTTGGCAACTATTTTTCCTTCTCTGTCCAATAGATAATTAAACGGAATACTTTGGACGTTGTAGCTAAGCCGGGCCTTTGTACTTCCTTCCAAATCACCAACATTTATCCACTTAAGCTTATCTTCATCAATAGCGTCAATCCATTCACTTCTGTTAACCCCGAGGTTTACCTGGTAAATTTCAAACCCTGTTGATTTGTATTTTTGGTAAGCCTCAACAAGCAATGAATTTAACACGCGCGACCCCTGGTCTTCAGCCATCCAAAAATGTAACAGGACTACTTTGCCCCGAAGCGACGTAAGTGCAATTTCTTTCCCACTTGTATCGGGCAGCAAAATATCAGGGCTGTTTACACCTTCCTGTTCAATAAACCTTTTCATTTGCACTGCTTTTTCATCGCGCAAAAACTGAAGGGTATTTTCGTACAATGCCTTAACCAGTGTTGAATTTGGATATATTGCATTTAAGGCTGAAGCGGCCGTACGCATGGTTTGCAAGTCCCTGATTACATAACTTTGATCCCTGTACTTTTGGTACAGGGCATAAACGCTTGCCATTGAAAATGGATTGTTTAAAACAAAGCTGGTCGAAAATTTCGACTGTTCTTCGATTAATGTGGCATATTCCTGGTTCCAGCGCGCTCTTAATTCCGGATATTCAGCATTGTTCTTATACAAGTTATTGAGTTGCTGCAACGAATCGAGTTTGCGCTCTGTTCGGTTTAAATGCTCGTTTAATTCTTTTATCTGTATAGAACCCAGTGAACCCTGCACAACATATTCTTTACCGAAATTGGCAGCATCGGCTTCAATAAATACGTTCTCAACCGAATCAACCAAAAGGGTAATAAAATTATTATCTGACAACAACAGCAGGTAGTAAGTTGGTATTGTGGTTGTTCCCTTAAATTCAAATTCGCCGTTTTCATCAATTTTAACTTTAGCCACAGGCTTCCTTGTTGATACATGGAGTTCTTCGAGATAAATTGTATCTCCTTCGGAATTAGATATTTTCCCGCTAATTGAAAAACCATTGTTTTTCTGACAACTGCTAAAAACCACTGTCAAAATGAAAAGGATAAATATCAAACGGTTAAAAATCATGCTCTTCTTTTTTGAGGGCTTAAAATTAACAAAATCCTCTACACCATAAACAGGTTCAATTAAAATAACATATTTTAGGAATTTCGCTTTGGGTTGATTTTTCTATTTTTGAGGGCATTATTCCGGTGAAAAGATTTATGTTCGCCGATAATCTAAAAATAAGGTGAAACTATATACCAGTTTAGAACAGTTCAAAGCCAGAAAACCTGTGGTTACCATTGGCACTTTCGACGGGGTCCATTTAGGGCACCAAAAAGTTATTTTGCGGTTGCAGGAATTTGCCAGGCAGCAAGACGGCGATACTGTAATATTCACATTTCATACTCACCCCCGGTTGGTAACAGCGCCCGACGGCAATAATTTACGATTGCTGACCACACTGAACGAAAAAATAAACCTGTTTGAAAAATATGGCATCGACCACCTGATTATTTACACATTCGACAAATCCTTTTCTGAACTGACTTATAGTGAATTTGTTGAAAAAATACTTGTTGAACAAATTAAAACCCATTGTTTGGTGGTTGGCTACGATCATAAATTTGGAAAAAACCGCGAGGGTGGATTCGATTACCTGAAAAAATGCGCGGAGAAACATAAATTCGAAATTGAACGGCTTGATGCACTTTTGGTTGACGAGGGCAGTGTAAGTTCAACAAAAATAAGAAATGCCCTTGAAAATGGCCAGATTGAAAAAGCTAACCAATATCTGGGTTACCAGTTTACGCTGCACGGAACAGTTGTTGAAGGAAAACAGTTAGGCCGAAAACTGGGGTTTCCTACAGCCAACATTGAATCATCTGACAAGTTTAAAATAATTCCGGGTTACGGTGTTTATGCGGTAAAAGTTGAACTTGGCGAAACTGAATACAATGGAATGCTGAATATCGGCACCCGCCCCACTTTTAATAACAACGCCGATAACCGCAGTATTGAAGTGCATATTTTTGATTTTGAAGGCGATATTTACGGAAAAGAAATTATGCTGAAATTTGCCGGAAAAATAAGGGACGAACAAAAATTTGATAATATTGAGATGCTTGTCCGACAGTTGGAAAAAGATAAAATAACTGCCTTTTCAATTCTTTCAAAATAACCATTCATTTTTTGATTAAAAGGCACGATACCGGCAAATGGTCAGATAACCGTACATTTTCCAAATTAAAATTGTACGATTCAAAAGCTTCGCTGTACAAAATATTGTCGATGCGATATGAAGGCAGTTTACCAATATAAGTCCGCCCAAAACCCTTCCCTGACTCAACAAATGAATCCTTAAAACCACCACGCAAAAGCTGGTACGTATATGAAACCGGCGTATCGTTAAAATCACCGCAAATAATTACAGGATAAGGGGTTTCATCTATTAGCTTCCTAATTTCGCGAACCTGCCCTGCACGTATTTTAAATGCCTTTTTTAATTTCCCCCCGATCTCCCGAATTTCCTCAATATCCTTTCTCTCATTAATTCCCGGAGAATCAATTATATCATATTTACGAGGGTCAATATGGAACGACTGCAAATGAACATTAAAAATCCGCACAGTATCGCCGTCAATCAACACATCGGTAAATATGGCCATATTTGGCAAATTTTGATATCTGATTTCGCCCATTTTTATAATTGGGTAACTTGTAAAAGTTGCCAACCCAAATGTTGCGCCATTACTGGCGTAATGATAATGGTTTATCGATTTCAGGCGGTTAACCACCCCTGCAATGTTAAAAATGTGTTTCTTTCGCAACGTAATATCCTGAAGACAAATAATATTGGCATTTTTTTCGTCCAGAAATTCAAGTATTTTATTTGCACTGGCTTTTTGATTGGCCTCTTTTTTGCCGTGAAAATTTTGTACGTTGTACGATATAACTTTAATTCCTTCATCTTCCGTATTTTTACCACTAAACTGAAAATAGCGGTTAACAAAGCCCCAACCAACCATAACTGCAACCAGCGACAAAAAGAGAAACTTTGGTTTGAAAAATGACCAAATGGCAATAAACAGAATATTTGCTGCAACAAAAAAAGGAAATGCCAGGCCAAAAAAAGAGGAAACCCAGAATTTATCGGGAGGGATAAAAACTGAAAGATAACTGAATAACAACGCAGCAATCGCCAGAATATTCAAAATTAAAAACAGATATATTGTCGCTTTCTTCACATTCAATTATCTCGCTTGATTTTTTTTGCAAGATAGAAAAAAAGAGGCTAAATTTTCCGGCAACTAACCATCCGGTCTTTCCCGTTAATGTCTTTCCTGATTTCAATTTCAGCAAAACCGGATTCAATCAACATTTCATTCATTTCCGAACCAAGGTTTTCGTTGATTTCAAAAAACAACATTCCGTTATCAGAAAGATGTTTATGTGCAAAAGAAGCAATAGGCCGATAAAAAACAAGTGGGTTTTCATCGGGGACAAACAATGCATTCGCGGGTTCAAAATTAATGACATTATTGTGCATTTGCTGCTTTTCGCTTTCCCTTATGTAAGGGGGGTTGCTGACAATAACATCAAAAATTTGCCAGTTGCAATGTTTCCATTTTAAGATATCTGCCTGAAAAAAACCAACATCCAGATTGCTTTTTATTGCATTTTGTTTCGCAACTTCCAATGCATTTTCAGAAATATCAATTCCAAAAACATCAACATTGTTTAATTGTTTTTTTAATGCGAGGGCAATACAACCACTGCCCGTTCCAATATCGAGAATTTTGCAGTTTTCAGGCCAATTTCTTTTAATAATCCACTGGACCAGTTCTTCGGTTTCGGGGCGGGGAATTAAAACCGAAGGATTTACGGCCAGCTTTAATCCGTAAAACTCTGTTTCGCCTAAAATGTACTGAATGGGCTCAAAGTTTTTCAACCTCGAAATGACTGACTTTATCTTTTCGAAATCGGTTAATGAAATTTTTTCATTCTTTCTTATAATTTGTCCGGTAAAACTAATACCACAAACAGCTTCAAAAATTATTCTTATAAAACTTTGTATTTCTGAAACCGGGTAAAACCCGGCCAATTCTGAATTGATGTATTGAATAGTCGCTTTCATTTTCTACTTTTGTAGCAGTAAAGTTATACTTTCCGCGCGAAATGAACATACTCGAAAAATACATGAAACGCTGCCTCGATCTGGCGCAACTGGGGGCCGGGAATGTTTCGCCAAACCCGATGGTGGGGTGCGTTATCGTACAAAATAATATAATTATCGGTGAAGGGTTTCATGAAAAATATGGCGCGGCACATGCCGAAGTAAATGCAGTCAATTCAGTAAAAAACCAGGAATTATTAAAAGAAAGCACGCTTTATGTATCTCTTGAACCTTGTGCCCATTTCGGTTTAACCCCGCCCTGTGCCGGACTGATTGTTTCAAAAAAAATCCCTCACGTTGTAATTGGCGTCATCGATTCGTTTGCAAAAGTGGCCGGCAAGGGAATTGAACGGATGATAAAAGCCGGAATTGATGTGCAGGTTGGTGTTCTGGAAAAAGAGTGCCGTGAACTGAACAAACGGTTTTTTATTTTTCACGAAAAAAAACGCCCATATATTTCTTTAAAATGGGCGGAAACTTCCGATGGTTTTATTGATTTTGACCGCACAAAAAGTGAATTTGGCGGGCCAACCTGGATAACCGGGGGAAAAGCGCTTGTTCATGTTCATCAAATGCGGGCGGTTGAAGATGCCATTTTGGTAGGGACAAATACTGCCCTTAAAGACAATCCGTCGTTAACCGTTAGGCACTGCCCCGGAAGAAATCCTGTTAGGCTGTTAATTGACAATCATTTGCGTTTGCCAAATACTCTCCGGCTTTTCGATGGAACAGTTAAAACAATTATTTTCAATTCTTTAAAAAGCGAAAATGTCGGGAACACAGAATTTGTTAAAATCGATTTTGGCAAAAAAATAATTCCTCAAATTCTTAAAATGCTATATCAGCAAAATATTCAGTCCCTTATTGTTGAAGGAGGAAAGCAGCTTTTGGAAAGTTTTATCAATTCAAACCAGTGGGATGAAGCACACCGCTTTATTGGGGACAAATTTTTCAGCAATGGAATTAAGGCGCCCGAAATTTCGGGAAAAATAGTTCATTCAGAAAAATTTGATTCCGACCAGCTTTTTATTTATCGAAATAACAGTAATTAATGTATTGCCCTGGGGCCGCCAGGCATAATTTCAATTTTCAAAACGTTTTCAACATACTGGAAATAATAGAAAAGTTTATGGTTAACATCGAATCCATATTTTTCGTTGGGGTCGTAACCAACAATGGGTTGAAAAAATGAGTTTTTTGCTCCGTTTAACGCTTTAAAATTCCAGGCCTGAACGTATTGTTTGTTCCAGTTTTCGTAGTATGCCAGCGAACGGTATTTTGCCGGACTATTGTGCATTGCATACCATGCTTCAAATTTGGCATCAAAAGTTTCAACTCCATATTCAACACTGTCAACTACCACTTCCGGTTCGGTTATCTCAATTTTCCCAATTCCTTTCGGCCCTTTACATGCCCAAAAAATCACTAATACTGCCAATAAAAAAAATAAATGTTTCATTTTTATCACCTCTCTTTCAAAATAAAAACCAATTGTGTTTACGAATAAAAAAACCAATTGTTTTTAACCGCAAAAATCATGAAATTTGGCCAGAAAAGCAATTATAATTTTTTTAACATGAACTGGAGTGTTTTCTGGCAAATATTTTCGCTTGTTTTTATCGTAACCGGGATTCCGGTTGCCGTAATGATTATTCTGGAAAAACGGTCCCCGTTTAAAACCATTGCATGGATACTTGTTCTTATCCTTGTTCCTTTAATCGGGCTGGCATTTTACCTTTTCTTTGGGCAGGAATACCGCAAACAAAAATTGTTTTCGCGAAGGGGCGTTAAAAGTCTGAGTAAAATCAGGCGGCTTTCAACCAAACAATTGCGCGAAATCGAACTTAATGTTTTGCATTTAAGCCCCGAAGTATTGGAGCGAAAAAACATCATCCGTTTATTGCTGAATAATTCCGATTCACTGCTGACAACCGGCAACCAGTTAAAAATACTAAATAATGGCAATGAAACTTTCGATGCTATTTTTAAGGCTATAAAAAACGCGCAACATCACATACACCTCGAATATTACATATTTGAGAACGATAAAATTGGCCGTCAGATCCTCGGCCTATTAAATGAAAAAAGCCGACAGGGCGTTGAGGTCAGGATTATTGTGGACGATGTGGGAAGCTGGAGCCTGAAAGAAAGGTTTTTTAAAAACCTTCGCGAAAGCGGTATTGAAATTTACCCGTTTATGGAAGTGCGTTTTCCGCGTTTAACTTCGAGGGTTAATTTCAGAAATCACCGGAAAATTTTAATTGTTGATGGCAAAATTGGATTTACCGGCGGAATTAATATTGCCGACCGCTACATCGAAGGAATACCCAAAATTGGCCCGTGGAGAGATACACATTTACAAATTACCGGCGATGCTGTGGCAACCATGCAGGTGGTTTTTGCTGCCGACTGGTATTTTGTGATCAACGAAAACCTGACTGGCGAAAAATATTTTCCGCCGTTAACCGAAAAGAAGGGAACCCCGGTACAGATAACTGCCAGCGGGCCCGATTCGGATTGGGAAAGTATGGAACAAGCCTATTTGTCGGCAATTTTAAATGCAAGAGAATATGTTTACATCACCTCTCCTTATCTGATGCCTCCCCAAACCATTCTTTCGGCGCTTAAAACCTCGGCCTTGAGTGGCGTTGATGTCCGTATTATAATTCCTGAAAAATCGGATGCAGTTACTTCAAAATGGTGTTCCTTTTCGTATGTGGAACAGTTGCTCGAAGCCGGGATAAAAATTTATTTCTACCAGAAAGGATTTATCCACAGCAAAACTTTAATGATCGACGATATATTTTCGACGGTTGGCACAACTAACCTCGATTTCAGGAGCCTGGAAACTAATTTCGAAATCAACGCTTTTATTTATGAAGAGAAATTTACGCGCATATTGCAGAAACATTTTTTAAACGACCTGAGAAACAGCCGCGAAATAAAACTGGCCGAATGGAGAAAACGCTCCTGGAGGTTCAAATTACGCGAATCACTGGCGCATATTGTTAGTCCGATGCTGTAAGGCCCCTTCCCAACCTTCCCCCAAAAGGGGAATGAGAAAACCCAAAATTAAAACGGCAACCTGCCCAAATCTATGTTTCCGCCGGAAAGAATAATTCCCACTTTTTTATCCTTGATATCCACTTTGCCTTCAAGTATTGCTGCCAGCGGAACCGCTGATGAAGGTTCGATTATGATTTTCATCCGTTCCCAAACCATGCGCATTGCTTCCACAATTTTTTCTTCACTAACAGTTACAATATCGCCGACATTCTGAATGATGATGGCAAAATTTCGTTCGCCAAGCGATGTTAAAAGTCCGTCGGCAATGGTTTTTGGGTTTACTGACGGAATAATTTTTTTCTCCTGAAATGAACGAAAAGCATCATCTGCACCCGCTGGCTCGGCAGCAATAACTTTGCAACGGGGCAACAAATATTTGGTTGAAATTGCTGTTCCGCTTAACAAACCACCTCCGCCAACCGGGGCCATAATAATATCGAGTTCGCCAATATCTTCAACCAGTTCTTTGGCAGCAGTTCCCTGCCCGGCAATTACATTAAAGTTGTTGTACGGGTGTATTTCAGTAGCGCCGGTTTCGGCAACAACCCGGGCGAGTGTATTTTCACGCGCCTGCAAAGTGGGCTCGCAAAAAGTTATGTTTGCACCGTAACCGGCCACGGCTTTCTTTTTTATTTCGGCCGAATTTGAAGGCATTACAATGTAGGCTGCAATTCCGCGCATTCTTGCAGCCAAAGCCAGCGCAGCGGCGTGGTTTCCTGACGAATGTGTTGCAACCCCTTTCTGAGATTCTTCTTCTGTTAACGAAAAAACGGCGTTGCATGCCCCCCTGAATTTGAAAGCGCCAACTTTCTGAAAATTCTCACACTTAAAAAAGAGATTCCCCCCAACAATTTTGTTTATACTGGTTGAAGTAAAAACAGGAGTGCGATGTGCATATTTTTGAACAATACGATGAGCTTGTTCAATATCGGAATAAGTTGGTATTGAGATTCTGTTCATAATTTAAAATAATGCCATTTAAAACTTTAACGCTAATTATTCCTTCCAAATTTCTCATTTAATAAATTGTAATCCGTTTTATAAATCGATTGGTCAGAAAGTTTTTTAATTCGTTTCAAACCTGAAAAGTAGAGGTAAATTAAGAATGCAAGAAAAACAACCGTTAGCCATTCGATACCTGTAAACAGGATAAAATTGTATATACCATGCAGGATAATAGGATAAAACAGTGCTTTCATTTTAAGGTGATATTGCTGTTTTTCATAAAACTTAGCCATACCAAAATAGAAACCCATGGTAATTCCAAAAATGGCATGAGCCGGAACAGCCGTAACTGCGCGCATGATGCCTGTACCATAACCACTTCCCAAAACATAAAGCACATTTTCCACTGCTGCAAACCCAAGCGATATGAAAACCGCATAAACAATCCCGTCATATTTTTCGTTAAAATCGCGGTTTTTCCAAATCAATAAATAAAGCGCTAAAAATTTGAAAAGTTCCTCGGTAAAAGCGGCAACCACAAAAGCCTTCCAGGCAGCGGCAAACAATCCGGAAAACTTTGAGGTAAACCCATCGAAAAATTGGCCCACAAACATTACCGGAATAACTGTTAAAGCCCCAAAAAACAATGACAGTAACAGCAATCTTACCGGTTCTCTCTCGTATTTATCCCGGAAATAAACATAACCGGCAATAATGAAAACCGGCGCCAGCGCCAGAACTATCAAATCCATTCAAATACTCTTTATCAATTCCTTCATAATCAGCGTCATTTTGGGTTCCGCCTTCATAGCAACTTCCTGCACTTCCTGGTGCGAAATCTCCACAATTTCACCGGGAACGCCGCTGTCGGTAACAATCGAAATCCCAAAAACCTTTAAATTCATGTGCCGCGCCACAATCACTTCCGGAACGGTTGACATACCAACAACATCAGCGCCCAGTAACCTGAACATTTTATACTCCGCCGGGGTTTCGAAAGTAGGCCCTGAAACTCCAACATACACTCCTTCCTTAACAACAATATTGTTTTGAAGCGCAATTAATTTGGCCTTGTTCCGTAAACGTTCGTCGTAACATTTGCTCATATCCGGGAAACGCGGCCCAAGTTCCTTCTCGTTCTTTCCGCGCAGCGGATGCTCGGGGAAAAAGTTAATGTGGTCGGTAATTAATACTATTTCGCCAACCTGCCATGTGGGGTTTAAACCACCACTGGCGTTCGATACAAAAAGATGGGTGATTCCCGTAAATTTCAAAACCCGCACCGGAAAAGTGACTTCCTTCATCGAATAACCTTCGTAATAATGAAAACGCCCCTGCATGGCCAGTACTTTTTTATCACCCAGCGCGCCATATATTAACCTGCCGGCATGGCCGTCAACTGTTGAGACCGGAAACCCTGGAATTTCACTGTAAGGTATTGATTCGATTATTTCTATTTCATTAACCAGGCCGCCCAATCCTGTCCCGAGGATAATTCCGATTTCAGGCTCATCGTTTATTCTTTCTTTTATGAAGCTCGCGGTTGCTTTTATTTTCTCCAACATAATTTAAAATTTTCTTATTGAACTCATTCTCCCCATCATCGAGGAATTTTACTTTAACGGGTAAATAATACAAATTCATTTTGAAATCGTCTGGTAAATTGGCCAAATCTTTTATCCTCATCGAATCCTTTTCAGTAGTTACAATCATCTTCTTATCCGATTTGATTTCTTCATATTTGTGCATAACCGATTGAATATCTGAACCGGTATAATAATGATGGTCGGGAAAAGATATGATTTCCACTTTTTTTGAAAATTGTTTTAAATGAGAATAAATGAGATTTGGCGATGCAATTCCGGTTAAAACCAATATTGCATACGATTTTTCGGTATAAAACGATTTATCAGGTTTTGAAGCCGAAAAAACGGGCTCGATATTTCCGTGTCTCAATGCTGTAAAAAACAGGCTCTGATATGGTTTTAACCTGACATCCTTTTGCAGGATACGCCTCATAATAGGAGTAACTTCATTGGGGCATTTGGTAAAAACAATAACATTTGCACGCCGCATCTGTACCATTCCTTCGCGCATACGGCCAGCCGGCAAAAGTGTATCTTCTTTTAGCTGCCGGTTGTAATCGATAAGCAAAATGTTTATCCCGGCAGTTATCCTGCGGTGCTGAAACGCATCGTCGAGCAGCACCACGTCAGGAACCCTGCTGTTTTTAGGATCAAGTAGCGTTTCCACTCCCAGCACGCGATTTTCACAGACAGACACAGTAATATCCGGAAACCTGTTTTTAACCTGTAATGGTTCGTCGCCAACTTCAACCGCTTTCGATGTGGTTTCAACAATCCGAAACCCCGATGTTTTTCGTTTATAACCGCGGCTCAAAGTAGCCACTTCATATTTTTCGTGCAGCAGGTTTACCAGATACTCCACCTGCGGGGTTTTGCCTGTTCCGCCAACTGTAATATTTCCGATTGAAATAACCGGTACATCAAATTCCGTCGATCGAAGAATTCCCAAATCGTACAACTGGTTGCGGATGTAAATTATAAATCCGTAAATCCACGAAAACGGGTACAAAAACAGGTTTCTCATAAGGCGTTCGTAATTTGTCCGGCTAAGATACGAAAATGTTGATAGAAGCGAGGGCTTCACTTTGGGTGAAATCCTCACTCCTTTTTCTCAGGATTGCCTTTTGCCACCATTGGGCGTGCCAGTTTAAAGCTAAAATTCAGCTTACGGGAAAGTTTCTGGCATTGGCTTACCTGTAATACAATGGATTCAAGTTTCTTGAAAACTTAATGCTTTCTGTTTATTAATGCAATTAATTATGCCGTTTATTTAGAATAGCATTTTTAAAGCCCTGATAGAAGCTGTTTTTCCAATGCTGAACTAACGTCAGCGCAGGATTTGTTTATCAGCCGAAGCACAGGGTATTGGCTGGTGCGGAAAGCCTAAAATTGCCCAGTTGGCTTGTGCTGCATGACGGGCAACCACAAAGGGTGAAAAAGAGTTGCATGTTTTAGGATATAAAGTTTGTCGCCAGGTGGTTCGGCAATGCTTTATATATCTGGGGTACAGCCTTCAGGCAAACAAAAACGGGCTTCAAAACCTGAAACCCGTTTTTATCAATTTCGAATAATTTTAATACCTGTAATGTTCCGGTTTGTAAGGGCCATCTTTTGAAATTCCCAAATAATCGGCCTGTTCGTCGGTAAGTTTAGTGAGTTTTACGCCAATTTGTTCCAGGTGCAAACGGGCAACTTCCTCATCGAGTTTTTTTGGCAGGCGGTAAACGCCAATTTTGTATTTGTTCTGCCACAAATCAATCTGCGCCAAAGTTTGGTTGGTAAACGAGTTGCTCATTACAAACGACGGGTGGCCGGTGGCGCATCCCAAATTCACCAGCCTTCCTTCAGCAAGCAGATAAATGGCATGGCCTTCCGGGAAGATGTATTTGTCAACCTGTGGTTTGATGTTTATTTTCTGAATCCCTTTGTATCCGTTCAGTTTATCAACCTGAATTTCGTTATCGAAATGGCCGATGTTGCAAACAATGGCCTGGTCTTTCATTTTTGCCAGATGCCCTATGGTAATTACATCCCTGTTACCGGTTGTGGTAACATAAATATTTCCTTCGGCGAGTGCGTTTTCAATAGTGTTTACCTCAAAACCTTCCATGGCAGCCTGCAGTGCGCAAATCGGGTCGATTTCGGTTACAATTACGCGGGAGCCATAATAGCGCATGGAGTGTGCGCAACCTTTGCCAACATCGCCGTAACCCAGAACAACAACCACTTTGCCGGCAATCATAACATCAGTGGCGCGTTTAATTCCATCTGCCAGCGATTCCCGGCAGCCGTACAAATTGTCGAATTTCGATTTGGTTACCGAGTCGTTAACGTTGATTGCCGGAACAAGTAATTCACCTTTTTCGAGCATTTGGTATAAACGGTGAACTCCGGTAGTTGTTTCTTCAGAGACTCCGATCCATTCTTTAACTACTTCATGCCATTTCCCGGGATTTACCTTTAATGTCTTTTTCAACAAATTCAGAATTACGCCTTCTTCAGTATTCGATGGTGTTTTGTCGAGAACGGATGCATCATTTTCGGCTTTGTGCCCCAGGTGGATAAGTAATGTGGCATCGCCACCGTCGTCAACAATGAGGTTTGGCCCAAGGCCGTCGCCGAAATCGAGCGCTTGTTCGGTACACCACCAGTATTCTTCGAGAGTTTCGCCTTTCCAGGCAAAAACCGGTATTCCTGTAGCGGCAATTGCTGCCGCAGCATGGTCCTGCGTCGAAAATATATTACAACTTGCCCAGCGTACGCTTGCTCCCAGTTCAACAAGGGTTTCAATTAATACGGCTGTTTGAATTGTCATGTGTAAACTGCCTGTGATCCGGGTTCCAGATAATGGTTTCGACGTGCCAAATTTTTGCCTGACTGCCATTAATCCGGGCATTTCCTTCTCTGCTATTTCTATTTCTTTTCTTCCGAATTCAGCCAACGATAAATCGGCTACTTTATAACCCAGTTTGTTTTTCACCGCTACTGTCATAATTTATAAATAATTAAAATTTGTTTCCAATTAAAATGGTGCAAAACTAACAAATTCTGCCACAAATTTGGGTGATAATCAGAAAAATGGAGTGATTAATTCAGGTTTCAGTTTCCCATATCAGATATAAATTTAATCCGCATTAACCTGATGTCGTCTTCCGAATATTCATCTTCTCCCAGTTCTTTTACTGCTTTCTGAATCGAGTCAACTTCCGATTCACGGAAATATTCAAAAATTTCCTCCTGGTGATCTTCGTCCAAAACATCATTAATATAGTAATCAATATTTAAATGTGTACCTGCATTGACGATTGCCTCAACTTCTGAAATAACATCATGGACTGTAACTCCTTTTGAGTCGGCAATATCCTCGAATGATAATTTACGGTCGATGCTTTGGATGATAAATATTTTTAGTTTCGATTTGTCGGCAACTGTTCTTACAACCAAATCATCAGGCCGTTCGATTTCGTTTTCTTCAACATATTTTGTGATTAATTCAACAACCTCTTTCCCGTACCTGCGGGCTTTGCCCTGTCCAACACCCTGTATATTCTGCAATTCATCCAACGTCATCGGATACTGAATTGAAATATCGGCCAGCGATGGTTCCTGAAAAATGACGTAGGGAGGCAAATTGTGTTTTTTTGCTATTTTTTTCGTCAAGTCCTTCAGCATGGCAAAAAGCTGCGGATCGCCGCTTGAACCTCCTGACGGGGCGCCAGCAGTTTCATCATCAGGATCATCTTCTTCGTACCGATGATTTCTTACCAACATAAAACTGGTTGGATTTTCAAGAAATTCGCGGCCCTTTTGGGTCATTTTCAAAAGGCCGTAATTTTCAATGTCTTTATTTATTAGCCCTGCAACCATCGATTGTCTGAAAACGGCGTTCCAGAATCTTTCGTCGTGGTCCATACCCATTCCAAAGCAGTTGAGTGTATAATGGTTAAAAGATTTTATGGCTGCTGTATTGTTGCCAATAAGAATATTGGCAATATGGTCGGCTTTATATTGTTCATTTACCTCAACAATGGCTTCCAATGCAAGGGCAACTTCTTCCCCTGCTTCAACTTGTTCTTTGGGGTTCAGGCAGTTATCGCAGTTTCCGCAATTGTCTGATTGATAAATTTCCCCGAAATAGTGCAACAAAATGATGCGGCGGCAAATGGCTGCTTCGGCATACGAAACGGTGTCGAGTAAAAGCTGCCTGCCAATTTCCTGCTCGGCAACCGGTTTACCGTGCATAAATTTTTCCAGTTTCTGAATGTCTTTATAACTGTAAAAAGTTATGCACTTCCCTTCTCCCCCATCGCGTCCGGCCCTTCCGGTTTCCTGGTAGTAACCCTCAAGGCTTTTTGGAATGTCGTAATGTAAAACAAACCGTACGTCGGGTTTGTCAATGCCCATCCCGAATGCTATTGTTGCAACCATTACATCCACTTCTTCCATCAGAAATTTATCCTGGTTTAGCGAGCGTGTCGCAGCATCCATTCCTGCATGATACGGCAAAACTTTTATTCCGTTTACACGCAATGTTTCAGCAATTTCTTCAACCTTTTTGCGGCTCAAACAATAAATAATTCCCGATTTGCCCTCGTTCTGCTTAATAAATTTGATGATTTGGTTTTCGGGTTTAGTTTTTGGCCTAATCTCATAATATAAATTTTCGCGGTTGAATGACGCTTTAAATACTTTGGCATCCAAAATACCAAGGTTTTTTTGAATATCATGCTGGACTTTTGCTGTAGCAGTAGCTGTTAATGCAATAATCGGAGATTTGCCGATTTCTTCAACAATAGGTTTTATCCGACGGTATTCAGGCCTGAAATCGTGCCCCCATTCTGAAATACAATGCGCTTCGTCGATAGCGTAAAACGAAATTTTTATTTTTTTGAGAAATTCAATATTTTCCTCTTTTGTAAGCGACTCGGGCGCAACATACAATAATTTGGTTTTCCCGCCCATAACATCGGCTTTAACTTCCTGGATAGCAGTTTTTGACAAAGAAGAGTTTAAAAAATGGGCAACATTGTCCTCGGTATGCATGCCGCGCATCGAATCAACCTGGTTTTTCATTAAGGCAATTAACGGCGAAATTACGATTGCCGTTCCGTCCAAAAGGAGCGCCGGCAACTGATAAATCAGAGATTTTCCACCACCGGTAGGCATTAAAACAAATGTGTTATTTCCTTCAAGAACATTTTTTACTGCATTTTCCTGCTGACCTTTGAAACGGTCGAAGCCGAAATAATGATGCAGTTTTTCCAATAATTCATTTTCCATCATATCAATTAAAATTTCCCTTTCCCCTAATCATTTTATCTGTGATTTCTAAATTATTTAAAAGTAACTAAAATGACAATACATTATTTCAATTTTTTAAAATTAATCCCTTAACGGGGAAATAATTAAATAATTCTACAACTTCAGAAAGTAATAAGTACTTATATTTGTGCAGTTTTTTAAAAAATAAAATCAGTTTTCATGAGCGAAGGAGATAACAGGGAAGGGCAAACCACAAAAAGAAGAGGGAAAAAAGCTCCTGGGGCAGAAATGTCATTTTTAGAACATTTGGAAGAATTACGCTGGCATATTATCCGTTCAGTTTCATTTATAATCGTTTTTGCCGTGGTGGCTTTCATAATGAAGGATTTTATTTTTGACACCATCATTTTCAAACCAAAAACACCGGAATTCTGGACCAACAGGATGATGGCAAAACTCGGCGAACTGGTTGGGGCCGATGGCTTAAACATTAATCAGAACCCCTTAAAACTTATAGCGCTAAAAATGTCGGACCAGTTTATGTTACATTTTATGGTTGCCATAGTTGTAGGATTAATTGTTGCTTCTCCATTTATATTTTACGAAATATGGCGTTTTATTAAACCTGCTCTTTACGACAAAGAGAAAAAACACGCCAGTGGTGCGGTTTTTTATACTACATTACTGTTTCTTTTGGGGGTAATGTTCGGTTATTTTTTAATTGTTCCCCTCTCTATCGATTTTCTAACAACGTATAGCGTTAGCGCCGAAGTAGAAAATCAAATCAATATGCGTTCATATATCAGCACAGTTACATCAATAACTTTTGCTTCAGGAATTATTTTTTTGTTGCCAATTTTTTCATTCTTTTTAAGCAAGGTAGGCATTTTAACACCTCAGTTCATGAGGACATACAGGAAACACTCTTATGTGTTAATGTTGCTCCTTGCGGCCATTATTACCCCCCCCGATGTCTTTAGCCAGATAATGGTTGCTATTCCACTTGTGTTTTTGTACGAGATAAGTATTTTCATATCGCAAAGTGTAGTTAAAAAACGTGAAAAGGAAATGTTGTAAATCTAATTCAGTTTGAAAATCACGTTATTTGAACCCATGATCTTAAAGGCTGAAAATATTGTTAAGAAATACCGGAAAAGAACCGTTGTAAAAGAGGTAAGCTTTGAAGTAAAACAAGGTGAAATTGTAGGTTTACTGGGGCCAAACGGAGCCGGCAAAACCACATCTTTTTATATGATTGTTGGGTTAATTCAACCGCTGAGCGGAAAAATTTTTATTGATAACGAAGATATTACCAACCAACCTGTTTATAAACGGGCAAAAAAAGGAATTGGTTATTTGGCTCAAGAAGCTTCGGTTTTCAGAAACCTGAGCATTGAAGATAACCTGAAAGCGGTTTTGGAAATGACCAGTTACACCAAACAATACCAAAAAGAAAAGGTTGAAACACTGATTGAGGAATTTGGGCTTCAGCACATCAGAAAAAGCAAGGGTATTCAGCTTTCTGGAGGAGAACGCCGGCGTACCGAAATTGCCCGCGCACTGGCCATCGATCCAAAATTTATATTGCTCGACGAGCCTTTTGCAGGCGTTGACCCGATTGCTGTAGAAGATATTCAGCATATTGTGAAAAAACTTAAGGATAAAAATATAGGGGTTTTAATAACCGACCACAATGTGCACGAAACACTGAACATCACCGACCGGTCGTACCTGCTGTTTGAAGGATCTATTTTAAAGGCTGGCACTGCTGAAGAACTGGCCTCCGATGAGGTTGTACGCAGGGTTTATCTGGGGCAGAATTTCGAGCTTCGTTAAATTTAGTAAAAAAATCCTGATAAAATTTGGTGAATTTCAAAAATGAAGTATTTTTGCAGTCCCAAAATTATTGGGAAGACATGATGGCCCGTTCGTATATCGGTTAGTACTCAAGATTTTCATTCTTGCAAGAGGGGTTCGATTCCCCTACGGGCTACTTTTTTTTAAAAAAATAAACAGAATGGCATACCACAAGTCAGCATTAAAGAGAATTCGTCAAAACGAAGTTAAAAGATTGAACAACAGGTATTACGCGAAAACGATGCGTAACGCTTTAAAAGTTTTACGCCACACTACCGATAAGGAAGAGGCTTCAAAAATGTATCCCGGAGTAGTTGCTATGATTGATAAGCTGGCAAAACACAATATCATTCATAAAAACAAAGCTTCAAACCTGAAATCGAAGCTTGCGCTTCAGATTAATAAAATGTAAAAATATTAAAAGCATATTTTTAAGAAACCCCTCCAAAAATTGGAGGGGTTTTTTTATGTTTTCAAATTAGATTTTGCCACATTTGAGGATTGATTTTCTGCAATGTGTAAAATTAATTCCGGGGCAAATGAGCGAATATAAAAAACTAAATATAAAAGAATGGGCAGTTGAAGACCGTCCCCGCGAAAAGTTAACCCGAAACGGGCCCCGTTCGCTGTCGGATGCCGAATTGATTGCCATATTAATCGGTTCAGGTAACCTTAATGAAACAGCGGTCGAATTGTCGCGCAGGATACTTGCCTCAACCAATAACAACCTGAACGAACTTGGACGGAAAAGTATTGAATATTTGCAAACATTTAAGGGAATTGGCGAGGCTAAGGCAATTACCATTGTTGCTGCGCTTGAATTGGGCAAACGCCGCAAGGAAACCGATGATACAAACAATAACAGGATAACATCGAGTAAAGATGCTGCTGATTATTTTCAGCCCCTGCTTGGCGATTTAAATCATGAGGAATTCTGGATTTTATTTCTCGACAGGGGCAACAAAATCAAAGAAAGTTTCCGGATTAGCCAGGGTGGAATTTCAGGAACGGTAATTGATGTGCGGATTATTCTGAAAGCTGCACTCGAAAAACAGGCCAGTTCAATTATTCTTTGCCACAACCATCCGTCAGGTACTTTGCAGCCTTCGGATGCCGATGTGAAAATTACCCGAAAGATTAACGAGGCAGCGAAAATAATGGATATCTCTGTTCTCGATCATGTAATTATAGGCGACCAGAAGTACTACAGTTTTGCCGATGAGGGAATGTTGTAAACACAGAAAAGTAAAAAATGATTCTTTTTTATTCCGAAGAAATAACACCGCGGATCGAATATATTACTCAGTTGATATTCCATCAAATTCTTCAGGTTGAAATAACGTTTACGACTAATGCTGCTGAATTTCAAAAATCGGAAATTCCAAAAATCAACTATTCCAATCAAAAATTTGCTGATGAAATATTTATAAAAGCACACGGCCTGCTTGCTCAAAAAGGAATCAAACCTGTTGAACTTCAACCTGTAAAATTCAATACCGAAACTTATTTTTTTGAAAGTTCATACGATTCAGTTTTTCCGTTCGACCCCTTTGCAGCCTCATTTTACCTGGTAACCCGTTACGAGGAATACTTTGAAGCAGAAATTGATAAATACGGGAGATTTCAATCATCAAACAGTATTCTTTCCAAATTCAACCTGCTAAAAAAACCAGTTGTAAATATCTGGGCAGATTTGCTGGCGAAAGAGATTAACCGGAAATATCCTCAAATTGTTTTTATAAAAAGGCGGTTCAAATTTATTTCAACAATCGATGTCGATAATGCCTGGGCATATTTAAACAAAGGATTTTGGAGAACAAAAGCTGCTTTGGTAAAATCGGTTTTAAAAGGAGATATTTCAGAATTTAGTTCAAGGAGAAAAGTACTAAAAGGCAAAGAAAAAGACCCATATCATACTTATGATTATCTCGATTCGGTTTTCACAGCGAATGAAGAAAAGGTAAAATTCTTTTTTCTGTTGGGCGATTACTCTGAACACGATAAAAATATTTCACACAAAAACAGCAGTTTTCAAAAACTCATCCAGCAAACAGCTCAAAAATACGATGTTGGTATTCACCCTTCTTTTGCTGGTTTCAGGCATGGTTGCCACGGAAAAGTAATTCGTGAAAACGAGCGGTTGGAGAAAATCGTTGGAAGGAAAATTTCAAAAAGCCGACAACATTACCTGAACCTTAAATTCCCGAAAACATATCAGAATTTGATAAAAGCCGGAATCACTGAAGATTACACTTTAGGATATCCGGATCAGGCAGGATTTAGAGCAGGTATTTGTACTCCTTTCAATTTCTACGATTTGGAAAACGAAGAAACAACCAACTTGATGGTTGTACCGTTTCAGGTAATGGACGGAACTTTGCGCAATTATCAGGAACTTTCGCCTGAAGATGCTTTTAAAGAAACTGAAATATTAATGAGAGAAGTAAAAAAAGCGGGAGGTACATTTGTAAGTATATGGCATAACGAAACGGTGAACGATATTGGCGAATGGAAAGGCTACCGCGAAGTTTTTGAAAAAATGAACCAGCTCGGATTTCAATGGGCCAATGAATAACCAGATTCGATACATAAAACATAAGGATATCGATTCCGAAAATTGGGGGAGGTGTATCGAAAATGCCGTGAACAGCCGCATTTACGCCAATATCTGGCATCTCGACCGCACTGCGGAGGTTTGGGATGCTTTGGTTTGGGGCGATTACGAATTTGTGATGCCGCTTCCTGTCCGCAAAAAATGGGGAATTACATACGTTTTCCAGCCTCTGTTTTGCCAGCAACTGGGCATTTTTCCCAAACCGGCAAAACTGGTATCGGATCTTTTTTATCATGAATTGCTGAAAAAATTCAGGTACTGCGATGTTCATATCAACTCCCAAAATCTTGCAACCCAAACTGAAAAAGAGATTGAGTTCTTACCCCGGCAGAATTATCTGCTCAATTTAACTTACAATTACAAAGCGCTCGCGAAAAGTTACTCAACCAACACAAAACGAAATATTGCCAAAGCCAATAGTAATGGGTTACAGTTTGTTGCCGGAATAAGGCTTGATGATTACCTGGCTTTTAAAAAGGCAAATATTATCGGTGAAATTTCGAAAAAGGAGCTTGAGAAACTGAGAAGCCTCATTGCTTTTGGCCAGTACAAAGGGTTTGGCGAAATTTTCGGCGTTTACAGCCCGGGAAACGAATTGTGTGCCGCAGTGTATTTTTGCAAATGGAAAAACCGTGTGATATACATGAATGCTGCTACCGGAAAGGAAGGAAAAAACCTGGGGGCAATGTATTTTCTGGTCGATAATTTTATTAAAGCCAATGCAGAACAGGAACTGATTTTGGATTTCGAAGGTTCGATGGTGCCAGGAGTTGCCCGTTTTTACAGCGGTTTTGGAGCCACAGCAGAAGCCTATTTTCAACTTAAATTTAATCGTTTACCTTTGCCATTCAGGTGGTTTAAAAAGCCTCCCTTAATCCCTCCAAAGGAGGGAGATAAAAGAATCTGACAATAATGGAATTTAAATCAAAATGAAAAATCTGACGTTTAAACGATGAATGAATTCCCACGGTTCGTGAGTAAACAGTTTGGAAAGCTGATTCCGTTTCAGTGGCTTTTAAAGTTTAATACCCCGGTTTTTTTGCCGTTTTACCATGTTGTCAGCAACGAAAAACTCCCGCATATTTTTAATTACAATTACCGGAACGTTTCTCAGTTTGAAAAGGAACTCGATTTTTATTTAAAATACTTCTGCCCGGTTTCGCTGGCAGAATTAATTTCGAAAAAAAATACGGGAAAGAAAATTTTCCATTTGAGTTTTGATGACGGGTTAAAAGAGTGTGCCGAAATTATTGCACCCGTTTTACTGAAAAAAGGAATTCAGGCAACATTTTTTGTGAATACCGGATTTGTTGACAATAAACGTTTATTCCATAAATACAAAGCCAGCCTGATTTTAAATAAGTTAAATGAAGTGCCGGGTTCGAATGTGGAAAAAATATTAAAAGAACAGAAATTACAAGGTGAACAGATATTAAAAGCGACCATTTTGCAGGGGAGTGTTTTGGATAAGGCAGCCGGATTACTGGGAATCAATTTTGACGATTTTCTGGCTGAACAAAAACCCTACCTAACCACAGAGCAGTTATTGCAACTTAAAAACCAGGGATTTTCAATTGGGGCACATAGTTTCAACCATCCTGAGTTTTGGAAAATTTCGGAAGATGAACAGTTGGACGAGGTTAAAAAAAGTATGAAGTGGGTTGTTGAAAAAATCAATCCCGAAATCAAGGCATTTTCTTTTCCGTTTACCGATTCGGGAGTGTCGTTGAAAGTGCTGAATATTTTGAAAGATGAAAAGATTTGCGATGTGACTTTTGGAACCGCTGGGATTAAATTGGATGAACTGTATTCTCATTTTCAGCGATATCCGGTGGAAAAGGAAGGTGATTTTATCCTGAATTTAAAGGAAGAATTCGTCTATTTTGCGCTCAGAAAAATCATTGGTAAAGCAACGGTAAAACATTGAATTTAAGAATTGAAAAAATACGGTTGAAGGATTTGGAAAGTTTTATGCAAACCGAAACTTTTCAACAATTTACCACAATCCCGGTTACTGATTTGCGCGCCAAATCGTACCTGAACAACCCAAATGCCCAACCCGGTGATGTTGTTTTATATCTCGGGTTTATTGAAAAACAGCTTGTCGCGTTCCGCTCGCTTTTTGCCGGCAGTATTTTTTCTGAATACCAACCAGTCAGGTTTGCCTGGTGCAGCGGAAACTGGGTCCATCCCGGTTACAGGAGAAAAGGATTTTCGGAACAACTTTTAACCGAAGCTTTTACAGATTGGAATGGAAAGCTGATGTTTACCAATTACGCCCCAAATTCAGAAAAGTTATATCTGAAAACCGGCCAGTTTCACCCCATTCACCAGTTTCATGGATTTCGGGGATATTTGTTTCCAAAAACCAGGAAATTGATACCTGTCGCCAGCAAAAATTGGGTTACAAAATTTGCATTCTCCGCGGTCGATTCTATTATCGGGGGTTTTTCATCTGTGCGGATTTTATTTTTTACGCCGAGGCAAAATCCTGATTTTGAATTTAAACACATCCAATTTCCCGATGTGGAATGTTTTCAAATGCTTCGCAATAAACCTCATAACCACCTTTTCAGCAGGGGAGAAACAGAGTTAAAATGGATTTTTCAGTTTCCGTGGGTTTCAAAAGATCGTCAGTCAGCCACAGAAAAATATCCGTTTTCATCGCATTCAACCTCATTTATCTACCAAACAGTAAAGGTTTTTATTAAAAATAAACTCGAAGGATTTTTTATTTTTTCGGTTCGCGAAGGGCATTTAAAAACTCTATACTTTACTGTTCCCGGTGGTATTGAAAGAGAACTTGCAAATTACCTGCGACAATATTGTGCAGAACATAAAATAGAAGTGATTACTGTTTATAAATGTGAACTGGCACAGCAACTTTTCAAACGGAATTTCCCATTTTTGTGCCCGAAAAAATACGGACAAAAAATTTACAGTTCGTTTGAAATAAAAAACAGGGCCAACTTTCAGTTTCAGGATGGAGACGGAGATGTAATTTTTACTTAACCTTTATAAAATGGAAATAAAAATCTTAGGCGGAAATCATTCAATTATAGACCAGTACTTATCTGAAATCAGGGATGAAGCAATTCAAAAAGATCCTCTCAGGTTTCGCGAGAATATGTACCGGATGGGCGAAATATTCGCTTACGAAATCAGCAAAGCGCTTGAATTTGAAGTTGCTGAAGTTACAACCCCACTGGGCATTGCCAGGGTCCCGGTTTTAAAAAGCCAGCCGGTTTTGGCAACTATTTTACGCGCCGGCCTGTCGGTTCACAATGGGTTCCTAAAGATTTTCGACAAAGGTGAAAACTGCTTTATTTCAGCATACCGCAAATACAATGAAGCGGGCGAATTCGAAATCGAATTTGAATACATGGCCTCCCCGTCATTGACTGATAAAGTAGTGATACTTTCCGACCCGATGCTGGCCTCGGGCAAATCAATGGAAATTGGGTACCACGCGTTGTTCAGCAAAGGAAAACCAAAACATGTGCACTTGGTT
>WTWZ01000011.1 GCA_009773765.1 Prolixibacteraceae bacterium | reverse complement strand
GGCGTCCAATCCAAAACTGCGTTATCGAATCCACCGCGAGGTGGCATTAAACCTACCGAATTGTACCAGGTAAGTTGTTTTGGTTTTCCGCCTTCAGATGGAATAATAAAAATCTGTCTTGTCCCTGAGTACTCGCCTGAAAAAGCAATCCATTTTCCATCGGGCGAAATTTTGGGGAACAGTTCCATTCCTTCGTGTGAAGTTAAACGGCGCGCTTCGCCTCCGTTTGCCTGAACAGTCCAAATGTCGCCGGCATAAACAAATGCAACCAGGTTGTTATTGATGTCGGGAAAGCGCATTAAACGGGCTTCGGCAATGGCATTTCCGCTTTGAAAAATCCCAAGTAAAATGAGGATGACAATTAGTTTTCCGAAATTGTAGTTCATTTGGTGTAAATTTAAGTGTTCAATGGTAGAAATTATTTTTGATACTGACAATGGATTTGGTCAGGGACTTTAACTTTCTAAAGTCAAAGTTTTTAAAGTAATGTCCTTTGGCGGTGAGTATCAAAATTTGGTTATCTAAAACTTCATAAACCAACCGGTGTACTTTGTTTATTCTGCGCAACCACATACAGGGGCAAGATTGTATTTCAATGCTTCTGGTTTTCCGTCTCCTGATTATGGGTGTACTAAAATATATTTTCGGATACCATAACTTTCTAATTATAAGGTCTGATTGCTCATATTGGGAGCAGTAGTTACCCTGCCCTAAGTTCAGGTTTGATCCCCCGTGACTGTGACTTTCCCAAGTCGCAGAAAATAGAAGTTTTTCCCAAGTCTCAGAAAAGATGCCGGACTTTGGAAAGTCCGACTCCCATCAGGAGTAGAAAAAAGCGCGGTTACAAACCGCGCTACCCAACAATCACAAATAGAGCAATTCGCCAATACCTTTCATTATTTCCGATGCCTTTCCCTGAAGATAAATATCGGTTATTTCGCGTGTAAAATGAGTCTCTTCGATGTTGATTTCGATGATTTTTGCACCGTTTTCTTTGGCTACAACCGGTATTTCGGCTGCCGGTAAAACTTCGGCGTTTGTGCCAATAATGATTAAAACATCGGCTTTTCCGGCTTCTTCGAACGACCGTTTTTTTGCAAAAGCAGGAATTGGCTCATTGAAGAAGACCATGTCGGGTTTTAGTATTCCTTTACAGATATAACACGTTGGCGGTAAATATTTCAGGTCGGCAAAACTCATATCGAATTCAGAGCCGCACTCGGTGCAAACCAGTTGTTTGTATGTGCCATGCAGTTCGTAAACATAGCGGCTGCCCGCTTTTTGGTGGAGATGATCGATATTCTGGGTGATGATGGATTCCAGAAAACTCCGTTTTTCCATTTTAGCCAGTATTTCGTGGGCAATATTGGGTTGTGTATCGCCCAGTGTATCGTAAAAAATCTCCTTTATTTTTTTCCACGACTGCAACGGTTTTTTTCGAAAATATCCGATTTCAAGAAAAATGGGATCCATTTTGTTCCAAAGCCCGTTTTCGCCCCGGAAAGGGGGAATACCACTGTCAACTGAAATGCCTGCCCCCGTAAAAGCAATTGCATATTTTGCTTTTCGGATGAGGTTTGCAGCAATTTCAAGTTTTTCGAAATCCATATTTTCTTATTAAAAATTTCCCGGCAGGGAATTAACCAACTGCCGGGAATAATGTTTTTGATTGCTAAAATAAATACATCGTTCAGTTGTGCAACTTTTCACATTTATTTCTATAATTCCCCCTCCGGGGGTTAGGGGGCTTTAATCTTCAACCGAAATATCTTTATTTACCGAAACGGTAGTGTCTTCGTTAAACCTGATTTTAAAGTTCAGCTTTCTGAATACCGATATCATAGGTTTGTTGTCTTTTGTGGTTTCGGCAGCCAGAATTTTTACGCCCCTCATTTTCGCAATCTCCATGCAGTATTTGGTTAAGGTAAAACCAAGTTCTTTTTTCTGCCATGTATCGGTTATTAAAATGGCATATTCCATAACTTCCACATCGGGATCGGCAATTAACCGCCCAACACCAATTATTTTTTTCCTGCCCTCATCCTCCACTTCAGCAACAATGGCTATTTCACGATCGTAATCGATAAAGCAGTATTGCGATGCAATATCGTGCGAATCGAAGTAAAAATCGTACCGGAAACGTTGATAAATTGCCTCTTTCGAGCAACCGGAAAGTAACTCGACCCACAAAGGTTCGTCTTCTGGTTTAATCGGGCGGAGCAATATTTCGGAACCATCACGTAAGGTTACCTTTTTAATTAAACTTTCAGGGTAAGGCCGTAATATCAGGTGTGAGTATTCTTTTGCAGGTTTTTTCATTATTTCCTCGTCCACAACAATACGCGCATCAAGGGCGATTACATCGGTAGGGGTAACTATCAGCGGATTGATATCGAGTTCGGCAATTTCGGGATAATCGGCTGCAAGGTACGACATGCGAATCAGCGCTTCGATAAGTTTATCGATGTTTTTTGGCGTATCGCCGCGATATCCTGTCAGGAGTGGATAAATTTTCAGCGATTTTAACATCTGATGAGCCAATTGCTCGTTTAAAGGCGGGAATTCCAGGCGCTTGTCCTTAAATAATTCAGCGGTAACCCCGCCCATTCCGACCAGCATTACTGTACCGAATACCGGGTCTTTTTTAGTTCCAACAATCAGTTCAACACCCTCTTTTGTATTTACCATGATTTGAATGGTAACTCCATCAATTCTTGCATCAGGGCGTTTTTCTTTTGCTGTTTTCATCATATTACGGAAAGTTGCCCTTACCATCTCATCGTCTTTAATATTAAGCGCTACTCCGCCAACATCGGATTTGTGGGTAATATCGGGTGAATAAATTTTCATCACTACCGGATATCCTTTTATGCGGGCAATTGCAACGGCTTCATCTTCGGTAGCTGCCGGCTGGGGGTGAGTGGTATTAATCCCGTAATCGTTCACCAGCATTTTTGAATCGTCTTCATTCAGAATTTTTGCTTTTGGGAAAATGTCTTTTAAATATTTTTTACGCAGTTCCAGCCGGTCATACTGAAAAGAAACCGGTACTTCCTTTGGCGTTTCGTACAACATCTCCTGATTTTCGGAATAATTGGAGAGTGTCATAAATGCGCGAATAGCTTGTTCGGGGGCAGTAAAACTCGAAATTCCTGCCTGGTTAAAAATCTGAATACCTTCGCGCATGCTTGCGCCCCCCAACCAGCCTGCCATAATCGATTTTGTTGTTTTTGCCGCCAGTTGCGAGATTGCAGTGGCTGTTTCTGTTGGTGCGGTCATAGCTTGCGGCGTTAGTAAAACCAGCACGGCATCTACATTTTCATCTTCCAAAACTATTTCTGTTGCACCTGCAAATCTTTCAGGAGTGGCGTCCCCAAGCACATCAATCGGGTTTCCGTGCGACCAGAAAGGCGGCAGGTATTCATTCAGCCTCTGTATTGTTTTTTCAGAAAGTTCAACCAGTTTTCCGCCCAGGGAAATTAGCGAGTCGGTTGCCATAACACCGGGGCCGCCTGCATTGGTAACAATTGCGAGCCTGTTGCCTTTGGGAATCCGGCGACGGCCAACCAGGTCGGTAAATTCGAAAATGTTTCCAAAATCGAACACGCGGGCTAACCCTGCCCTTCGGAAAACCGCGTCATAAATTGAATCTTCCGATGCCATGGCCCCCGTGTGCGAAGCTGCTGCTGCCGCCGATTCGGGGAAACGCCCCGATTTGTAAACAATGATTGGTTTTCCGCGTGAAAAAGCACGGGCTGCCGACATAAACGTCCGGGCGTTGGCAAGCGATTCAACATAAAGAACAATTGATTTTGTATTTGGATCCTGTCCAAAATAGTCGATTAAATCGCCGAAATTAACATCCATCGAGTTGCCGATAGAAACGAAATAGGAGAACCCGATATTTGAATCATAGGCCCAGTCGAGAACTGAAGTACACAAAGCGCCGGATTGTGATATAAATGCAACGTGGCCTTTTTTTGGCATTCCATTGGCAAAACTCACATTCATGTTTAATCCGGGAACCAAAATACCAAGGCAGTTTGGGCCAATAACCCGCATGTCGGGGAATTTGGCTTTTTCGGCTTTTACATCGTCTTCAAGTATTCTTCCCTCTTCCCCCGATTCTTTAAACCCTGCCGACATGATAATTACACCATGAATGCCGGCCTCGCCACATTCGCGAATAATTCCGGGAACAAATTTGGCGGCAGTCATTATAACGGCCAGGTCGGGAGTTTTTGGAAGGCTTTTTACATCGGGGTAACATGGAATCCCAAAAACTGCCTCGCGTTTTGGGTTTACCGGATAAACTACACCATTGAAGCCGCCGCCAACAAGGTTTCGTAACGTAATTCCGCCCACGCTGTTTGGATTATCTGAAACGCCAATTAACGCTATTCGCTTTGGCTTGAAAATGCTGTTTAATTTCTTAATGGCCATTTGGTAATATTTTTGGTTTTAAAAGATTTGCATAAAAATTTTCATTTGTAAAAGTGTTCGATTTTGTCCGCAAAATTCAATAAAAAAAGTCAGTTTTGGAAATTTATTTATCATACATGATGAACATTCGGGAAAACATAAATATTATTTTAAATCAGTATTATAGCATCTGGTTAATCACACAAGAACCGGTTTTGCATGTTTAATAACAATTTATTTTTCCGCTGTTTAAAAACATGTGATGGGCATTAAATCAGAAAACCCGGTATTTCCGGGTTTTCTGATCATTAGTTCACAATATATTTTATTTTGAACTTTTTATTGGTTTAACCATTAAAATGGTAACGACTGCTACAAAACACAGTGTTCCGCAAATGGTAAAAGCCAGCGGGAAGTTTCCCAAATCGCCTAATTTTCCTCCTAATATCGGGAAAATTATCCCCCCGATTGCATAAGCTAAAAAAACCCAACTGTAATTCTGCCCAAAGTTTTTATTTCCAAAAATATCGGCTGTTATGGTTGGAAACAGTGAGAACAAACCGCCATAGTTGAACCCGATTAGGACTGCAAAAATGTAAAGTGTGGCCTGCATTCCGGCCATCCACTGAAACAAGATTACAAATGCGCCCTGTGTGGCCATCATTACGGCAATTGATGATTTTCGTCCGATTTTATCGCTTATCATTCCCCATATAATACGTCCCAAACCGTTAAATAGCGCGAAAAATATTGCCATTGCCATTGTTGCAGCAGCGCCTGCCACTTCTGTCGGGATTCCGTTTGCCTTCATGGCAGCCATTGGCCAAAGTTTCATCAGCCCTATACTCATCAATCCGGCCCCTGCTCCAAAAGCATAGGTTAAAACAATTAAATAAAATTGATTTGTTTTCAGCATTTGGTTACTGCTGAAATCAACTGAACCGGCTGGTTTGGATGCCGTTTTTGATACTTCTGGTTTCCATCCGGCTGGTTTCCACCCTGCTGCAGGAAAAACCATCCAGATACTTCCGATTAAAATAATGACAAGGAAAGTAATTCCCAATACAATAAATGTATTTGACAAGCCGATTTTTGTAATGAGTTCACCGCCACCCAATGCGCCAAGTTTACCGGCAAGTGTCATCCAAAGAGTTGCTCCGAAACCGAATCCTGCTACGGCAAGTCCTGAAATAAAACCTTTTTTATCGGGGTACCAGCGCATACCAACAGCAATAGGGACTACATAACCAAAGCCCATTCCTGCGCCTCCAAGAATTCCGACAAATATCAATGTTGTTATGTAGTTTTCAGCGCCAAGCAGGCCGGCGATTATATAGCCCAGCCCGAGCGCCACTGCACTTGCAACGGTTAATTTTCGCGGGCCGTATTTGGGCATTAATTTTCCGGCAATAACCATAACAATGGCAAATACAGCTACTCCAACCGAGAATACTATCTGAGTCTGGGTTTTTGTCCAACCGTTGTCAACCAATGTGGTAGTAAAAACAGACCAGGCATATAAATTGCCAAGTGCGAGCTGAATTAATACAGCCCCAACAATTACAAGTGAACGGTTCATGATTTTTTTGTTATTCTCATAATTTGGTTTTTATTACCTTTTTACAGCAACTTTTGCCCCATCTATAATTTCGTCCACAACACCCGGGTCGAGCAGGGTTGAAGTGTCGCCAAGGTTGGTTGCATCGCCTTCCCCGATTTTACGAAGGATCCGGCGCATGATTTTTCCGGATCTTGTTTTGGGCAGGCCACTGACAATTTGAATTTTATCGGGTTTTGCAATTGCCCCGATAAATTTATTTACAGTTTCCCTGATTTCGTTTTCAATGGTTTTTAATTCAGCATCGGTAAGGTCTTCGCAAATTACGTAGGCGTATATTCCCGATCCCTTAATATCGTGCGGATATCCTACCACGGCCGATTCAATTACTTTCGGGTGCTGGTTTATAGCGTCTTCAACTTCGGCGGTCCCAATGCGGTGCCCGGAAACGTTTATAACATCGTCAATTCGGCCTATGATGCGGTAATAGCCTTCCTCGTCGCGTTTTGCGCCGTCGCCGGTTAAGTATAAATTGGGAAAAGCCGAAAAATAGGTCTGAAAACAGCGGGGATGATCTCCGTAAGTTGTTCTTAACATTCCCGGCCACGGGAATTTAATACATAAAATCCCTTCGACACCATTTCCTTTTAATTCTTTTCCTTCTGGATCGACTAAGATGGGCTGGACGCCAGGCAAAGGCAACGTTGCAAGCGATGGTTTTGTAGGTGTTATTCCGGCAAGCGGAGTAATCATAATTCCGCCTGTTTCGGTTTGCCACCATGTATCAACAATCGGGCATTTTCCTTTTCCAACCAAAGCATGGTACCATCTCCAGGCTTCTTCGTTAATAGGTTCGCCAACTGTACCCAGAACTTTTAACGAACTCAGATTGTGATTTGAAACCCAGTTGTCGCCCTGCGCCATTAATGCACGAATAGCAGTTGGCGCTGTATAAAACTGTGTAACTTTGTGTTTGTCAATTGTTTCCCAGAATCTGCCGGCATCGGGCCAGGTTGGCACACCTTCGAACATAATGGTTGTGGCGCCTGTTAAAAGAGGGCCGTAAACAATATACGAGTGGCCGGTAACCCAGCCAATATCGGCGGTACACCAAAAAATATCGCCATCGCTGTATTGAAATACATTTTTGAAAGTATATTCGGCATAAACCATGTACCCGGCTGTTGTGTGCACAACTCCTTTGGGTTTGCCTGTTGATCCTGAGGTATAAAGAATGAATAAGATGTCTTCGGCATCCATTACTTCGGCAATGTTTTCAGTTGAAACACCATTTATTAAATCGTGCCACCAAACATCGCGGCCATTAACAAAATTGATTTCTTCGTTTGTATGTTTTAAAACGATAACATTCTTTACCGATGGACATTTTGCAACAGCTTCATCGACAATGCCTTTCAAAGGGATGCTTTTTGTACCGCGGTAACCTCCATCGGAAGTAATAACAACGTTAGATGTGGCATCGTTTACCCGATCGGCCAGCGCTGTTGCCGAAAAACCTGCAAAAACGATGGAGTGGATTGCCCCGATTCGGGCGCAGGCAAGCATTGCAATGGCCAGTTCAGGAACCATTGGCAGATAAATTGCAACCCTGTCGCCGCGTTTTACCCCCAGTTTTAACAGTCCGTTGGCAAACTGTTTTACTTTATCGAAAAGCTCGCCGTAAGTAAGTTTTATGACAGGTTCTTTTGGGTCGTTGGGCTCCCAGATAATGGCAACCTGGTTTTTACGCAAAAACATATTACGTTCGAAAATATTCTCGGTAATATTTAATTTCCCGTTTACAAACCATTTTACATCGGGTGCACCCGGTCCCGAAAACCGCCAGTCAACAACGCGATCCCATTTTTTGTGCCAGTGATGGCTCTCGGCAATTTTTCCCCAAAATCCTTCAGGGTCCGCCACACTTTCCTGATACTTCTGAAAATATTCAGCCAAACTTGTAATTTTATTTATCATAGCAATAATGATTTAGTTAAAAAATATGAGGGTTTGAATTTAGAATAAAAAAGGCTATTCCAATCTTTTTCCGGTATATTGTACAACACCCATTTTTTCTTTGGAAAACAGGATGGAACATGACATATTTCCGCATTTATTTTATTAAATTTCAGCGCTTGTCATGTGTTGAAATCAAGCACAATTCGGTTTCAGAAATAATAAAATAAAAGTAAAATCACAGATTCTGTTTCAAAATTTGAACTCAAACACGATTTTTAAAATGAGATTGTAAGGATGAAATTTTGAGTCATGGTTTACAACATAAAAAAACCTGAGCAATGTTGTCGTTTACATTCCCAGTTTCGCTTAACTTCGACAAAAAAACAATGCACATTAAAAATTTTAAAGATTTGCTTGATGCAGCTCAAAAGCAACCCGCAAAAAAGCTGGTGGTTGTTAACGGTGTTGACGAAAATACAATAGAAGCCCTTAACCTTGCCGTAGAAATGGGATTTGTAACCCCTATTTTAACCGGCGACAGTAAAACCATTGAAAAAGCACTTGAGGGTTTAAATTTCGACAAGAAGAAATACCACATAGTACATGCCGATACGCCCAAGGAAGCGGGCGAAAAAGCAATTGAGCTTGTTAATAACGGGAAAGCTGATTTAATTATGAAAGGTTTGCTAACCACCGACAAATTCATGCGTTTACTTCTCAAAAAAGAGTATGGTTTGGTGCCTGCCAGCGGAACACTTAGCCACATTTCGGTAATGGATAACCCTAATTACCATAAACTGCTGATATTTAGCGATGCGGGAGTGATTCCATACCCTGACCTGAAACAGAAAATATTAATGACTGAAAACCTGATTCAGGCTGCAAAACTGTTGGGCATTGAATATCCGAAAGTAGCAGTAATTGCGCCAACCGAGCAGATCATCATTTCAATACAGTCGTGCATGGACGGGGCAACTATTGCAAAAATGTCGGAACACAGGCAAATTGAAGGCGGCATAGTTGACGGGCCAATGGCATTGGATGTGGCGCTCGATCGGAATTCGGCTGAAATAAAGGGCCTTACTTCGCCGGTTGCAGGCGATGCCGACTGTTTGCTTTTCCCGAATATTGATGCGGCAAACGTGTTTTACAAAACCAATTCGAAACTTTCCAATGCCGAAATGTCGGGAATAATTGCCGGTGCAAAAGTTCCGGTTGTGGTATCGTCACGCGGCGACAGCGAAAAAACAAAATTAAATTCCATTGCTCTGGCCTCATTGTTAAGCTAAATAAATGCACCGAATCCTTGCCATAAATCCGGGTTCCACATCTACTAAATTTGCGGTTTACTTCGATACGGAATGTGTTTTGAACAAAACAATCCGTCATTCGTTCAACGACCTGCTTCACTATGAAAATATAATCGACCAGTTTGATTTCAGGAAAGGTTTAATAATCGATGTGCTTACTGAAGAAGGAATTGAGGTTGTTTCGATTAAATACATTATTGCCTGCGGCGGATTGACTTACCCCGTGGAATCGGGTATTTACAGGGTGAACAACCGCATGTTGCAACATGTTCGCGATGGGGTGACGGGGCAACACGCAAGCAATCTTGGCCCGCTGCTGGCCAGTAATATAGCATTACAAATACCCGCTGCCCAGGCATTTATTGCCGACCCGGTTGTTACTGATGAGTTGGAAGATATTGCCCGGGTTTCGGGGCATTCAAAATTTGAAAGGCGTTCCATTTTTCATGCGTTAAATCAAAAAGCTATTGCCCGTTCACATGCAAAAAAAGTTGGTAAAAACTATGAAGGACTGAATTTAATAGTTGCCCATCTTGGCGGCGGCATTTCGGTTGGCGCCCATAATAAAGGCCGGGTAATTGATGTAAACAATGCTTTGAATGGCGAAGGGCCATTTAGTCCCGAACGATCGGGAACGCTTCCTGCCGGGCAGTTAATTGAAATTTGTTTTAGCGGGAGATACTCAAAAAGGGAAGTGGACAGAATGGTTTTAGGTGAAGGCGGATTTGTAAGTTTTATGGGTACAAACAATGCCCGCGAAGTTGAAGATTTGGCAAAAGAAGGCAACGAAAAAGCGAGGTTTTACCAGGAAGCTCTATTTTATCAGGTGGCAAAAACCATAGGCGAAATGGCAGTGGTTCTCGATGGAAAAGTTGATGCCATTTTGCTTACCGGCGGCCTGGCATTTAATAAAAGTATAGAAAGATACATCAAAGGAAAAGCCGGTTTCATCGCACCGGTTTATTCCTACCCTGGCGAAGACGAACTGGAAGCACTTGCGATGAATGCCTTGCGGGTTGCACGTGGCGAAGTGGAGCCAAAAGTGTATGATAAATAAATGCCACCCGCAGAATGAATTAAAATAAAAAAACCGCCTCCCCGGTTTTACCCCTGAGAAGACGGCTTTAATATTTTACTTTTCAGTATATTACTTCAAATTTGCCTGAGCTGCAGCAACACGTGCAATTGGCACTCGGTAAGGTGAGCAACTAACATAGTCCATTCCAACGCTGTCGCAGAATTTAACCGACGATGGTTCGCCTCCATGTTCGCCACAGATACCAACTTTCAGGCCTGGTTTTACACTGCGTCCTTTTTCAACAGCCATTCTGATCAATTGGCCAACGCCTTCCTGATCGAGAACCTGGAACGGATCTGTTTTCAGGATGCCTTTTTCAATGTAAACCGGTAAAAATTTACCTGCATCATCGCGCGAATAACCAAAAGCCATCTGCGTAAGGTCGTTGGTCCCGAAAGAGAAGAATTCGGCTTCTTTTGCGATTAAATCAGCGGTAAGGGCAGCGCGTGGAATTTCAATCATTGTTCCAACCTGGTAATCGCATTTTGCACCTTTTTCGGCAAATACTTTGGCTGCCGTAGCATGAATTATATCGGCCTGTAATTTATATTCTTTAACCGTGCCAATCAGCGGCACCATAATTTCAGGGCGGGCGTCAACTCCTTTTTTGGTTAAGTTAACTGCTGCTTCAATAATGGCACGCGCCTGCATTTCAGTAATTTCAGGATAAGTAATTCCCAAACGGCAACCGCGGTGGCCTAACATCGGGTTGAATTCATGTAAATCTTCAACCAATGCTTTTACCTGTTCAACCGAAATTCCCATTTCCTCGGCCATAATTTTCTGATTGGCAGGTTCGTGGGGTACAAATTCGTGTAATGGCGGGTCGAGCAAACGAATGGTAACGCCATATCCAGCCATCGCTTCCAGAATTCCTTCGAAATCTTCACGTTGGAAAGGCAGCAATTTATCCAATGCTTTGCGCCTTGCAGTTTCTTCTTTGGCAAGTATCATTTCGCGCATAGCCTTAATTCTTTCGCCTTCGAAAAACATGTGTTCCGTGCGGCAAAGACCAATTCCCTGTGCTCCAAATTCGCGCGCAATTTTTGCATCTTTCGGCGAATCGGCATTGGTGCGCACTTTCATGCGGGTGAACTTATCTGCCCACTCCATTACTTTTCCAAAATCGCCGCTGATGTCGGGATCCATGGTTGCAACTTTACCATCGTAAACTTCTCCGGTTGATCCGTTCAACGAAATCCAGTCGCCTTCGAAGTATTCTTTTCCTTCGATAGTCATAACACGGGTTTTGTAATTAATTTTTACAGCGCCTGCGCCCGATATACAACATTTACCCATACCACGGGCAACAACGGCAGCGTGAGATGTCATACCTCCGCGGGCTGTTAAAATACCTTTGGCAATGTGCATTCCCTCAAGGTCTTCGGGCGAAGTTTCAACGCGGACCAAAATTGAAGCCGGGTATTTTGCCGCTTCGTCGGCAAAGAAAACTACCTGGCCAGTGGCAGCGCCCGGAGATGCCGGCAATCCTTTGGCCAAAACTTTTGCCGCTTTAATAGCCGAAGTTTCAAAAACGGGGTGAAGCAATTCATCTAATTTACCGGCGTCAATCCGTCCAAGGGCTGTTTTTTCGTCAATCCGTCCTTCTTCAAGCATGTCAACAGCAATTTTCACCATCGCAGCGCCTGTACGTTTTCCGTTACGTGTTTGTAACATCCACAACTTACCTTCCTGTATGGTAAATTCAATATCCTGCATATTGCTGTAATGATCCTCCAGTTTCTGCTGGGTTTCATTCAATTGCCTGAACATTTCTGGCATGGCTTCTTCAAGTGAAGGATATTTTGAAGCCCTTTCCTCTTCGCTGACCCCCTGTAAGGCAGCCCATCTTTTCGAACCTTCGAGAGTTACTTCCTGTGGTGTGCGGATTCCGGCAACCACATCTTCACCCTGTGCATTAATCAGGTATTCGCCGTTGAAAATATCTTCGCCGGTACCTGCATCGCGTGTAAAACAAACTCCGGTTCCTGAGTTGTCGCCCATGTTTCCGAACACCATTGCCTGAACGTTAACTGCTGTTCCCCATTCATCGGGTATTTGTTCCATGCGGCGGTAAAAAATTGCGCGGTCGTTGTTCCAGCTGTTAAACACTGCAGCTACCGAACCCCATAATTGTTCCCATGGGTCGGTTGGGAAATCTTTTCCGGTTACTTTTTTAACTGCCTTTTTAAAACGGGCAACCAGTTCTTTTAAATCTTCAGTTGAAAAATCGGTATCAAGGTGGATTCCTTTTTCTTCTTTCAACTCTTCAATGATTTCTTCAAACGGATCGATTTCCTCTTTGCTTTGTGGTTTCATATCCAAAACAACATCACCAAACATTTGAACAAACCGGCGGTATGAATCCCAGGCAAAACGCGGGTTTCCCGATTTCTTTGCAATAGCTTCAACTGCAACGTCGTTCATCCCAAGGTTTAATACTGTATCCATCATGCCGGGCATAGAAGCCCTGGCACCTGAACGTACCGACACAAGGCACGGATTTTCCTTGTCGCCAAATTTTGTGTCTGTTAATTTCTCAATAAGCGCAACTGCTGCTTCAACTTCGGGTTTAATCAGGTCGAATGTTTTTTCCTGACCCAGTTCGTTGTACATTGCACAAACTTCGGTTGTGATGGTGAATCCCGGCGGGACCGGTACACCGATAAGGTTCATCTCTGCAAGGTTTGCACCTTTACCTCCCAGGAGGTTTTTCATGTCTGCTTTACCTTCTGCACGGCCTGCCCCAAAGGTATATACATGTTTTGCCATAAACATTTAATTTTTAGTTATATAAATTAAAAAATATATTTCTTTTTTCGGGGTGCTAAAGTAACTCAATTTTTTTAGAAATAAAATGCAACCTGAATTTGAAGGTTAACATTAAGCACAAGTAACATTTATTTAAATTTGCAGGTAAACACCAAGCACAAGCAACATTTATTTAATTGATTTTTTTAAAAAAACGGATTGCAAATATATAGATTTTGGAAGATGTAAAACTGAGGTCCTGCTGGTATATCATATTGAATATTAACTCTTAACTTTCTTTAACTTTGATTCAGATGTGTTAACTCTTTATTGAACTACATTTGTATTATAAAATTTTGTAGCAGAGTTTTTTCATAGAGATAAGTTTGGTAAGATTTGGAAAACAGGGGTGAATTTCATCCTTGTTTTTTTTGTTACTGTCAGCTTTTCACCCAAATTCTCTTTTTTCAGACGTATTTTCATTAAATTCATTTTTTATTTTGACATATTGTCTTTCAATTGGTTATGGTTTGCTTTTTGAACTATTAAATTTAAAATTAGCGGTTATGAATTTAAACAACTTCACAATTAAAGCACAGGAAGCCATTCAGTTTGCTTTTCAAATTGCACGGGGCAACAACCAGCAGGCAGTTGAAACGGCACATCTTTTTAAGGGTTTGTTTCATTCGGCTGAAAACGTAATTAGTTTTCTGTTGAAAAAACTCGATGTCAACGTTGCCCTTTTTCAAACAACTATCGATAAAATTATCGAATCGTACGCAAAAGTTACCGGAGGCGACCAATATATATCAAATGCAGCTAACCGGGTTTTGCAGAAATCAGTAGGACTGGCGCAGGAAATGGGCGACCAGTTTGTTTCTGTGGAGCATATCTTAATTTCGATGCTCGATGCAAACGATTCGGTGAGCCGGTTGATGAACGACAGCGGAATTCGAAAAGATGAACTGAAAATGGCTGTTAAGGAACTGCGCAAAGGTTCGAAAGTCGATAGTCAGTCGGCTGAAGACAAATTTAATTCACTCAATCGTTTTGCACTTAATTTAAACGAACGTGCGCGGTCGGGCAAATTGGATCCTGTTATTGGCCGCGACGAGGAAATCCGGCGAATACTGCAAATTCTTTCACGAAGAACAAAAAACAATCCTATTCTTTTAGGTGAGCCGGGAACCGGGAAAACTGCTATTGCCGAAGGTTTGGCCCACCGGATTGTTCGTGGTGATGTACCTGAAAATCTGAAATCGAAACAGGTTTTTTCGCTCGATATGGGCGCATTGATTGCCGGTGCAAAATACAAGGGCGAGTTTGAGGAAAGGTTAAAAGCTGTGGTAAACGAAGTAATCAATTCGAACGATGAAGTAATTTTGTTTATCGACGAAATTCACACTTTGGTTGGCGCAGGAAAAAGCGAGGGAGCCATGGATGCAGCCAATATTTTAAAACCAGCGCTTGCACGTGGAGAGTTGCGTGCCATTGGTGCCACAACTTTAAGCGAGTATCAGAAGTATTTTGAAAAAGATAAAGCGCTCGAACGCCGTTTCCAGGTGGTGCATGTTGATGAACCAGATACTTTGAGCGCCATTTCAATATTACGTGGAATAAAGGAACGGTACGAAAACCACCATAAAGTGAGGATTACAGACAATGCAATTATTGCGGCAGTTGAGCTTTCCCAGCGTTATATTTCAGGCCGGTTTTTGCCCGATAAGGCCATCGATTTAATGGATGAAGCCGCTGCAAAGTTACGTTTGGAAATGGATTCCGTTCCGGAAGAACTGGATGAAATTGAACGTCGTGTAAAACAGTTGGAAATTGAACGCGAAGCCATTAAACGCGAAAAAGACGAAAAAAAACTGGCTGTTTTAAACGAAGAAATTTCAAATCTGAAAGAAGAGCAATCACGGATGAGGGCAAAATGGCAATCGGAAAAGGCGGTTATTGATGACATTCAGAAAAAGAAACTCGAAATTGAAGATTACAAGCAGGAAGCCGAAGAAGCCGAACGCCAGGGAAATTACGAGCGGGTAGCCGAATTGCGTTATGGCCGTGTGAAAGAGGCCGAACGCGAAATTGAAAACCTGAAAAAGGAACTCGAAAGGCAAAAGGGCAGCGGAAGTTTGATAAAGGAAGAAGTTGATGCGGAAGATATTGCCGAAGTTGTAGCCCGCTGGACAGGAATACCGGTTTCGAAAATGCTGCAAAGCGAGCGCGAAAAACTCCTGCACATGGAAGAAGAGTTGCACAGAAGGGTAGTGGGGCAGGAGGAAGCAATTACCGCTGTTTCTGATGCTGTGCGCCGCAGCCGGGCCGGTTTGCAGGATGAAAAAAGGCCAATAGGTTCGTTTATATTTCTGGGCTCAACTGGTGTTGGAAAAACCGAACTGGCAAAAGCGCTTGCAGAATATCTGTTTAACGATGAGAACATGATGACCCGTATCGACATGTCGGAATACCAGGAAAAATTCTCCGTAACCCGGCTGATTGGCAGCCCTCCCGGCTATGTTGGTTACGATGAGGGCGGCCAGCTTACCGAGGCTGTGCGACACAAACCTTACTCTGTGGTTCTTTTCGATGAAATTGAAAAAGCGCACCCCGATATTTTTAACGTGTTGCTGCAGGTACTCGACGATGGCCGGTTAACCGACAACAAAGGGAGGACGGTAAATTTTAAGAATACCATTATAATAATGACCTCAAATTTAGGGTCGCACATTATTCAGGAAAGCTTTGAAAAAATAAATAAAGGTAATGAAGCTTTTATTTTGGAAGAAACCCGAAACCAATTGATGGAATTGTTGCGAAGAACCATTCGTCCGGAGTTCCTGAATCGTATTGACGAAACCATCATATTTACGCCACTTTCGCGCGAAAATATCAACAAGGTTGTTCGTTTGCAGTTCGAACAGGTGATTAAACGGCTTTCGGCAACCGATTTGAAAATCGATATCACCGAAGCTGCAATCGATTGGCTGACAAAGGTTGGTTACGAGCCCCATTTTGGCGCACGTCCGGTAAAACGCATCCTTCAAAAATACATATTGAATGAGCTGTCGAAACGTATTTTAAGCGGAGCTGTTGATAAAAGCGGAACGATTGTAATTGATGAGGAAAATGGTGAATTGGTTTTCAGAAACATGGTAAATTAAGGACAGGGTATTTCAGATTTGGAATTTGTCAGGGAAATGCAAAAATGGTTAGACAAAAGAATAATCTGGTCGCCCTGAGAGTTCACCTAATTTCATTAGGCTTAATGGGTAAATGACAGTTACAACAATGCTGTCATTTCGACGAGGAACGAGGAGAAATCTTTCATAGGAACAGATCTCTCCTATCGTCGAGATGACAACAAAACTGAAATCTGTCATTGACAGCGCCCGCCTGACAGAAAAGGCAGGTAGCCGAAGTGTGTTTATTATTCAGATACCTTTTGATTTCTTTCTAAACGACATTGAATCTCAATTTGAAATAATTCAAGAATATTTCCAAAGCGCGTGATGATTACTATCCTTTCAATACGACCGAAATCAATACTCTTTCAGAATTTCATCCAATTCTGTTTTTGCCCGCAGCAAATCTTTTTCAACCTCCTTTAATGCAGGTCCAATTTCCGAAACATTATTATTTTCAGCCAGAAGTTGAATCTCTTTTAACAACATCCCGGTATTTTCCATGCCAAAAATCATTGCCGATGATTTTGCCGTGTGGGCTTCCCGCGCCAGGTTCTCCAAATTGTTATGGGCATGATATTTTTTCATGTTATTAATGAAAACCGGAATTTGGTTTAAAAAAATTGCGGACAGTTCTTTCTTAAAACTTTCATCTCCGTTTGTCAAACTGTTAAGATGATTAAAATCAATGATTTTTTGGTTGCTGCTCATTTGGATTTAAAATATGGCGCAAAATAGCAAAATTTCATAAAAACGGTTCTCTTTAATTTCTGATATATTTCATTTGTTTGCTCTGAATGATTGAATAGTTTTGCACCACTACAATTAAAGCAAAATGAAGGTTACAGCGTTTAACGGACAACATAAAATATTAGGGGCAAAAATGCTTGAATTTGCAGGATACGAAATGCCCATCGAATATTCCGGGATAATTGACGAGCACACTACCGTGCGCAATTCCGTTGGTGTTTTCGATGTATCGCACATGGGCGAGTTTTGGGTGAAAGGCCCCAGCGCACTCGAACTGGTTAAAAAATTAACATCAAACGACCCAACTGTTTTATTGCCAGGGCAAGCTCAATATACCTGTTTTCCCAATGGAAAAGGCGGAATTGTTGACGACTTGCTTGTGTATTATTATCAGCCCGAAAAATATATGCTGGTTGTTAATGCAGCTAATATTGAAAAAGACCTGGACTGGGTGGTAAGCCACAATAGTGTTGGGGCAGAAATTGAAAATGCTTCGGACCGTATCAGCCAGTTGGCAGTGCAGGGGCCAAAAGCAACAGCTACACTGCAGAAACTCACACATATAAATTTGTCGGAAATTAAGTTTTACACCTTCGTTACCGGCAAAATGGCCGGGGTTGACGATGTTATTATTTCAGCCACAGGATACACAGGGGCCGGCGGTTTCGAATTGTATTTCCGCAATGAAGCGGCAGGACAAATGTGGAATGCAATTTTTGAAGCCGGAGGCGAATTTGGGATTAAACCCATTGGTTTGGCAGCCCGTGACACACTCCGCCTCGAAATGGGCTACTGCCTGTACGGACACGATATTGACGACACCACTTCGCCCATTGAAGCCGGACTGGGCTGGATTACCAAGTTTAACAATGACCGGAAATTTATCGGCCGGGAATTTTTAATGATGCAAAAAACAGAAGGCGTTACCCGCCAGTTACGCGGTTTTGTGATGCTCGAACGGGGTATCCCCCGTCATGGCTACGAGCTTGTAAACTCTGAGGGAAATGTGATTGGCCAGGTAACCTCGGGAACCATGTCGCCAACACTCAACAAGGGAATCGGGATGGGTTACATTGCCAAGGAATATTCAGCCTTTGGAACACAGGTTTTTGTGAAAATCAGAAATAAAGCCATTCCTGCTGAAGTAGTGAGGGTGCCGTTTATTTGATGCAGATTTTTGTCTTACAGATATAAATGCTGCCCTGATTTTTTTAGGGTGGCATTTTTTATGACTGGATTTTAAAGTTACTTTTCTGTAAAAAAACAAGTTTAAAAACATATTATTCCTAAAATCAATAGGAGAATTGTTTAAGTCATTTATCTTTGACGACATTAAATATCTGAAAATAAAATTAAACCGGACAATAGTAAATTCCAGTGGTTTAAATTATTAAATTACCGATATTTAACAGAATTACGGCGAACAGGCAATAATAAATAACCTTTAATAATTGTAATAATGAAAAAACATAATTTTTATGCAGGGCCGTCCATTTTGCCCCAGTTTACAATTCAACAGACTGCCGAAGCAATAATCGATTTTGCAGGAACCGGACTTTCGGTAATGGAAATTTCGCACCGCAGCAAAGAGTTTGTGGCAGTTATGGAAGAAGCTCAGGCTTTGGTAAAAGAATTGCTGAAAGTCCCCGAAGGGTACTCGGTGCTTTTTCTGCAGGGGGGGGCAAGCCTTCAGTTTTTAATGGCCCCGTATAATCTGCTCGTTAAAAAAGCAGCATACCTGAATACAGGAATGTGGGCAAGCAAAGCCATGAAAGAAGCAAAAATGATTGGCGAAGTGGTTGAAGTTGCATCGTCGAAAGATGCCAATTTTAATTATATTCCCAAAGGTTTCAGTGTGCCGGACGATGTTGATTTTCTGCACATTACATCAAATAATACCATTTTTGGGACAGAAATCCTGACCGACCTTGATGTGCCGGTTCCAATGCTGGCCGATATGTCGTCGGATATTTTAAGCCGACCGATGGATGTTTCAAAATACAATTTAATTTATGCCGGTGCCCAGAAAAACTTAGGACCATCGGGCGCTACACTGATAATTGTTAAAAACGAAGCTTTGGGCAAAACTTCAAGGCCAATCCCAACAATACTCGATTACAAAACTCACATCGATAACGAATCGATGTTTAATACACCGGCTACCGTATCAGTATTTGGCTGTTTATTAACACTACGCTGGCTGAAAGCCAATGGTGGTCTGGAGGCGATGGAGAAAACCAATATAGAAAAGGCCAAAATTTTATACGGCGAAATTGACCGCAACAAAATGTTCCAGGCAACAGTCCCCAACAAGGAAGATCGCTCGCGCATGAATGTCACTTTCGTTTTAACGCCTGAATATGCACAGTACGAAAAAGAGTTCGATGTATTTGCCGAATCGCAGGGAATGATTGGGTTGAAAGGACACCGTTCGGTTGGCGGGTTCAGGGCGTCACTTTACAACGCAATGCCTGTTGAAAGCGTAAAAGCGCTCGTAAAAACAATGCAGGAATTTGAATCGACAAAATAACCAGGAAAATGCAGGGTGAAAATCCTGCATTTTTTTTGAAATCAAAAATAGTATGAAAACAGTTTTAATAGCTACTGATAAACCCTTTGCATCCAATGCAATTCATAAAATAGGAAAAGTTTTCAGAAAAGCGGGATACACCCTGAAACTTTTGGAAAAATACAAATCGAAACAGGAGTTGCTCGGTGCAGTTAAGGGTGCGGATGCCATGATTGTGAGAAGCGATATTATTGACGCCGATGTAATCAGCGCTGCCAAAAACCTGAAAATTGTCGTGCGTGCCGGCGCAGGCTATGACAATATTAATTTAGAAGCAGCCAGCCAAAAAGGAATTGTGGTTATGAACACTCCCGGGCAAAATGCCAATGCTGTGGCTGAACTTGCAGTTGGTTTGGCTATTTATGGCATACGCGAATTTTTCAGCGGAAAAATTGGCGGCGAACTGCGCGGCCGAACGCTCGGTTTACATGGCTTTGGTTTTGTGGCCCGAAATGTTTTCAGGATTGCGCGAGCTTTGGGGATGAAAGTAATTGTTTACACGCGTTTCAGTAAAGATGCCGCTGCTGCAATCGGGTTAAAAGTGGTGCATTCGCTTGAACAGCTTTACGAAAAAAGCGATGTAATTTCAATCCATGTTCCGGCAAAGGGCGAGCATATTAAATCAGTAAGTTACGAAGTACTGAAACATTTAAAAGATGGAAGCATTTTGGTAAACACCGCACGGAAGGAGGTAATTAACGAACCCGATTTAGTGAGGGTTATGGAAGAGAAGCCCGGTATTAAATATATTTCGGATGTTGCGCCGGATTGCATGGATTTGTTTTCTGAAAAATTTGCAGGCCGTTTTTTCTTTACCCCGAAAAAAGCAGGCGCGCAAACCGAAGAAGCCAACCTTAACGCCGGAGTTGCCGCCGCAGGGCAAATTGTCGATTTTTTTGAAGATGGGATAACCACTTACAAAGTGAATTAAGGTTATTTTCAAACAGGGTTCTTCATTTGGCGTTAACCCAAAAGTTCTTTTTAAAGTTATTGTTATTCCTCATCGCAACGATGTTTATTTTGACAACATCGATATTTTCAGGGATTATCTTGTGGTATCAGAACGAAAAGAGGGAATCAGGCAATTACGGATAATACCCTGGCAAGGCAGCGGCGGGTATTATATTGATTTTGAAGAAGAAGTTTATTCCGCGTATTCAAATGTAAACCTCGAATTCGATACCGAAATATTTCGTTTTAGCTACACATCGCTGACAACGCCAAATTCAATTTTCGATTTTAACATGATAACCAAAAAACGCAAACTACTCAAGCAGGAAGAAGTGTTAGGCGGGTTTGATAAAAATAATTACGAAACACACCGGATTTATGCTATTGCCGGCGATGGGACAAAAATACCGATGTCGCTGGTGTACAGGAAAGGCCTGAAGAAAAATGGAAACAATCCGGCGTTGATTTATGGTTACGGCTCTTACGGCGCCACCATAGACCCCAGTTTCAGGCTTTCAATTTTACCTTTGATAGACCGTGGGTTTGTTTACGCTATTGCACATATCAGGGGTGGACAAATTAATGGCCGCCAATGGTACGAAGATGGGAAGCTGCTTAAAAAAATGAACACTTTTACCGATTTTAACGACTGCGCACAGCATTTAATAGATAAAAAATATACTAATCCTGAAAAATTGTTTGCCAAAGGAGGAAGCGCTGGCGGACTTTTAATGGGTGCCTGCATTAATCTGAAACCCGAACTTTACAAAGGAGTGGTTGCCGCTGTTCCGTTTGTTGACGTGATTACAACAATGCTCGACGAAAGTATTCCGCTTACCACAGGGGAGTTCGATGAATGGGGAAACCCGAAAGAAGATAAATTTTACTATTATATGAAGTCATACTCTCCATACGACAATGTGGTTGCTAAAGATTATCCTGCATTACTTGTTACCACGGGACTGCACGATTCGCAGGTACAATACTGGGAGCCGGCAAAATGGGTGGCCAAACTCCGTGAGTTAAAAACCGACAATAATCTGCTGATTTTTCACATCAACATGGATTACGGACATGGCGGCGCTTCCGGCAGGTTTCAGTGGATAAAAGATACAGCTCTGGAATATGCCTTTATTTTTGATTTGATTGGGATTGGTGAATAGCGACAGAAAATTATCAGATTGTTGAATTTTTACAAACATTCTAAGTCTGTATTGCGGCGAATACCTTATGAAATGGGTGAATATGTAATTCTTTGTATATTCAGAAGTCCCGAAATTGTTTTGTTTGTCCCAATATGAAACAATTGAATCCCTCATAAAATAAGATTAAATTAAGTAGTAATTCAATATTAAGGTTCTAAATATCAATAAAATCTGCATATTCATTTGCAAAAAAAAGAAAAAAATCGGATTTGAAAACCGGTTTTGTTTCAAAATTAGAATTGGAAAATTCAAATATAATTCAGAACTTTCAAACATTATTAAGAAGAAGTTTTTAACTGTGGGCATAAAAACCCTTTATTAAAAATCAGTAATTCTTGAAAAATATCCAATTTATCATCAAAAAAGTCATCAAAATGTAAGTGACTGTGGGGAACCCCTAACTTTTTGTTTCAATTAAATCATGTTTTAGGAGGAAATTTTTATAGTGGAATGTTTTAATTGGTTTATTATAAAATAGAAAAATTCTAATAAAAATTTACAGTTATCAAAAAAATATATACCATTTAATTGTCCATTTTGGTTATAGGGGCTGTCAGTTTTAGATTTTACTTTAATTTATTTTCAGGGCATAACGAAGCAGGACAAAAACGGATATTGTATGAGATTGGTATCTGAGGTTCTTAAAATAAAGAAATTTTTTAGAGTGTGTGTTAAAGTAAAAAACAGGGCAAATGTTAAAAAAGAGATTTAAAAGATCTGAGATTCAAAGAATTCTCCAGGATTATAAAAACGGATTGACGATTCAAACTATCATCAGGGAAAATGGCATTAGTCAGGCCACTTTTTACAACTGGAGGGCAAAATATGGAAGCCATTCCTCTTTTGACCATAGTTTGTATATTAATAAGTTAAAAGAAGAGAACGACAGGTTGAAGCGGATGTACGCCGATTTAAGCCTTGAGAATATGATGTTAAAGTCGCAATTGGAAAGAAGAGATTGATTTCTGCACTTAACGATTCTATTAATATTAATAATATTTAAAACATTGCAATTCAGCCACATTTGCACCAAATACATTTTTAATTATGGATATAATTATTTCACAAATCGAGCAGCTTAGAAATTTTATCTCAGAAATTACATTTTCGGATATTGATAAAATACAAGATGATACTCTTTTATTTGAGGAGGGAATTTTTGATTCATTGGGTTTTCTTTCATTGGTTAGTTTTCTGAACGAGGAATATGGCGTTGAAGTGACTAATGATGAATTAAGCGAGGACAATTTTAAATCAATAAAGGCAATTGTGGAATATATTGCAAAAAAGCAGAACAGCAGGTTGGATTAATATGTGCGGCATAGCTGGTTATATTGATAAGTTCCATCATGCAGAGGCATCGGTAATCAACCGGATGCTAACGCGCATTCATTACCGCGGGCCCGATGAATGCGGAATATATGTTGATAAAAATATGGGGTTTGGAAATGTAAGACTTAGTATTATTGATATTGAAGGAGGCCATCAACCCATGCCAAATGAGGATTTTAATTTATGGATTGTATTCAATGGCGAAATATTTAATTATATAGAACTTCGCAGGGAACTGGAAGAAAAAGGGCATCATTTCAGAACACAAAGTGATACTGAAGTTTTAGTTCATTTATTTGATGAGTATGGCGAAGAATGTCTCTCCAAATTAAACGGACAATTTGTTTTTTCAATTTGGGACAGGAAAAAGCAGGAAATGTTTCTGGCACGCGACAGGGTTGGCATCAGGCCCTTATTTTACTGGCATACTCCGGAGTTGTTTGTTTTTGGTTCAGAAATCAAGGCCATTTTTGAACACCAGGATGTAAACAGGGAAATTTCGGTTGAAGGACTTGCAGAAACTTTCACATTTTGGACAACCATTACACCGGATACCGTTTTTAAAGGAATAAAAGAATGTCCGCCCGGATGTTTTATAAAAATCAAAAATGGCAATATTAAAGTTCAAAAATATTGGGAACTTAATTTTGCATCACCAAATAATTATTACAAAGGCAGTTTTGAGGATGCCATTTCTGATTTCAGCGAACTGTTTAAAGATTCAGTCAGAATCCGGCTTCGTGCTGACGTGCCTGTTGCAGCATATTTGAGTGGTGGTTTGGATTCAAGCGTAACCACCGCATTTATTAGGGAAATTGAACCTGATATATTGCAAACATTTTCCGTTGGGTTTACAGAAGATGAATTTGATGAAACTTACTTTCAAAATGTGGCTTCAGAATATTTTAATACCAAACATATTGGTTTTAAATGCACATCAAAGGAAATAGCTGATAATTTTCCAAAAGTGGTTTGGCATTGCGAAATCCCACTGTTAAGAACATCTCCCTCTCCTATGTACAGTCTTTCCAAAAAAGTGAGGGAAAATAACATTAAGGTAGTAATTACGGGGGAAGGCGCTGATGAACTGCTTGCTGGTTACGATATTTTCAAGGAAAACAAAGTAAGACATTTTTGGTCGAAAGATAGAAACTCAAGGATTCGGCCTTTGCTGTTGAAAAAGCTTTATCCTTACATTAGCGCATTACAAAATGCGGACACAAATGCGCTTAAATTGTTTTTCGGTTACAAACTTGATGAAACTGGTTCCCCAATTTATTCTCATCTGTTAAGGTGGAAAAATTCATCTAACATTACGAATCATTTTAGCAAGGCAATCCAGGAAAAGCTAAAATCTTTCGATCCGTACCTCAAATTGTTTTCAGACTTTGACGGTAAATTGGATAAGCTTGACCCACTTGCAAAAGCACAATATATTGAAATATCGGTTTTCTTATCAGGATATTTATTGTCATCACAAGGCGACAGAATTGGAATGGCAAATTCGGTTGAGGGAAGATATCCGTTTCTGGATTACAGAATAATAGAGTTTTGCGCTTCCTTACCCCCCGATTACAAACTGAAAGGGCTGAATGAAAAAGTACTGCTTAAAAAATTGATGAAAGGTAGATTGCCTGAAGAAATTTTGAACAGGCCCAAACAGGCTTACAGGGCGCCTATTTTAAGTAGTTTTCTGGGAGAAGGTGCCCCGGATTATGTGAGGGAAGTTCTTTCTACTGGCTCATTAAATAATACTGGAATTTTTAATCCTGAATCTGTTGCAAAATTGCTGGATAAGATGAATTCAGGGAAGTCATATTCAGAAATTGATAACATGGCGCTTACTGCTGTTATTTCAACCCAACTTTTACATAAACAGTTTATTGAGGATTTTAAACACCTGAATAAAAATGATTTGATTAATTGCACTATCAGATCGGAATCAGATTACAATTAATTTAACGATGACAACAAAACTTACATTTTCAAAAGGCATTATAAAATTGAACAATGCAGAACAATCTGCATCGGAAATTGCAGAAAAACTCAGGAACGATATATTTTATGTTTTAAAAAGAAGGGGAGCTATCATTGGAATAAGCGGTGGGATCGATTCTTCTGTTACCCTTGCATTGGCAGTGAAGGCTTTGGGGCCAGATAAAGTTATCGGAATCATGATGCCCGAAAACGATTCGAGCCCGGATAGTAAAATACTGGCGTTGGAACTTGCCGGGAAATTCAATATTAAAACCATTGAAGAAAACCTTACCTCTGCCTTGTCAGGATTTGGATGTTACACCAGACGAGATGAAGCCGTAAAAAGTGTAATTTCTGATTTTAACCCGCTAAAGGATAAATTTAAGATAGAAATCAAGCAAAATGTTTCAAACATGAAACTGCCCCCCATTTTTTATGTAACGGTATATTTTGCAAACGGAGCTATTGAAAGTAAAATGTTGCCAACCAAAGCATATTTACAAATTGTGGCGGCATCCAATTTTAAGCAGAGAAGCAGAATGTCGATGCTGTATTACCATGCCGAGGCAAATCATTACGCGGTTATAGGTACGCCCAACAAGCATGAGGTGCAACAGGGGTTCTTTGTCAAATATGGCGATGGTGGGGCCGATGTAATGCCAATTGGCCATTTATACAAAACACAGGTTTACGAACTTGCCCGGCATCTGGGAGTTCCCGAAGAAATTATAAAACGTACACCAACTACCGATACTTATACTGCCGAACAAACTCAGGAAGATTTCTTTTACCAGTTGCCATTTGAAACCATGGATTTGATTTGGCATGGCTGGGAAAATGGTTACACAGCCGAACAAATTGGTAATGTATTGGGTTATACCGCTGATGAGGTGTTAAACATTTTTACCAGCTTTGAGAGAAAAGTGCGGACTACTGAATACCTCCGGCTTTCCCCTATTCATTTTCATCAAACAGATATGAGTACTGGTTTATCATACTAAGCACCCACTAAATAAACCCAGAAATACGGACATGAACGTAGTTCAGTATCTTTTTGAAAATTCCTTTAACCTGGCTAAGGATTTTGTGTTGGGAAATAAGGAAACAATCTCATATACCAATCTTTACGATAAGGCTTCACAAATGGCCTCGTACCTTTCATCTTCATTAGGAAGTAACCGGAATATCATTTTGGTAAGCAATAACAATAACTTTTTTCTGATTGGCTATTTGGGAGTAATGATGTCGGGGAATGTTTGTGTGCCTATTGATCCATCCATCGAACAGAAAAATTTTGATTATATTTTACAGGAGTGCGATGCTCCGTTGGTTTTGATTGAACGGCGGTTGCTGGATAGAATAAATACAGGTTCATTAAAAACAATATCTGACGGGAATTATACCCATTTGATTAAAAATCAACCGCACTTCAATCAGAATGACAGTTTCAATTCTGAACTTCCTGCACAGATAATTTTTACCTCGGGCTCAACTGGTGTTCCAAAAGGGGTTGTATTAAGTCACCGGAACATCATTGCAAATACCAGTTCTATCCTTCAATATCTTCATCTCTCCGAAAATGACATTATGGAAGTGGTGCTTCCGTTTTATTATTGCTACGGGCTTTCGCTTTTGCATACCCATTTAAGGGCTGGGGGATCACTTGTATTGAATAACAATTTTATTTTTATCAGTTCTGTTTTTAATGATATTAACAAATACAAGTGTACCGGTTTTGCAGGTGTTCCAAGTCATTTTCAGATTTTGTTGCGAAAATCGGAAGGATTTAAAAACACTCATTTCCCCTCATTGCGCTACGTGACACAGGCAGGAGGAAAACTACACAACAGTTTCATAGAAGAGTTCATTAATACTTTCCCTGAAATAAGTTTTTATGTAATGTATGGGCAAACAGAAGCAACAGCCCGACTGTCATATCTGGAACCCAATTTGTTAAGGTCGAAACTGGGCTCAATTGGGAAAGGAATTCCAAATGTGGAACTAAAAGTTGTTAACCAATTGAATGAAAATGTGCTGGCAGGTGAAACTGGTGAGATAATTGCCCGTGGTGAAAATATCATGCTCAGATATTATAAAAATGGAGACGAAACCAATAAAACCATCAAAAATGGATGGTTATATACCGGAGATATGGGCACTGTGGACAATGATGGTTACATTTACCTTACTGCACGAAACAAGGAATTTATTAAAATTGCCGGAAAAAGGGTAAGCCCGAAAGAAATTGAGGAAGTGATTGTTTCGTATCCGGGAATTGTTGATTGCACCATTGAAACCGTTGATGATGAAATAACAGGTGAAGCTGTAAAGGCAGTTGTAGTTTTGGCAGAAGGATTTGAAAAAAGTATCACAGAAGATGTTCTTAAAGCCTGGTGTGCAGGCAAACTTGCCATACATAAATTGCCTAAATGCATTGAGTTTGCTGATAGTTTAAGAATTGGTAACACAGGAAAAAAGGTAAAGAGGATATAACGCAGTAAAACCGAACTATTTTTAGGCTTGCATATAATTAATGTTGATTTATGTGCGTTAAAAAATACAGGATCATTAATTAAAACGGTGAAAACACTTCGCAGCATCAAAATTGAAAGCACTTATTAGCTGAAATACACATCCGGCAAAACAAAAATAAATTAAAATGAAAACAGAAATGTATAGTTTTACATGGGAATATCAACAAAATAGTAACAGATTTAAAATGAAGGGGTATAAAAGAATTGCATCACATGCAACGATGATTTTAATCATTATGCTATTTTTTTCTTCTTGTGTAAGCCAACGAAATCTGGAGTACCTCCGTAATAAAGATAAGAACGACAAAACAATAATATCATATGTAGAGGCTAAAATTCCTGATTACAAATTGAAGATAAAGGACGAATTGAGTATTAATATAAGAAGCCTTGACGATCCGGCAACAAATGTTTTTCAAACACTTGGTAATCAGCAAGGCAGTTTCGGTGGTTATGCCACTCCATACAGTGCGTCATTAACATCGTATATGATTGATAAATCAGGCTTTATACAATTACCCGTTATTGGAAATATGTATGTGGAGGATAAAACGATTCCTGAAGTCATTTCCATGCTTCAGGATTCATTGAACAACATTTTAAGCAGCCCCACCGTTACGATTAAATTGGTAAACCGCTATATATCAGTTTTAGGAGAAGTTGTCAGGCCAGGAAATTTTTCATACGCGCAAGAGAAACTCAATGTTTTCGATGCTATTGGCATGGCCGGAGATTTAACCATTTATGGCGACCGCAATGATGTGATATTGATCCGTAACGAGAACGGTAATAATTTGAGGATAAATATCGATTTGACATCCTCTGATATAATGGCCTCAGAATATTATTATTTGCGCCCTAATGATATGATATATGTAAAACCAATGAATAAAAGATTCTGGGGTCTGGCCCAGTTACCATGGGCGATACTGTTTTCAACAATATCCACAGCGGTACTGTTATACTCTGTCTTTGGAAAATAAAGTTCAATAACCATTTACAAGAAATTATATGGACCAAAATACATTCCCTGCTCAAGACACGGATAGTATCTTAAAAATAATTAAACTTATTTTTCGAAACATCTGGATAATTGTTCCATTTGTTGTAGTTGCCGTTGGAATAGCTTATGTTTATAACAGATTCACAGTACCATCGTATTACGTTTCTTCCACAGTACTTTTAAAGGAGGATTCAAATAATAACTGGTCAAACAGTGGCACAAGATTTATCAATTATGATCTTCTTTCCCAAACACAAAACCTGCAAAATGAAGTGATGATCCTTCAGTCTTATCCAATAATCGAACAAACTGTAAAAAATCTGGAACTGGAAGTGGTTTATTACGAATACTGGGATTATCAATATTATAATGCCTATAAAAAGACTCCGTTTAAAGTATTTATATTTAAAGATCATCCCCAGTTGATTGAAACGGTATTTGATATAATTTTTAATTCTGACGGTAGCTTTCAGATTGAGGTTAAAAAACAGGATGCAACTGTTTATAATTATGAAACCGGCCAGAAAATTGGCGTCAGGGAAAAACTGGAAATGAATTTAAAGGGAAACATAGGGGAGATATTGGAAACTCCCGATCTTAAATTGTTAATTACACTCAATGAAGAAGAGAACATATTGTGGCATGAGGGGAGAAATTTTGCTTTTAAACTCACAACTATTTGGGGACTGACAAACCAGTTTAAATACGGACTTGAATTTAATATTCCTGATAAGGCGGCGACTATCATTGAAATCGGCATGAAAACTTCCTCTGTCAAACTGGGTGAAGATATTATAAACGAATTGATGCATGTTTACGTATCTTCAAAGCTGGAGGAAAAAAACCATTTGGCAAATATTACTATCGATTATATTGAAGATCAATTGGCAGAGGTAACGTCATCATTGACCTCAACAGAAGATAACCTTAAACGTTTTAAAGCTGTAAACAGGGCTATGAATGTTGATGAGCAGGCCTCCCGGTTATCAGAACAGCAATTGCAACTGCAAAACCAGTTGGCCGAGCTAATGGTACAAAAAAGATATTACGATTATATTAAAGAATATAATCTAAGCGGTACAGATGAAAATCAGATTGTTACACCTGCTTCAATGGGAGTTGCCGATCAGGTATTAAACAGTCTTGTTGAGGAACTCGCTACTGCGCAATCACAACTCGATATTCTGATTAAAAACAATCAGGAGCGCAATCCAATGGTAAACCGGCTTAGAATTCAAATCAGAAACCTGAAAAGTACCATTTCTGAGAATATCGCCTCAGCCGAACGGGCAAACGACATGGCTATCAGCGAAATGCAAAACCGGTTGGAACAGTTGGATACTCGAATTAGCAGGCTGCCGGCAACTCAGATACAATTGGGGGGTATTGAACGTACCTTTAACCTCAACGATGCAATTTATAATTACCTGCTTGAAAAGCAGGCAGAAGCTAAAATTACTAAAGCTTCGAACCTGTCTGATATTGTGGTTATCGAGCCTGCCCATCAGGTTGGGGGTTCTCCTGTTTCGCCCAAATATATGTTTAATTATCTAATAGCTTTAGTAATGGGTTTTACCCTGCCCGTTTTGATTTTGATATTTAAAATGTTATTTAAAACAACAATTAGCGAACAGGAAGATATTGAGCATATTACAAATGCCACTATTCTTGGAAAAGTATTTCACTACAATAACCGCAAGGAACAAAATGTTTTCGTTTCATCTCCTGGCAACAAAATAGCAGAGAATTTCCGCACTATGAGAACCAACCTTAACTTTGCCTTAGGTGGCGGTGCATCAGCAAAAACTATTTTAGTGAGTTCCTGCGTGTCGGGTGAAGGAAAAACTTTTAGTGCACTAAATATAGCTGCAGCATATGCACAAATCGGGAAAAGAACTCTCCTGATCAATTTTGATCTTCGAAACTCTCAGTCAATAATTAAAAATGTGGATAATTCAAACGGATTAAGTATGTTTTTATCAAATGAAGCAGATCTTGATGAAGTAATCCAAAAGTCCTACTTCAAGAGCCTTGATGTTATTAATGCAGGTCCCGTTCCCCCAAATCCATTGGAATTGATGGAAAATGAAAGAACAAATACTCTTTTCAATTTTCTAAAGGAAAACTATGATTATATTATCATCGATACACCGCCAATGGCACAGGTATCTGATGCATTTACTTTAATACAATATGCCGACTTGAATTTGATTATTGTGCGTTATAATGTTACAAAAAAGAAATTGCTTAGGCTTGTACTGGGTGAACTTAAGAATAAGAATATAAACAACGTTTATATTATTTTAAACGACAACAAACTGGTAAGCGAACAAATGGGGTATGGCTATTATAACAAATAATGATAATGCGGTTGGCAAATTCTTTGAAATCCTCGTTGGTTATAGCCGTTGATTTTGACGGGACTATAGTTGAACATCGTTATCCTGATATCGGGATGGCACGCCCATTGGCTTTTCAAACATTAAAAGCGCTTCAGGCAAAAGGTCATCGTTTAATTCTTTGGACTTATCGCAAAGGTAAGGAACTGGATGAGGCTATAAATTTTTGCATGAAACACGGGGTTGAATTTTATGCGGTTAACAGAAATTATCCTGAAGAGATTTGGGGTGAAAAGGAAAGCCGTAAAATTCTGGCAGATATTTATATTGATGACCGCAATTTGGGCGGTATTCCATCGTGGGGAGAAATATTTAACATGCTCTGTCCGGAAGAGGAACTGACTCAGTTCAAAAATAAAAAATCCTGGTGGAAAGGGTAATAAGCAAATCTAAATCTTTACAGTGAGATTTATAGAAATTTTTATGTCACGGTTCAACTTAACCAGTAATCAAAAGAAAATCTTCAAAAATGTTTACTGGGCTGTTTTAGGAAAAATTATAAATATTTTAAGTGGATTATTTGTTGGAATACTTGTAGCCAGATATCTGGGACCCAAAGATTATGGGTTGATGAATTATGTAATCAGCTATGTGACATTGTTTTCCATTCTTGCTAATTTTGGAATGGATAATATTGAAATCAGGGAATTATCAAAACAGAAAGTCGTTAAAGAGGTAATTTTAGGAACAGCGTTCAGATTGAGATTGTTTTTTTCAATCATAACAATTTTACTCATATCGGTTACTTTATTTTTTTTTGAGTCTGATCCTTTTACTGTATTAATGGTTTTAATATATTCATCGTCCTTAATATTAAGTACTTTAAATGTTATCAGAAACTATTTCACCTCGATTGTTTTAAATGAATATGTTGTAAAAACTGAAATTACAAGAACCCTAACAGGCGCTGTAATTAAAATAGTTTTGCTTTACTATCATTTTTCCCTTGGTTGGTTTATTGCCGCAAGTGCGTTCGACTTTTTATTTATGGCAAGTGGTTATCTTTTCTCATATAAAATAAAAGTTGGATCAGTGCTTGATTGGAAGTATGATAGGGAAATAGCGAAACATCTGATCAGGGAATCTTTCCCGCTTTTGCTTTCAGGAACTGCAATCATTATTTATCAGAAAATTGATCAGGTAATGATTCGAAACATGATTGACAATGATGCAGTCGGGCAATTTGCAGTTGCTTCAAATATTACCGAACTTGCCATATTTATACCGATGGTTATCGCCCAGACTGTTACACCGTTACTTGTAAAAGCTCATCAGGAAAACCTGGAATTATACAAAAAAAAAAGGCAACAGTTCATAGATATGATGATATGGATTTCTATTGGAATGTCAATAATCATGTTTGTCGCAGCAAATCCTGCTATCAAGGTTCTTTTTGGCGTTAAGTATCTTGATGCAATACCCGTGTTACAAATCATGGCATGGAAAACAGTTTCTGTAGCTCTTTTTGTTAGTTCCGGGCAAATAATTATCATCGAAAATATTCAAAAATTTGCGGTATTGCGAAATATTTTTGGCTGTTTTATCAGTATTATTCTCAATTTGGTATTAATACCAAAATATGGAATTATAGGTTCAGCTGTGGCAACAATTTTTACAATGTCTTTTACGGGCTATTTTTCCCATATTTTTATTAGGCCCTATAAATTTTTATTTCAAATGCAATCCAATTCTTTAGTATTTGGATTAATGCGGGTGGTACGTCATAAACTTTAATAAGTTATTTGAATTTCTTGGTTCGGTAATTTTAAATACAAAAAATGATGATCGCTAAAATCTTAAATAATAATCTTTGTGCTGGTTGTGGCCTTTGCCAAAGTATTTTTGGTGAAAATAAAATTTCTGTTAAATTGAACAACGATGGATTTTACCGGCCAAATGTTAATCAGAAATTAAATAAAAGCGAAGGTAAATTATTGTCAAAGGTTTGTCCCGCAATTACTGTTAAAAAAGACAAAACTGTTTGTCCAAAGAAAGATGTGGTTTGGGGCGAAATGTTTTCTTGTTTTATTTGCTCTTCTTCGGATGATGAGATAAGAAATGAAGCTTCCTCTGGCGGGGGAATTTCAGCTGTATTGTTTTATTTGCTGAAAACCCAAAAAGTATCAGCAATTATCCATATTGGTGCTTCAAAAGAAATACCCTATTTAAATGAAGTAAAAATCAGTACAACAAGAGCGGAAATTATAGAAAATGCAAATTCTCGTTATGCTCCGTCAGCTCCATTGCAAAACATATTGGATAACATAAAACAATTCGAAAGTTACGCCTTCGTTGGTAAACCCTGCGATATTGCTGCGTTGCGACAATACTCCGGCTACAATGCCGAAGTTAAAAATAAAATAAAATATTATATATCATTTTTTTGTGCCGGTGTTCCTAGTCTGAATGCTACAACTGATATAATCAGTTCCATGGACCTGAATATTGATGATATTAAAGCTGTATCTTACAGAAAAGATGGATGGCCCGGATTCTTTAAGGTTACTGATAAGGCAAACCGGATATACAAACTTTCATATTCATTAACATGGATGAAATTGTTAGGCCCCAGGGTGCAGTTCAGGTGTAAAATTTGTGCTGATGGAATTGGACATTTAGCGGATGTTGTTTGTGCTGACGCATGGGAAGATTTTGATAAAAGCGGATTTCCAACATTTAGAAATGCACCGGGGAAAAGCCTGATAATTTCAAGAACAAAAATTGGCGAAGAATTAGTTCAGGAGGTATTGCAGAAAAAGGATATAATCTTTCATAAGGAAATTAAAGATTACAGGGATATTGATAAAATGCAGCCTGGACAGTTATGGAAAAAAATCTATTTCTTGTCCAGATTGCTGGGGCTTCTATTTTTAAACAAGCCTGCACCCCGGTTTAATTCAGATTTCTATTTGAGGGCCACATTTAAGTCAAAACCAATAACATTTATCAAAAATTTTATCGGAATAATGGGAAGAACCTGAATACACCCCTTTAAACGTAAGTGAATAAAATACATGCATAGTTCAGGACAAGAAAATCCTGTCCGAATAATTTAAAAGAAATACATTATATGGATGAAATAATTTTTTTCTCAGATTTTTCTGCAACCCATACGAACAGAGGTTGCCAGGCCCTTACTTACGGCAGTTTTCACTTTATAAATCAAATTTTGGGATTAAATAATGCTATAATTATATCTCCTTCTTATTATTATCGCAGGAAAAGAATTGACGAACAACATGTTTTACAGCTTTCAACAGATGAAAATGTTGAAATAACAATTAGATTTTATTGGGCGCCTGAAATCATTTTTACCAGTATTTTATGTAAACTTTTTGGTGGTAAAATAGGATTTGGAAAGTTTTATAAAGATATTACCAGAGTAGAACATATATTTAATATTAGCGGTGGAGATGGTTTTTCCGATATTTATAGTTCTAAATCCTTCAGACATTTATTTTGGCCGTCATTTATTGGCTCTTTTTTAAATAAAAAACTTATTTTATTGCCACAGACTATTGGTCCATTTAAAAAAACCTGCAACCGGCTATTAGCTGAATACGCAATCAGAAAAGCTGAGAAAGTATTTGTCAGAGATTTAGTGTTCGCAGATGATTTGAACAGGTTAAGGGTTTCATATAAGCTGACAAATGATGTTTCATATTATATGATACCGCAGGAAGTAAAAATAAACATTGAAACAAATGCTGTAGGAATTAACATCAGCGGCTTGGCTTTTTATAATAATTTTAGTGATTTAAAAGGCCGGTTTCCATATTACAAGGATTTAATAATAAAAATTATAAATTTCTTTCAGGAACACAGAGTGCCAGTATATTTAATCCCACACACTTACAACCATGAAACTCCGGAGATTAATTCCGACGATCTTCAGGCTTCCAAAGACATCTATCAATCATTAAAAAATAAAACCGGGATAAAAATTATTGATGCAGACTACATCGCACCTGAATTAAAATATATAATATCAAAGTTCGATTTTTTCATTGGAACAAGGCTGCATGCAAATTTTGCTGCAATTTACTCTCATGTGCCTGCTTTTGGATTGGCTTACAGCTATAAATTTGCAGGATCATTTGATCAGTACGGATTGAATGATCATTACAGTAATGTAATTGACATGAATATGGAAGATATTAATAAAATTGTTCATAGAATTGAGAAATGCTATTTACTGAGACAAGTTACAAAGGAAAAACTGATTGATGTATTGAAAAGTATATGAAAACAACGATCACAGACATAAAACTTATCAACCTTCCCAAAATTGAGGATCCAAGGGGAAGTCTGTCCTTCATTGAGGAAGAAAATCAGATTCCCTTTGCAATAGAACGCACATACTGGATATACGATGTTCCCGGTGGGCAATCGCATGGCGGTCATGCATTTATAGACCAACATGAGTTCATCGTTGCATTGTCAGGCAGTTTTGACGTTGCCGTGGATGATGGCATGGAAACAAAAACCTACTCCCTGAATCGCTCATATTATGGATTATATATTCCAAACGGGCTGTGGCGACAGCTTAATAACTTTTCCACCAATTCACTGGCCATTATTCTGAGTTCAACAATATTTTCCGAAGATGATTATATTCGTGATTATCAGGAGTTTTTAAAATTTAAACGATTATGAGAAAAACCAGTGTTTATGATTGCCATGTAATACCGTTAAATAAGATTAATGATTTGGCAGGTAATACAACTGTGGTGGAAGGAAACCGGAATATTCCTTTTAACCTGCGCCGGATATATTATCTGTATGATATTCCGGGAGGAGAAAGTCGTGGCGGACATGCACACAGGGAATTGCATCAGTTAATTGTAGCTGCCAGCGGAAGTTTCGAGGTACTGCTTGATGATGGTGAAAACAAGAAGATTGTTAGGTTGGACAGGCCAAATTTTGGTTTGCTGGTTTTACCGGGAATTTGGAGGGAACTGATGGAATTTTCTTCGGGAGCAATCTGCATTGTTCTGGCTTCCCATAAATACGATAAGTCCGATTACATGAGGAATTACAATGCTTTCGTTCAATTCAAAAAAAGTCTGACCAGTGCAACGAATTGAAAAATACGGTATTGTCCTTCGTGTAGTTAAAGAAGAGGATGCAGAATTTATCCTGAAACTGAGAACAGATGTCAAACTTAGCAGGTTTATTTCACATACTGTTCCCGATTTGGAAGCTCAAATCAAATGGATTAAAAAATATAAAAAAAGGGAGGAATCCGGTCAGGAATACTATTTTATTGCTGAAGATAAAAAAGGGGAAAAGTATGGTACAATTCGCATATACAACTTTGATGATAACAGCTTTGAAATTGGCAGTTGGTTATTCTTGCCAAAATCGCCTTTGGGAATGGCAATAAAAGCCCAATTCATTGGTTTTGAACTGGGATTTGAAAGATTAAAAGCAGAATTTTGCCGTCTTGAAGTTCGTAAAAAGAACACAGCAGTTTTGAGGTATTTTCAAAACTTTGAAAAAGTAATGGTGAGAGAGGACGAACTCAATTATTACTTTTTGTTATCAAAGGGTAATTTCTTCAAAAGGAGGGGTGAAATACCTTTTTTTAATACCAAAACAAAAAAACCGGAGGTTAACTTGTTTATTCATCCAACAGCCGAGGTTCAATCGGTTAACATTGGCGAAGGGACATCAATATGGCAATACTGCGTGGTTTTAAAGGACGCAGTGATCGGGAAAAACTGTAATCTGAATTTTAATGTTTTTGTTGAAAATGATGTTATTATCGGCGATAATGTAACAGTAAAATCCGGTGTTCAGCTTTGGGATGGTTTGAGAATTGAAAACAATGTTTTTATTAGCCCCAATGTGGCATTTACAAATGATATTTCACCCCGATCAAAACTCTATCCATTACAGTTTTTAAGAACAACAGTTAAGGAAGGTGCAAGTATAGGAGCTAATTCAACAATAATTGGAGGGGTTACTATTGGTAAATTTGCAATGATAGGAGCAGGAAGCGTTATCACAAAGAATGTTCCTGATTATAACTTATGGTACGGTCATCCGGCCAGTTTTAAAGCATATATTTGCGAATGTGGAAAAAAGCTTGACAGCCGATTAATTTGCAGCAGTTGCGGTAAAACATATATAATGTTCAATGGTACAATTGAAGTAGCCTATCGTAAATTATATAAGTAAATGAATATTAGAAAATTATTGACTTTTGGAAGAAAGCAATTTGTTTGGCTATCCATAACTTTTAACATTGTTTTGATTTTGCTGGTGTTCATCTTTGTGTTAAAATATGAAACGGAGGTGTACTTTTCGGAACAATTCTATCCAATGGAATATACAACACGGGACACTGTTAATTTTTTCTGGCCTGACAATAATAAAATGGCCTTGAGTATAACTTTTGACGACGCAAGAATTTCACAAATTGACAGTGGTGGAATTTCAATTTTGGATAAATATGATGTTAAGGGTACTTTTTATGTTTCACCAGAAAATTTGGCGCCACATATTGATGATTGGAAAAGGGCAATAGAAAATGGCCATGAAATAGGAAATCATACAACTACACATCCGTGTTCAGTTAATTTTGGATGGCATCGCAGAAAAACATTGGAAAATTACAGTCTGACCGATATTTATAACGATATTAACACTGCAAATAAAATCATAGCAGAAGTGCTGGGGGTTCAGCCCGTTTCATTTGCCTATCCCTGCGGACAAACATTTGTAGGCATGGGTGTGAATGCCAAAAGTTACGTGCCTCTAATTTCATCTATGTTTGAAAGCGGGCGGTTATATTCATCCGGTACTGTTAATCCGGTATTTTGTGATATGGCTCAGCTACCCGCTGAAAGTATCGACAACAAATCGTTTGAAGAAATATTGGAATTAATTGAAAATGCCAGAAAAAAAGGACAATGGTTAATATTAACAGGCCATGATGTTGGAGAACATAATGATACTGGATATAATTTGGTTACTTCCAAAATAACACTTGAGGCAATTTGTAAATATGCGAGTGATCCAACTAATGGAATTTGGATTGATAATGTTCACAACATTGCTTCCTATATCAATGATAAGAGAGATGAAAAACCATTCATTTATCTGTCTGAATATAAAAAACCATCCGGTTCATTGTATAGCAAATTGTGGTCGGTTTGTTATATTTCAAAAATGAAAATTGCATATTATAAATATAAAATAGGGCAGAAAATTAAGAGTTTGTAATACGGTCAGCCTGTGCGTCAACCTTAGCCAGGTAGAAGGTTGTTTATTACATGTAATTTTGTAATCCCGACTTAACTAATCAACAATAAAAATCAATCTTTGAAGTATGATCAAATTTCTCGATTTAAAAGCCATCAACGACAGTTTCGAACCTGACATTTCAAGGGCAGTTAAACGTGTTCTTGATTCAGGCTGGTATTTGCAGGGTAACGAGGTTAATGCTTTTGAAAATGAATTTGCAGCATTTATTGGAACCAAACATTGCATAGGCGTTGCAAACGGATTGGATGCATTACGGTTGATTTTAAAGGCATATATTGAAATTGGCCAAATGCAAGAGGGGGATGAGATTATAGTTCCTGCAAATACTTTTATCGCTTCAATATTAGCTATAAGCGACAATCGTTTAACTCCGGTACTGGTTGAAGCTGATATAAATACTTACAATATCGATCCATTTAAAATTGAAGAAAAGATTACTGAAAAAACCAGGGGAATTATGCTGGTTCATTTGTACGGGCAGAATGCAATGCGCCCTGAAATTCAGCAGTTGATTGATAAATATAATTTAAAATTGATAGAGGACAATGCTCAGTCCGTTGGAGTATGTTACAAGCCCCCTAAATCCCCCAAAGGGGGACTTCAAGAGGAGCAAAACTTGATAAGGACAGGTGCAATTGGGAATGCTGCTGGTCACAGTTTTTACCCGGGTAAAAACATGGGATGTTTGGGTGATGGAGGTGCTGTTACAACCAATGACGATGAACTGGCATCAGTAATTCGGGCATTGGCAAATTATGGATCAAATAAAAAATATGTATGCAATTTCAAAGGGTTAAATTCCCGTTTGGATGAAATACAGGCTGCAATACTTCGCATAAAGCTTCCGCGACTTGATGAGGATAATAAACATCGCCAGGAAATCGCGCAATTCTACTGTGAAAATATCATAAATCAAGACATCATATTACCTGTAAGCAAGGATTTTTATGTAACATCTGATAAATATGTCAAAACTGAAAATAGTTTTGGAAAGAGTTTCTTTCCCGCCCCCCTGGGGGGTTGGGGGGCCTCTCATGTTTTTCACCTGTTCGTCATCCGCCACCCACGTCGGGATAATCTGCAAAAATATTTCTCAGAAAAAGGAATTCAAACATTAATTCATTATCCTATACCACCGCACAAACAGTTGGCATATAAGGAGTGGAACAATTTTGACTTTCCTGTTACAGAAAAAATTAGTGAGCAGGTATTGAGTTTGCCATTAAGCCCGTTTATGGTTGAAAGTGAAGTTGAACAAGTTGTTTCTATGCTGAATAAATTTTAATGTATGGATTTAAGCAGAAACAGCCGGTTATCAAAAGGTAAAATAGTGGATTGGGATATTATAATAAAACCTCAAACAAGCATATTTGAAATAGATTTGAAGGAGATATGGAGATATAGGGATTTATTAATGATGTTTGTAAAAAGGGATATTGTTACATTTTATAAACAAACGATACTGGGGCCTTTGTGGTTTTTTATTCAGCCATTGTTCACCACGCTAATGTTTATTGTTGTTTTCAGTGGTTTGGCAGGAATTTCAACTAATGGATTACCGCAAGGTTTGTTCTATATGGCAGGAATTTTATGCTGGAATTATTTCTCTGATTGTCTGATCAGAACATCAACAACCTTCAAAGAAAATCAACAGATTTTCGGTAAAGTTTATTTTCCCCGGATTGTGGTTCCCTTATCTATTATTATTGCAAACCTGGTCCGTTTTGGAATTCAGTTTATTCTTTTCATAGCAATTTATTTATACTATTTATTACAAGGTGTTTCTGTTCATCCTAATTCTGGTGTTTTATTTTTCCCTGTGTTGATTTTGATTATGGCAGGTTTGGCGCTAGGGTTTGGAATGATTATCACCGCTATGACAACCAAGTATAAAGATCTCGTATTTTTAGTGCAATTTGGAGTACAGCTTTGGATGTATGCCACCCCAGTAATTTACCCGTTAAGTGCTACGCCTGAAAAATACAGATGGCTAATTGTTGCAAATCCAATGACTGCAGTAGTGGAAACCTTTAAATATGGGTTTCTGAATCAGCAATCTTTTGAAATTTCTCATTTGTTATACAGCTTTGTATTTATGATTCTAATACTATCGGTTGGAACTTTGGTATTTAATAAGGTGGAAAAGGGATTTATGGACACTATCTGATCCGTTCTTTTAAGTTAAAAACAACAATATGGAGGACGTTGCAATAATATTTCAAAATATAAGTAAACAATACAGGCTTGGTCAAATTGGGACAGGTACCTTAAGTCATGATTTAAACAGATGGTTTCATAAAATCAGGGGAATGGAAGATCCATATCTGAAGTTAAGTGAAACTAATGACCGTGCCCACAAAGGAGGGACCGATTATGTTTGGGCACTTCGCAATATTGACTTTGAGCTAAAAAAGGGAGAAGTTTTGGGTATTATTGGAAAAAATGGTGCCGGAAAATCGACACTTTTAAAAATCCTTTCCAAAGTAACCAAACCAACAGAGGGTACTATTAAAGCAAAAGGTCGTATCGCTTCGCTTCTTGAAATTGGTACAGGATTTCATCAGGAAATGACAGGACGTGAAAATATTTATATGAATGGTTCAATTATGGGGATGACCAAAGGTGAAATTACCCGAAAATTCGATGAGATTGTGGATTTTTCGGGTGTGGAACGCTATGTTGATACTCCTGTAAAACGGTATTCAAGCGGGATGACTGTCAGGCTCGGATTTGCTATTGCTGCACATCTTGAACCCGAAATACTTGTCGTTGATGAAGTTCTGGCTGTTGGAGATGCTGAATTTCAGAAAAAAGCAGTTGGAAAGATGCAGGAAGTTTCTAATGATTATGGTAGAACTGTTTTGTTTGTTAGTCATAATATGACTTCAGTTAAGGGATTATGCAAAGCAGGAATTTGGTTAAAAGATGGTCTAATTTATAAAACCGGAAATATTCATGATATTGTAAATGAATATTTAACCGATGGTCATCAAACAGTTTCCGGTTTTAATCTTGCCAATAGAACTGATTATAAGCACAATGGAATCCTTAGAATTGGCAAAGTAGCAATTAATTCAAAGGGAAGTGAATGTGGCTTAGTAATTAACACCGAAAGGGTCATTTTGCAAGTGCAGATTTTAAATGCGATGAAACTTAAGGGAAATTTGGAACTTGCCGGGAGAATTACAAATCAGCGAGGCTATTACATTCATTATTTTTCATCCAAACTAAAATCAAAAATTTATAAAGTTGAGGGAGAAGAAGAATTTTTAGTGCAGGTCGAATTTGATAGACTTGCACTTAATCAAGGAACCTATTTTGTTGGTTTTGAGATTAAGTTTCAAAATGAAATAGTATATTATATTAGTGAATCAATAAAATTTGATGTTATAGATAATGATTTTTATAACTCAGGTGTTGTTTGGAGCGCTGGCACAGTTCTATTCGAACAAGAATGGTCGTAATCCTGTTGTGGAAAAAACCGAACTGATTGTCACAAAAGATTTTTCTTAACTAATTTTATTAAATCTGTTAATTATGGTGAATTTTTTTTCTGCATATTATAAAAAAATAGTTTATAAATTAATTTTCATAATTTGTAGAAGTTCCCCTGAGTTTTTTTCGAAAAATTTTAAAGTTTTGTTTTCCAAATATATTTACCACGTATTTACAGGAAAATATTTAAATCTCCGGGTTCCAAAAAGCATTAATGAAAAATTGATGTGGTTAAAATTATATTATGAAAATGAATTAACAGTTAAATGTACTGATAAGTTTTTAGTGCGTGAATACCTTGGTTCAAAAAGACTATCAAATATTTTGAATGAACTGTATGGGGTTTATGATACAGTTGATGAAATTGATTTCGATAATCTTCCTCAAAAGTTTGCGTTAAAAGCTACTCATGGTTGCGGATATAACATAATATGTAGCGATAAGAGTACTTTGAAAATTGCAGATGTAAAAACGAAATTAAATTTCTGGCTTAATTCTATTTATGGTTTAAGAACAGGAGAATGGCAATATGCTAGAATAAAGCCAAGAATTATATGTGAAAAATACCTGGAACATCCGGTAAATTCAACTTCTGTTGCAGATTTTAAAATTCACTGTCTGAACGGTCAGCCATTTTGTATTTTGGTTTATTATAACCGAAGTGAAAATTCTAAAATGAGGACAGCTTATAATTTAAATTGGGAAAGAATAAATGTACTGAAAAATGAAGGAGGGGATTTTGAAAAACCTCAGAATTTGGATGCTATGCTGCAAATCGCAGTTTCACTTTCAGAACCATTCCCATATGTCAGAGTTGATTTATACGAAGTTGAGGGGCGGTTATATTTTGGTGAGTTGACATTCACACCACATGGTGGAATGATGATCAACTTTACCGATGAAACGCTTGATTTAATGGGTAAACAGCTAATCTTACCTAAAAGAAACAGAAAAAGAATTCCAATTTAAACTTAAATATTTCGATTTAAATTGGAATTTAAACCAACTTTCTAGTTAGAACCTGAAAATCATGAAAGTATATCAATGTTTTCATAAATACAATCAATACACTAAGTATTTTGAAGATAGATACAAACCAATTCAGAATAATTTGTCCTTTAAAGATTGGAGGGACTTATTAATTAATGATGGCTATTCAAGTTGTTATATGCTTCAACCTGCTTTGGAAGGAAGGGCAGAAGAAGTTTTTTGTACCATTTGGAACTATGAAGCTTTACAATTCAGGTGGGCGGCAGAAAATGGACTTAAAACAAAAAATCTGGAAGAAATTAAGTTTGCTCAATTGGAAGAATTCAAACCCGATGTGTTTTATAATTTTTCACCATACTATGACAATAATTTTATTGAAAAAGTTCATCACAAAAAAGATTTAGTGAAGGTATGTTGGGATTCTATTATTACAAATAGCCCGTCCTTCCATGAAAAATATGATCTAAGATTTTCATTGTTTGAGCCATATATAAAATATTGGAATCAACATGGTTTTAAATCATCATTATTACCTGCCGCTTTTCCGAAATCATGGGATGAACTGAACCAGAAAGTGAAAGATATTGACATTCTCTATTATGGCCAATATGGGGAATATTTCTTTTCGGAAAGAAATAAAATTCTGCAGGAATTAGTGAAATGGACAAAGATTAAGGGCTTTAATTTCAAACTTCACTTGCAAGGTTTTAATCAGAAAAAACCATTAATCAATAAAAGAGGTTTTAGAAAGATTACATGTTTTATTCCGGTTGCTCCAGGAATTATCACTAAAAATTCACTGTTTCCTATCTATGGACGGCAACTATATGAAACTATTGCAAGAAGTAAAATCGTGGTGAATGGTTTTACTAATTATAATGGTTTATTTAAAGACAATATGCGAAACTATGAAACTATAGGTTGCGGAGCTTTCTTGATTAGTGAAGACGGCATTTATCCTGAAAATTTTTTGCCCAATGTCGATTTTTATACTTATCGTTCAAGTTCTGAGTTATTTGAAAAAATAGAA
>WTWZ01000010.1 GCA_009773765.1 Prolixibacteraceae bacterium | reverse complement strand
ACAATATAACGGTCGCTTTCAATATCGCCGTTGTATCGGCCAAATGGGGTTAATTTGAGCGGTAATTCATATTCGTAATAATTGAAGTTGTAGTCGGAGCCCAAACGGACAAAAAAGTACAGTTCGTTGTCCTTTAGCGGATAATCCTCAATTTGTTCGGCATGAACTTCAAGTTTTAATTGCTGATATCTTCTGAAATCCATATAAATCGATTTGTATGCTGCACGTGCATCGCCTTGTTCAAGCCCGGTAACCTTCAGCACCATCGATTGTTCGTTTAACTGCATCAATTGCGGGTTTGCCGGATCGATTACCCTCGAAATCCCGGGGGGCAGAATGTAATTTATGGGCTCACGGCTACCGTTTTCTTCGATGCTGACAGCCGAAACATTGAAACTGGCATTTGGCGAACTGGCATCGGGGCCGCCAATGTGACGGGTATAATTACGCCAGTCGGCCCTTACCAAATCGAGTTCGGCAAAACGCAAAATAGTGGAGTCCTGAAATCCGCGCATAAACATCCTTAAAAACCGGATAGATTTAAAATCGCTGATATTTCCGATTACTTTGTCCGGATCCCGGATTGGTACTTTAAACTGGTACCATTTAATCTCGGCAATTTGCCCGTTCTTTAACTGAACGCGGCTTTTTTTGATATCGTTAATATGGTTTTGCCCCATTACCATATCGCTTTCGCGGATACTGATTTTATACTGGTAATACCGTTCATATTCGTTTAATGTGTTATCGCCATTAATATCTTCAACATCGGGAATGGTGGACGCAGAAGTAGGATAACTTTCGGGCGACATTTCGGTAGTTGGAGAGTTTTTATCGGGGCCATTGTATTTTTTATACCGCTCCAAAATATCAAGTTGCTGGTCGTCGTAATCTGATCCCCTGTAATAATGGTAGTTATCGGCGGCGGGATCGGCAGCAAACTGGTTAAAAACTTCCTGGTTTAGTTTTGAATTTAATTCTTTCAGGTACTGGTCGAAATGTTTTTGTTCGTCATCATCATTCAATCCGTCGAAACCAACATCCTGATAAACCCTTGAGCTGGGGTCGTTATCGAACGCGTTGACCAGCGACTGTAATTTTGAGACCCTTCCCCAAACTGTTGTGTCAACATCTCTTAATGACCCATCAGAAGGAAACCCGTTTTCAAATGTTTTTCGCGAGTCTTTTAAAACATCTTCCGAGATATCGCCGAGGTTAAAATATAAATCGCCGCCTTTATGCATGCCCAATGTGTCGTAAACAAACGGGTCCATTAACCAGAATTCGATATGTTCAATATTGGAATTCTCAAAATCGCTGGTTTCAATTTTACGCATAATCCCGCCCCAGCGGGTTTCAGGCGACCTAAGCGTACCATCGGGGTTAATCCCGGCTGCTAAACTGCTTTTCCCCGCATCGAAGTTATACGGGCCGCGTTCTTTGGGATAAAAGGCAAGGTCGAGTACTGGAATGTTGGTTGGCTGCCCAACGGGCGATTCTTTGGCAGGGAATATTTCTTTTTCAAAAATTTCGCGCATGAAATGGTCCGACTGCATGTCGAGGTCATTTTTTATGTACGTGGGCGTCAGGCTGTTATTTCTGAGAAACAAAGGGTCAACCATGTACCACGCCAGTTTGGCACGGTTCATCCCGTAATCGAGTTGGTTGGTAAGGCCCCCTTCAGGGAAAAGGTCGTCCTGGAACTGCGGGGTACTGGCCAAAACCCATGCCTGGCGTGCTTTTAACGAAATGGATGTTTTTGTGCCTTCAAAATCGTCAACGTAAACAGTGCCTGCTTCGCTGATTTGCCTTGAAAGCCCCGGGATTAACCGGGCAATTTCGGCTTCGAAATTAATGGACGATGGTGTTTTTGTGGTGTAAAACGGAAGCGCGTCAACCGCCTTGGTAAGCAGCATACTTTCTGTTGAGTAGCGCGCATCCATTCCAATCATTAAATTCGAAACGGGGTCGCTGCCGTAATTTACTTTTTTAGTCAGGGGCCTTTCATAAGCATACAAAGCGGTACCGCCGATGTTAAAATTATCGGAAAAGGCATAATTGGCGTAAGCACCCATTAACGTTTTCCGTTGCATAGAAAACATATCCTCGCTTTCCGTTGATACCTGGATAGGCGTCCCGGCTTCGAGCAATGCCTGGTTAATAACTTTAACCCTGCCAAGCGAATAATCGACGGTGTAATCAATATTTTCAACCAGTTGCCTCCCGCCGGCGGTAACCTTTACCGAACCCTGTGTCAGGTTAAGTGTGTTCAGCATTATTTCTGAACTGGAGGCTCCCTTGTAACTTCCAACGAGTTTAAATTTGTTGCGCTCGGCGTCCTGTTCCGCATAAGTTTTTGTAGAATCGTACAATGACTGAAAAGTGTATTTTTCAATCAAAACCGGATCCTGCAGAGAGTCGGCCAAATGCTTGCCAAAAGGTTCGAGTACGGGGAAAATAATACGGCCGTTATTCGATTGAACCGTAATACCTTCAATATAATCGAACAACCCGTCTTTGTAGGGGTCGAGTTGTTTGTTGAGTTTGTCGAGGTTCATCACTTCCAGAAGAATATGTCCGTTGATCCTTCCGGCCGGGATGTAATTGATTAAAGTTCCGGTTGAATCGTTCTGGTAAACCACATTCAGCCTGAATTCATCGCTGGTTAGCTGATAGGCATTCAGGTTATACACATTCTTCATCATCAGTTTCCATGTTGGGAGTTTTGGGGTGAGGTTGGTTCCCTTTAACAATTTTAAAATCAGGGTTTGCGGAGCTGTTACACCATCGGTTGAAAACTCGCCCACCTGATATGTTGCCCCGTTTGAGGTATAATTAAATGCCACGGCCAAAATTTCGTCGGTATTTAATGCCGAATTGATTGAAATATAACCCAGCCTTGTATTTACAGAGAATTCAGATGGACTGAGTTTTCTGGCCTGTTCTATTTTCTCGAAATCGCGGCCCCCAACAAACTCATTTCCGAATTGCGACATTACCGACGTAATATTCTGCACGTAACGAATGTCGGCGTATGTATTTGCCATTTCGTAATACAACCCGTTAGCATCGTTAAACGGATATATATTTTGAGGATATGGCAAGCCTTTGGTTGCCTGAAACTGGGGAAGCTGGTTGTAAATATTAGGATCGTGCTCGCCTAAATCCTGTAAAGCCAGTATGTTACGGGCTTCGGTAAAGTTGTTTGATTTGTTGGTTACCCAAACTTCTATTTTGTTAATACTGATGGGGGTTAGAGGAACGGCCGTATTTTGCAGCCATTTGTCGTAGTTATCGCGAAAATAGTGCGACAGAAAGAAGTGCCGGTTGGCATCGTAGTTTTCAGCCGAAATTTCGAAATTGGTGATTTGTGCCCCTCCCTCGGTTTCCACCATTTGCGATTCGCCTTTTTGTTGCGAAAAAATGGTGGTCAGGGTAAGTTTTCCAAATTGTAGTTCCGATTTAATACCAAACAGGTTGGAAGCTCCGGTAATGAGCGATCCGTTTAATGGCAGGGAAACATTCCCTGCTTCAATTCTTTTAATAATTTCGTCTTCTTCGCCTGTATATTCGAGGTTCATTTTATTCTCGTAATCAAATGAGGCTTCGGTGTTGTAATTCACACGCATGTTCATTTTGGTGCCAATTTGCCCCATTACGTTCATCTGTATTTTTTGGTCGAAATCGAATGTAGGGACTTTTCTTAAACGCTCGGGAATCGATGGGTTTTCGGTGGCATTCATCTGGTAACCAAAACTCACTTCAACATAACCCTGTGGTTGAATATTTATGGTATTTCCGCCAAAAATGCGGTTAAATGCTTCTCCTCCAATGGTAAGTTCAGGGATTAATGACCTTTTTTGATCTTCAGATTGAATTTGTGCCCGTTCTCTCCAGTAGCTCTTTATCGATTTCTCAAAATCGTAGTCAATATAATCTTCGAGCGACATGGTTTGCGGCAGACGATAGTTCAGGGTCCCAACTTTTTCGTAAAAAACATACTGCCCGGTAACCGGGTCGTATTCAACCTCATATTTTATATTGCCGGGTTTATTCAGAAAAAGTTTGATTGAATCGGTTTTTGAATATCCGAAAGCTGGCTGATCTTTAAACGGAAACGGGAGTGGCCCGATGGTGTCGGTATCAATGGTATCCTGAGCCTGTTGGTGGAAAACGGCAGACATTTCTCCATTGTTCACAGCTTTGCCCGGTTTAGCAAGGATCAGTAAAAATGTAAGTAACAGAAAGAAGTATATTTTATTTAAACTTCGGCCTAATTCCATTCCCGTTTATAACCTTTTTAACGCAAGTTTAATCACGCCTTCAACGGTCGTTTGCGGTTGCTCCTGAAGTATTTTGGCTACTACTTTTTCCGCGTCCCTTTTTACGAATCCGAGCATGACTAATGCTGATAACGATTCATTTAGAATTGTATTGTTTGGCGAAAGGAAAATTTGGCTGGTTTCGGCCAATTTTCCGAGTTTATCTTTTAAATCTATGATGATGCGCTGGGCTGTTTTAATACCTATTCCTTTCACCGCTTTTAAAACAGCAACATTTTCGGTGGTAACTGCAGCGGCAATTTCATCGGGGTTTAATGACGACAGCATCATAATAGCGGTATTGGCCCCGACACCATTCACCGAAATCAGGTTACGGAAAAGTTCACGTTCGCTTTTCTCCGCAAAGCCATAAAAAATATGGGCGTCTTCGCGTACCACCTGATGCAGGTAAAGCAAACCCTCTGTTTTCTGGTTGAATTTACTGTATGTGTTTAAAGATATGTTAACGTAATAACCAATACCGCCGGCTTCAATTACAATGTGTGCCGGATTTCGTTCTTTAATTGCCCCCCGGATAAATTCGTACATTTTTGTTGGTGCTTAATTATAAGTGGTCGCCTTCATCCTCCAAATTTACACTTTCGTCAACCTGGTTTGGATTGACATTATATGATTTCAAAGGGTTTTTAGTTATTTCGGCGTAAAGTTTCCGGCTCTTAAATATGTCAACAGCCATAAACATTGCTTGCCTGAACGATTCGGGCGATGCTTTATCCTCTCCGGCCAGCGAATATGCCGTGCCGTGCGCGGGCGATGTCCTGATTACAGGCAATCCGGCAGTATAATTTACGCCACGTTCGAACGAAGCCAGCTTGAAGGGGATCATTCCCTGATCATGGTACATTGCAAGTATGGCGTCGAATTTACGGTAATCCTCAGAACCAAAAAATCCGTCGGCAGGATAAGGGCCAAGTGCAATTATCCCTTCTTTTTTGGCCTGAACTACAGCGGGTAATATAACTTCGTTTTCTTCATTTCCCAATAATCCGTTGTCGCCGGCATGAGGGTTTAACCCAAAAACGGCAATCCGTGGTTTGTTAATCGAAAAGTCCTGCAATAACGACTTTGCAATTATTCTTAATTTTGAAAGTACAGCTTCTTTTGTTATACTTTTCGAAACTTCGGAAAGGGGAATATGTGTTGTAACAACACCCATTTTCATGGTTTCGCTAACCATTAGCATCAGGTAATTACTGGTTTTAAACCGTTGGGCCAGGTATTCGGTATGTCCCGGAAAACTGAAATGTTCGCTTTGAATGTTGTCTTTGTTGATAGGCGCTGTTACCAAAACATCAATTAAACCCTTTTCCAAATCCATACAGGCAGCATCGAGTGCATTTAATGCCGATTCGCCTGCCTCGCGGGTTGATTTTCCGAGTTCAACACGCACATTATCGTCGATACAGTTAATTATATTTATTCGTTTCGGATTGGCTTCGCTGGCATTCCGAATATGGTTGAAACTTAAATTTTCAATATTGAGCGCTTTACGGTGGTAAGCTGCAACTTTTGGAGAACCATAAATAATTGGGATGCACATTTCTGTCATGTGTGGTTCCATGAGTGTTTTAATAATCACTTCGTAACCAATCCCGTTAATATCCCCGTGTGTTATTCCTACCTTAATAGTATCCTGATGTGCCATTTTTATTCGGTTTCTAATCTTTTATTTTTTGTTTAAAGAGGCCAAAGTTACGTTTTTTTAATCTAAATTTTTCAAAAAGTTAAAAAGCAGCCGGGTTCCGAAACCTGTGCCCCCAACCGGACGGTAACTGTCTTTTTCGTCGAGAAATGGCGTTCCGGCAGTATCAAGGTGAATCCAGTTGTAACCAGTAAAATGTTCCAGAAATTTACCGGCAATGGTTGACTGTGCCTCTCTGATCCCCAGATTATTTAAATCGGCAACCGTCGATTTCAGCGGCAGTGCATATTCTTCCCAAAGCGGAACTTCAATCAAACGCTCGAAAGTTTCTTTCCCTGTTTTCTTTAATTTCTGAATGTATTCCCCGGTGTTTCCCATAACAACCGATGCGTGTTTGCCTGCCACAATATCGGCGGCCCCGGTTAAAGTTGCAATGTCGATAACCAGTTCGGGAGAATATTTTTTGGCATAACTCAGTGCATCGGCCAGAATCAGCCGCCCCTCTGCATCGGTGTTTTTTATTTCAACAGTCGTGCCGTCGAACATGGTAATTATATCGCCCGGAACATAAGCATTTCCATCGGGGCGGTTATCGGTTGCGGGGATTAACCCAATTACATGAACGGCAACCTTGTTTTTTGCAAGCGCATAAATGGCGGAAGCCACAACTGCTCCCCCGGCCATGTCGCTTTTCATGTAATCCATCGATTTTGGGGTGGGTTTCAAACTCAAGCCACCGGTATCAAAAACAATCCCCTTCCCCACCAGTACAAACGGTTTTTCTGTTTTGGCATTTTCAGGTTTCCATTCCAAAATATTAAAAGTTGGCGGATCAATACTTCCTTTATTTACTGCCAGCAAACCTCCCATTTTCAGGGCTTCAATTTTTTCTTTATGAAAAACTTCAACCGAAAAACCGGCTTCTTCACCCATTTTTTCAATTTCTTTCGAAAACTGGTTTGCCGTTAAAAACGAAAGTGGTTCGTTTACCAGATTGCGGGCGTAAAAAACAGCTTGTGTAACATTCAGCAATTCTTCAATTTGAGCATTTGAAATACAGTTTCCCGCAATTTCAACGCTTTTCAGCAGAAAATCATCCTTCTCTTTTTTGTATTTTTCGAATGAATAACACGATAAAAGCAGGCCTTCAATAAAGGCAAGCCCAAATTCCGCTTTACTTAAATCAGCAATCTGAACCGCGTCAATTTTATCTTCTTTTAAAGTGTCGTAAAATTTCGAACCTGCTACCCGTGCCTTTTCCACTTCCTGATAATGTTCTTTTTCAGCTTTGGTTTTGAAAAAGAAAAACAGGTTTGGGTATTTGTTTACGACGCAGTAATTGTTCTTTTCAAGTTTTCGGATCACAAAATCTTTTTCAGCTTCGGTAAATCCTGAAAAGTGATATTGACCGATATTATCAAATATGATGGCAGTTGAACAGTTTTCTTTTAAATCTGCTATTTTTGAAATTTTTGGAATCATAACCATAATTTTTGGCTAAAATAACATTAAATGTTGTTGGAAAACCAATGGGGCAATAAGCAGGAAAATGAGGGCGGAAAGTATTTTAAAGAAAGCAATTGAGCTTGAACCAATTACTTTGGAAGAGGGGATGTATGTTGATGAACATGTTTCAACAAAAGAACTGATGATGGTTGCCGCCGAATGCCGCCAAAAACAGGTACCGGGAAATAAAGTGGGCTGGATAATCGACCGGAATATCAACATAACGAACGTTTGTGTGTCGGGTTGCCAGTTTTGTAATTTTCATTGTAAAATAAACGAAGAGGTTCAATACATTACCACAATTGGCCAATATTGCGAAAAAATAGATGAATTGTACGCTGTTGGCGGCAGGCAGGTGTTATTGCAGGGCGGTATGCACCCCAAACTCGGACTTGATTTTTATACCGGTTTGTTTTCGGAAATAAAAAACTGTTACCCCGATTTAAAACTGCACACCCTCGGGCCACCCGAAGTTGCTTTTCTGGCAAAAAAAGAACGAAAGAGTTTTCGCGAAGTTCTTGAAATACTGGTTGAATCGGGCATGGACAGTTTACCGGGAGCCGGCGCCGAAATACTCTCGGATCGTGTTCGAAAAAGCATTTCACCAGGTAAATGCAGCACTCAGGATTGGCTCAATGTAATGCGTGAAGCCCATAAAATGAACCTTGTAACTTCGGCAACCATGATGTTTGGACATATTGAAACCAAAAAAGAACGGCTGGAACATTTAATCAGGCTGAGAGAGGTACAGGGTGAAAAGCCTGATGGAAATTATGGATTTGTAACTTTTGTGCCCTGGCCGTTTATGGACGAAGGAACGTTTTTGCAACAAAAAGGAATCAAAAACACCTCCACTGCCAACGATTATTTGCATCTGGTTGCCATGAGCCGTATTATGCTGAACAATGTAAAAAACCTTCAGGCCTCGTGGTTAACCGTAGGCGCATTAACCGGGCAACTTTGTTTGCATGGTGGCGCCAACGATTTTGGCTCGATAATGATGGAAGAAAATGTGGTTTCGGCGGCCGGCGCAAAATACAAAATGAACGCTGAAGGAATTCAGAAGGCCATCCGCGATGCTGGTTTTAATCCACAATACCGCAACCAGGCATACGAACCGGATGAATTGCCGGGGGAATTTTCGGGAAAGTGACTGTTATTGTATAAAACGGCACAATATCAAAAACCGATATTGTATCTAAGCCCATTCCACAATTATACTATTATACTGGAATTTAAGAGCTGAATTATATTTACCCGGTCACTTAATTCCCCATGTTCAGTTTAAAAAACATACAATATCTAATTAACAGCCTGTTAAGCATAAAATAACATGGTTTCGATGCCCTCGACGACAACGAAACCACCCGGATGATTATTAAAACCACGCTGGATTTCTGGAAATTTCACCTAAAACTTTAAACTCAAATCATTGTGAAAACAAATCTTTTCTTTTTGATGACCCTTGCAATTTGGGTATTCACAGCATGTGAAGAAAAAATTGACATTGCCAAAGAAGAAGCCGCAATTAAAGCGGTTTTCGAAGCCGAAAAAAATGCCTACCTGAAACAGGATGCTGCTGCGATGGCTGAATTCTGGGTTCAGGATGCAACCTCGCAAAAAATCTGGTATTCAACTACCGGGGAAAATGTGATCCTTGGCTGGGAGAACATCAATGCCAGCCAGCAAAAAGAGGTTGATGATACCAGTTGGGACAGAAGCCTGATGACCTGCACATTCTCGGGTTTTCAGATTGATATTATGGACGAAAGCGCCTGGATTACCAGCAAAACCAACTGGAAAGGTACCATGAACGATAAACCGTTTGAAGCCAACCAGGCGAGGATTGTTGTGATGAAACAGTTGGATGGAAACTGGAAATTCGCGCTGATGGCGATTTATAATTTGCCGATGGAGGAAAAAGCTGCCAATGCAGACAATTCGGCTAAAAATGAACAAATTGAGCTACACAAACAATTCATAGGTTCATGGAAATGTGAAATGGCGAAAGACACCGCAATTTACTGGAATGTAAAACCTTATGGAACCGGAATGGAGTGTTATTTCAAAGCTGTTACAAAAGGCAAAATTGTTATGGAAGGAAAACAACTCTGGGGATATGATACCGGCGCGGGTAAATTTACGATGGCCGAAATGATAAAAGGCGTTGACAATGCCATTTATTCGTCGTGGTTCGACACCAAAAGCACATGCACCATGCGGTATTACGGTCCGGTTACAACAACCGCAAGCGGCGATACATGGGAGTGGAAAATCGAATTTAAAAATCCTGATATGTTTGAAGAGATCATTTTGAAAAATGATATTCCGACACAAAAAATTACAATGAACCGGGTAAAATAATCCTGGGTTGAAGGGATTCGATTGGCTAATAAATCAAACCACATAGACACATAGAAATCATAGAAAAGAAAAACCTATGTTTCCTATGTGCCTATGTGGTAAATTAAATAATAGAAGACTTTTCCGTTCCCCGCTCATCAGGTCGAACAATTCTGTTAAAATACACGTACACATTTCGGTTATAAAAAATGTTTGAACTTTAACTTGAATATCATGAAATCTCAATCTGAACAGAAACCCGAATGTTGCCCCAAATTTGACCCGATTCCATGGGATGATAAATCCTTTGAATGGGCAAACAAAAAATTTATCAAAGACAAGGTTTTTACACTGTTTTACATGCCTTTGAATTTTGGCGGGGTTATGAAACGGCTCGATGAAAAACTAACCAAAGCCGGTGCAACCATGCCTGATTATCTTGGTTTGTCGGACCACACCTCGAAATGGAATATGGATATTTACCTGGCAGTTGATAAGGAAATACCTGATGCTGAAAACGTTACTTTAAGCGGGAAATTTTACAGCAAAGTTTACGAAGGCCCTTTTCAGGATACAGGAAAATGGATGAAAGACTTCGAAATCAAAGCCAAAAACAAAGGATTGTCGATGAAAAAGGAATACATGTGGTACACCACCTGCCCGAAATGTGCCAAAAAATACGGCAAAAATTATGTGGTGGTCGTTGGCGAGGTAGCTTGAGTTTTCTGGCCATATTCTCACAGATAAAAAATCAAATCGTTGTTGAGTCCTCATTTTGCCTTATTCGGTAAAAAACTTTTGTACTTTTCCCCTGTTTAAAATATCAAACAAAAATTTATGCAAATAGAAGGCAACATCGTTAAAATGCGGGCGGAATATGCAACTCCTGTAAACTACTTTTTACAAGTGGGCCAAAACGAAATTGTGATGAACGATTTGATTGGCAAGGAAATATCGATGAATTTCACCGGGCAAATCAACTGTATTTCGTGTGGAAAGCAAACAAAAACATCATTCAGCCAGGGATTTTGCTACAACTGTTTGCAAACCGCGCCCGAAGCCAGCGAGTCGGTGTTGAGGCCCGAACTTTCCAAAGCACACCTCGGATTTGCCCGCGATATGGAATGGGCCCAAAAACACGACCTCATCGACCACCATGTTTATCTTGCGGTTTCCGGAGATGTAAAAGTGGGCGTTACCCGCTATCACCAGGTGCCAACCCGCTGGATCGACCAGGGTGCAAGTTCAGCCATTAAACTGGCCACAACTCCCAACCGGCACATCGCAGGTGTAATTGAAGTTTTCCTGAAAAAATATTTTACCGATAAAACCGACTGGCGGGCAATGTTGAAAAACGAAGTCGCTCAAAATATCAGTCTTTTAGACGAAAAACAAAAGGTTTACCAACTGCTGCCATCAGAATTGAAAAAATATTTTGAACACAATAACGAAGTCATTGAAATTGATTACCCGGTACTTTCATTCCCAAAAAATATTAAAAGCATCGGGTTCGATAAAACCCCGAAAATTAAGGGTATTTTAACCGGAATAAAAGGACAGTATCTGATGTTTCAGGATGATTCGGTTTTGAATATCAGAAAACACAACGGGTATTTTTTACAGATTAAAAGCCCCTCATAATGTTTCCCTGACAATTGTCTTACTTGTAAAACGTAAAATTTTCGTAATTTGCCGACAGTTTGGATGAAGCAGCAATTTTCGCAAAATCCAATCACTTTAAAATTCAACAAATGGAAAACATCGACTGGAACAACCTTGAATTCGGGTACATAAAAACCGATTACAACATCAGGTGTAACTATAAAAATGGCGTGTGGGGCGAACTGGAAGTGAGCGACAGCGAATATTTCCCGATGCACATTGCCTCAACCGCTTTGCATTACGGACAGGAATCGTTTGAAGGACTAAAAGCTTTCAGGGGAAAGGACGGCAAAATCCGGATTTTTCGTATGGAAGACAACGCCCTTCGTATGCAGGATTCAAGTGATGGAACTTTGATGGCGCGTTTGCCGATAGAAACGTTTAAAGAGGCTTGTATAAAAGCCGTTAAACTGAACGAACGCTTTGTTCCGCCTTACGAGTCGGGGGCATCGCTTTATATTCGTCCGTTTCTGTTCGGAACAGGCGCCGAAGTTGGCGTAAAACCCGCCAAAGAATACATGTTTATACTTTTTGTTACCCCGGTTGGCCCGTATTTTAAGGGAGGATTTCAAACAACGCCATTTGTTATTATGCGTCAGTTCGACCGCTCGGCGCCGCTCGGAATGGGAAAATACAAAGTTGGCGGAAATTATGCTGCAAGCCTCGTTGCCGGTGAAAAAGCGCATCAAATGGGTTATTCAAACATTTTTTATCTCGATGCCAAAGAAAAAAAATACATCGACGAATGTGGCGCTGCCAATTTTTTCGGAATTAAAAACAATACTTATGTCACACCAAAATCAGAATCGATTTTACCATCAATCACCAATAAAAGCCTGATGGTTTTGGCCGAAGAAATGGGGATGAAAGTGGAACGCCGTCAGGTTCCGGTGGAAGAACTGGCCACTTTCGAAGAAACCGGCGCCTGCGGAACAGCCGCGGTTATCAGCCCGATTAGCAAAATTGATGATTACGACAACAACATTTCGTATATATTTTCGAAAGACGGCAAACCCGGCCCAATCAGCGAAAAGCTTTACAATAAACTGAAAGCAATTCAGTATGGCGACGAGCCGGATAAATACGGGTGGGTTACGGTATTGTAAGAAGAAGCCTCTCCCGGCCTCTCCAAAGGAGAGGAGAAATGAAATCATATCAAAAACTATAAAGCTTCGGGGAACCGGGGCTTTTTTTGCATACGCCTGTAACATACTGAAAACATAATCGTCATATTCAGTGAAAAGCGCTCAGAAAACGAATGACAGTAAACGAATATAACAAGTCGGTCGAACTTTTTTCTGACCGGGTGTACCGGTTTATTTTAAAGAGTATCAGGGATATTCACAAAGCTGAGGACATTGTGCAGGACAGTTACGAAAAACTCTGGAAAAACCACGAAAACGTGAGTTTCGAAAAAGTGAAATCGTACCTGTTTACAACTGCTTATCATACAATGATCGACATTATCCGCAAAGACAAAAGATCGGCCTATTCTGAAGAACTTAAACTGTCTGAACAAAGCCATGAAAACAATTATTCTGATTTGGGCGAAGTTTTAAAAGAAGCTGTAGGCCGGCTGCCCGAAGTGCAACGTATGGTTTTGCTGCTCCGCGATTACGAAGGATACTCGTATGAAGAAATTGGCGAAATGGCAAATTTAAACGAATCGCAGGTGAAAGTTTACATTTTCAGGGCGAGGGTGTTTTTGAAAAAGTATATTGGAAGAATGGAGGCGGTGGTTTAAAGGCCTCCCCCAACCCCTCCGAAGGAGGGGAGAAAGAAGAAGAAGAAGAGATGAAAATTAGCAGAAATAATTACGAACCGTTTTTTATCGATTACCTCGAAGGAAATCTCGATGAAAAAATGGTTGACGATTTTATTGAATTTCTTCAGCAGAATCCCGACCTGAAAGAAGAATTATCGCTGTTTGAAACTGTTTCAATCGGGCACGAAGAAATTACTTTCAATAAAAAAGAACTTCTTTTTAAAGAAAAATTCGATGCTGAGAACGAATTTAACCAGGCAGCAATTGCCAGTCTGGAAGGAGAAATTTCTGCTTCTGAAAAAACTGAATTTGAAAACTATCTTTACACTCATCCAGAAAAACAAAAAGAGGTTGAACTTTTCAATAAAACAAAACTTCGGCCTGACCAAACCATTGTTTTCGGCAGGAAAAACGAACTTTACCGCCGGTCTACCGGAAGAACAGTTTTACTTTGGACCTCGCGTGTGGCAGCAGTTCTAATTGTTGCGCTAACTGTTTATTTTTTTATTGAAAATACTTCAAATAATCCAAATCCTGAAAATCAGTTGGTAACCATTGAACCGGAAACCGGAAAATCAGAAAATTTGCAGGTTGTAAAGGATGCGCCTGTAAAAACCGAAAATCAGGAAGTACCAGAAACGGTTAAAGAAGAACCGGTAACCCCTACTGTTAAAAAGAAAGGGATTAAGCCAACCCAAACGAAAATCATCCGCGAAAACCCGCAGGGAAGGCTGCTTAACGATGATTTTGCCTTACGGAGAATGGATGAAGCAATACCCGTACCGCTGAAAACAATAACTGCATCTTTTTCTGTCCAGTTGCCTGAAGCAGAATTAGTGCCTGTTAAATTGGCGCGTCCCATTTATAATGAGCCGGTTCTTGAAGAACGATTGCTAGTGGATGTTGTTAAGGAAAAAACCGGTTTTGAAAAGCTGAATTTCAGTAAAATTACAAAAGCCGGACTTACATTTGTGGCAAACCTATCGAGCGAAAAGTTAAATTACGAAACCAACAAAGAAGGTAAAGTTACCGAAGTCAGTTTCGACTCGCGCTTGCTTGCATTTTCATTTCCAACCAGAACTGTGGAAAGAGAGTAAATTTCAAAGTTGCAAACCTGCGCAGGAAGTACTTCCCCATAAAAAACTTCATTTCTGATAGCACTGATTTGTGGCATGTTTATAAAAGCCATAAAAAACAATTTCGAAAAACGGTCGGTACTGATAATATGTAAATTACAAATTAGATGTTGCAGGTGGGGTTATTACAACTTCTTCCCTGCACGACGGGCAAACATAAATTTCGCAACCGGTGCAGGCAAAACAGTTGCTGCAGATGCGCGGTACATCGAAACTTGAAAACTGAAAACCACACGGCTGACAGGAATAAATTTTTTCTTTCCGTGGTGAAATCATTAGATAAATACTTTCATTAACCGCAAGATACCAAACATTAAAACGAGGGTAAAAATAATAGCTGCCCCCGATGGAATGTCGAGAAAATACGAAATAAACAAACCCGAAATTGCCCCGGCAAAGGCAAACACCGACGATAAAATCAGCAGCTTTCTAAAATTGTTTGTAAATAAATTGGCTGTTGCCTGCGGAACGGTAAGCAGCGACAAAATAAGAATGATACCAACTACCCTGATATTTAAAACTACCGTTAACGCAATTATCGACATGATTAAATAATTGAAGAACCCAACTGGTAATCCTGCCGTTTTTGCAAATTCCTCATCGAATGCGATGTACAGTATTTCATTGAAAAAAATGGCAAAAAATGAAATAATCACCACGTTTAACGCGAACATAAACCAAAGCTCCAAAACACTTACAGTAAGTATATTGCCAAAAAGATAACTCATTAAATTGGGCGTGTAGCCCGGAGTAAGAAAAACAAATATAATTCCCAGCGCCATTCCCAGCGACCACCAGATAGCAATTGAAGAGTCTTCACGGATTTCGGCCACTTTGGTAAAAAACTGAATTCCCAACGCTGAGAAAATGGCAAATATTACTGCTCCTAAAATTGGGTTAAATCCGAGAAAAAAAGCCAGGCCAATACCGCCAAACGAAGCATGCGTTATTCCGCCGCTGATAAAAACAATGCGCCTCGAAACAATATATCCGCCGATTATTCCACACGAAATACTGGCAAAAACCGCTGCAACAAATGCTTTGAGAAAAAAATCGTATTTAAAAAGTTCGATTACCGTACTCATTTATGGTGATGTTTTAAAAAAATGTGTGGAACCTCGCCATACTTTATAATTTGAATCGGACAGTTATATTCATCCAAATCTTTCTGTGTAATCTGGTTGCTCGAGTGGTAATGCAGTTTTTCATTCACACAGGCAATGGTTTTTACATATTTTACAATGGTTCCCATATCGTGCGAAACCAGGATAATTGCAATGTCCTGATTTAATATCCTGAGTTTTTCGTACAACTCTCCTTCAAAACGGTTATCAACAAAAGTATCGGGTTCATCGAGAATTAAAATTTTAGGATTACTGATTAAGGCCCGGCACAAATAAACACGCTGCATTTGTCCTCCCGAAAGCTCACCAATGGCTTTGTCCTTAATTTCAAAAATACCCATCTCGTTCAACAAATCATTCACTCTTTGTTTTACAGAAACCGAGGATTTTGAACCATTTAACATCATTAAACCCGATTTAACCACATCGAAAACCGTTATCGGGAATTTGCGGTCGATATGCCTAACCTGTGGGAGATAACCTATGGGTTTTTTCTTTCCCTGTATATCATTTCTGAATTCAATTTTACCTTCAAAAGGTTTTAATAATCCTAAAATTGCTTTGAGCAAGGTTGTTTTGCCACCTCCGTTGGGGCCAATTACACCTAGGAAATCATTGTCAAAAATTTCAAGGTTTACACCTTTCAATACAGGGGTTTTATCATATCCTACCGTCAGGTTTACTATTTTAATCAAAGCATCCATTAAAAATTATCAACAATAATGTTGGCCATTTCCATCAAATTTTCAGCCCATGCCGGATCGAGAGGACGAACCTGGATAATTTTACCATCCACCTCTTCTGCAAACACCTTTGCATGGTCGCGATCCAGTTCTCCCTGTATATAAATCACCTTTATTTTTTCATTTTTAGCCAGGTCAATCAATTCGGCCATCCGCTGCGGGGTTGGTTCTTTCCCGCCGCTTTCGAGCGAAAATTGCAATAACCCGTAATCACGGACAAAATAAGAAAGACTGGGATGGAAAACAATAATTTTCCTTCCTTCAAAAGGTTTAAGTTTATTTGAAATTTCCAAATTCAACTGGTCTATTTCTTTCACAAATTCAAGGTAATTGGTTTTATATTTTGCACTTTGTCCGGGGTTCAGCGCTGAAAGTTCGTCTAAAATGCGTTTTGACATCTGCTTTACCAAAATGGGCGAAAGCCAAATGTGCGGATCAACGCCAACCGGGTGAATATGGCCGCCGTGCTGCATGGTTCCCTGTGTAATTAAATCAAGCCCTTCCGACAAATCAACCACTTTCATATTTGCATTTGCCTGCTCTATTTTATCTTTCCATGAATGCTCGAAACCAATATAACCGATGCGAAACCAAATGACCGATTTCGAAATTTCCTCAAGTTGCGAGGGTAGCAAAGTGTAAGCCGCCGGACTTGTGCCCGGTGGAATTAATACATTTACCACAAAATCGTTACCTGCGATTTTTTCAACAAATGTTTTTTGAGGTAAAATACTTACTGTAATAAAATTTTCGGGCTCCCCGATTTTTGTTTTTTTTGAATTGCAGGAGCCAATGATAATTGCAAATGCCAAAAGCAGAATTGTTTTTCTCATTTGATAGTTTTTTTAATTGTCCGCAATATAAACATCAAACGCAGGTATTGGTTTTCTATTCGTGTTTCAAAATAACTATTTGATTTGGCACATTGTTTCTGAACCCTTTTTTTCTTTTGTGGGAACAGGGTCATAGCCATGCGTTCCCCATGGATGACATTTCGAAATACGACGCGTTGCAAGCCAAAAACCTTTAAATGGCCCATAAATTTTTATTGCCTGAACTGCGTACCCGGAACAAGTAGGCACATGCCTGCACGAAGCAGGCGTAAATGGTGAAATGGCATACTTGTAAATATAAACCGGAATGAGCAAAACCCACCCCAGAAACTTTAATGTTGCTTTTGCCAAACACTGCATGGTATTCATTTCCAGGGTGCAAATTTACAACTAAATAAATAGCTTAGGGTATCTGCGAAATGTATAATATTTTTAATTTTGCAGCCTCACAGCCAAAAATGTTATGCTAAAAATGAAAAAAGTTACAATAGGAGTTGATATTGGAGGAACAAACACTGCCATTGGAGTTGTTGATGAGGCAGGAAATATAATGGTGAAAGACAACATACCAACTCCTTCGCATGGCGATATTGACAGGTACATCGCTGATTTGGCTGCAGCAATTAACGAGTTAATAAAATCAGTTACGCTGATTAATGAAGATGCTGAAGTGATTGGAATTGGCATTGGCGCCCCAAACGGAAATTACTACACCGGGAATATAGAATATGCCGCTAATCTTTCCTTTAAAGGCGCTGTGCACCTGGTTAAGCTGCTTCGTAACTATTTTCCGTTAATGCCGGCGCTTGCTTTAACTAATGATGCCAACGCAGCCGCCATTGGCGAAATGATATACGGCGGCGCCAAAGGGATGAAAAACTTTGTGATGTTTACCCTGGGGACCGGTATTGGAAGCGGTATTGTTGTAAACGGAGAACTGGTTTACGGTTGTGATGGCTTTGCAGGCGAAATTGGCCACACTTCATTTATTCCGGGTGGCCGGCCATGCGGATGCTCTGCTTTAGGGCATCTGGAAGCGTATTGCTCCGCATCGGGAATGAAACGCACTGCATTTGAACTTTTGGCCCATCACAATGCAAACGACAGTTTACTGGCCGACAAATCATACCGGGAACTCGATTCGAAAATGATTTTCGATGCTGCCGAAAAAGGAGATAAAATTGGGATTGAAGTATTCCAAAAAACCGGGGCTTGGTTAGGGTTGGCGCTGGCCAACACGGTACATTACCTGAGCCCTGAGGCTATATTCCTTTTTGGTGGGCCCACTGCTGCCGGCGATTTTATATTTAAACCCACCAAAGAATCGATGGAAGAACATCTTTTGCCGATCTATAAAAACAAAATTAAAATCCTTCCATCGAAATTAAAATCAGGCGACGCTGCAATTGTTGGCGCCAGCGCTTTGGTTTGGAAAGAAATTGAAAAAATTTATCTTTAAATCCCCTGTCAATTCTAAAAAAATAAAACAGCCTGTTGAATATTTATACAGTGTTGAATATTTAATCAATCAATGTACGGCGCTGATTCTGAGAGACGTAATTCATTATTTGATATTTTGTGCATATTTTTTAAACAGTCCGCTGTGTTTAGCTTTCAGGTACTAAGCACCATATCTGCCTGAATTTCTGTTTCTTATCTCATTATTTCATTTTTGGCACTCTATTTGGTTTATCATATACGAGCCGTTTATTCTACTAATAATCAACAGAATACAGCAATAGAACACATCTTTAAAAAATTATGACTATGAAAACTTTAATTTCCGCACTTTTCGTATTATCGTTTTTACTTTTCAACACAACAGTATATTGTGTTGAAAATGACAACCCACAAAGAGAACAAACTTTGCAAATCGTGAGTTCTCCTGAAATCTATGACCTTGCATCCAGTTGGGTGGCCGGATATGGCAATTTAAATCCTGGGCGGAAAATTGAACTACGTTTACAATCTGAAGAAACCTCCATGGAAGAAGGAACTCTTTACCTGCTTGCGAATAACCACCCAATTTTAGCCAACGAAGTAAATGCCTGGAAATTGATAATTGGGCATGATTTGGTAGTTCCGGTAATTAACGCCAAAAATCCGCTTTTGGCAGAAATCAATAAAAAAGGATTAACGGCGGATGATTTTGCCCGCCTGATTTCCGAAAAAGCGGATTGGTCGCTGGTATTTAATAATACGCCAAATACTCCGGTTAACAGCTATATTGCCGATAATCAGAATGTAATTTCAAAAATTGCCCGATTTACCAAAACAGATGAAACATCAATTAACGCAGCAAAAATTGGTTCAGCGGCAGAACTCGTTTCGCTTGTTCAGCAAAATGTAAATGCAATCGGATTTTGCAACCTGGCCGATGTTTTAAATGACAGGAAAGATGCATTTACAAATCAAATTATCATCGTTCCGGTTGATAAAAACAAAAATGGAAGATTAGACAGTTTTGAAAAATTTTATGATAATCCGGCAGCTTTAACAAGGGGTGCATGGATTGGGAAATATCCAAGAGAATTACGTGGTGATATTTATGCACTTGCCGCAGAAAAACCAACGAACCAGGCTGCTTTGGATTTTATGGCCTATTTAACTGAAAATGGACAGGAACTGGCAAAAAACTCAGGGTACAGTATTCTGTCGAGCGCTCAAAAAGCAGCAAATATGGTAGCGCTTACAAATCCTGTCCCCCCGTCCGATCCTGGTAAAAATCCACCGCCCATGTCAACAGGTTTAATCATTTTAATTGGTTTGGCAGCTATCTCCGTTTTCTTAATTCTTCTTTTTGCATTTAATCGTAACAGAAGCAACTTTATCGAAAGTGAAGATATAGAAATAACACCGGCATTAAATGAATATTCAATAGCTGCGCCGCGCGGGTTATATTACGACAAAACACATACCTGGGCTTTTATGGAACAAGATGGAATGGTAAAAATCGGTATTGACGATTTTCTGAAACACATTACAGGCCGCTTGACCGGTTTAAAAATGAAATCACCGGGCGAAAAGGTGAGAAAAGGCGAGAAAATACTTACCATCATCCGCGATGGGAAGCAACTGAACCTTTATTCCCCTGTTTCGGGATTCATCAGAAAGCAAAATGAATCACTTTTAACTAATCCTTCCCAGATTAACACTTTACCCTATGCCGAAGGGTGGGTTTATCAGATTGAACCTGTTAACTGGGCAAGGGAAGTAAGTTTTATGTTTATGTTCGACAAATACAGGGAATGGCTTGAGGATGAATTTTCCCGGCTGAGAGATTTCCTGGCTTTATCGGCAAATTCAAATTCAGTGGTATTTCAGCACGTGGTACTTCAGGATGGAGGCGAGCTTAAAGACAACGTACTTGCCGATTTGGGTCCTGAAGTATGGGAAGAATTTCAAACCCGCTTTATTGATACTTCCAAGTAATTCAATACCAGAAATAAAGCATATCAAAATGAAAAATCAATAAACCTAAAAATAACAATTAAAAATTAAAGTTGTGAGTTTAAATCGACGAGATTTTTTTAAAACCATCGGTATTACAGGCATGACAATTATTGGAGTTAATGCGTCTGGTTCCAATTCATCTGCCGATGAAAAAACAGAATTTCACGGGATACTTTTTGATTCTTTTGCCTGTGTCGGTTGCCAGTCGTGCGAACTGGCCTGTGCCGAAACCCACGGACTGCCAGCGCCTGAAGATGAGATTAAATCTGGTGTATTAAGAAAAACAAGTGAGAAACAACGTTGTGCAGTAAACAGTTACAGCACTCCTCAGGGCGACATATTTGTGCGCAACCAGTGCATGCATTGTAACGAACCAGCCTGCGCTGCGGCCTGTCTTACTCAGGCTATGTACAAAACAAAGGAAGGCCCTGTTATCTGGAGGGAAAACAAATGTATGGGTTGCCGCTACTGCATGATTTCGTGCCCGTTCGATGTGCCGAAATTTGATTACAGTTCAACCAATCCAAAAATCCAGAAGTGCGATATGTGTTACGACCGGATAATTAAAGGAGAGCAGCCTGTTTGTGTTGAAACTTGTGGTGTTGCCTTGTTTTATGGAGCACGTCGCGAACTGATAGCAGAAGCACGCAAAAGGATTGCCGAAAACCCAGGTGTTTATGTCGATAAAATTTATGGTGAAAGTGTTGCAGGCGGCACAGGATATTTGTACCTGTCACCGGTTCAGCACAACGAAATTGGATTTAACACAACACTCCAGAATTCATCGTACCCGGCATTAACAAAAGGATTCCTTTACAGCGTACCTTCAGTATTTGTTCTGGTTCCTACGTTGCTGCTTGGTATTCACGAGGCAACAAAAAGTAATAAATCAAAACAGATAAAGGACGAAGATTATGAGTAGTACTACATACCTAATTACAAGTGATAAAGAAAGTCCGGCAGGATGGAAATTCTTTCTCAGCGAGCTAAAACCCCGGGGGAAATGGTTCACACCGTTTAATATTATATCAATCCCGATTATTATTGTTGGACTTGTTTTAATTGTTTACCGGTTCTGGAATGGACTGGGATCAGTATCAAATGTAAATCAGGAAATTCCATGGGGTTTATGGAAAGGATTTAACGTGGTTACTGGCGTGGCATTTGCCGGCGGGGCATACGTTTTAACCTTTATTGTATATATTCTGAAGGTGGACAAATATCACTCCATCGTCAGGGTGACGGTGCTGAATGGTTTCCTGGCATACATGTTTTATGCCGGCGCCCTTGTACTCGACCTGGGAAAACCATGGAATATTTTCAACCCGATAATTGGTAACAATTTTGGCGCAAACTCAGTGCTATTTCTTGTAGCCTGGCATTTTATGCTCTACATTGTTGCCCAGCTTGTTGAATTTTCACCGGCAATTGCCGAATGGCTTGGCAGCCGCAGGATTCATAAAATTCTGTCGGGAATGACAATCGGCGCTGTTATTTTCGGAATAACCCTTTCCACTTTGCACCAATCAGGATTGGGCGCGTTGTTCCTGATGGCCAAGGAAAAAATTCATCCGCTTTGGTACAATGAATTTATACCGATTTTATTTCTCGTTTCAAGTGTTTTTGCAGGATTGTCGATGGTAATTTTCGAAGGTTCTATCAGTCAACGGGTATTTGCCGATAAAATAAACAAAAAGGATAAAGAGGCTCGAAAAGGAATAGTGAACACGCTTTCAAAAATTTGCGCTTTTGCTATGTTTGCCTACTTATTTATGCAACTGCTTGTATTTATCCACGGACAGCACTACAACCTGTTAAATACTAAAATGGGTTACTGGTACCTACTCGAAATGGTTGGATTTGTAATCTTCCCAATGGCGCTGTATTTTCGCAGTTACCTCACTTCCAACATCAATTTATCGCGAATAGCGGCAATAATAACAATTGTGGGCATCATTTTAAACCGGCTTAATGTTTCCATTATTGCTTTCCGGTGGGATGCTGCCGTAAGATACGTTCCATCGTGGATGGAAGTAGTAGTAAGTATCACCATTATTCTTATCCAAATCTGGATTTTCAGGTGGGTAATCAGCCGGATGCCCGTTTTAAATGAGCCGCCCAAATGGGCAATTAATGGACATTAATCAGGATTTAAGTTTTTAATTGTCAATTTAATCAACATAAAATAAATTATTATGGAAGGGTTTACTTACACCAATATTTTTGAGACTAAGGGAATTGAATACCTGGTTATTATTTCATTTTTTGCTGTACTTGTCCCAATCTGGCTGATAATGAACAGAAAAACAAAACAACTTGAAAAAAGCGGAAAACTTGAAGGGTTTATAACTGCTGATTCAATAAAAATTCCACAAGGTTTGTTTTTTAGCAATTACCACACCTGGGCATATCTGGGCTCTAACGGGGAAGCAAAAGTGGGGCTTGACGATTTTCTGCTCCGTTTTACCGGCGAAGTAACCATTAACCATATCAAAAATCCGGGTGAAAAAATTAAAAAAGGGGATGTTTTAACCCTTATCAACAAAAACGGGAAAAACCTGCGGATTTTATCACCAATTTCAGGCGAAATTCAAAGAGCTAACTCCGGCGTGTTTGAAAATCAGGCAACATTGAAAACCGATCCTTATAAACTGGGATGGATGTATTCTATAAAACCCTCGGACTGGAAAGCTGAAACAAATTCATATTATCTGGCTGAGGACGCCACTAACTGGGCTAAACAGGAATTGGAAAGATTCAGGGATTTTCTGTCTGTTTCATTAACGAAATATCTGCCACAGCCAGCACAAGTGGTTTTGCAGGATGGCGGGGAAATCGCCGGCCAGGGCCTGGCCGAGCTTCCGGAAGAAATATGGGACGAGTTTCAGCATAAATTTTTAAACTGAAGCGGGAAAAACTGATATATCAAAAATGTGGATATTTTGAAGCGGTGTGCCGTTCACATCGCTTCAATTTTTTACAGGACTACTGGTTTTAGCTGCTGTGTGTTAAACATACCTCGCCAAAAAAGCCAAATTTCAATTTTAAAAACTAATTTAGTCTTTCAAATCAGCATAAACCGTATTCAATGATCTGGATAGAAAAAATCATCAGCAAACATCTCAGTAAAATACCTTTTATAAAAAGTTATTATAAGTTCCGTTCGTCAATTTACGGGCGGGTTGTATTAATCACTGTCGTTTCACTATTTTTTCTTTTTGCCGCGTTTGTGATTATTTTCCGCTCAGTGAATGAAAATTATATGAAATCGGTAATCAGCGAAAACGGAAATAATATCGGGTATCTTGTAGAAGGCGCATTGTACCAGTCGATGCTGGAAAATAACCAAACCAATCTCCAGCGAATCCTTGACCAGATAAATACAATGTCGGGGATTGACAATGTGAGCATGTATGATAAAAACAACAGCCTGGCCTACACATCCATTTTAAATGACTCATCATTACACAGCAATCCCGACTGCATCAGTTGCCACCAGAATATTGATGAAATGTTTTCGCCCCTCAAAAAATCGTACAGAATTGTTGACGCCACGAGCGAATGTGTTATGAACCCCGGAAGCCCAAAATCGAGAAATTTACTTGTCAGATCGCCAATTTTAAACAATCCTTCGTGTTATACCGCAGCATGTCATGCACATAGCGCCGACGAACAGGTACTTGGTTCGCTGATTATTAAAATGCCATTACAGGGACTTGACAATGCCCTTAAAGAATCGACCACCGATTTTTTTCTGCTTGCTTCCCTATTCACTTTTTTTCTCATTCTTTTGCTGATATTCTTCACCAATAAAAAAATCAAATACCCGCTTAACCAGATAATTCTGGCCAGCGAGGCATTTACCCGTGGCGACAGGAGTAAACGCCTGGATATTAAACCCAACCAACTTTCGGACATGCAAATGGTTTCACAAGCCTTTAACGAAATGCTCGACAACATTCAATCAGCAACCCTTGAACTTGAAAACTGGTCGCAGCAACTTGAATATAAAGTTCAGAAAAAAACGGAAGAACTGGGGCAAGCACAAAATGAACTGATTAATATTGAACGGATTGCATCGCTGGGTAAATTATCGTTATCGGTTGCCCACGAAATTAACAACCCGCTTTCGGGTATTCTGGTGTATGCAAGGTTAGTGCAAAAACAACTTGGCAATCCGAATCTGGACCAGGATAAAATTAATAATATGCTCAAACATTTAAAGCTGATTGAAAGCGAAACCAAACGTTGCGGCGATATTGTAAAAGGGTTGCTTGATTTTTCGAGAAAAGATCAGAACGGGTTTGAACCAAAACACCTGCACGAAATTCTGATTGATACTTTCGAGTTAATGGCCCACACTTTGAAAATTGGTGATATTCATTTTATTTCTGATTTAGCAGCAAAAAAAGACATGGTTTCATGCTCTCCCAACCAGATAAAACAAGCCTGCCTGGCAATATTGGTAAATGCAACTGAAGCAGTTGCCAAAAACGGCGAAATTCTTGTCCGCACGTTCAATCCCGATGAAAACCATATGACGGTTGAATTTACAGACAACGGAGTTGGAATAGCAGTTGAAGACATCCCTCATATTTTTGAACCCTTCTTTTCGACCAAGGAAAAAACCACGGGAATTGGTTTGGGTTTATCCATTGTACACGGAATAGCCCAAAGCCACAAAGGGAAAATCGACGTGAAATCGGAACGGGGAAAAGAAACCACATTTGCATTAACATTGCCCTTAATAAAGAACTATATAGTATGAAAAAAATATCAATACTGATTGTTGATGATGAAAACTCGGTTCGCGATTCGTTGTACAACTGGTTTATCGAAGACGGGTATCACGTAGCCTGTGCCGAAGATGCCAAAGTGGCTTTGTCGGTTCTGGAAACTGAGAGTTTTGATATTGTGCTTACCGATATTAAAATGCCGGGGATGGATGGGCTGGAAATGCTAAAACGGATAAAAGCCATAAAAAAAGATGCTGTCGTAATTATGATGACAGCTTTTGCCACCGTTGACACCGCAGTTCAGGCTTTGAAAGACGGCGCATTCGACTATGTAACCAAACCTTTCGATCCCGACGATTTGTCGCACCTCATCAGAAATGCATCGAAACAAATTTCGCTTATTGAGGAAAACCAAATTCTGAAAGAGAAAGTAGTTTCGCTCGAAAACATAGAGGATTTGATTGGCAAAAGCGAAGCCATGCACAAGGTTCTGCACGAAATAGAAAGCGTGGCGCAGTCGAATGCCTCGGTAATAATTACAGGTGAAAGCGGAACAGGAAAAGAACTGGTGGCGCGTGCTATTCATGCCAATTCGCCCCGAAAATATTTCCCGCTGGTGAGTGTTCATTGCGGCGCACTCTCGGAAAGTTTGCTCGAAAGCGAATTGTTCGGGCACGAAAAAGGCGCTTTTACCGGGGCAATATATACCCGCAAGGGAAGGTTTGAAATGGCCGACAGCGGGACCATCTTTTTAGACGAAATTGCGACAATTTCATCGAAAATGCAAGTTGAATTACTTCGGGTGCTTGAGTCGAAAAGTTTTGTGCGCGTTGGCGGAAACAAGGAAATTAAATCCGATTTCAGGGTGATTTGCGCCACAAACCGCGACCTGAAAACTATGGTCGGAAACGGCGCTTTCCGCGAAGATTTGTATTACCGCCTGAATGTGGTAAACATTAATGTTCCCCCTTTGCGCGAAAGGATCGAAGATATTCCGCTGCTGACAGAGTATTTCATCAAAAAATACTGCACTACCATGAACCGCCCGGTGATGACAATTGAAACGGCAGCGCTGAAACGACTTGAGGAATTTTCGTTCCCGGGCAACATCCGCGAACTCGAAAACATGATTGAACGCGCCATTGTGGTGGGAAACGGCAAAAAAATAACACTGAAAGACCTGCCCATTGGAAAAACAGAATCCACACCGTCGTTTGAAAGTTTGGGCGATATTGAAAAAAATCATGTGGAGCAAATTCTTAACAAATACAACTGGAATATTTCTGCCACTGCAAAAGCGTTAAAAGTTGACCGGGTAACGCTGTACAATAAAATTAAAAAGTACAACCTGAAACAGGGCAAATAACTTACAGGAAAATGAAGCCTGAAAGTATCGTAATCATTTCGTTTGGGTATTTCGAGGATAAATTTCAGTTTAACTTTTGTGCCGAAGTGGAACAGGAATTTGGCACCCCTGTTTTTCCCCGTGAAGGACATCTGGATTTAAGTGAATTTTTCGACCCTGCACGAAAACAATACGATGCCAACAAATTGCTCAAAGAAATTGACGCCCGTTTTGCAACCGATAACCAAAAAACCCTTGCTGTGTGCAATGTCGATCTTTTCATCCCGATTTTAACCTTCATTTTTGGACAGGCATTTCTCAACGGCCGCTGTGGCATTGCATCTTCCTACCGTTTGCGAAACGAGCGTTACGGGTTAAAACCCGATGACAAGATTCTTTCCGATCGCCTGCGCAAGGAAATCATCCACGAACTGGGCCACACCTTTGGTTTGTACCACTGTACCAATCCAATATGTGTAATGCGCTCAAGTACTTACGCTGAAGACATCGACCAAAAAGGCTGGAGGTTTTGTGCGAAATGCAGGAAGGAACTGGATAAAGATGAAGGGTAAAAGTTAATCATCATTAATAAATCCTGAAAATGGTTTAATATTGCCTGTTTTCTCTTTCTTTCTCTATTAAGTGCTTTAAATCCAAATGGTTTTTAGGCAAATCATTCCTGGCAATTTCCCAAATCATTTCATAGTCAACTCCAAAATATTCATGAGTAACTATATTTCTTAAACTTATCATTCTTTTCCATGGAACCTCCGGATATTTATCAGTAACCGATTTTGGAATATGCTTGGCTGCTTCTCCGATAATTTCCAAATTTCGCACCACTGCATCTACAACTATATATGATTGCTTAAACTGAATAAACTCAAATTCCCCAATATATTCAAAAATCCTTTCAATTGAAACAAGCATATCTTCAAGGTAAAATCCATATTTTCTTTCTTTTGCCCTCATACATACTTTACCTCTTTAAGGATTATATCCTTTAGCTGTTCTTTTAGGGCCTTTACTGAAACCAAATCAACTTTTCTGTTTAATTCGCTTTCAAGCAACTCCTGCAATTCAAAAAATGCCCAACCCAATGGTTTATTAAACGATACAATTATATCAATATCAGAATTTTCAGTTTGTTCATTCCTGACAAACGATCCAAAATATCCAATTTTATCAACATAAAATTTTGCCACCAGAGAGGGCTTAAGAGCTTTAAGTTTATTTTCTAATTCAACTTGTGATTTCATTAAAACAAAAATATACTTAAATAAGTTACTTACCAAATTGGAATATTGAACTTGAATTGACGTGAGGTTATTTACTTAAAGGAACACTTTTGGTTTATACCACTGTACCAATACAATATGTGTAATGTGCTCAAGTACCTGCGTTGAAGACATCGACCAGAAAAGCTGGCGGTTTGGTGCAAAATGCAGGGGGGAACTGGGGGTGGAAAAAGGATGAAAGTCTTAAAACTGTCATCCTTGTAAATTTCTAAAACAACATTAATTAAAAAACGAGAATATGGTTACTGCAGGATAATTCTGGTAACCATATTTTTATTGTCAATTATTCCTGAAACGATATAAATTCCTTTTGGTAATGTTCCGATATCAACCCTTTCAAGGGCAGTGTTTTCAAAAGTTGCCACATGCACGAGTTTGCCCTGAAGATTGTATATTTTTATGGTTGCCTGCTGAACAGGTAGCGAACCAAATGAAATATTAAAATGACCTGTTGACGGATTTGGATAAATAATGGCCTCATTCATGGTATTTGCCTGTGATGCTGTGATTTCAAGAGAAGGCTGCGTTTGTTTTTCGAAACGGATTGTATCAAAAATGCCCTGGCTTAAATTATAGTACGATCCGCTGGCAACATGGCTTAATTTAAGTGTGCGAACCATGTAATAGTTGTTTCCTTCAACCGGATCAATATCCTCAAAAAAAGTTTCTGCAACCGGGGAATCCGAAATCCGGATATATTTTTTGGTTGATGTATCGAGTTTATAAATGTAATACCCAACGATACTATCGTCGGCCTGATTCCAGGTTAGCATAACCGTTTTAATTTCTGTAACAGCCGATTTGAGCGAATTTACAGGTTGCACAATGTGCATGCGTAACGAAGGATCGCCTAACAAACTTGTATGGGTGCCCCTGTTGGTTTGCCCTGAGTAATAATTACTGTTGTTCAAATTATTTTGCGTTGCACGAACACAATGCCCGATTGTTTCGCCCATGCCCATCTGGTGAAAAGTATAATGCGGACGGCCTGCCCAGCAACTGGTTAAAATCCATCCGTTTGATGCCAGTGCCGACCGCATGAAGTTATTCTCCGAATCCCAGTCGCCAAACCTGCTGCCATACAAAGCTGTAAAAACGGTTCGCGGAGATTGGTTTACAAAATCGGTTGTGCTTCCAATTCCAACACAACTGGTGAAAGTCCCTCCTCCACTTCCATACGCCCAGATGTAACTGTCATTTTTTGTATCGGAAAAAAAATCGCCCTTTTTTATGTTCTGAAAATTGAGCAGCGCGCTGAAATTACGCCATCCGCTGATAGCAAATGCTTCAGTAACTCCGTTAAAATTTTTTATCCCAAAATTATCATCTACAAGCGCCTGCATTTTCGGGTTGATTATTTTGTGCCTGAAAGCGTGGTTTTTATTCAGATAATTTCTTAAAAGTTCGGTTTCCGATTGAGGAAATGCAGGAAGGTTATAAAAATCAACACGTCCAATTGCTAATGATATATTCTCGTTATCAGGCAAAATACATACATCAAATTTTCCATCGCCCGGTACATTCCAGTTTTCATTCCTTGCTGCTGTGGTGCAACTGACGTATTTATCACCCCATAATTTTTCGTTTAAATCTCCATAATACATATCAGCAGGCCAGGCACCGTCATGTTCTATGGTATGCCCGTCGTAGGCTTTAATTCCGGAATATGGTACAGGAATATGCCCAAACAGGAAAACACTTTTTACATTTTCGGAATCTGAATGATAAAAGTCGCGGATAATACTTTTTACATATTGTACCGAAGCATTTCTTGAAATATCCTTGCGAAGTACTTCCCAGCCATCTCCAATCAAATCAGATTCATATCGTTTTAATTCATTTTGCAGACCCGTTACAACAGCGCTGTCAATCAGAAGAATGATTTTACCGCGAGATTCAATTTCCTTGCATTTTATTCCGGCAGTTACATAAGTTTCAATGGGCATCCACCATTTTGCCTTGATTGCATATTCATATTCAATTCCGGGTTCCACATTTTTATCGGTATATTCAACTGCGCTGGTTGGTAATATTGCGATTGCACTTCCCCAGTTTGATGAGTTCTTATTTTTCCTGAAAATCTCAATGTTAAAATGCCCGGGAACCGGATTCCATTTGAATGAAACCGACGGTGGATTTTCCGTAATTACAGTGGTAACCTGAATAACTTTTTCTCGCGGATTTTTTTCCTCATCCTGATTTTGACCTGTTGCAAAAGTTGATATTAATATGCATAACGCAAAAAATGCTTTTGTTTTCATAACCTTCCATTTTTGATGAACTTTTATTTATTCTGATGTTCACCATCAATGTAAAGATATGATTGACTGCATGTTAAAGTCTAACAGCCAAATCCCAATTGACACAACAAGCCCTTAATCAACAAAAGTTGATTACAGTATTTTTCAACATCCAAATCCCAAATGATACAACTGAAGTATCATTCCATCATTAAAAGACATTCAATGAATGGAATTGCTGAAAATATTCATGTGGCCTGCTGAAATAAAATTGGAACCTTTTTCATATTTTTACAAGGATTTTGGGTTTCAGAAGCTGTAACTTCTTTACCTGGTTAAACAATCAAAAAATTTACTCAACAACCCGGTTAAAATTTGGCCGGGTTGTTTATTAAGAACGACCCAGTACTGTCAATTAATTTCAATAACTTAAGTTAAAAACCAGAGAAATAAGCATTTAACAATTCTCAAAAATGGTATAAATGTATGCTTATATCTTTTATTCAAATTTCGAACAATATGGCGGGCGCCACATAGAAATTATAGTCCGAAAGATTGAAAAACGTGACAAATGATTGAAATAATTGAGCAGGGATTGAAATTATTGCCCAGGAGACAAATAATAAAGGATTAAATGGTATTTATTTATTTACAGCAGCCCCTTTTCTTCCAGCCATTTCCCAACCCCCTCATGATTAACCTGGTATTTGGCTTCCACTTCTTTAAGTATATCCTGAAACCGTGGTTCCTGGCGGATACTGTCAAAAAAAGGCACATATTTGTATAAGACTACCCACCACCTGGGATAGAGTGGATGTTTAATTGCTATATCCAAACAATTATATGCTTTTTCCTTATCGCCCCACAAAGCATAAATCTCTGCCATATCAAATTGAGCACTATACAGATCTTCGTGCCCCCTACCCAGTTTTACAATTTCCTGATAATTCTGAATCACAACCTGCTAACCAGCGTAAATGTGATGCTGAATCTCCATCCAGTTCCAGGGCTTGCTGAAGATACTTTCTTCCCAAATCAGAATATCCGGAATTTACAAGTATATTACAAAAGACTCTTAAATAATCCGGTGATGCATGAATGCGAAGCATCGCTTCATAATAGTTGCTAATCACACCAAAATAATCCTGTTCATACCTGAAAATGGCACTCCGAAGCATGTATGCCTTGTAATAGTTTGGATTTAATTGAATGGCTTTGTCAACCTCCTTCAAAGCTTCCGTTTTTTTGGAAGTTTGATTATATACCCTGGACCTGTATAAATAAGCTTCAGCACACTGCGGGTCAAAAACAAGCGCCTTGTTTGCGTAAATTAAAACAGAATCCATAAAAGTTTCAGACATAAAATTTTTCCAGTAATACTTCAAGTAGCAAACTGCTGCCAAACCGGTATATGCCAATGCAAAAGTGGAATCCAACTCCAATGCCTTTTGAAAATGTTGCTGCGCTTTTTTCAAATCAATTGAGTCACGTTTATTCCCATTTTCATATTTCTCCAATACATCAATCCCTCTTTCGTAAAAATCGTAAGCTGTTAAATTAGACGTTGGTGTTTTTCGGATAAGTTGCTGTTCCTGCGGTGTAATTATTGCCTGCAATTGTCTGGCAACAGTCTCGGCTACTTCGCTTTGTACTGAAAATACATCATTCCAGTCGCGGTCGAATACTTCAGACCAAACATTGCTTTCATTGCTGGTTTTAATTAACTGTAAAATTAACCTGAACTGGTTATCGTTCTTTTGCAGGCTTCCTGTGAGAAGGTAGGCAACATTTTCCAACCTCCCGATTTCACCGGCTGATTTGTTGCTTTCTTTGTACTGATCGGAATTGGTATTCGAAACAACGCGCAAATCCTTTACTTTCGACAGATTGGCCAGAATGGCATCCATCATACCATGTGCAAGGTATTGTTTATCAGCTTCATCACTCAGGTACTTAAATGAAATAACCGCAATTGATTTATCTTTTATTGTATCTTTTAACAGAGTTATTTTATTGGTAATGAAAACCGAAACCGGAATCAGAATGATTAATAAAACGACCAGTCCAATCAGGATTTTGGTTCGTTTTGACTTTATTAGGATATGTTCAACGGGCTGTTCTTCCGGTTTGTTTACAGGTTCGCTTTCAGGTTCGCGGTTTCTAAGTTCACCCGGCGCCACCCCAAAATATTCGCGAAAGCAATTGTTGAAATAGGTTGGGCTGCCAAAACCTACACGGTATGAGATTTCTGCTGCAGTAGCATCTTCATTCAGCAATAGTTCCTTTGCCTTTTTCAGCCTTACCTCGCGAATAAACTGGCTGACATTTTGATTTGAGATTATTTTAAGCTTCCGGTTTAGGCTCGAGCGGCTCATACCGGCTTCTTTGGCCAATTCTTCGGTGCCAAATTTATCGTTTGCCAGATTGGCTTCAACAATATTTGTCAGCTTTTGTATAAACTCTACTTGCATTTGTACAATATTACGTAATAATTTTGCTGTTTTCAGATTTATTTTTTCGAATACCACTTCCAATATCAATTGTGTTGTTGTTGGGTTTTAAGTATTTTTACCACCCAACTCAATTTAATCATAATGAAAAATCAATTTTTGTACATTGCCATTTTTACCTTTATTGTATTCCTTAGCGTAGGATCAAAATGCACAGAAAATCCCAAAAAACCCGCAGAGATGTTGTTTTACCTCACCAAACCCGATAAATCAGCCTTATTCGAAAAACAGGAAACTGGTATTTCTGTGGCTACTGATAACAGCCTGCCAACCATTGAAGTACAGCCTGAAAAAACATTTCAGGAAATGGACGGCTTTGGTTACACACTTACCGGCGGCAGCGCTTTTCACATCAATAACATGTCTGCTGCAAAACGCCACGAACTTCTGACCGAACTTTTCGCTTTCGACAAAGAGAATATAGGAATCAGTTACCTGAGAATCAGTCTGGGTGCTTCGGATTTGGATGCCGAAGTATTTTCGTACAACGATTTACCTGAAGGCGAAACCGATGTAAATATGGAACGGTTCTCTCTCGAACCCGACCGCAAATTTCTGATTCCGGTTTTAAAAGAGATCCTGACAATCAATCCCGAAATTAAAATCATGGCCTCGCCCTGGTCGCCGCCAACCTGGATGAAAACAAACAACTCCAGCATTGGAGGCAGCTTAAAGCCTGAATATTACGGTGCATACGCCAAATATTTTGTGAAATATGTTGAGGAAATGGGAAAAGAGGGAATAACAATCGATGCGATTACGGTACAAAACGAACCGCTTCACCCGGGAAACAATCCAAGTTTGCTGATGCCCGCAAACGAACAGGCCGATTTTATAAAACTCAGCCTGGGACCGTCTTTTAAAGCTGCCGGAGTAAAAACCAAAATCATTATTTACGACCACAATGCCGACAGGCCCGATTACCCGATTTCCATTTTAAACGACCCGGAGGCTGCAAAATATATTGACGGTTCAGCATTTCACCTGTATGGCGGAGTGATTGAGAATGTAAGCCAGGTACATGAAGCACACCCCGATAAAAACCTCTATTTCACCGAACAGTGGATTGGAGCGCCCGGCAATTTTGGCGGCGATTTCAGGTGGCACATCAAAAACCTCATAATCGGGGCATCGCGCAACTGGTGCAAAACCGTGCTGAAATGGAACCTGGCCGCCGACCCTGAGCAAAAACCGCATACTCCCGGTGGTTGCGACCGATGTTTGGGAGCTTTGACCATCAACGGAGATTTGGTCACCCGCGAACCGGCATATTATATTGTTGCACATGCTTCAAAATTTGTGCGTCCGGGTTCGGTGCGAATCGACTCAAATATTCCGGCAAGCTTGCTAAATGTTGCTTTCAAAACACCCGATGGAAAAATTATTGTCATTGTGCTGAATGATTCGGGGTCCGAAAAGAACTTCAATTTAAAAGTTGGAAATGAAGTGTTTACATCTTCACTTATAAGCGGGTCGGTGGGTACTTTTGTATTTTAAAAATCCCAACCCCTTTTTTGAATGGTTCCACCGGAATTGAACCGGTTGACGTTTTGAACCAAAAAGTACTTGAAGCCGGATATTGCGGAGAAATTCCTGCGTATAATTGACAGTTAAAGGAAAATGAATATTTTTATGGTTTCAATTTTTAGTGGGCTCAATATTTAAACTGAACACCTTATGGCGCACGATATTTTTAACCTGATTTGCTGGATTTGGATTGGCATTGGAGTAATTACATTTATTGTCTTGCTTAAAATTCCCCAGCCGTACGGACGACATTCAAATACCAACCGGGGACCAATGATTAACAACCGGCATGGCTGGCTGATAATGGAACTGCCTGCTTTGCTGGTATTTGTTTATTTTGCGCAACTTACAACCAACTGGCTGAACCTGACTTTACTTACGGCTTTTGCGCTTTGGGTGTGGCACTATTTTAACCGGGCAATCATTTATCCGTTCAGGCTGAAAACCAAAGGGAAAAAAATGCCGGTTGTAATTATGGGGCCGACTATTTTTTTCAACCTGGTTAATGGTTTTTTTAATGGCTACTGGCTGGCCCGTTTTGTTCCCGAAGATAAAATTGACTTCAATACCGATTTGCGCATCTTTATTGGCGCTGTGGTATTTCTCGCCGGATTTATTATAAATCAGTACCACGATACTTTGCTGATAAACCTGCGGAAAGGTGAAAATACAGGTTATAAAATTCCTTACGGCGGGCTTTTCCGGTTTGTTTCGTGCCCTAATTTTCTGGGTGAAATTATAACCTGGCTGGGTTTCTTTATCGTGACTTTAAGTTTGCCGGCGCTGGCATTTTTAATTTGGACTTTGGCCAATCTGGTTCCCCGCGCGCTCGGCCACCACAAATGGTACCGCAACGAATTTGCAGATTATCCGGCAAAAAGGAAAGCTGTTTTACCGTTTTTAGTGTAATGCTAAAATAATCGTTTTCAGAAAAAATAGTTCTAATTAAAATAAATACAAAATCAATTGAAAAATATTGAATATCTTTCAATCCGTTTAAATGCAGTTTCTGTAATGTCTTTTGATTTTGACTTTGGCTGCATTTCAATAACCGGTTTATAACTGAATTTATGTTAGTTATCCTATTGCTTGCCTGTATTTTGTTTATAGTTGTTTCGACAACAAAATTCAAACTTCACCCTTTTATTGCATTGCTTTTGGCAGCAATTGGTTTCGGTTTACTTTCGGGTATGCCGCTGCCCGAAATTATTAAATCGGTTAACGGGGGCTTTGGAAATACCATCGGTTATATTGGAATCGTAATTGTTGCTGGTTGTATTATCGGCACTTTTCTCGAAGAATCGGGAGGGGCATATATTATGGCCAAAAAAATACTGAATTTGGTTGGTGAAAAACATGTACCGCTGGCCATGGCATTTCTTGGTTATTTTGTGTCGATTCCGGTTTTTGCAGATTCAGGATTTGTAATATTATCGCCGTTAAACCGTGCGCTTTCAAAAAGGGCGAAAATTTCTTTGGCAGGACCGGCAATTGCTCTCAGCCTGGGACTTACCATTACTCACTGCCTTGTTCCGCCAACGCCGGGACCGATAGCAGCCGCAGGTATTTTGCAGGCCGATATCGGGTTGGTAATTATGGTTGGTTTAGTTGTAAGTTCGGTTACCGTTTTCGCGGCTTGGATTTTTGCAACTAAATTTGCCTCAAGAATTTATATCGACCCAAATCCCAACGAAAGTGAAGAGCAGATAATCGAAAAAATTAAGGAAGCCCCTTCTGCATTTAAAGCTTTTATTCCAATCATTATTCCGATTTTGTTAATCGTTTTAAAGTCGGTTTCCGATTTTCCGACCAATCCGCTCGGAACCGGATTTGGCAAAACTTTTTTCGGATTTATCGGAGAACCGGTGATTGCGTTAATCATCGGCGTATTTCTTGCTTTCAGGCTACCCAAAAATTTCGACAGGAACATGCTTTCAACAACGGGATGGGTTGGAAAAGCCCTGCTGGCCTCGGCAGTAATAATTCTGATTACCGGGGCTGGCGGCTCATTTGGAATGGTGTTGCGCAACTCGGGAATTGCAGACATTTTGGGGAGTTCTTTGTCGGAAATAAATTTGAGTATCTGGTTACCTTTTATAATTGCAGCGGCGTTAAAAAGCGCCCAGGGCTCATCAACGGTTTCGGTTATTACAACAGCATCGGTAATGGCTCCTTTGATGGGCATTTTAGGATTTGATTCCCCGCTAGAAAAAGCGCTTGTTATTTCGGCGATTGGCGCTGGCTCAATGGTCGTTTCGCAAGTGAACGACAGCTTTTTCTGGGTAGTTACCCAAATGTCGGACATGAATGTTAAAACCGGATACAAACTGCATACCCTGGGAACTTTGGTTATCGGATTTACAGCAATGACAGTGGTTTGGATTATATACACTGTTTTTTGCTAATTTTATTCTTCTGAAAACTAAATGGATATTGAATTGAAAATCAAAATAATAATCAGCTAAATTTACGATATGAAGAAAAAAGTAATACTGAATATTGAATCAGTTTATACTGCAAATGCCTTCAAGATTGGTTCGGAGATGTTTGTAGCTGCCGGTTCTGAAACAAAACCCGAGGTTTATCTGTACAATCTTACTTCCGGCGATTCAAGCCTTATAACCGGTTGTCCGGGCGGTGTAATGAGCTTTATCCCTGTGCCCGGAAATCCCGATCTTTTCTTTTCCATCATGGGATTATTCCCGCCGTTTATTGGGGCTGAAGCAGGAGTTTTTATGCATCGCCGGTCGGGTGATAAATGGGAAACCCAAAAAGTAATGGATCTGCCTTTTGCCCATCGGAGTGAAATCCTTCACCGGAACGGGAAAAACTACATGTTTGCAGCTTCGGTCAGCAAATACAAGGAAAACCCAGGCGATTGGTCAAAACCCGGCGAAATGTACCTGATTCGGTTGGAAGATGATATCAAACTGCCATTGAAACCGGAAATGATCGACAATACCCTGACCCGGAATCACGGAATGCTGCGGACGCAAATTAATGGCGAAGAAACCGTTTGCATGTCGGGCGTTGACGGGATTTTTTATTTTGAGCAGCAACCCGGGGATAAATGGGTGAAAAAATCGTTGTTTGAAAAGGAAGTCAGCGAATTTTTCTTTATCGATCTGGATGGAGATGATGTGGAAGAACTGGTAACCATCGAACCCTTTCACGGCGAGGCGCTCAATGTTTACAAACGCAATGGCCAGCAGTGGGAACTGAAATTCAGTGATTCACTGTCATTCGGGCACGGACTGAGTTGCGGTTTTGTGAATGCTGAACCTGTGATTATTGTGGGAAACAGAAGAGGATCTTTCACACTCGATATGTTTAAAGTTACCGATTTTGCAACTGGTAAATTTTCACGGGAAGTTATTGAAGAGGATGCCGGTCCAACTCAAACACAGGTTTTTGCTTCCGGAAATACCGACTATATTTTGAGCGCCAACCAGAAAAAAAACGAAGTAGCGGTTTATCATTAGTTCACTTCCTTTTCACTTCAACATGCGCCAGTTTTTCCCAATACTGAATAATTCCGCCGTGGTCGTGCTCCTGTTTTCCATCGGCTTTCAGTGCTTTCATAAATTCCATAACCTGCGTGGTTAAAGGGATTGGCGCGTCAATTGCAAGCGCGGTATCCCTGACATTCAAAAGATCCTTTGTGTGCATTCTTATTGGGCCTCCGGGTTTAAAGTTGCGTTCCAGGATCAGCGGCATTTTGGCGTCAAGAACAGTGCTTCCTGCCAATCCTCCACGTATTGCGCGAAATACCTTTTCTGAATCTACTCCTGCTTTTTCAGCAAAAACCATGGCTTCCGACATGGCCGCCAAATGCAGCGCCACCATTATCTGATTGGCTAACTTGGCAATATTTCCGCTCCCTATTTCTCCAATAAGTATTGCCGATGCTCCCATCGAAAGCAGGATTTCCTTTACCGAAACACGTCTGCCTTTCCGCCCGCCATAATCGACAGCGTGCCGTCTTTGGCTTTGGGTTCGCCACCACTTACCGGAGCATCAATCATTTCCACTCCTTTCGCGGAGGCAATTTCGCACACCTTAACAGCAACAATTGGCGAAATGGAACTCATGTCAATAACAACCGAACCGGGTTTTGCTCCTTCCAAAATGCCGTTTTTACCAGTAATCACTTCCTCAACCTGCGGAGAATTGGGTAGCATTGTAATAATCACTTCACAATTCTCTCCAACATGACTGGGTGAGTTGCCTCGTTCAGCACCAGCCATAACAACTTCATTTACTGCATCGTTGTTGAGATCAAAAACCATGACTGAATATCCGGCCTTGATTAAGTTTAGCGACATGGGTTTTCCCATCACTCCCAAACCGATAAATCCTATTTTCTTGTTTTGATTTTGCATATTTCTACTGTTCAAAATGGTTGTTTTTATGGCGAATAAAGTTAGATGATAATTTTAAAAAGAATGAATTTATTTTTTAAAAACACTTAAAAGTATCATAAATGATACATATTGCTTGTTTGTTCATCAAATATATCGTAATTTTATCCATTAGTATCATTTATGATACCGAAAAATCATATTAAGATGACAAACGAAGAAATTGTAAGATCAATAAAAGCCAGAAAAGATATTCTGGCAGTAAATCAGGAGTACCTTGCTGAACTTACAGGGGTTGGAATTGCTACATTAAAACGGTTCGATAGCGGCAAAGGGAATATCACTTTAAAAAATTTACAGAAAATTGCCGACGTATTAGGTTTGGAAATAAAACTGGAACTAAAAAACCTTGGTAAATGAGAAGCGCCGAAATATATCGCAACGGTGTTTTGGTGGGAAAGCTAACCGAAAGCAACAATCGTACTTACGAGTTTAAGTACGATTCAGGATATTTCACCGATAATTCAAAACCGGCAATTAGCTTGACATTGCCAAAGAATCAACCGGTACACAACTGTGAATATTTATTCCCCTTTTTCTATAATATGTTATCTGAAGGGACAAACAGAACGGTACAACAAAGGCAATTAAAAATTGATGAAAATGATTTTTTTGGTTTGCTGTTAGCCACTGCACAATACGATACCATTGGCGCAGTAACCATCAAACCAATTGTTTAAAAGAAGATTATGGAAATCAGAAATTGTCCGGGATTATTAACAGAAGGATATGTTACGTACAGCACTCTGTTTTTGCGCAGGATGTTTTCCTCACGAAAAGTCAGTCACATCTTACCCTACAATGCTCCTGAAACTGATGGGGACGATCAGGATAAATTCATTCAAAACAGAAAAAGAATTTCAATTTCCGGGGCGCAGGAAAAATATTCTGTTTTGCTTGAAAAAAACAGTCTCCGTTTAACCATCGGAAAGGAACAGGGCTCCTACATCCTCAAGCCTAAACCTAATGGACTTCGGAAAATCGCTATGGCGCCGGCAAATGAACATGTGACCATGCAAATTGCCAATCAGGTGTACGGCATACCAACTGCTGTAAATGGGTTGGTTTTTTTCAGCAAAGGAGAAGCGGCATATATTACCAAACGATTTGATATTGATACAAATGGCGCAAGATTAGGTATTGAAGATTTTGCGTCGTTAGCCGGAAAAACAGAAGAAAATGCAGGTGTTAATTTCAAGTACGAATTTTCTTATGAAGGTATTGCCGAATTGATTAAAAAGTACGTTGGCCCCTGGAAAATTGAAATGGAAAAATTTTATAAACTGGTTGTTTTTAATTTCCTTTTTTCAAATGGCGACGCCCATTTAAAGAATTTCTCTTTATTGGAAACTGCAAATGGCGACTATGTTTTAAGTCCGGCTTACGACCTGATGGATACCCGAATCCATGTTGACGAAGAGGGCTTTTTTGCTTTGGACAACGAACTGTTTAAAGAATGGTACTGGTCGGATTGCCGGATTAAAAATTCGCTGCACCATCCGTGCAAGGCAGATTTCATAGAATTTGGAAAAAAAACAGGAATAGCAGAAAACAGAGTCGTTAAACTACTTGACTCTTTCCTGAAAAAGCAGGTTGAAGTTGAAAATTTAGTGATTAAATCGTTTCTTGATGAAGCTACAAAAGAACAGTACCTGTTTCATTACAATGAACGATTGGGGATGCTGAATTCTGAATAAACCCGTATTAAGATATTTTGCATACCGCGCTACATAATTTATCGGATATTTTACATATAGAGGTATATAAATTATCGGATATTTTATATAGTTTCATCAAATTCTTCAAAATAATTTGTACTTTTGGTGCATGGCAATTAGAAAAAAATATACCGAAATTATTAATCATATTCCCAAAAAGGAATTCACTATTCTGATTGGAGCCAGGCAAATAGGGAAATCTACCTTGCTGAAACAACTTGCTGAAGATTTAACTCAAAAAGGGGAGTCTGTCTTTTTTATCAATTTGGAGCGTAAAAGTGTTTTACTCGAACTTGATCAGGATCCGGAGAACCTGTTTAAGTTTTGCCCACTTGCCGAGGGAAAACGGATTATCGTGATGATTGATGAAATTCAATACCTGAAGGATGCAAGCGGTTTTCTGAAACTGATTTACGACGAATATGCCGTCCGTGTGAAGATTGTGGCAACCGGCAGCAGCGCTTTTTATATCGACAGAAATTTTAAAGATTCGCTGGCCGGCAGAAAACGGATTTTTCAGATGCCCTCGCTCGACTTTGACGAGTTCCTTGATTTTAAAGGGAAACCCGAATTGCTTGCCGATTTAATTTCACTGCAAAAAAGAGAAAAGCAGAAGTCGGTTTATGAAAACCTGTTTTGGGCATTAATGGATGAATACCTTAACTACGGTGGTTATCCGGCAGTTGTTCTGGAAAACGATTTTGGCGGTAAAAAGGAACTTTTAAAGGAAATCAGGGATTCGTACATCAAGCGCGATATTTTGGAATCGGCTGTTAATGAAGAAGAAAAATTTTACCGTTTGCTGATGATTTTGGCAAGCCAGTCGGGAAACCTGCTCAACGTTAACGAACTATCGAACACCTTGCGCATTAACAACAGCACGATAGAAAACTACCTGTATATTTTACAGAAGTGCTTTCATATCAGCCTGGTGCGGCCATTCTACAGTAACATCAGGAAAGAGCTGGTTAAAATGCCCAAAGTCTATTTCAACGATTTGGGTTTGCGAAATATATTGATTAACTATTTTGCTCCAATTGAACAGCGGGCGGACAAGGGAGTTTTACTCGAAAATTATGTATTTCGAAAATTACTCGAAAAACAGGAACCCGATCAGATTAAATTCTGGAGAACAGCCAATGGCAATGAAGTTGATTTTGTGGTGGAAACCTCGTTTCAAAAAGGTTATGCCGTTGAAGTTAAATTTCAGGATAACGAGGGTAAACTTTCCAAATACAAAATCTTTACAAAAGCATATCCCGATTTTCCGCTGCAAATCTGGCATTGGGGAAACCGGAATTTGTTGGTTTAACTCCCTCCTATCTCCATCGGCAAATACAATTACACTTTTAAACCGCATGGTTTTCCCTTTTCGAACAAATCGGTGTAAACTATTTTGTAACGGTTTGGCGAAGCGGGGGAGTTGAACAAAGTATCGTTCCCATAAAAATCAATATCGAAATTATTGCCAATGTACCTCAGAAATTTCACGTCAGTTTGATTTCCGGTTATTTTATACAATCCTAATTTATTGGTAAAATATACCGAATTATCGCTGTCTTCGGTAACCCTGTTAAAATTAAAAGTGAATTGCCCTGCGAACTCAGTTATTTTTTCGTAAGGCGTTTTAAGTACCTGTAATTCATCCAATCCTGATGGTAAAAATTTCTTAAATGAAGGGTTACTCCTGAATTGTTTGTACTATTTAATTATAGGCGCTTTAGGAATCGTGGAATAATTTCCCGATGAGCCCATTACAATCAGATCATTGCTTCCCGAAATCCACAGCCTGTCCTTTCTATTATAAGTTGAATTTCATGTTTTTACATTTTCACAGAAACAAACATAGTACAACCAAATGAAACCTCCCTGCTGAATGTATAAACGGGGGTATTTGGCTGATAACCGCCTGAATTGTGTGTTTTAACGCAAAATTAAAGTTTTCGGATATTTAGTTTGCTATTTTATGAAAACCAGCCTCATTGATAAATTACAACTGAATAAATTCATACGGACTATCTTATCTTTTAATTTCTGTCACAAACAAATCAATCCAAATAAGAATGGAGTTTTCACCCTATTTTTAATAATTTTGACATCTTAATGTGAATCGATGATGGACAAAAATAAAAAGTTGGTAATTTATATCTCCGGACCAGTTATTTTAATACTTCTGATTCTGATCGTAAAATTTGTTTTCATCAGCAGTCCGGGCATCGAAATCCCTGAAATTTCAGGTTCGCAAACACTTTCGATTCCGGTAAGGGAACAAATAGCTGAAACCTATAAAAAAGCCAGGCGCAAACCTACTTCCGAAAATTTGGGAATGCTCGGAATGGTTTACCACTCAAGCGCAAATTATGCAGAAGCGGCAAAATGTTACGAGCTGGCTCTTCAGAAAAATAACACCGGCTGGATTTGGAATTATTACAACGGATATCTGAACCTTGAAATGGGAAATCCAAATGCAGTTGTTGACAATTTTAAGCGGGTAACTGAACTCAATGCTGACGCCAACCTTGCCTGGTATTATTTGGGCAGCGGTTATAAAAACCTTAATAACAATGAATTGGCAGAAGAGTCGTATAACAGAATAACATCTCTAAAAACCAGGACTATTGCCACAAATACAACTACCCGGCAAGGACATTTCCCCCTTGGAATTTACGCCGGTTTCGAACTTTCGAGAATCTATTTTGATTCCGGGCGCACCGATCTGGCAGAACAAACACTCCAGGAAATTATCCGGACAAATAACCTGTTTGGCCCGTCGTATAAACTTTTAGGCACTATTTACAATATGAATGGTGATACAGAATTGGGCAAAAAGCTCACCGACCGGGCAAACGATTTGGTCGATTTTTATCCTCCCGTGGATACATTAATTGATAAACTGGTTTTGTTATCGAGGTCGGAATTGTACCTGCTTAAAAAGATTGACGAAGCCGAAAAAAGCTTTCACTCCGACTGGGCATTGAATTTGGTGGAACAGGGCTTGCAATTTTTGCCCGATAACAAATATCTTTTGTCGAAAGCTATCAGAATATATTTGTGGAAAAACCAGAACGACAAGGCCATCGCGCTTACTGAAAAACAAATGGCCCTTTTTTACGACAATTATGCCGAAATTAAAAATACGGGAGTGTACTTTTATCAAAAAGGAATTTATCAGCAGGCGGTAAAATACTGGACACGGGCGCTGGAGCTAAAACCCAAAGATGTAACGATTCAGGATTACCTGGCAAAAAGTTTATGGGCTGTTGGCGACAAGCAAAAATCTCTTGCGATTTTAAATGAAATGGCTGAAAAAAACCAGGGAAATGTTGATGTGATGGCAAACGTTGCCGATCTGTTATTTCAGTTTGGGCAAAAGGAAAAAGCAGCCTATTACCTCGCAAAACTTCAAAATATGGCGGCAAACCATCCGAAAGTGTTAAGAATGACGGGAGAAACCGCAGAAAATAACGGAGAACCAGCAAAGGCAATTTCACTTTACGAAAAGTCGTTTAAAGGCGGACCGATGGACACCCAAACCATCCGTAACCTGAGCGATATTTTGAAACGCCAAAAAATGTGGGGCAAATATATCGGGCTTTACCGAAAGGCGCTGGGATTTCACCCCAACAACCCGGATTATCTGGCAAGGCTGGGCGAAATGCTCATTACCTGTCCCGATCCTACGTTTCGAAATATGGAAGAGGGAAAAGAATTTTTAGAGAGGGCATTTACGCATTACAATTGTCCGCCCGATATTCTGGTTTCAGCCGGGAGCCAGCTTGCCTATGCGTATTCTGTGCTGGGCAATAAACAAAAGGCTATTACAACCGTCAGTCAAACCATCAATGTTGCGCGGAGGCAAAATATTCCTGCCCTGCAACAAGCAAAACTTGAAACCATGCTGAGGGCTTTTCAGCAAATGTAAAAACCAATAATTATTTTTCTGAAAATTTACCGTTGTTTATCCACAAAGTTATCCGGCTCATCCGGTCGAAAGGCGGATAAGTGTGCATTCCTCCGGTTACAACATCAACCAGGCCGTCGGCGTTAAAATCGCCGGGTTCGCAAACCAGCAGGTGAGTTGGGTTTCGGGTTATTTCGCGTTTTATATAGTTCATTTCCCCGTCGTTTTCGAGCCAGATGAAACTGTATGAATCGGGGCTGTCCCAAATATTAAAGGCGCTAACAGCAAACAAATCAATATCCCCGTCATTGTCGGCATCGGCTGCCCGCACATTGGTAGCGCCGGTAAAATTGCATATCCGGTGGAATTCAAATTCGAGGCCCCCTTTATTTTCAAGCCACTGAACACCATGCCACGGACGCCCCTGCGGCGGTATATAATCGAAAGCATCGCCGTTGGTATAAAGAATATCCACATCGTCGTCCTTATCCAAATCGAACAATGAAATTCCGCTGGAACCATAATCCTGGTTACTTGACCCAAAAAGCAAATTAGGTTTGAAGTTCCCTTTCCCATCGTTGATAAAACAGTATATCTCTTCCCACTCCTGGCTAACCAGTGAAATGATGTCCAAATCTCCGTCATAATCAATATCAACAATTTCCACATTGATTGGCCCCGAAAGATATTGAAGAATATGACTTTCAAATTTCCAGTTTCCATGGTTTTCAATCCAGCGGGTTTCGCCGTCGTCGTAACCAAACTGGGCCACGGCCAAATCCAAATCGCCGTCATTGTCAAGGTCACCAGCGCGAACATCTGAAACACGGGCTATTTTTTCTGCAACAATACGTTTTGTGAAATTGAACTGGCCATCATTTTCCAAAATCACCACTGAACCGATTTTATCGTTGTTTGGGAAAAGCATCCCAAGTACCGCCACCATCAAATCCTTATCGCCGTCGCCGTCAAAATCAATCACTTCGACATGTGCCGGGGCGATAAGATCGCTGGCAAGAATCTTTTCTGTGAAAGTTCCCAAAGGATATTGGCGAATCCACGAAACAAAATTACCCCGGTCGTCGCAAACAATCACATCCAGCAAACCGTCATCGTCGAGGTCAACGGCCTGAATATGTGCGATAAGTGGTGGATCAGTGAATTCCAGACCGATGGCAATGGGAACAAGAAAATCTATCTTTTCGCCGGTTACATTTTCACCGCCAGCGGTTACTTTTTTGCTTCCTGCATCCGATTTTCCTGTAATCCGGCTGATGACTTCCTTCTTTGTTAAACCTATGCGTTTTGCCTGGTAATTTATCAGCAGGTAGGGTATTCCAATCATTATAACTAATAAAACAATAATGAGAATGAGGTTTTTATAGCTTCTTTTTTTAATTTTTTGAGGTTTATCCTGGCTATTCATCTGCTTTAAATTTTAATGTTCTATATGAAATTCAGTACTAATTGGTAAAGAAAAATATCATTCCCAACGCGCTGGCTAAAATAAACAATCCCATCGGTAAAATTAACAGCAGCAATTGTTTGTAATTGATTTGATGAATCAACCAGGTTTTTTTCAAATTTCGAAGACTTAGATAAAGCCCTGACAAAACCAAAACTGCCTGCAACCAGGGAACAAGCCGGGGCAAAAACTGGTGCCACGGTATGCTGGCAGTGCCAAAAAAGTCCCAACCCCAGCCAAACGGATCGGAAAATGATTGTAACACAAATGTTACATTTACAAACAACATCGGTATAACAAACGCAATCCACAACATTAAACCCATGGGAAGCAACGCACCGGCAGAACCCAGAAAAACTTTTTTAATGTTGATTTGCAATCTGGAAATTTTGGCGCCCATATATGAAAGCATATATAAAATTCCAGGTATTATTATCAAAGAAAGCGTCCAGACAATTGCTGCATAAATCGCAAACAAACCCCAGTTTCCTTTATCAAGAATATTTATATAATCGCGAACTACAGGCCAGTGTCCCTGATACAGCACGCTATAAACAATGGCCAGCGTGAATACCCCGATTATCAGCCATGCCTGGCTCATGTTCCGGCTACCGGTTTCAACGCCAAACGGACGTGTGTAAATGGTAACATTGTTATACAAACAACTCCGGGTACATTCGAGGCACAAACCACATTCGGTACTTTCATCCATCTCGCCAACATTGATTCCGTAAGGGCAAGCCCAGCCTTTCGGACTACCTTTCTGGCAAAAATGGGGTTTGCATTTATCACAAACCGACTGCGATTTATTTCTTAGCGCAAGTGTACTCATTCTTGAAAATGGTCCCAGAAATCCACTTACCGGACAGAGATAGCGGCAAAAAGCCCGGTGTTCAAAAATCAATGCCAGCAGGGTTGGCAGCAGCAACATGGCAATTACGGCAAATCCTGTAACTTTTGGCAGGGCAACCAATGTGGTCGAAAAAGTAGTGAGCGCCAAAAGTACAATCAACTTAGGCCAGTCGTTTCGCAACCATTTGGGCCACTTCAGAAAAAGCCCGGAATATTTGTTCCGGTATTCGCCTTTTGTTCCTTCAACCGGTTCAAAAACTGATTTTCGCTGAATGAGGTCTCCAAAAAATGGAAGCGGGCAAACTGTACACCAGATTCTTCCCAATAAAGGAGTCAGCACTGCAATCAAAAGAAAAAGCCAGATTGCCCACATTAACAAAACACCCAGATTGCGGCCCGACATTTTGGTCCCGAAAAAAGCAGCTAAAACCACCACATAAACCATCACCATCGCCAACATCATAAAAATAACCTGCGGCCATCTCGAAACAACAAGCTTTCTCAATACCTTCGATTTTTCAAATAAATCGATGTAGCCCGCCTTTTTGCCTGCTGTTGCTTTAAAAGAATTTTGTTTGAAGAAGAACCCTAAAATCCACAAAAAAAAGATTCCGGTTAAACTCCCTAAACTAAAAACTAGTAAAGTATTGGGAAAAATAATCAGTTTTCCGTGTTCGAAAGCGTGCATTGGGCCACACCAAACATGGCAGCGGTAATTGCTTTTTGACACCAGGTAATTCTGAATACCCGGATGCCGGGCAATAAATACCACCTCGCGCGCAACATAAGGATTATCAGTCGGGTCGCTTACCTTAAAAACCGCTACTTCTTCGCGGGCCGGACTAACTTTAGCATCGATATCAAATTCCTCAAGAAAAAATGAATGCCCGGTGTCGCTGGTTGAAAAGGTTAAACGCAATGTGTCGCCGCGGTTACAGTGGATTACTGCCGGGTCTTTGCCGTAGCGAAAATTACGAACATGAATTTCGCGGGTAACCGGTTGTGGCACAAAAAACTGGGTAATTGCTGCCGGAACAACGCCAAACCCGAGTACGATGAAAAAATTGATGATATGTTTTTTGAATGCCTGATTCATTATTCTCAAAACGATTCTCCAAAACTAATGTAAAATCCCGATTGATTGTGTACGCCAATGGCATAATCGAACCGCAAATTGGTTCCTTCACTTTTATCAACCAAAAACCTTAATCCTATTCCTGCGTTTGGTTTAAAACTTTCATTTTCAATTTGATTCACTTTCTCATATACCGCCGAAATTCCCCCAAATGTTGAAATTCCAATCCTCCAGAATAAATGATTCCGCATTTCTAATTGTAAGGTGGAAAAATTGTTGTCCCTGAATCTTCCCAAATAATAACCCCGCACATATTTGTCGCCGCCAATTACAGAATAATCATAAAAAGGCGGGCTGCCCAAAACACTGGTGTGATAAAAACGGCCTGCCAAAGTATGTTTTTCTGATGTGCCAAAACCCAGATAATGCCTGTAATCGAAAGAAATTTTGGTATAAAAAGATGAACCAATATTGAATGCGTTACTGAATTCAAAATAATCGCCTTTCGAGGGCGATAAAATATTGTTTCTTGCATCTTTCAAAAAAATAACTTTCACGCCAAAGTTGTTTTCATCCTTTAATTCAGGATAAAAAATGGAAGTGTCATTCAGATATGTAATGTTTCCATACTGCTTGTAGTTGACTCCCAATCCCAGAAACAACTCTTTTTTAATCTTCCTGAATACATCGACATCAAAAATAAACCGGTTACTTTGGAAGTTGAGTTCGGCAGATTCGGGTGTGTCAAATCCAATTCCGTAATACAAATCGGGGTATTTTGAATAGTGAACCAATCCTCGCGTGAACCATTTTTCGCCGGGTGTGAAATAGTTCCAGTCTGATTCGAGAATCAGTTGTTTATTCCATGTGTAATTAAATTCAATGCCTGCATTCGATGAACGGGTTAAAGAATCGAGTATACTATTGAATGTAAAAAGGGTAACTGCTCCAATATAAGTTTTTGTTTCGGGCGAGTAACCAATTGCCGGAACAGGTAAAACCGAAACCTTTTTGCCCGGTTTGGATTCCTGGCAGTGAACCGTGCCTGCAACCAGAATTGCAATTATCAGCATCATAATATTTCTACCCTGAAACATCAATCAGAATTACTTTTAAACTTCACCACCTGGTAATTTGAATTCTGAAGAACCTTCATTTTTCCGATTGAGTTTTATTGTCCAGCGCAATAATATAGTCAACAAGTATTTCGGCTTCTTCGTCGGAAATTTGAGTGAGAGGCATTTCCTTATTCTTGTATTCAAGCACTTTTTCAAATCGCGGGTCAACAATGGCTTTTTTCAGATATTCGCGGTCAGCGGTCAGGATTAACTCTTTTCCGTTGCGTACCACTTTTATTTCTTTCATGTAAATTCCGTTTAAAGGCGGGCCGTAAATTTCTTTCCCATCAGTTGAATGACAAACTGCGCAGCCATATTTCGCATACAATTCGGGACCTTTTTTCAAAATATCTTCTTTGGCGTGTTTATTTTGGTCTGTTTTTCCGCAGGCAATACTAAAAAAAATGATACAAAGCAACAACTTGTTTATCTGGTTCATAATCGTTTACAGGTTTGAATACCACTTTTGGGGCGAATGGGGATTTCTCCCGGGATTTGATTCTGTAACTTTTAATTCCGGGTGGATTACCACATTTTGCCCGCAATCAGAAACAGTATTTTTGTAAACATAGTTTTGGTGTCCTAAATTTTTCCAGTTATTGCCATAAATTCCCCTGTTGTTGCAGTTTTTAATGATGTTGTTCAAAATATAAACACCTGTACCAAAAAACATAATCCCGTTATTCCAGTCGGAATATCCACCCAAAACATTTTCGATGGTATTATTTTCAATCCAGACATCGCGTTTTTCATTGAGCCGGTAATTATTTTTCAGTGAATTTTCGCCTCCTTCCACGGTTATCGCGGCCTGGTTGAATTGTTCGCTGGTACCGGGCCTGATATCGTGTATTTTATTATTTCTGACGGTAACATGAAAACATTCGGATTTAACATTAACAGCTTCTGCGTTTCCGGTTTCGTAAATATGATTGCCTTCAATCCAGATGTATTCGCAATTATCAGGAAAGTTTACACTGCGATATGAACCGCTTCCAACATAAACGCCCTCTCCCCATTTGGGGTTGAATTTACCGGTATTGTGTATTTTATTCCCGATAACATCAACGTATTTCGACGACCGCCCAATATGGCATCCTTCCTGGCCTGTGTCATAAATCTCGTTGTTCAGCAAAATAATATTCGACGAACTTTTCACATAAATTCCCCAAGTGGCATTTGTAAATGTAATTCCCTCAAAAACAATAAAACTACATTTGTTTAGTTCAAGCGCACTGCCTTTTTCAAAGTTATTTCCGGCAATAATAACAGCTCCCGAACCATCGGCCCTGACAATCAGTGGTTTGTGTTCTGTAAAACTTTTTTCCACAAGTTTCACCTGCGAATAAGTACCCGGCTTCACAAGAATTGTGTTGCCTCCTTTTGCACTGTTGATTACCGAATTCAAATCCTGACCGGGATTAACTACAATGGTTTCAGCTTGAGTTGAAAGAACCTGTATTCCAAAGGCCATTATTATTAAAAGAATTTTTGCAATCATTTTAGCCATTATTTTATAGCGGAATAAACTGAATTTTAAGAAAATGCCGTGCCTTCACCTGTCCTTGAAATATTTCAGTTTTTGATGAATTTATTGCGGGTAGTTGTATTTTTTTGAAATATACCCTATTACGTTTTCCATTTGAAGAACATTAAACCCGTGTACCATATAACCCATGATAAACCTGTAAACCTCTTCGTTCTGCCTGATATTCGGCACAATAACATCAAGCGCTTTAATGTATTCCGTTTCGCGCTGTTTTTGAGTAAACATTGGGTTGTTGTAACTTACGAGGTAATTGAAAATATGGTCGGTGTAAACTGAAGAATTGATTAAAGCGGGATTGGTAAAGTCCAGCGATTTGAAAAACTCTTTTTTAAATGATTGTTTGCGTTCAGCACTGGTTAAGAATCCGTCAAGTAACGGCAAGCGCTGGTTTTTAATCATTTGCGAAGCAAAAAGCCCGCGGTTTTCCTGCGAAGTTTTTACCACAAATAAATCCCTTTCCATTTGAACCTGGTTGAATTCATTGGCCACCTCAATTACACTGGCAGTGTCGCCTTTCAGCCAGTACTGGTCAATCTGTTTTTCAAGCAGTTCAATATTTTGCCTTACAATTTTGTCCTTTTCCAGAAATCCAAACCATACCGTGTTTTCCTTCGATTGAATAATTTTCAGGTTTTCCGGCGGGGCTTTAAAATCGGTATTGAAAACAAGGTTTTCGTTATCGAATATAAAGTCGAGTTGTTGCGGGGGCTCGTTCATAATTTTGGCATAAGAAGAAAGGCCAAAAATGATGCGGTAAATACCTGGGTGCGCATCTTCCGGGAATGTAAATTTTACCCTGTCAGTCGATTGATTTATGGAAGCACTGTCTATTGCAGTAAAATCATCACCTCTTACCGAACCAAAAAGAATTATGTTGTTGGGTTGGTTTTTTATTTGAACTTCAACAGTAAAGGTTTGGGCAAAACTATTTCTGACAAATGCCCCCAAAAGGGCAAAACTCAGAAAAAAAAAGATAATTTTTTTCAATTTAAACGGTTTTAAATGTTTGTATTTACAGCGGTTAAAGTTAATTATTTTGCGGAATTAAAAATTCATCCCTCATCCCGTTTTGTTATTAAAACCTTGTAATAAAAGGGGACTGTTTAAGCAAAAAATGTTATGAAAGATTTATTTCAAAAAATTTTTTCTTTTGTGAAAAGCTGTTATTTTTGCAACGCTTTTCAGAAAAGTAGACGTTCAAAGAAAAGATAAATTCCCTGGTGGCCCATCCCGATAGCTATCGGGAGGTTAGGGCAGAAAAAAAATAAAATATTCCCTAGTAGCTCAGTTGGTTAGAGCGGCGGACTGTTAATCCGTAGGTCGTAGGTTCAAGTCCTACCTGGGGAGCTGAAAAGATAAGACAAATAATTGCCTAAAGATGAAATGAACAGAAATTCAGCATCTTAGGTAATTTTTTTGACCCAAGCACGCCAATCTACGACAAAATAATTCCAAATTAAGACAAAGTATCGTTACTAAATCGTTACAGGAAAGTGTAATGATTTTCTATAACGATTTAGGTCGTAAGTCTCTGAACTGTCGCTTATTGTCTTCTTGTTAGTAACTTAAAATTGAGTTAGTAAAGTTATTTTTGTAACGAAAATTTAAGTATTATGAAGAGTACATTTCGGATTTTATTTTATGTGAGAAGAAACTACGTTAATAAAAATGAGGAAACGGGTATCATGGTTCGTATTACGTTTGACAGTGAAATCGTCCAATTTAGCTCCAAGCTAAATGTTAATCCCGACAACTGGGATACAAAAAGAGGTAAGGTTATTGGTAAAACAAAGGAAGCTAAAAACATTAATGACACTCTGGAAAATATCAAGGCATCCATAATCAGACACTATCGTGAGATTGAATGGCAAGATGTACAAGTAACAGCGGAAAAAATCCGCAATGCTTTTCTGGGGATTACTGTGAAAGCTCAAATGCTTTTGGTGGTATTTAAAAACCATAATGATGATATATCAAAGCGAATAGGAAAGGACATAACAGAAGCAGGAGTAGAAAAATATCAACGTACAAGGCAGCGATTGGAAGATTTTATGATTTACCAATACAAAATCAAAGACATTGCTTTAAAGGAAATCAACTACAATTTTGTTAGTTACTTTGAAACCTACTTACGAACAGTTTATAATTGTGGAGTAAATACCACAGCTAAATATCTTCAACAGTTTAAACACATTCTGACACTTGCAAAAAATATTGGATGGTTACAATCTGACCCATTTATAAACTTCAGAATTCGTTTTGAAAAAGCTGACCGGGGTTATCTTCTGCAAGAAGAGCTTGAAGTAATGATGCAAAAGAAATTTTCAATTAAAAGGAAGGAACAGGTAAGGGATTTTTTGTTTTTTCGTGCTTTACCGGATTAGCGTATGTTGATGTTCGGAATTTGAGAGCAGAAGATATCACAACTTTGTTTGACGACAAACTCTGGATTATTAAGAAACGTCAAAAAACCAATGTTCAATCAAATATTCTTTTGTTAGATATTCCAAAAATGATTTTAAAGAAATACAGTAATAAAATCACTGTGGGTAAGTTACTACCGGTGATAACTAATCAAAGAATAAATTCATATCTAAAAGAGATTGCGGACGTTTGTGTGGCATTGAAAAGAATTTAACGTTTCATTTGTCCCGACATACTTTTGCTACCACGGTAACTTTGGCAAAGGGAGTTCCAATGGAAACCGTTAGCAAAATGTTGACTCTTTAGATTAAATTTTGTTTACTTGCATAAAATACAGCTTCAGCGGCTGAGTTGGCATGCAACTTTTCAAATATTTTTGTTTTATGATTTTTGATAGTTGATTCTGTTATTGCCCGGTTTGGTTAACTAACTTTCTCATTTCTTATTTTTTGTTCCCTGACTACCGTCAGGCAGGTTTATTTCTTATTCAAATACAAAAACGAAGAATAACAGAATAAGAAATAAGGAATAAGGAACCAGAAAGGGGAAAACAGGGACAGGGACTTTCCAAAGTCCCTGATTTAAGCTAAAAATTTTGAGTTGGGAAACTCAAAGTCCTGCTTTGGAAAAAAACAAATCCATACAAAAAAGTATTTTTTATAGAGTGGTTTTGTTAGTTTTGCTGCTTCAAATTAAAAATTGAAAAAGTCAAATTAAAAATTCATCGTTATAACATGTCAGATAGTCCACGCAAATTAATCGTCCCCAAAAACATTACAGACGCTCTCAGAACTGTAAAATACCCCGGAAGCGAAGAAGATATTGTAGCGCTCGAAATGCCGCAGGAAATCCGCATTGCCGGAAACCGGGTAAGTTTTTCGCTGGTTTTTCAGAAAAGCAACGACCCGAATATTGAAACCCTTGTTTTGGACTGCGAGGAAGCCATAAAAACGTATGTGGGCGAAGAAGTGGAAATTGAAGACAACATCGCCGTGAAATTTATTCACGACATGCAGCGCCCGGTTTTGCCCAATGTTAAAAATATTGTGGCAATAGCTTCCGGTAAAGGCGGCGTGGGAAAATCAACGGTTGCAGTGAACCTTGCCGTTGCGCTTGCAAACACAGGCATGAAAGTTGGATTACTCGATGCCGATATTTTTGGCCCTTCAATCCCAAAAATGTTTGGCGCCGAAGGCGAAAGGCCGACAGGCATCAAAATCAATGACAGGGAAATGATTGGACCACTCGTAAAATTCGGGGTGAAATTTCTTTCGGTGGGCTTTTTTGTCGATACCGAAAGCGCCATTATCTGGCGCGGCCCGATGGCTTCAAATGCGCTGAAACAGTTGATTTCGGAAGGAAACTGGGGCGAACTTGATTATCTGCTAATCGACCTTCCACCCGGAACAAGTGATATCCATCTTACCTTGGTGCAGTCGGTTCCGGTTACGGGGGCGGTAATTGTAACCACTCCGCAAAATGTGGCGCTGGCCGATGTAATTCGCGGCACAAGTATGTTCCAAAGTAAATCAATCAATGTTCCGGTGTTGGGCCTGGTTGAAAACATGGCGTGGTTCACACCTGCCGAACTGCCCGAAAACAAATACTATATTTTTGGCAAAGACGGAGGTAAAAACCTGGCCGACAAACTCGGACTGCCGTTTTTAGGGCAAATCCCAATCGTGCAAAGTATCCGCGAAGGCGGCGACAATGGTACCCCGGTAGCTGTTGACGGCAGTTCGGTTACAGGAGCCGCATTTGCTGAAGTTGCGAAAAATGTGGTGCACCGGGTACACCTCCGTAATATTCAACTGGCGCCTACCAAAAAGGTGAAAATTACAAGGAAATAATTAAGCCCCTTAAATCCCCCGAAGGGGGACTTTTATGAATGGGTATATGGAGTTAACGACAGATTTTCACATACAGTTGAAATGGTAATAACAACTCAAAAATGCAGTTCAATTTTTTAATATTTTTGTGCCTTTTGAAAATCTCAGCGAATGGCGATAAAAAAACAATATTCTGATGAATATTGAGTTTATTCATTGTGTTAATAAATACTGATTGAAGAGATTCTTATTAAATACCATTTTATACTTCTTTTTAGTTTGGGTTTTTGCGGGCTGTTCAACCGAAAAAAACACCTGGGCGACGCGCACATTTCACAATATCAATTCGCAGTTCAATGTTTACTTTAACGCCAATGAAAGTGTTAAAAAAGGCGTTTTGACCATTGAGGAAAGAATTGACGACGACTTCACCAGAATATTGCCCATTTATAAATCGAGCCTTCCGTCGGCCGGCCAAATGGTAAAATCCGACATGGACAATGCCATTATTAAATGTTCAAAACTTATTGAAATCCACTCGATTACTAAAAAACCAAAACGCCAGAGACAACGCACGCGCAAATATCAGGAGTTTGCCAGTCAGGAAGAATTTAACAAGTGGATTGACGACAGCTACCTGCTCATGGGCAAAGCCTATTTTTACCAGCACAATTTTGTAGGCGCCATTGACAATTTCGGGTACGTGGCCAGAAAATACCCCGACGAAGAAACCAAAGATGAAGCACAAATTTGGTTAATACGCAGTTACGCCGAGCTGGAAAGATTTGCCGAAGCTTCGGAAGTGATTCAGGCTATTCAAAACGATGACGAATTTCCAAAGCGGCTGGAGAAGGATTTGGCCATAGCAACTGCCGATTTTTACATGAAACAGCAGGAATATGCCGAGGCTATCAAATTTTTGGATATTGCCATCAAAAAAACCACTTTCAAAGGGAAAAAAGCGCGTTTAAAATACATTGAAGCCCAATTGTATCAGGAACTTGGAATGCCCGAACAGGCGTCGGAAGCTTACCTTGCCGTAACAAAAATGAACCCCGGTTATAAAATGGCCTTCAATGCCAAAATTAATTCTGCAGGTGTATTTTCGGGTATTGGCGATTCGGAAAAGCTGAAAAAGGAGCTGAATAAAATGCTGCGCGACAATAAAAACTTCGATTTTCGCGACCAGATTTATTTTGCAATTGGCAACCTTTATTTTAAGGAAGGAAACCGCCCGGTGGCAGCCGGTAATTATGCAAAATCGGTTACAGCCAGTTTTAACAACCAGTTTCAGCGGGCGCTTTCATCTATTACCCTTGCCGACATGTATTTCGAGGACCTTGAATATCGTAAAGCACAGGCATATTACGACAGCGCCATGATTATCATCGACGAAACCTACCCCGACTACGAAACCGTTTCGGCCAATTACCGGGGGCTCACCAATTTGGTTGATAACCTTGTTACCGTTGAACGTGAAGACAGTTTGCAAAGAATAGCCCTGATGCCTGCAATTGAACGCGAATCGTTTATTGCACGGTTAATGAAGGAAGAGCAGGAACGGCAGCGAAATGAAGAGAACCTGGCATTGCAGGGCATAGGCGACCCGAATTACAGCCAGACAAACCGCTACCGGCTTGGCATGGGCAACCAACAGGCCGGGGCCGGCTGGTATTTCTACAATCCGCAAACCGTTTCATACGGGCGTGTTACATTCCAGCAGTTGTGGGGCAAACGGAAACTCGAAGATGACTGGAACCGCTCCGACAAAGGTATTTCAACCGAAATTTTGGAAGAAAACATGGAAGGGGCTGATTCAGCTAAAGTTGTTGTAAGGGAATCCGACCCTCTTAAAAAAGAGTTTTACATGCAGGATCTCCCGCTAAACGATTCATTAATGGCCATATCGCATGATAAAATTCGTGATGCCCTGTACAATGCCGGTAAAATATTTAAAGCTGAGTTTACCAATTATCCGCGCTCTGCCGGGTCGTTCGAAGACTTAATCAGGCGTTACCCCGATAACATTTACCTGCTTTCGGCTTTGTTCGAATTGTATGATTTATACGAGTTGATGGGCGATAAACAAAAATCGGATTATTACCGGAATGAGATTATTACACGTTTCCCTGAAAGTAAATATGCGCAATACCTTATAAACCCTAACTTTTTTATTGAAATGGAAGCGCGGATGGACAGCCTGAACCGTTTATACCAGGAAACATTCAGAAATTACAAAGCCGGTAGTTACAGTAATGTAATTTTGCTGGCCCAACAGATGAAAGCCATGAAACCCGACAGCCTGATGGTTGCAAAAATAGATTTTATGGAAACTGTGGCTAACGGAACACAAACCGATGTACAAAATTTTGAAAAACTCCTCGAAAAATATGTGTCTGTTTATCCGGTAGCAGAACCAACACCACTTGCAAATGAAATTCTGACTTTAATTCGCGACAGCGCCCTGACCGATTACCAGAAACTGATTGACATGGGTTACATCGGCGAGGAAATTGAAAATAAAGAACTGCTTTCGGGAGATGAAATGGCAAACGATGAATTTGGAGGAAAATTTTCGTACGAGGAAGATTTGCTCCACTATTTTGTGATTGCATACCCGCACGGGGCAAAAGTGGATTTAAACCGGCTGAACTTTGATATTGCCAACTATAACATAGACCATTACACCAAAGTTGATTACGATATTGAAACCGGGTTATTAAACGATAAACTGGCTTTTGTAATTGTGCGTTCAATGGAAAACAAGGAAAGCGCTCTCATTTATCACGGGGCAATCATCAGAAAAGCCAGTGTTTTCAGGGCGCTCAAAGATATCGACTACCTGAATTTTGTAATTTCGTCAACCAATTACCGGGCGGTAATGAACGAAAAATCGACAACCGATTACCTGAAATTCTTTATTAAAAATTACAGCCGGCACATTCGGTCAAACTTCAGTGACGACGAAAACGAAGTTTCGCCCGAAGAACTGATGGCACGTGCCAAAGAACAAGACAACATTTTAAAGGAAAGGGGACAATTTGTGGTTGTAAGCACTGGCGCCGAAAAACTGTTCAATCCACAAATCGACACAACCCAGAATTTTGTTATCGCCATTCAGGATAAAAATTTGTCAACAAGACAATTACTAACCGATTTTGCCCAGTTCAACAGGAATGAATTCAGGGTTTGGAACCTTGCTTTGCAGTTGAAACAGACAGGCGATTACCAGTTGCTGGTGGTAAACGGAATACCAACGTTAAATGAAGCGATGTCGTATTTCAGGAAAGTGGTGGTTACCCGGAGTTTGTTTAATTCACTGGGGCAGGCCACTTACCGGAACTTCCTGGTTACTGGCGAAAACCTGCAAAAAATGATAGACCAGGAAAAAGTTGACGACTACCTCGGGTTCTTCCGTGCCAATTACATACAACGGTTACCCGCTCAGACAAGCACGGCTCCGGCCCAGGCGCCTGCTACCACCGGAGGTGCACAACCTGCTGCTGAAACCCAGTCCAAACCGGCAGAATACGATGGCCCGTATAATAAAAATATTGAAGGCAGACAATATTTTGTGTTTGTAATTCCGAGGCTCGATATCGATCAGCCTGCATTTATCAGCGGAATTGAACAGTTTAACCTGGCCAGTTATGCAAACCTGCAGTTAAAGGCCGATGTTGTTCCGTTAGACGAGATTCGCCAGATTGTTCGTATTTCGGGGCTTCCGGATAAGGAAACCGCTTCGCTTTATTTTACCAAAGCGGTTAATAACCGCGATTTGTATATTCCTCTTCGCCAGGGAAATTACCGCAATTTTCTGATTACCGAACCAAATTTCGAGATATTCCTGAAAGAGAAAAACATTCTCGGCTACATGGATTTCTACAAACGTTTTTACCTTGGCCAGCCTTAAAAAAACAGGGTTATGAATTACAAAATTCCGGTAATTTAACTTCAGGAATTATCCGTCTGTTTCATTCATAACCCGGCCATATTTATTCAAATCGGCAAATTGCCCCACTTATATATTCGGAAACGAGATTCCAATCAGTAACGGGTGAATTTTTGGGCCTTTCCCTTCCTTAAAAAGAGGGGTCATACTATAGTTGGCAAACACACAGAAATCGCCAAAACCAATTCTTCCGGTGAGATCGTATTTCAATTGGCTGATATGGTAATTGCTTTTTGCTTTATTCTTATTCCCGTCATGAAATTTATATTTCGTATGCGAACCCAGATATAAACTGCCAATTGCACCACCGGCAAGATATAAATTTGAACTGCCCATCCGGAGCGGTGTTTTAATTTCGAGTAACAGTGGCGCGGTGATGTAGTTTACATGAAGTTTTGATTTTTTAACTGAGGAATTTCCATCGGGAATATTAACCGGAATTATTCTCCCTTTTTCAATATCCTTTTCAATTGTAACCGGTAAATCGAATGCATAATCGTTAAAACTGAAACCCATACCGGTAACCAGCCCAAAAGTTTTTTTCTCGTTTTTGAATGCAAATTCCATAAAGTTAATATTCCATGTCAGCGATTTTCCGGGGTTTAATTCAAAAATATCATTGGGGTACCCGTTTTGATAAAGTGAATAATCGCTGTTCAGAAAATTATTCATCCCCACTTCAAGGCCAGCCCAGTGCGGGTTAAATTTGCCCGACCATTTCTGAGTTTTGTGTTCTTTTTCAACTTTCACATGAGTTCCGTTGCTGCCTTCAAAAACTTTAAAAGTTCTTCGGCCTACCCTTACGTGGGTGGTATCGCCCCACTCGTCGGTAATCACTTCAACTCCTTTTCCTCTGTCTTTATCGCCTACTACAACATGCACATTGTCACCGTTTTCAATAACTGTAACCACATTTTTTTTCATCACGTCCACTTTTGTGGTATCAGCCTGTGCCCAAATGGTTGCAGCTAAAATGCTGCATAAAATAAATGTAATTAGTTGTTTCATTGTTTTGTTTTTTATTTGTTCTGAAACTGTGACGGCGGCGAATGGCGAAATGTTACAGGAGGTTATGAAAAATGCGGGGCCAAAAGATTAAAAGTACCCCAACTTGAAATATTCACATTATCAGTATCAACCGTTTTTGCCATGCAGGGTAAAAGTTGCGGCTTTCGGCGTGTTCATTATCTTTGCGATGTGGCCCCCGGTGGGTTAATAATTAATTCAAAGGTAAAAACTGAAAATTCACTAAACTTCCCTCCGCAATAACCGTTAAATAAACCATGACAAGAAAGATAATTTCACTGATTTTCCACCTCCTGAAAACGGTTTTTGTTTTTCTGGTTTCCGCAGTAATCCTGTATTTTGCGGCAGCGCTGGTATTATCGTATTTAAAAACCCACCCGCCAAAACAGGATTGCCCTGCAGACAAGGAAATTTACATTACCACAAACGGTGTTCATCTGGACATTGTAATGCACATGGAAAATTTGGAATCAGAATTTATGAAAAAGCTCGAAATTTTACCCGGAACAAAATATGTGTCGTTTGGCTGGGGCGACAAGGAATTTTACCTTAACACGCCTGAATGGAAAGATTTGACTTTTAAAACCGCGTTCAAAGCGCTGTTCCTCAAAAGCGAAACCGCAATGCATGTTACCTTTTACCGCGGCTTTGGCGCCCATTGGAAACCCTTAAAACTTTGCGGTCCGCAGTTGGCAGCGCTGAACAGGTACATCGGGGATTCGTTCAAAAAGAATGAACATGGAAAATTGCAGAAAATTGCAGCTCCCGGATATTATGACAACGATGCCTTTTACGAAGCCACCGGTAGTTTCTCGCTTTTTAAAACCTGCAATGTCTGGGTAAACAAGGCATTAAAAGAAATTGGGGTTCCAACATCGGTGTGGTCTCCGTTTGATTTTGGGGTTTTGCACCACTTGCCGGAATAATTGATCCGTTTCCTATTAACGATGTCAAGTCTGCCGAAGTTGATGGGTTGCAGGTACCGCCTGGCTTGTCAACGTGCGGCCCAGATGGTTGCCGGGGCTGATAACCTCAAACAAATTTGCCCGAATTACTTTCTCAATTTGTTTTTGCAATTCCGTTTGGTTTATTTATTTTGCATCCGTTAAACAATTGCTCAGCATAAAAGCCATGGTAAAAACAATTTTCACCTTTTTAACTACCTTCATTTTTTCAGCAGGATTTGCCCAAAGTGCAAAGGAATTATATAACAGCGCAAACCTGAAACTGGATAAAGGGCTGTATAAAGAAGCCATAAAAGATTACGATAATTCAATTGGCCTGGACAAAACTTTTGCCGACGCCTGGTATAACAGGGCGGTTGCAAAAAACATGATTAAGGATTACAAGGGCGCCATTGCCGATTACAGCCAGGCAATTGAACTGAACCCCGGCAATTTTATGGCTTACAACAACCGGGGACTGATAAAAAAAACGATGAAAGATTATGATGGCGCAATTGAGGATTACACCAAAGCCATCGAAATTGATTCATTGTTTGCGCCTGCCTGGTTTAACCGGGGAAACATAAAGGTTTTAATTGAAAAGCCTGAACTTGGTTGCGGAGATTTTAAAAAAGCGCTCAATTTAGGCCAGAACAAAGCGCTTGAATACGTGGCTAAATATTGCAAATAATCTGTCTTTTCAATTATCTTTATTCCCAAACATATAAAAATGAAATATCCGGGATTTACCTTGATTAAACTATCCATTTTCAGTGGATTGTTGTTATTCGCAGGAATATCGTGCAAAGAAAAAACCAGCAGGGCAAAAATAAAAAACCTGAAATGCGAACACCTGGTTCAACCTGTTGGCATCGATTCTCCCGCGCCGCGTTTCACATGGCAGATTGATAGCGACAAACACGGACTAAAACAAATCAGCTACAAGATAACTTTAGGGACTGATTCGGTAAAAGTAGCGTCAGGGAAAGGAAATATGTGGGGTTCGCGAAAGATAAATAACCAACAGTCGCTTGCCGTTTATACAGGCCCCCGGTTAAATCCGTTTACCAGGTATTACTGGAGCATAAAAATCTGGGACGAAAAAAACATACCTTCAGAATGGTCGCAACCAGTTAGTTTCGAAACCGGAATGATGGAGGCCAAAAACTGGCGCGGCGACTGGATTAGCGATACGAGGGACATTCATTTAAAACCAGCGCCCTGGTTCAGGAAAGAGTTCGAGACAAACAAAAAAATAAAATCAGCACGGGCATACATTGCAGTTGGCGGACTTTATGAATTGTACATCAACGGGCGAAAAGCCGGAAACCACCGCCTCGATCCCATTTACACCCGTTTCGACAGGCGTATTTTATATGTTGCACACGATGTTACAGAAATGGTTTCTGAAGGCAAAAATGCAATTGGGGTGTTGCTTGGAAACGGCTGGTACAACCACCAATCCACCGCGGTTTGGTATTTCCATGAAGCCCCGTGGCGCGCCCGGACCAGGTTTTGCATGGATTTGCATATCAATTACACTGATGGGACAAAAGAAATTATTTCAACCAGCACCGACTGGAAAACTGCTTTAAGCGATGTTGTTTTCAATAGCATTTACACGGCAGAACACCAGGATGCCCGTTTAAAACAACCCGGATGGAACACGCCCGGTTTTGATGAATCGGGTTGGAAAAACGCAATTCCGGTGAGCGCCCCGTCAAACAATATTGTTGCGCAAAACCTGCATCCTATCAGAAATGTAAAAGAAATACCGGCCCGCGAAATGGTGAGGTTCAGCAGCACCAATTACCTTTTCGACTTTGGCCGGAACATTTCGGGCGTGACAAAACTGAAAATTAAAGGAGCGGCGGGGACCGAAATCAGGCTGGTTCATGCCGAACGATTGGGAAAAAACGGGAAAGCCGACTTATCGAACATTGATGTACATTACCGCCCCACCGACAATACCGACCCGTTTGCCACCGATATTTTTATTCTGAGTGGCAATGACGACGAGTTTATGCCTTATTTTAATTACAAGGGTTTTCAATATGTTGAAGTTACCAGCAGCAGGCCTGTTGAAATGACCGGAGAAAGTTTGGCCGCTTATTTTATGCACAGCGATATTCCGGTTTCCGGGCATATTCACTCATCGAATGAAACATTGAATAAAATCTGGGAAGCAACCAACAATTCGTATTTGTCGAATTTGTTTGGTTACCCAACCGATTGCCCGCAACGCGAAAAAAACGGCTGGACCGGCGATGCGCATATTGCCATAGAAACCGGGCTGTACAATTTCGACGGGATTACCATTTACGAAAAATGGCTGGCCGACCACCGCGACGAACAGCAGCCCAACGGGGTTTTACCGGCCATTATTCCCACCAGCGGCTGGGGATACACCTGGGCAAACGGCCCCGACTGGACCAGCACAATCGCCATTATCCCATGGAATATTTACCTGTTTTACGGCGATTCGCGCTTACTTGAACAGTGTTACGACAACATCAAACGATATGTCGATCACATTGACGCTGAAAACCCGGAAGGACTGACCGACTGGGGGTTGGGCGACTGGGTCCCGGTGAAATCGGTTACCCCAAAAGAGTTTACCTCATCGGTTTATTATTATACCGATGTTGTGATTCTGGCAAAGGCTGCAGCGCTTTTCGGGCGTCAAAACGATGTTGAAAGATACACGGTGCTGGCGGAAAAAATAAAAAATGCAATCAATGCCAAATACCTCGATGCAGAAACCGGGATTTATGGTAGCGGACTGCAGACCGGGTTAAGCATGGCGCTTTATTGGGGAATTGTACCCGACAGTTTAAAAAGTAAAGTAGCCAAAAACCTGGCCGACCGGGTAATACAGGATAACAAGCACATTGATGTTGGATTGCTTGGCTCAAAGGCAATTCTGAACGCGTTAAGCGAAAACGGCTATGCAGAACTTGCATCGGAAGTGGCGCTGCAGGAAACTTACCCGTCGTGGGGATGGTGGATAAAAAACGGGGCGACAACACTTTACGAAAACTGGGATGTTGGTGCAGATAGCGACATTTCGATGAACCATATTATGTTTGGCGAAATCGGCGCGTGGTTTTACAAGGGAATCGGAGGCATATTCCCCGATGCCGAAAACCCGGGGTTCAAAAATGTAATTCTGAAACCAAATTTCATTTCTTCGCTCAACCATTTCGAAGCCAGCCACAACGGGCCTTACGGAAAAATAATATCGAAATGGGAACGTACAGGCGAAGATTTGGTTTACACGGTTACCATTCCTGCAAACAGCTCGGCTACCTTGTATGTATTGTCGGATTTAATTCCGGATACTGTGAAAATTGAAAAAATGAGCGGCGTAAAAAGCCTGGAACCTTCAGGGTTATTAACAAAAATAATGCTTGAACCGGGGATATACACTTTTAATTTTCACTGATTTGACGTAAATTCCGCACTTCAATTTGCTAAACCATGAGAGTGGCTGTAATCGACCTGGGAACCAATACCTGTAATCTGCTGATTGCGGAAATTAACCCTCATGGTTACAAAATACTGCACCAGGGCAAGCAATTGGTTAAACTCGGCGATGATAAACTGAGGGAAAACGAAATCAGCAGGGCAGCAACTTCAAGGGTCCTGGAATCGTTTCAAGCCCACGAAAAAACAATCAGAAATTATCAGGCTGAAAAAGTGAGGGTTGTTGCCACTTCGGCGGTACGTACGGCCGAAAATAAAATAGAATTCCTGGAGCAAATCAGCGAAAACCCGGGCTGGCTGGTTCGTTTAATTTCAGGGGAAAAAGAGGCTGAAATGATTTTTGAAGGAGTTCTGCTGGCATTTAACGAATTTAAAACCCCTGCCTTAATCCTCGACATTGGCGGCGGCAGTAACGAGCTGATTCTGGCACACGACAAAAAAATGCTTTGGAAAGAAAGCCAACCCACCGGAATGGCACGTATTGTCCACCAGTTTAAAATCTCCGGCCCGGTTCAACCTGGTGAAATTGAACAACTTCAAAACTATTATTTTGAATCGCACAAAACTGCTTTCGAAAGATGCAAAGCCGAAAAGGTAAAAACTTTGGTGGGCTGTTCGGGGGCGTTCGATACCATTGCCGATATAATTGACCAGGTAAATCCCGGTGAAAAAATGCGGAAAACCCAGGAGATTTCAATCCGTGATTTTACAGAAGTTTACGGGAAACTGATAAAATCAACCCGCGAACAGCGACTTTTAATGAAGGGGATGGATATGGTCCGGGTTGATTTGATTGTGCCGGCGGTGATTTTAATTGAACACCTGATATCGGAAATTGGAATAACCCAAATTACCCAAACTGACTTTGCTTTGCGGGAAGGGGTTTTATTTGAGTTGATGAATTTTTTTCGAATAAAATCTGGCCAAAAAATTTAACTTTAAACCATATTACGGCAATGGGGCACGCTTATAAATATCGTTGCGAACACTGTGGTTACGGGCAAACCTTTAACCAGGGGCACGGCTTTTTGATCCGCTCGCAGCCGCTTGAAGATTATTTGAAACAAAGCACGAAATTGTTCCATTACAAAACCCACAATGTGCTGAAAATAATCGCTGAACAGAACAAGTACCTTTATCTGAAGGCCGGGTTTCAGGTTTATAAATGTCCGAAATGCAGGATTTTAACCGACAAAACCGAGGTGGTGGTTTATCAGGATGAAAAGGTTGTCCACAGGAGCGAGTTCCGGTGCAAAGCCTGCCGGTCGAGGTTAAAACTCACCAATATCCATCGCCTGAAAACAGCCATTTGCCCAAAGTGCCGCAAACGAACGTTTAAAATGGACCATCTCAATATTGTTTTGTGGGATTAATCTTAAATTCATTTGGCTTGAATTTCTAACCTTTTGACGTTGTACATCATTCCATAATGAGGAATTCCGTCTTCAAGGTACATTTCAGCCACAATTTTGAAACCGGTGTTTTCATAAAACCGCCGCAGGTAACTTTGGGCGCTGATTTTGATTTTAGTGGCGCCCCACTCGTTTACAATATACCGTTTTGCTTCTTCAATCATTTCTTTTCCCAACCCGATTCCCCGTTCCGAATGCTTAACCACTACCCTGCCGATTGAATGCTCCGAAAAGCGTGTACCCGGTTTTAAAAGCCGCGAATATGCAATTATTTCTCCTTCCTTTCTCAGTAACTGATGAACAGCGACTTTATCCAATCCATCCAAATCGTTGTAAACACAGTTTTGTTCCACCACAAAAATTTCGGAACGGAGCTGAAGAATGTCATACAATTCGTTTAAAGTTAATTCATCAAACGGCTTAAATTCAAATTTCATAAATCATTGTTTTAATTGTCCAATATCGAACAATCAATATCCAATTCTCAACTAATTTACAACTGTAAAAATTTGGATATTGAGTATTGAATATTCTTTATTGGATATTTTCTTCATGCTTAAAAGAAGAGGCTTGCCAGCAACGTAAACGCCAGTCCGCAAACCGCAATAATCGTTTCCATCACAGTCCATGATTGCAGGGTTTGCTTTTCGGTCATTCCGAGGTATTTTCCCACCAGCCAGAAACCACTGTCGTTAACATGCGAGGCAATGGTTGCGCCCGAAGCGATTGACAAAACAATGAGCGCCAGTTGTGGTTCACTTAAATTGAATGCGCCAAGCGCCGGGGCAAGAATACCGGCGGCCGTAATCATGGCAACGGTTGCCGAACCCTGCGCCAGCCGCACAACTGCTGCTAAAAGCCAGGCCAGTACGATAGGTGGTAAAGCAGACCCGGCCATCGATTCGGCCATGATTTTCCCGATGCCACTGTCAACCAGGATTTGCTTTAAAACACCGCCTGCACCGGTTATCAGGATGATGATACCCGCCGGGCCCAGCGCTTTTGTGCTGAGCTGCAAAACCTTTTGTTTATCCATACCTCGTTTCAGGCAAAAAACAGAAGCCAGCAGGGTTGCAATTATGAGTGCCGAAAACGGGTGGCCAATGAATTCGATACCATCGCTTAACAATGATTTCTCCATGATACCTTTCTGCACCAGTACGCTTGAAAGTGTACTGAACACAATCAACAACAACGGAACTGAAATTAAAAAGGCAATTGTTCCAAATGGTGGCAGATTGTTTTTGTCGTAGTCAATATTTTCAGTTTGAACAAATTCGGCTGGCGGTGCTAAATAAATTTTCTTTGAAATATACCGTCCCCAAACAGGGCCGGCAATTATCGCCACCGGAAAGCCAATAACAATTCCAAGGAAAATAACCCAACCCAGCGAGACATTGATTATATCGGCTACTGCCACCGGGCCCGGGGTAGGTGGCACAAAAGCGTGGGTTACCGCCAGCCCCGCCAGCAATGGAATTGCATAATACAGCAGCGACTTTTTTGAATCGCGCGACAATGCATAAATGATTGGAACAAGGATAATAAAACCTACATCAAGGAATATGGGAATGGCAACCAGAAAACCGGTGATTACCATTGCCCACGGAGCATGCTTCTCTCCAAATTTACGGAGCAGAAACCGGGCAAGCGATTCAGCGCCGCCCGAACTTTCGAGCAACTGCCCGAAAATGGCCCCCAATCCGACAACCGTAGCCACAAAACCAAGTGTTCCGGCCATCCCGTTCTGAATTGATTTTGTAATCTCATTCAACGGCATTCCGGTAACAATTCCTACATAAACAGCAGTAATCAGCAGCGAAATAAAAGCGCTGACTTTAAGTTTCAGCACCATAAAAAGCAAAACGGCAACTGCTGAAACAACAATAAATATGATAAACGGTGTTGACATGATGTTTAATTTAATTTTCTGCCTACTGCCTGCTAAAACTTCCTATTTATTCAATTTTCCGGTTTCGCGGGTTCCGGCCCCATTTGCGATTTCCACATTCAGGCAGCCCAGTTCGGCACGCGTTTTTTCAGCGGTTTTAATTCTAACCCGGGGGCTACCCAATCCATTCTTCCCTGGAATGGTGTCGTACGAATCCCAGGAGTGGGGCAAAATGAGTTTCCAATTCTCTTTTCGAACTGCGTTCAGGTTGTATTTGCCGTAATTCAGCCACGGGCCGTTGTCGGAGGTAAAAATAATTACCGTATTCTCAGCAATTCCTTTGGCTTCGAGGGCTTTTACAATTTCGCCCACGCTCCAGTCGATTTCCATCATTACATCGCCATACATTCCCTGTTCGCTTTTCCCACGGAATTTTTCAGAAACACCCAGCGGAATATGCCCCATGGTATGCGGAACATACAAAAAGAAGGGTTTTCCGGCGTTACGGTTGATAAAGCTGACTGCCTTTTCGGTGTAAAGTGTGGTAAGTTTATCCTGTCCCTTCATATCGGTAATCAGTTCTTTTGTTTCGTTGCCTTCAATGAGCGGCAGGATTGGCATACTGCTGCGCCGGTGTTCTTTTTTTACCGGCTGGCCGAGGTCGTCCAATGGCCACATGTCGTTTGAGTAGGGCAATCCACAGTATTCGTCGAAACCGTGCTGAAGTGGCAGAAATTCTTTTGCATCGCCCAAATGCCATTTCCCGAATATTGCAGTGGCATATCCTTTTTGTTTCAGCATTTCGGCAATGGTGGTTTCGGCAGGATTAATACCCACGCTTGCATTTGGAAAAAGTGCGCCATTGATGCCAATGCGGTTGGGATAGCAACCTGTCAGCAAAGCGGCTCTTGAAGCGCTGCACACGGGTTGAGCCGAGTAAAAGTTGGTAAAACGCATTCCACCTGCAGCCAGTTTGTCGATGTTGGGGGTGGTGTAACCCGTGGCGCCAAAGCAGGAGGCATCGCCGTAACCCATGTCGTCGATAAAAATTAGGACAAAGTTGGGAGACTGGTTAGCATTGTCTTTTGGGTTTGCTTCCGATTTATATGTAAAAAACAGAATGATATTGAGAGTTATTATCGACATAAAAACGGATTTCATAATGGTAAAGTTTTAGTTATTACAGAATAATCAGTTAACAAAAATAAAGTTTTCAGGGAAATATAATTTCTTTTCAGGAGTTTTCATGCAATTCAGTTATAAACTGCTGATTTCTGCTTAAACAAAATGCAAAAAAATAAGTACATCATTTTTATGAAGTACTCATTGCAATTATCGAAAGTGATATTTTTTCAGAGAAGTCCTGCCTCTTTCAGCAAAACTTCCATTTCCTGCTGTACTTCTTTTGCGGCTTCACCTGCTTTTTGTGCAAAATCTTCGCCGTTTGAGGCATAAATAATTCCGCGTGAAGAATTAACCAGCAGCCCGCATTTGCTGTTCATCCCGTTTTTGGCAACTTCCTGCAAACTGCCACCTTGCGCGCCAACACCCGGCACCAGTAAAAAGTGGTCGGGAACAATCTGTCTTATTTCCTTTAACTTTTCCGCTTTGGTGGCACCAACCACGTACATCATATTTTCGGGATCCGCCCATTTCTGAGATGTTTTCAGTACCGATTCGAAGAGTAAATCCCCACTATTTTCGTCTTTCAAAAACTGAAAATCGAAAGCGCCGGTATTGGAGGTGAGCGCAAGCAAAACTACCCATTTGTTGGGGTAACCGAGAAATGGTTTCACCGAGTCCCCGCCCATATACGGAGCTACAGTAACGGCGTCGAAATTCAATTTTTCGAAGAAAGCCCGCGCATACAAACCCGAAGTATTACCAATATCACCACGTTTGGCATCAGCAATCAGGAAAATATTTTTATGTTTCGAGCGAATGTACATCACTGTTTTTTCAAGGCTTTCCCAGCCTTTTGAACCCAAACTTTCGTAGAAAGCGAGGTTGGGTTTGTATGCAACAGTAAATTCTGCCGTGGCGTCGATAATTTCTTTATTAAATGAAAAAACCGGGTCGGAAGTTTCAAGCAGGTACTCGGGAATTTTTTTGATGTCGGTATCCAGTCCCACGCATAAAAAGCTGCGTTTTTTCTGAATCTGTTCGAAAAGTTGTTGCTGGTTCATAGAAGCCCCCTTTAATTCCCCCTAAAGGGGAAGATGTTGATTAATAATCTGTTTGTATTTTAGTATCCGTATCTGCCTTCCATAATTCCGGTTAATGATAAATCCTCATCAAGATCAGTCCAGTTAAGGCCCGTTCCTCCGCAAATTATTTCAATATTTTTTAGCTGTTTCACAGTCGCATTTTTAAGTTTTGAATTTAATTCAATCGGAAAACAAACCTTTTTATTGTCTGACATAAGCAAACAAATCATACCCGACTCAACCCAGGCTTTGATATTCATACCTAAAAAATCAGCTTTCATTTTATTTTATCCAAGGATAATCGTTACATATTTGCCTTTTCCCTCCCTTCTCTTTCGGGGAAGGGTTGGGGATGGGGCTTCTAAATCTCGCTCTCTTTCAGTTTTTCTGCATTTTCCTCAATCATCAGTTTCTCGATGATTTCGTGAATATCTCCGTTGATTATTGCCTGCAAATTGTACAATGTCAGGTTGATGCGATGGTCGGTAACACGTCCCTGCGGCCAGTTGTAGGTGCGGATTTTTGCCGAGCGGTCGCCAGTGGAAACCATGGTTTTCCGTTTGTGCGAAATCTCATCGATGTACTTCTGGTACTCCATGTTGTAAATTCGCGTACGCAACTCCGACATGGCTTTGGCGAGGTTTTTCAACTGCGATTTTTCATCCTGGCAGGTAACTACAATCCCTGTGGGAATGTGTGTTAACCGGATGGCCGAGTATGTGGTGTTCACCGACTGTCCGCCCGGGCCTGAAGAACAGTAAGTGTCTTTCCGGATGTCCGATTCCTTCAGTTCCACATCGAACTCTTCGGCTTCGGGCAAAACGGCCACCGTTGCAGCCGAAGTATGCACGCGCCCCTGGGTTTCGGTTTGAGGTACACGCTGTACGCGATGAACTCCCGATTCGTATTTCATGATACCGTAAACACCCTCGCCGGTTATTTTGGCCACAATTTCCTTGTAACCGCCTGAAGTTCCCTCGCTGATGTTGGTAACCTCCATCCGCCAGCTTTTTTGTTCGCAAAACTTGGAGTACATGCGGAATAAATCGCCGGCGAAAATACTGGCCTCGTCGCCACCGGTTCCGGCGCGAATTTCGAGTATGGCGTTTTTTCCATCCTCCGGGTCGGCAGGAACAAGCAGGAATTTGATTTCATCCTCCTTTTCTGGAATTCGCTGTTCGGCCAATTCTATTTCTTCGCGGGCCATTTCGCGTAAATCCTCATCCGATTCCTGTGCCAGTATTTCCCTGCCAGATTCAATACTGTCAACCATGTTTTTGTAATCCTTAAAAACACCTGCAAGTTTTTCGAGAATTTTGTATTCCTGGTTGAGTTTCACATACCGTTTCATGTCGGTCATGGCAGCCGGGTCGGTTATCTGTTGCTGTATCTCTTCGAACCGGTGCTTTATTGATTCATATTTTTCGAGTAATTCGTAATGTGCCATTTTATTCTTCTAAAAACTTCTCAACCTCTTTTTTTAAGGTTGGCAAATGATTTATAATAATTCCCCAAATCTGAGTATTTTCAATTTCATCATATCCATGAATGATTTTATTCCTTGCATCAACAATCCTTCTTGAATTGGAAATCAATATATTCGGTTCAATAAGTAATAATTTTCTCATTGCTTCTCCAATGATTTCGATGTTTCTTTCAACTGCATCCTGCAACATCGGGTTTTATCATATTCTGCGAAAACCCTTTTTTCGCCCAAATATTTCTCAATATTTTCTATCGATGAAAAAATATCAAACAAAAGTTTTTTTATTCTATTTTCCATAAATAAGCACTTTTGTTTCATCAATTTCCTTAATGAAGTATGGATTTTTTAATGAGTTTTCGGTTACAATATCGATTTCCCGTTTAAAAAATTCCCTTAAAGAATCGTGTAATTTCCACCATAATTCGCCCTTTTCAAGTGGAGTAATTTCTGATTTAAACCTTACAAGAAAGTCAATGTCGCTTTTATCATTAAAACTTCCGGTTGCTGCCGAACCAAAAACATAAGCTTTTTCAACCTTATTTACATAAAAAAAATGACTGATTTTTTCAATATTTGAAGTGATGATACTTACCATAATCCTTGTGCAAAAGTGTAAAAATAGACAAAACTAATATTCAAATATTCCTCTATCCGCATTAATCGTAAGTTTTTTTCCTTCAAAATGTTCAACCCTGCCAACAATTTGTGCATCGATATTGAATGATTTTGAAATGGAAATGATTTCATCCACAATTTCGGGATGAGTATAAATCTCGAATCGGTGGCCCATGTTAAACACTTTGTACATCTCTTTCCAATCGGTGCCCGACTGTTCCTGAATGATTTTAAACAGTGGTGGGACAGGGAACAAATTATCTTTTATTACATGAACATTTTCTACAAAATGGAGTACTTTTGTTTGCGCGCCGCCCGAACAGTGAATCATTCCGGCGATTTTGCCCCTGAATTTTTCGAGCACTTTTTTAATTACCGGCGCGTAAGTTCGTGTTGGTGACAACAGCAGTTTTCCGGCATCAACTCCCAATCCTTCAATAGTATCGGTAAGTTTTAATTTTCCCGAGTAAACCAGTTCTGCCGGGACTTCGGGATCAAAACTTTCGGGATATTTTTCAGCAAGGTATTTTGCAAAAACATCATGTCTGCCCGAGGTAAGCCCATTACTTCCCATTCCTCCGTTGTAACCTGTTTCGTATGTTGCCTGTCCTGTTGCCGAAAGCCCCACGATTACGTTCCCTGCTGAAATTTTGTGAGCCGAAATCACATCTTCGCGTTTCATGCGGCAGGTTACGGTTGAATCGACTATGACAGTGCGCACCAAATCGCCCACATCGGCAGTTTCTCCGCCGGTGGAATAAATGCTGATTCCCTGTTTGCGCAAATTTGAAAGCAGTTCTTCGGTTCCGTTGATAATGGCTGTAATAACTTCGCGCGGAATTTTGTTTTTATTTCGCCCAATGGTGGATGAAACCAGTATGTTTTCGGTAGCGCCAACACAGAGCAGGTCGTCAACATTCATAATAAGTGCATCCTGGGCAATTCCTTTCCACACGGAAAGGTCGCCGGTTTCTTTCCAGTATATGTACGCCAATGATGATTTTGTGCCGGCCCCGTCGGCGTGCATAATATTGCACCACTCGGGATCACCACCCAGAATATCGGGTATGATTTTGCAAAAAGCTTTGGGGAAAATGCCTTTATCGACATTTTTTATGGCTTCGTGCACATCTTCCTTCGATGCTGAAACTCCCCTGGCGCTGTATCTTGATTCGGTAACCATTAAGTGTTCGATTTTTAAAACCTCTGCAAAATTAACATTTTAAATTCAACTAAAATAAAAATGGAAAGCCATATAAGTTTGACTTTCCACGTTCTAATCAACCGATGACTATTTACGTTTTAAATAGGCTTCAGGTGATTTACAAAAAAAGCTATGCGTACAAAAACCGTTTAATTTTTTTTGTCGGTGTTTTTTCAAAAGGATCGCGTTGTAAAATAACCTGTTGGATTCTTGAAAACTTATTCACTTCCCCGTTCACTTTTTTCTGAATTTCTTTCAGGATTTCTTCTGATTTTTCATGAATATACTGTTGGGCTTCGGCTTTCATGTGTTTGAAATTCGCCTCAATTTCTTCCATATTCAAATGGATCATTGCCACCAGCTTGCCTTTCTTTTCAACCACCAGTGATTCGAGAACAAAACGCATTTTATTAATAACTGTTTCAATTTCCTCGGGATATATATTTTCGCCGCTGGCGCCAACTATAATGGTTTTAATGCGGCCTTTGATGTAAAGTTTGTTGTCTTTGTCGAAATTTCCCCGGTCGCCGGTACGGAACCAGCCATCTTCGGTAAATACTTCTTTGGTAATATTGGGCGCTTTGTAATAACCACGCATCACGTTTAATCCCTTGGCCTGAATTTCGCCTTCTCCGGTTAAAGGGTCGGTATTGGCAATGCGCAACTGCACACCTTCCATGGCAATTCCGGTTGAGCCCAGTTTGCGGTTTTTACCCACTGCCCCTGCCAAAAGGGGTGAAGTTTCGGTTAATCCGTAGCCAATGGCATACGGGAAACCGCCCTCCATCAGGAAACGTTCAACTGTCGGGTCAAGTTTGGCTCCTCCAATTCCAAAGAAATGCAGATGACCGCCAAAAGTTTTATATAATTTTTTGGCTGCAACTTTGTGCAGTAATTTTCTGAAAAATGCAACTGAATAAAGTTTGCTGACAACAGCGCTTTTCTGAAATTCGGGGTAAATTTTGGCCTTGAACACTTTTTCGATAATCAGCGGGACCGATAACATAATTGTGGGTTTCACTTCCTGAAATGCAGGCATTAGTACCGATGGTACCGGCGGTTTTCGCAGGTAATGAACTGAAGCGCCATATTTTACCGGTAACAAAAACCCAACTGTATTTTCGAGTGTATGCGACAGAGGCAAAATGGATAAAAACCGGTCGCTGGTTTTTATTTCCTGTAGCGTGTAACATTGTTGGGTTGTCCACGACAGGTTTTTATGCGTTAACATAACTCCTTTTGAGTTGCCTGTGGTTCCTGAAGTGTAAATAATTGAAGCCAGGTCTTCTTCTTCAACTTCAACCTGAACTGATTTATTTGCCACCGATGGTAAAGATGCGTTTAATTCCGTAAGGTTTTGTGCCTCAAAATTTTCAGGGATAAGGGCAAAATTTTCAATCAAAATAATATTGGCAAGCAATTTTCTTGCTTCGTCGTTCAGATTTACATAAAGTGCTGAAGAAACAAAAATTATTTTTGCCTCTGAATGTTCAATTATAGATTTGATTTCGTTGTCGTGAAAATCGGGTAGAATAGGAACTACTATCGCCCCAATAACTGATACAGAAAAAAAGGCCACTCCCCAGTTTGGCATATTTGTGCTTAAAATAGCCACTTTATCACCTTTGGAAACGCCTAAATCTGACAGCAGAGTTGCCACAATATCAACATCATTGCCCAATTGCTGATAACTGTACTTTTCTTCGCCCACAAAAACCAATGAATTTTGGTTTGCGTACTTTTTTACCGACTCATTAAAAAGTGATGGAATCGTAAGTTTTGACATCTTTGATATTATTTTTCCTTTTTTCTATTCCAAAACGAACAACAGTTTACTGACTTCGTTAACGAGGTCAAAAGTAATAAAAATTACATTGGCGCTTCGCCTGACAGTTATCTCCCTGTTTTTCAACTAATTTATAACTTATTGAACTTATGCAAGTTGCAACTTTTATTGAATCATTTTAACTTTTTTTATGCGTTGGTGAATGGTAATATTATCATATTTTAGACTTCCGTGTTCGATATATCAGAAATATGCTGCATTTTCAGGCCGAAGCTCACAACAAAGCTGTTTCTGTTAAAAAATGGGTTAAAAACTGAAATATTCATTGAAATAGCAAAAAAACGGCATAATTTTATAAAACATTTTTTTAATATTTTACTATGAAAATAGATCACATTGCCATTTGGACATTTTACCTCGAAGGAATGCGTAATTTTTACATTCATTATTTCGATGCATCAAGTACTGAAATTTATTACAACCATTCAAAAGAATTCCGGTCCTATTTTCTTTCTTTTCATGGCGATTGCCGGTTGGAAATCATGGAAATGCCAAGGATACCTGTCTCAAAAAACGACATTATCAAGCAGTTTACCGGAATCATTCATTTTGCCATTAATGTTGGCTCCAGGGAAAAAGTTGACCGTTTGACTGAAACTCTTAAAAAAGATGGCTACCGGGTTATAAATGAACCCCGCACCACCGGAGATGGATACTACGAAAGCGTGGTTCTCGATCCGGATGGAAACCGGGTGGAAATAATGAACTAGGGCGGATTTTAAAACGAAGGCAAACTTTTTTCGGTTTAAAAATTATTATTCAAACTAAATTTATGAGGACCAAAAGTCGGACAAGCATTTGTTTTCTGTCGTTAATTGCCTTTTTTCAGGCTTGTTCCTGTTATTCCAGGAGAAAACCCTGAAGAACTTCCCAACATAATATAGCTTCCCGGCGAAGATAACAGTCCGTTTCTGGGTTGCTCCGGCGGTAATTTTACCACTACGCATAATCCCTACAAACGGCTTCCGAATGATTTTTATATACCCATGCATATTCAAACGCCCCGGTTTGCGCCCCAACCCGTAATACCATTTTGACCGGAGTTTATGCCTGTTCTGTCGGATACAAGCACATGCGCACAATTAACCAAAATCGGATCAATATAAAATTGAATTAGCCAAGTAAAGCAATTTGATTTTAACACGATTAGGAAATCGCTTCGCCCTATCTATATTCCCCGTGCGTTTCTGTCCAACTGTTCAGCTTCGGTGAAATCGTTTTCAGAAATATGGCCTTTCAATGGGACAATACGTTCGTGAATGGCATCGATGATCCACTGCGGCTGTGGAAAGAAGGAATTTTCGAGTTCATAAGCAGGTGTAATCCAGTTGCGGGAACCTACAACAACAGGCGGTGCATCCAGATAATCGAAAGCAAGTTCTGTGATGTTCGAAGCCAAATCGCGAAGGAAAGAACCGCGACCTGAAGCATCTCCTGAAATAATAATCCGCCCGGTTTTCTTGATTGATTCAATCACCAAATCGTAATTAAACGGAACCAAAGAACGGGCGTCAATTACTTCTGCTGAAAAATTATACTTTTCTTCCAAAATTTTTGCAGCATCCAAAGCACGGTACAATGTAGCGCCAAGAGTGAGAATGGTAACATCGCTTCCTTCCCTTTTAATATCGGGTTCGCCCATTGGAATTTCGTAGTACTCTGAGGGAACGCCGCCTTTATGGAACATTTCGCCAATGTCGTAAACACGCTGGCTTTCGAAGAAAATCACCGGGTCGGTTCCCTGCAGTGCACTGTTCATCAATCCTTTCGCATCATACGGCGTAACCGGGAAAACAACTTTCAGTCCGGGAATGTGGGCTGCCAGTGCTGTCCAATCCTGTGAGTGTTGTGCACCATATTTCGAACCTACCGAAACCCTTATAACAACAGGCATTTTCAGTACGTTTCCGCTCATTGCCTGCCATTTCGGAAGCTGGTTAAAAACTTCGTCGCCGGCGCGGCCAAGGAAATCGCAATACATAATTTCGGGAACCACACGGCCCCCGCACATGGCATAACCAATGGCTGTTCCAACAATCGATGCTTCGGAAATTGGTGAGTTGAAAAGCCGGTGATATGGCAAAGCTTCAGTCAGTCCGCGATAAACGGCGAAAGCGCCGCCCCAGTCACGGTTTTCTTCGCCGTAAGCAATCAAGGTCGGGTCTTTGTAAAAGCGGTCAACAATGGCTTCGAAAATTCCATCGCGCAGTGCGTATTGTTTTATTTTTGAAAATGGTTTCCCGTTTTCGTCGAACATAAACCGCTCTTTGGTTTCCAACTGTTTTACACGTGGATTTTCTTCCATCGGATGATTTACTTCCACCGGCCTGTCTTCCATTTTATCCACACTCTGGTTGCTGAACATCATTTCGCCAATCAGGTTGGGGTACTTTTTCATGTTCATGTGTGGCGAAACCTCGTCGTCGATGGCCAGTTTCAGTGTTGAAGTAATTAGTTCAACAATTTCAGTTTTTATTTTTTCGAGGTCCTCTTTTTTGGCGATTCCAGCTTTTACCAGCTCACTTCCAAACCACACAATCGAATCCTGTTTTTCCCAGGCTTCTACTTCTTCTTTACTTCGATACGAAGAAGCATCAGAAGGTGAATGGCCACTGTAACGATAGGTTAAAACGTCCAAAAGTACCGGCCCCCGTTTATCTTCGATGATTTTCTTCTTCCGGCGGTAAGCATCGATAACAGCAAGCGGATTGTACCCGTCAACCCGTTCGGCATGCATTTGGTCGGCGTTTAATCCAGCGCCAATGCGGGCAGCAATTTCGTAACCCATGGTTTCTCCGCAAGTTTGTCCGCCCATTCCGTATTGGTTATTCATGATATTCACGATAAGCGGCAGTCCGCCTTTCATGTCGCCTTCCCACAGTTCGGTAAACTGGTCCATGGTTGCAAAGACAAGTCCTTCCCAAACGGGGCCACAAGCCATGGATGCATCGCCGATATTGGCAACCACAATTCCTTTTTTGCGGTTTACTTTTTTATAAAGAGCCGCACCCACCGATATATCACCCGAGCCACCTACAATGGCATTGTTCGGGTAAACACCAAACGGCGTGAAAAAGGCGTGCATCGAACCTCCTAAACCTTTGTTGAACCCGGTTTCGCGGGCAAAAATCTCTGCAAGTGTGCCATAAATCAAGAATTTTATGGCCAGCTCTTTTACAGAACCTTTGTGTCCGGCTTTTACAGGAGCCAAAGTTTTTCCATCGAAATGGGTTTCCATAATTTCCTGTAAAGTTTTGTCGTCGAGTTTATCGATGGCCGACAATCCTTTGGCCAGGATTTCGCCGTGGCTGCGGTGCGAACCAAAGATAAAATCTTCAACATCGAGGGTGTAAGCCATCCCAACTGCAGCCGCTTCCTGACCAATGGAAAGGTGCGCCGGCCCGGGATGATCGTATTTTATTTCGTTATATTCCCCGCGGATTTTAATCAAGTTCAACATAGTTTCGAACTCGCGGATTACAACCATATCGTGAAAAATACGGATGAAATCAGCACTGGAAAAATTCTCTTTTTCTTCCTCGATTGTTTTGTTGTATTGATTTACAGGAATGGGTTTAAACTCCAGCATCTGTGGTTTCCTGACTTCTTCAGGATTTATAAATTGTACTTTTGGCATTTTATTTTGATTTTAATTTGTATTTTTTTTGTTTAGCGTTTAGGGTTTACAGTTTAGTGTAGTTGAACTAATTGCATTTTTTTGTTCACTTATTGTTTCTTAAACTTAATTCCTTTAATATCACTTTCCTTAAGATGATTAATTAGTCCTCTATCCAACTTACCAACATCATCAGCTAATTTGTAAGCAGCGTTGAATTCATTTTCATCAATGTAATTATTATCAAGTGCACGATATAATTGCGATCGAACTTCACCTGCTGAACCCTTTGAAATCCAAAGGAATTGTCCGAACTCTTTATTGCCACCCCTTTCAAATCCCTCAGCAATGTTATCCATTGAAGAACCAGATGAGGCTTTAATTTGACTAACGAGTTTAAAATCTTTCGAAAAAGATTCTTTTTGAGTATAACTATTAATAAGTCGGCAAAGCTCCCTTGCTTTTTGCCAGGCAACCAAATCTTCAAATCTCTGAATTGTTGACATATCAATTGAATTATTTTACACTCTAAACTCTGAACCCTAAACTCTAAACTAACAGATTCTCTATTTGGTTTCTGATTTCGGCCAGGAAAAGTGTGGCTTCTCCACCGTCGAGCGCCTGGTGATTGTAGGTAAGTGAAAGTCCGATCATCGGTACAAAACCATAAACTCCCTCTTCGATTTCCTTCGGACGGGGAATAATGGCACAAACACCTAAAATGGCTGTTTGTGGAAGATTAATTACCGGTGTAAACATTTCAACACCGTAATTTCCAAGATTCGAAACGGTAAACGTGGCCGCTTCGGGACTTAGCAAATCGGGATTGATATTTCCGTTTCGGGCCTGAGTGGCGAGCTGCTGTAACTGACCTGAAAGTCCGCTGATGGAAAGGTCGTCGGCATTTTTCAGCGCCGGAACCATCAACCCACGATCGGTATCAACAGCCAAACCGAGGTGAACTTTGTTGAACCATTTCATTTTGTCGCCGTGGTAATGCGTATTTACCTGCGGAAATTTTTCGAGTGCACGGATTACCGCAAAACAAACCAAATCGTTGATGGTAATGTTTTGTTTGATTTTCCCTTCAGCAAACTCGGCTTTGAATTTTTTCCGCAACCGCTGCAACTGCCTTGCATCGGCGCTCATGTGATGCGTTAATTGCGCCGAATTTTGCAACGACTGGTGCATGGCGCTGGCAATCAGTTTACGGATATTTGGTATTGCGCGAACCTCAAAGTCGCTACCCGGTTCGATCATTGCCGGGGGCACCGGCGCAACAACAGGTTTAACTACGTTACTTACTTCAGTATCCGTTACTTCTTTTTCTGCTGATTCAACATCGCGGGCTATAATTCGTCCGTACGGGCCGGTACCTTTCAATGACAAAATATTTACGCCCAGCTTTTCGGCCATCTTTTTTGCAAGGGGCGAGATTCGGTTTCGTTTGTCGCTTACATCCTGGTCAACTTCAAATTCTACCACTTTTGCTGCGGGTTCAGAAGCTTTCTCTGCCGGTTGTCCAATTACTGGTGCACCTCCGGGTTTGAACTCCTCAACCGATTCGCCTTTTGCACCAATTACCGCCACATTTACCAAAACCGGAACTTCGTCGCCTTCATTAAAAAATGTAGCTAAAAGAACACCGTCTTCCTTTGCCTCTTCTTCAAACGACGCCTTATCGGTTTCGTAAGAAAAGAGGATGTCGCCGACGCTAACTTCATCGCCAACAGATTTATACCACTGCCCCAAAATACAGGTTTCAACTGATTGTCCCTGACGGGGCATTAAAACAGGTACTGCCATATTTTATTGGTTTTATAATTTTAATTTCAACTTGTTAATACAAATAATCATTTCTAAATATTATAAATATCTGAATTTTAATTTTTTAACTTACTTATTTTGAATCGGCTGTAAAATTATATTTTTTAACTTGTATTTACAAGTTGTGTTAAATATTTTATTTTTTTATTAACTTTAGGCCGCAATGGAACAGATTCATCAATACCGGAAATTGTACGAACTTCTTCGAAAGCACATTATAACAGGTGTTTACGAAGAGGGAAGTTTATTGCCTTCTGAAAACGAACTTTGCGCCACATACAGTATGACACGGCCAACCGTTCGACATGCACTTGATACGCTTGTTAAGGAAGGTATGATTCTGAAACAGCAGGGAAAAGGTAGTATTGTCAGGAAACCTCCCCGGAATATTGGCATTTTGTCGATTTCAGGCACAGCGTCGGCAATTGGCGTGCGTTATTTACAAACCGATATTCTGCAAAAACCGGAAATACACTCCTGGCCCGAAGTTTTCCCGTTTGAACTTTCTGAGCAGGAACGCGAGTCGGGATGTATTTATATGGAACGCCTGCGTTATGTTGATGAAGTACCTGTTTTTTATGATGTAAATCATTTGCCAAACATTTATCTTCCCCGGATTACAAGCCGTTCGTTTGAAAATAAATCGCTGTTCGAAATACTGCGAAAACATTACCAGGTTGAAATTTTGGGTGGTGAACAAAAACTGAAAGCCATAAAACCCGACGAAAAAATCAGGCAACTGCTGCGTTTGCAACCCGACCAGCCCGTTTTGCATATCGAACGAAAACTGACCACCAACAAAGCAGGGTTCAACATTTATTCAACTATCTATTTCAATTCTGAAAAACATTCCATTTTTGGCAGTTTTTAGAAATTTATTTGCTTAAAATCAATTTCACTTTTTATAATCCTAATTTTGCGCCGCACATTAATGATTATTGAATGACAGTTATAGAAGTAATTGCAGAGCCAATAAACGCAAGGGGCGAACGTGCTGCTTATGCCAACGAAAAATACGGAACGCACGGGCGCAATACATTTGATATTTGGCTTGCCAAGGCTGAAAAACCAACGCCGCTGGTAATTTATATTCATGGTGGCGGTTTTACAGGGGGCGATAAATCGAGGTATTTTCAATCGGAAGATGTTTTGAGGTTCCTTGATGCAGGTGTTTCAATAGCCACCATCAATTACAGGTTCATGAATGAACCGCCGTACGGAATTCTGGCAAGTATGAACGATTCGAAACGGTTTGTTCAATACATTCGTTTTAATGCCAAAAAATACAACATCGACAAATCACGAATTGCATGCACCGGTGGGTCTGCCGGTGCAGGCACTGCTTTGTGGCTGGCATTTTCAGACGATATGGCCGACGAATCGAACAACGACCCCGTGCTTCGCGAATCAACCCGGCTTACCTGTGCCGGGGCTTTTGCAACCCAGGCTACTTACGATATTTTTCAATGGGACGAAATACTTGGTTTTCCACTTTCGCAAACATCCGGTTTTTTACAAATGGTTGCACGGGCTTTTGGATTTAAATCGGCAGAAAACAGGGATTTGACAAAAGAAACTCAAATAAGAAGCGACCTCGATTTTCTGGCAAAAATGGATAAAAATTCATCGCCGGTTTATATTCATAACAGGCACAAAGCTGGAATTCCTGATAATTCTGATGATATTAACCATCACCCGTTACATGCCAAAAAGCTAAAGGAAAAAGCCGAACAGGTTGGCCTTGAAGCCATTGTTTATGCTCCTGAAATCGGGATAATGGATCCTTCGGGGAAAGATTTGGTTGATTTTTTTCTTGAAAAACTGGCAGATTAAAAAATACAACACCTGATTTTATTCAGGCATCTCGAATATTTATTCGTTCGTTTATGAAGTTTTTTAATTCAGATAAAAAATTTTCATATTTGCACCCGAAAAAATTGAACAGCACAGATTATGAAAGTTTTAAAATTTGGCGGCACGTCGGTAGGTTCTCCGGAAAACATGAGGGCGGTTATGAATTTAATTGCCGATGGCGAGCAGAAATTAGTGGTTTTATCGGCCATGTCGGGTACAACCAATGCACTGGTTGAAATTTCGAATTACCTGCACAAGAAGAATAAAGACACAGCCAGTATTCTGATTGGAAATCTTGAGGCAAAATATAAAAAAGTGGTTGATGAACTCTATGCCACCGAAGAAAGCAAAAAAAAGGGACTGGAAATCGTAAAAACCAGTTTCGACGCCATACGATCTTTTACATCGGGCTTATTTAACGAAGTGGGCGAAAATACAATTGTTGCCCAGGGTGAATTGATATCAACCCAACTTTTCACTGTTTTGATGACAGAACTGGGTTACAATTCAAAACTGCTCCCTGCACTTGAATTTATGAAGATTGACGAAGACAAGGCTGCTGACCTTCCTTACATCAGAAAACATATTCAACCGGTTATAGAAAAAGCCGGTTATGCTGATTATTATATTACCCAGGGATTTATTTGCCTTAATGCCAATGGAGAAATCGATAATCTGCAACGCGGCGGAAGCGATTACACTGCTTCGCTTGTTGGCGCTGCTGTAGGCTCGGAAGAAATCCAGATTTGGACCGACATTGACGGTTTCCATAATAATGACCCGCGGTTTGTGGCAAACACCCGCAAAATTGATCAACTTTCATTCCTGGAAGCTGCCGAGTTGGCTTATTTTGGTGCAAAAATTTTACACCCTCAAACTGTTTTGCCGGCAAGGGTACAAAATATTCCGGTCCGTTTGAAAAACACAATGAACCCTTCGGACAGCGGAACATTGATTACCGCAGAAAGCGATGGGACAGGGATAAAGGCTGTTGCGGCCAAAGATGGAATCACCGCTATTAAAATCCGTTCAGGCCGGATGTTAATGGCCTACGGTTTTCTGAAAAACGTTTTTGCGGTTTTTGAAAAATACAAAACCCCGATTGATATGATTTCAACCTCTGAAGTGGCAGTTTCACTGACCATTGACAATACGAAATATCTTTCCGAAATTTTAGAAGAAATTGTGGTTTTTGGTGATGTTGAGGTGGATTCGGAAATGTCGATTGTTTGTATTGTAGGCGATATTATCAGCGAGGAAAATGGATTTGCCTCAAAGGTTTTCAATGCGCTCGATGGCATTCCTATTCGCATGATCTCTTACGGGGGAAGCCGTTACAACATTTCGGTACTGGTTCCAACTGTGCATAAAAAGGTAACTTTGCAGGCGATTAGCGATAAAGTATTGAACGGATAATACGTTCTTAAATTTATGAAAAGCCCGATCCACAAAAGAGATCCGGGCTTTTTGGATCTTGTTGTTCCAGCAACCGGGCCAAAGTCAAAAGGATAAACCGAAATGAAATTATAACACTTTTATTAGAAATGGGTGGTATTCGCCTTTTAAACCGATGGGTTTGGCATTTCTCACAAAATCGGCGAGTTCAATGCTCTCGCGGGCATCATCAATTCCAAAAGCGTTTCCATTTAAAATATTCCGGTAGGTTTCGGTATGCAAATCTGTAAAACCTTCGCTGAATTCAACTTCCTCTCCGTTAACAGTAATTGAACGGTAAGTTCTTTTACCTTTCTCCACAGCTTCCTTTGGAATGTCGCGGGCGTCAACGCTTAAAAACCAGCGAACGCGGGCTTTTTCAAGCTGCAAAAATCCGGCGGCTTTGGTTGGTGCATATAAATGAACAATGTTTTCTTTTACATTTCCGAAAATCCAGGTAATCATATCGAAAAAATGAATGCCTATATTCTTTCGACTTCGCCCTTCCAGCTTTTATGGTACCAGCTTCCGCGCGTGGTAATATAACTAAGGTCAACATCGAACATACTTTCCGGGCTTTCGTCAATTTTTTTCTTTAAATCGAGGATAGTTTTATGGTAGCGAAGTTGCAAAACGGTAAATACTTTTTTCCCGGTTTCGGCTTCTATGTCTTTGATAATGTGCATATCGGCAGGATAAATCACCAATGGCTTTTCGCAAATTGCGTCAGCGCCATTGCGCAATGCAAACCTGATGTGCGACGGGTGCATGTAATTGGGCGTGCAAATGGCCACAAAATCGATGGGTTTTTTAATCCGGCGAAGGTCGTCCATATATTTGTCGAGGTTTTCAATTTCAAGAAAAAACTCGGCATCGGGGAAATAACTGTCGATACGGCCCATCACATCAAACCTGTCGGTTGCGCAAACAAGGTCATTTCCTGTTTCCTTTATCGCCTTCATGTGGCGGTCGGCGATGTAACCTGCTGCGCCAATTAATGCAAATCGTTTCATTATTTATAGATTTGAGATTTTAGTATTGAGTAATTAGTATCAAGATTAAGAGTAACAAGTTAGAGTATCAAGTATCAAGATTTTTTTCCACTGCTTTTAAGAACCCATCGGCTAAGATATATTTTTCATTGGTTTCGGGGCAAATTAAATCGGTTCCCATAATTGCGCCCGATTTACTAACCCAGCCTTTTTGACGGGCAGGAACGCCAACCATCAATGCAAAAGGTTTAACATCCCTGGTAATTACTGCCCCGGCGCCAATAAAACAGTATTCGCCTAAAGTAACCCCGCAAACAATGGTTGCGTTGGCTCCGATGGAAGTGCCTCGTTTTACCAGCGTGGTTTTAAATTCATTTTTGCGTTCAACTCCGCTGCGGGGATTGATTACATTGGTAAAAACCATCGAAGGACCAAGGAATACATCGTCTTCGCAAACTACGCCTTCGTATAGCGAAACGTTGTTTTGAATTTTGATGTTATTTCCGATTTTTACTTTGTTCCCCACAAAAACATTCTGCCCCAAAACGCAGTTTTCGCCAATTTCGGCAGTACCCATCACATGTGTAAAGTGCCAGATTTTAGTGCCGCTGCCAATCTTTGCCCCGTCATCGATTATGGCTGATTCGTGTATGTATGTGTTATTCATTTTTTAATTCGTTTATTGACCAGTAACCTCCTTTATCTGCTCCAATCCTTTTCAAAAATCCTTTATCTTTTAGCCTTTTAATATAAATGCGTACATTTTTGGGGCTAATACCAATTATTTCACTCAACTTATATTGAGTGATTCTATGATTTTGTTTTATTTCTTCCAGAATACTTTTTTCACGTTCAGACAGATTTTCTAGGTCGTTTTCTAGGTCGTTTTCTAGGTCGTTTTCTAGGTCGTTTTCTAGGTCGTTTTCTATTTTAGAAACCTTTTCTTTAAATAATATCACCCTAAAACCTTGCGCCCATTCCTCGAAAAGGGGCTTTTTTACACCATATTCGTCACAAATTTTCTGGATTCTCATAATTCCTGAACCATATCGTTCAATCAGCCCCACTTCCTTAAAAGCCCTTGCAATTAGCTTATTACGTGTTTTGGAAGAATAATTGCCCGATAATAAATCGTTGATAGTAATTCCGCCATAAAGTTTTCCGGGATTGTAAAATTCTATCCGGTCATCAAAAAATTTTACAATGCTGGCCGAACTATCCCGATAGTCACGATGAACAACCATATTTATTACAACTTCCCTGACAGCTTCAACAGGATAGTCAAACCGCTCTGTTCTTTCAGGATTTCCAGTAATAATATATTCCACCATCAAATGCTTTTTAATAAAAGCCATTATTTCCTCAACTTCGCCAAACAAATCGGAATTCAATGAAACCGAATCAATTATAATTGTTGGGCTTTTAAATCTGCCTATCTGCACATCGCTTATGAGACAAAAATCTTTTACAAACAAAAGATATGCTCCTAAAGTCATTTTACCATCGCGCAGCATTTCAAGTTTCATTAAACTTTCAACAGGTGATAATCCGAGTTTATTTTGAAACCCCGATTTATTTAAAAAAATGTTGACTTTTTCAAAAGAGATGTCATTAATCGAATGATAAGGATCTGGAAAATAATCCCAACTACTGTTTAATGTTTTAAGATGCTCATTGGCAATTTCATCAATGCCCATTAAATGGTTAGATTTGGAAATTCTTCTGTAATATTTCCCTTTAAAAGAAACTGGTTTTATCGGGTATTCAATAACCGATATTGCTGCGATGGTTTTTTCTTCGATGATAAGCAAAGCGGCATCTGCAACAATATAAGGTGTGGTTTTATTTTTAATTTCGTTTATCCAATTTGCCAATGTTTCTTTCCCTGTTTGAATGCCTTTTATGGTTGCGTTGTCATCGATCCCAATTAAAACAACACCTCCCTTGAAATTAGAGAATGCTACGAGAGTTTCAATAACAGTGTCGTTAAACGAAGCCTTAAACTCCACTTTTTCACTTTCTCCGTTATTAATTGTACTTTTTAACTCTTGTAAATCCATTACATTCCAACATTTGTAAAGCCCAACCTTTTTGTCAGACAAAGCTACAAATAAAACTCCCTTACTATGTCTGCAGTATACTCCAATTGTTCCTCTGTCAACTCAGTGTGCATTGGCAGCGAAAGTACTGTTTCCGCCAGATTCTCACTGATTGGGAAATCGCCTTTTTGATAACCCAAAAACTGGTAAGCTTCCTGCAAATGAATGGCGCCCGGATAATATATCATTGAAGGAATTCCTTTTTCGCCCAAATATTTTTGAAGTTCGTTTCTTTTTACAGTTCTGATGGTATATTGATGGAATGTGTGAGTGCTGTAACTTGCCTTTGCTGGAATCTGCAAACCCTCAATTCCACTTAAATGTTCGTCATAATATGTTGCGGCAGCTTGTCGCGCCAGAATGTGTTTGTCGAAATACTTCAGTTTTACCTCAAGAATTGCGGCCTGAATACTGTCGAGACGGGAGTTTACCCCAACCCGTTCGTACTGGTATTTTGCTTTCATCCCGTGGTTGGCAATGGAACGGATTACATTTGCAAGGCTTTCATCTTCAGTATAAATTGCCCCGCCATCGCCAAAAGCGCCCAGATTTTTTGATGGAAAAAATGAATTACATCCGATATGACCAATAGTACCCGCATGTTTTTTAGTCCCATCTTTAAAAATAAATTCAGTGCCCAGCGCCTGACAGGCATCTTCAATCAGAAACAAACCGTGCTTTTCAGTCAGTTTCTTAATGGTTTCCAAATCGGCACACTGCCCGAAAAGGTGGACCGGAAGAATGGCTTTGGTTTTATTGGTAATTGCCTCCTCAATCTTCGAAGAATCGATATTGAATTTATTTGGGCAAACATCGACAAAAACCGGTTTTAAACCCAGCAATGCCAAAACTTCGACAGTAGCCACAAAAGTAAATGGCGTGGTAATTACCTCATCGCCGGGTTGTAACCCAAGCGCCATGAAAGCAACCTGAAGCGCATCAGTCCCGTTGGCACAGCCAATAACATTTGTATTTAAATACGCTGAAAGTTTCTTTTCAAAATCGATGGCTTTGCCGCTTTTTATGAACAGGGTCGATTTAATTACTTCCTGCATGGCCGAGTCAATTTCCTTTTTCATGGTGAGGTACTGGCCATAAATATCTGACATTTGAATGGTTTGCATATTGATTTTTTATAGATTTTTCAGATACAACGCAATTTTTTCGGCTGCATTGCCGTCGCCATAAGGTTTTACATCGAATTTTGCGTTTGACTTCGATACTTTTTCCACTGTTTCAATTATTTTTTTGGTATCGGCGCCAACCATAAAATTGTAATTCAAATCAACCAATTCGGTCCATTCGGTTTCGTCGCGTGCAACAAGGCAATGTTTGCCAAAAAAGAAAGCTTCTTTTTGAACGCCTCCACTGTCGGTTATCACCATTTTGCAATGTTTCAATAATTCAACCATATCAAAATAACCAACCGGATCGATGGGCCCGAAATTAAGTTTGATGTGGTTGCTTTCCAAAATCTTACGTGTACGGGGATGAATTGGCAAAACAATCTGATATTCGCCAGACAAAATATTTAATGCTGAAATAATTGCATTCAGCCTCGTCAAATCATCCGTATTTTCCTGCCTGTGCAGCGTTGTGAGTATAAACTGTTTTTTATTTAACCCCGAATCATTGATTATTGTTGACTTTTCGCCTGAAACCCGACTGTAATAAAGCGCCACATCGTACATAATATCGCCCGAATAGATGATATTAATTCCAAAATTTTCAAAACTTTCAGCTTTCAGGTTTTTTATGGCAACCTCAGTCGGGCAAAATAAATAACTGGAAATTCTGTCGGTTAAAATACGGTTGATTTCCTCGGGCATTTTCATGTTAAAACTTCGTAAACCGGCTTCAACATGCACTACCGGAATATTCAGTTTACTGGCGGCCAGCGCGCCGGCCAGGGTTGAATTTGTATCGCCGAAAACCACAACTGCCGATGGTTTTTCAATGAGCAGAACTTTTTCAATTTCCTCCAACATGCGCCCGGTCATGGCTCCATGCGACAATGAATTGAGCCCGAAATTGTATTTTGGCTCAGGAATATCCATTTGCCTGAAAAATATTTCGGCCATATTTTCGTCGAAATGCTGCCCTGTGTGAACCAGGATTTCCTCGATTGCATTTTCTTTAAGAGCACGGCTTAGCGCGGCAGCCTTTACAAATTGCGGACGGGCGCCAACGACAGTCAGAATTTTTGGCATATTTAATTTATTAATTTTGCACAACTTCAAAAATACTATTTTTGAACGGGAAAACCGGTGATGAAAAAGAATATACTGTTTATATATACCAATTACTCAACGTTTGTTAAAACCGACTATGAAATTCTGACATCGGAACATGAAGTAACAAAATACCAGTTTAAACCGGTTAAAGGGCTTTCCAAAACAGCGTTTCAATTTTTAAAACAACTGCTTTACCTCGTTCTTAATATTTGGAAATTCGATATTGTTTTTATCTGGTTTGCCGATTATCATTCTTTTTTACCGGTTTTGTTTGCAAAAATATTGGGAAAAAAGTCGTTTGTTGTGATTGGGGGGTACGATGTGGTAAAAATGCCAAGGTTGAATTATGGTGTTTTTACCTCAAAGTTTCGTGGATTTTGTGCTGTTTACTCCATGAAAAACAGCTCATTAAATTTAGCAGTTTCTAAAAATGTGGAGAGAAAAGTGCGGTGGATTGCTAAAAAATCAAACACCCAACTCATTTATAACTGTGTAAATATTTCAGAAAATAAAAACATTCAGCCTGAAAAGGAAAACCTGGTAATCACCGTTGGGTTGATTGACTCGGAAAGAGCCTTTTATTTAAAGGGAATTGATACTTTTATTGAAGTTGCCCGGCTTTTGCCTGAATTCAAATTCATGGTAATTGGAATGTCTGAAAATCTGCCTGATCAGATTATAAATAACCGGCCCGGTAATATAGAATTTGTTGGTCGGGTGAACCATGACGATCTTGAAACCTTTTACAAAAAAGCAAAAATCTATTGCCAGTTTTCCCGATCTGAATCGTTTGGGGTTTCAGTTGCGGAGGCAATGTATTTTGGATGTATTCCTATTGTTGCAAATGTTGGGGGAATGCCTGAGGTGGTTGGAGAGAACGGGCGAATTGTAAATAGAAATGATATTAATGCAATTACTGATTTAATTCAAATACCGGTAATTGACTTTCATAATAACAGGAAGATTAAAAAACAGTTTTTGGTTGAAACCCGAAAGAATTTATTGCTCGAATTAATTCGTTTATACATTAATGAATGATTCAAATAGTTATTAAATGAAAACCGATATTTGCAGGTTTTTTCCATTGAACAAAAAACAATTATCAAATTTATAAATTGCAAACAATTATGAATCAATTATTTTACAGAACTATCTACAATAGCCAGATTAATTGGATTTTAAGGAACATAAACAAAACTGTGTTACCATTGCTCCCCAAAAAAATTAATTTACCACCATCTGGCATTTTAAGAATTAAAAATCACGTAGGCAAGGTATTGAAAATCAGAACCAATCAAACCAATTATCTCACAAAGGTAATATACTGGGAGGGTGGCTATGAGAATTTTGAATACACGCAAATATTTTTAAAACTGATAAAAAAAGTCAGTACCTTTTATGATGTTGGTGCCAACATAGGTTATTACTCACTTCTGGCTGCAATGGAAAACGAGAATATCAAAGTGGTTGGTTTTGAACCGGCACAGGGGCCGCTTCATTATTTCAACCAAAACGTTTCAATTAACAAGTTCAAAAATATTAAAGTCGAATCAATTGCACTTTCACACAGGGAAGGCGAGATTGAGTTTTACGAAATCAGAAATAAAAAATACAAATACCTCAAATACAACCTTGCCGGAGAAAGCAATGCTGGCAGTTTAACCCACGGAAGAAATTTTGAAATAAATAAAGTCAAAACTTCAACTCTCGATAATTATGTGTCAAGAAACAACGAAGCCAACATCGACCTGATTAAGATTGACACAGAAGGAACCGAAAATTTAATTCTTGAAAAATCAGTGTATGTTTTAAAAGAGATGAAACCGATTATTATTTGCGAAACATTGTTTAATGTAATTGAAAAAGAACTGGAAGAAATATTTTTGTCATACGGTTACGAATTTTATTATCCCACTAAAAAAGGGTTGGAAAAACATACAACTATTGTTCGACAGTTTGACAATGGAAATAGCAACTGCTTTTTTGTACATCCTGAAAGACTTCATCTAATTAAAGAGTTTATTGTGAGCTGACTTTTCAGTTTATTCAAACAATTTTAGCATTTAATCTAGGCTAGGTTATCCTGTTTGATATTACAGTCAATTTTATGAAATCCTATTCCCTGAGTATGATTAGATTAACCATCGCATGTTTAATAAATTGCAATGAAAATGCCAACTTTTCCTGAAAATAACAAACAAATGGTCTGCACTGAAATTCTTCTCAAAGTTTTTCATTTCTCCCATATGCTGGTTCTGTAATTTTTGGTAAAAACCGAAACAGGTATTTGTTTTTTAGCATTGATAATAGGCTGAAAATCATTTAAAAACTCTTGCTGAATGGATATAATCATTATGATGAAATCTTATTTTATTAATTTCCTCAATACAAAATGTATTTCGTAACAGGTAAACAAATTGGTAAACAATCCCTCATATACCTCCTGAAAATAGACCGAGAAATTGAATATCCGCTGAATGATATGTTTTTTAAATAAATTAATAACCCGAAAACGTGATGATCTGAAAATCAGTTTCCTTGACAGGATTTCAAAACTGATTTTCTCATTGTAAACAGGAACAGTGCGTTTTATTTTTTTATCAGGTTTTGAAAAATAATCGAACGAATAATATCCAAAAAACCGCTTGTGTGTGTAATCGGAATAATAATACGGGTTTGAAAAGTGAGGCACAATCACAGTGCATATTCCGCCGGGTTTTAGCGTGCGATGTATTTCAGCCAGAACCTGCTCAAAGTTTTGAATATGCTCCAGAAAATGTGAAGTGTAAAATTCGTCCACCGAATTATCCTGAATAAAGGGAAAACCCTCTTCAAGGTTTACCACAAAATCAACGCCGGGTAAAGGCAAAATATCCATTCCCTTAAAACCTTCTTTTTTGTTCGGGCCACAACCCAAATCAATTTTCAGTGTTAAGCCGTTATCATTCATTACCTGTGTTATTTTGTTTTTTATTTTAGACTCCCTTTTCCAACCCATTTTGCCAATAATTCAACATCAAGATGCAAAAAACTGAATATCAGACCAGTTAATGACCTAAGTTTCCAAACTGGCTCTGTCAAACCTCTGTATTTCAATGAAATTAAATAGTCCTTTCTGGCGCCCTTAAAATCACGTTTAATCAGTTTAAACCTTCCCGAGCGCGAATAAGCAATCACTTTTCGTTTGTGATAGCTTTTCCAGATTTCTTTATCGGTAAAATTTATCCTGCTTTTTTCATCTTCCGTAAATGAGCGGTAATGGTTCAAAATAATTTTGTTACCCCCCTCAAAAATATCAATCCCCAAAGTTTTTGTAGTTTGCTCGGGGAAAATGCGCCAGGTACCAAGAATACAATCTGAAAAATGAAAATTGCCGAGTTTGCTTAATGCAAGAACTGTATTCAGGTCAACTGCCGGGAAAGGTAAAACCTGATTAAAGCCGCCAATTCTCAGTAATGCATCTTTTCGGATGATATAAGTAAGCGGTGGAAAAAAATCATCAAACACGGCATTGAAAATAGTTCCGGGAGGATTATTAAAATAAAACGACAGGTTTTTGGAAGAACTTACCGGATGAACCTGGTAAATCTCTTTTAAAAATGCCACCCTCGATGCTGCTTTCCCCCAGCCCATTACAACCGAATTGTCATTCTCCATTACTTCGGTTTGAATCTTTAGTTTTTCAGGCTCCCAGTAATCGTCACCTTCCAATATGGCAATAAACTTTCCGTTTGCAAGCGAAAGCGCTTTATTATACGTTTCAGCCAATCTGAAAATTCCCTTGTTTTCCTGATTAATAACCCGGATTCTTGAATCGTTTCCCGCTGATTTCTGTGCAGCTTCATACGTTTTATCGGTGCTGCCGTCATTGATTACAATCATTTCCCAGTTCGAAAAGGTTTGAGCCTGCACCGATTCAATACATTCGCCAATGTATTTTTCGTGGTTATAAGTGGGCGTGATTATCGAAACAAGTGGTTGTTTTTCAGTCATTACATTTCAAACTTTAACAATTTATCCTTTTAAAATTTTCTTTGCTTCCTGAATTTCTTCCAGTTTTAAAATCCAGGCTGCAGCAAAATAAAAAACTGCTCCTGAAATAGTCATCGCCAACAGCGAAAAAAGTGGGTTTTCGATAAAACGGGAAATGAAAATCATAAGTAAATACATAGAACCCGCAAGGGCAAAATATGTAAACACATCTTTTATCTGTTGCCAAAGCGAGTACCCAATGATTTTCCAAACATAATAAGACCCGATTAGGACTGAAATTAAGGCAGTAAACATTTGCCCCAAAATAATTGCTGTTATCCCCCAGCGCCAGGTTACTAAAATACTGATTATCATTACTGTCTTGGAAGTAATTTCCAGTTTCAGCACCCAGTCCAAGCGACCTTTTGTTTTCAATATTTCTCCGTTAACTACCTGGAATGAATAAAACAAACCTACTAAACAGAGCAGTTTAAAATAATTGGAAGCAGGCAGCCATTTTTCGGTAAGAACAACTTCAATCAATGGGTCGGCAACAGCAATAAGGCCCAAAAGCATCGGAAAATTGAAAAAAACCATTGTCCTCAGTGTTTTTCGAACTGCATTTTTTAGCCGTTCATTATCATCACGAATAGCCGAAAAAACCGGAAACGCCACACGGTTGAAAACACTTCCCAGCGTTTTTACCGGAAAATCCTGCAATTGCGATGCACGGGTATAAAATCCAAGCGATGCAACCGGAAAAAGTTTTCCGATAATATTTAAATACAAATACTGAAAAATGGTATAAATCAACCCGGCAGCCGTGAGTTTTGATCCATATCCGAAAAGTTCCTTCAGCGAAAGCCAGTCGAAAATAAAAACGGGCTTCCAACGATTAAATATCCACAATAACAGGGAAGTAACAAAGCTTTTTGCGAGTATCTGTACAACAATTGCCCACGGGCCAAAACCTTTCAACGCCATGTAAAGCGCAACAATTCCGGCCACCAGGCTGCTTGCCACATTTACAAACGACAATAGTTTAAAATCGACTTTCTTTTGCAAAACCACCTGCTGAATCAGTCCGAACGACAACAAAATGAAATTCAGGCAGAGTATGCGTATTAAACCGATAAGTTTAGGCTCATCGTAAAAACCGGCAATTATCGGCGCCAGAAAATAAAAAATAAGATAAAGAATAAGGCTTATACCAACATTGAAGTAAAAAACAGTTGAATAATCGGCAGGGGTTGGATTTTTCTTCCATATAAGCGCCGATCCAAAACCGCTGTCAACCAATGCTTGGCCAACCGCCCAAAAAATAAGGATCATCCCTACCAGACCATAATCGGCAGGGAGCAGAATACGGGTTATCAAAATACCAAAAACAAACTGAATGCCCTGCCCGCCAAAACGATCCATGGCGCTCCAGAAAAGCCCTTTGGCTGCTGCTCCTTTTAAATTCGATGTTTCAATCATTTTTACAACCTTCAGTTAACCCGGTTTTTAAATTGAACGCATTTGGCTGTTTTTAAGTAATTTTTGTCAAAAAGCATTTGAAAACACTATTTTTGTTCAGTTTAATTAATAAGAATTTACAAAGTAAACCAAAATAAATTATGGCAAACAAATCCGGTCTTCGCAATATCATCATCAATGCTGGGGTAATTGTATTTTTTGTAGTAGTGGCTTATGCCTACCTTTTCCCTTTGCTTGAAGGAAAACAATTAAGGATGGACGACCTTGACCATCACAGAGGTATGTCGAAGGAACTGGTTGACTACCGGAACAAAACCGGTGAGGAAGCCGTTTGGACCAACAGCATGTTTGGGGGAATGCCCGGATACATGATTTCGGTTTTATACCCTGGGAATCTGGCCGACCCGCTTGCTGGTTTACTGCGCAATTTGTTTTCAATTGCCTCATTCATCATCCTTTATTTTATCGGGTTTTATATTCTTCTCAGTAGTCTGAAAATTAACCGGTGGCTTAGTATTACAGGTGCAATTGCCTTCGGGTTATCTTCCTATTTTATTATTATCATTGGTGCCGGGCACGCATCAAAAGCCAATGCCATTGGCTTTTTGCCCATTGTGATAGCCGGAGTTTTAATGACATTCAGGGGCAAACATATTCCCGGGGCAATTTTATTTACACTAGGACTTTCGCTCGAATTACTTGCCGGACACCCTCAAATTACTTATTACGGATTAATTATCCTGGCTATTTATGGTGTTGTTGAATTGATTTTTGCCATCAAAGAGAAAACAATAATCCCTTTTACAAAGTCGGTTTTGTTTTTACTGGCAGGGGTTGTTGTTGCATTAGGCATGAACTTTTCGCGGCTTTACACTGCTTATGAATATTCAAAAGAAACTATCCGCGGCCCATCAGAATTAACCTCTGATAATGTGAATAGAACCACTGGCCTCGATAAAGATTATGTGGTTCAATGGAGTTACGGAATCGACGAAACGATGACCCTGTTAATACCGAATTTTAAAGGGGGAAGTACTTTAACCAATCCCGGGGAAAATTCTGAAAGTTACAAAACGATGCGGGAAAAAGGTGTACAGAATTTAAAACAAAATATCCGTGGGATAAGCATGTACCATGGCGAACAGCCTTTTACATCGGGCCCGGTTTATATAGGCGCAATTGTAGTTTTTCTGTTTATCATGGGTTTGTTTGTTGTTAAAGGAGTGTATAAATGGTGGCTGCTTCTTGCCGCAGTTGTTTCCATTGTTTTATCGTGGGGCGGAAATGTGATGGGATTAACAAGTTTTCTGCTCGACCATTTGCCGCTGTACAATAAATTCAGGGCTCCATCCATGACTTTGGTAATTGCACAAATTGCCATGCCTTTACTCGGTTTTATAGCGCTTAACGAAATTTTATCGGGTAAAACCGAAAAGAAAGTCTGGTTAAACGGATTCAAATGGGCGGCAATCATTACGGGCGGCATTTCCCTGATTTTTGCTGTACTGCCCGGCATTGCAGGAAATTTTTCAAACGCGGCAGACACCATGCGATTTCCGGATTGGTTGATTGACAGTGTAATCGAAGACCGCAAATCGCTGCTCCGTGCCGATGCTTTTCGCTCATTTTTGTTTATAGCGCTGGCTGCAGGGGCACTGTATCTTTGGAACCTGAAAAAGATTCAAACAAACCTTTTCATCGGCGCCCTGGGAGTTTTGATCCTGGTTGACCTTTGGGCAGTTAACAAACGCTACCTGAACAACGACAATTTTGTGTCGAAACGCGAAGCGGCAAACCCGTTTCCGGAGATGCCCGTTGATAAGGCAATTCTTCAGGATAAAGATTTGTACTATCGGGTTTTGCCCCTTCAGGGAGACCCTTTTCAGGATGCCCGTGCTTCCTATTACCATAAAAATGTTGGCGGATACCATGCAGCAAAACTGCGCCGTTACCAGGAGATGATAGAGCATCATTTTGTGCCCGAAATGCAGGAATTAATCAAAGGGTTACCGTCTGGTACTCCACCCGATTCGATTTTGGCCCCATTAACTGCCATTAATATGATGAATACCCGATACCTGATTTACGACTTGAACAGTGCGCCATTGCCAAATCCACATGCCATGGGAAATGCCTGGTTTGTAAATGATTATAAAACTGTTGCCAACGCCGATGAAGAAATATCGGCATTAAAAGGGATAAACCCGGCGGACGAAGTTGTTATTGATAAACGGTTCGGGCAATTTGTAGAGGGGAAAAGATTTCAAAAAGATATATCAGGAAACATTGTTTTGACCGAATACCAGCCCAACTATTTAAAATACAGGGCAAAAGCCGGGTTTGAACAATTAGCTGTTTTTTCCGAAATATATTATGCAAACGGATGGAAAGCTTATATCGACGGAAACGAGGTGCCTCATTTCAGGGTAAATTACATTTTACGGGCGCTGGTTGTACCAGCCGGTGAGCATACTATCGAATTCAAATTCCATCCGGCTTCATATTACACCGGAAACAAAGTTTCGTTTGCCAGCTCTTTATTACTGCTGCTCGCAATTGCCGGATACGTTTTTTCGGAATACAGAAAAAGAAAAACACAAAAAAACTGACTTGCTTTCAACATGCCTGAACGTTTGCAAAGTTCTTTTTTCCGGCGCGATGTTTTGGAAGTTGCCCCGGAACTGCTTCATAAAATTATTGTCCGAAAATTTGATGACGGGCGTACCGGAAAATTTATCATTAACGAAGTTGAAGCTTACAATGGAGATGGCGATTTGGCCTGCCATGCCAGTAAGGGAAAAACAGCGCGGACAGAAGTAATGTTCCGCGAGGGTGGGGTGGTTTATGTTTATTTTATAATGACTATCGGCTTTAACGCCTAAGATTAATTTTTAATTGATAAACAAGCAATAACTACCCTGTCGAACAAATCAGGAATATATCGTCTATTAAACTT
>WTWZ01000009.1:71583-75960 GCA_009773765.1 Prolixibacteraceae bacterium | reverse complement strand
TGGGGTAGGCAATTAAAGTGTGCGAGGCAAACATACTGGCCAGCAAAACCGATGTAGCAACTGAAAATTTCAGGATGTAGATTCCAGCCAATATGCCCAGGATAATAGGTATCCAAAAGGTGTACATGCCAAACGTCAAACTTTTCATGCTGTTCTTTTTGAATTCGGCCAAATCGATTTCCAAACCTGCAAGGAACATAATGTACAACAACCCTGCTGTTCCGGATAAAATGATGCTGCTGTCGCGGGTTAACAGGTTGATACCGTTTGGCCCGATTATGGCGCCGGCAATAATAAGACCGAGTATATGCGGAATTTTAATTTTATTCAAAAGAATGGGCGCAAACAAAATAATTACGAGGATTACCAGAAATTTTAATACCGGCTGAGTTAATGGAAGTGTTGTATCGTAAATGCTGAGCAGTATCATATTCAAAATTTTTAACAGGCGAATATCGTTGAAAAATTTGAAAAAATATTGATGTATCTGTTTTCTTAGTAACATTCTGGAAATGGTTTTTCCCAGTTCTTCTATTTTTTCAATGGGCCCAATCAGTGAGGGGGTGTTAAGTTCAATTCAATATCCATATTGCCCGGTGAAATGAACGAAGAATTTACCAAAGCTGCGTCATTTGCAATAATGTTCTACATGCTGATTCAGAAGTGGGCCGGCAGATTGGAAATTAACCGGTTTTTGCATTAATCAGGACAATTTTCTGTGGCGCTGAACCACGTTTTTTTAAAGAATTTGTATCCAAATTATTGAAAGAAACGACTAATTAATCTGTTGTTGTTTAAATAGCTGATTATGTTTTTTATCTTTTTATTTTCTGGCGTAAATCAGCCTGAATTTTGTTCCTCACATAAATCAGTTTGAATTTTCCCTTGTAACTGTCGCGCTGTTCAATTTCGAATTTGCCGATTGAATTGATTAGCGGCGTAAGTTTTTCGAATCCGTAATTCCGCGAATCGAAGTTGGGCTGTTTCTTTTGCAGCAAACTGCCCACATCGCCCAGAAACGCCCAGCCATCCTCGTCGGCAAGGTCGCCAATAGTGGAAGAAATTAACCGGATAACTTTTGGCGTAATTTTATCAACTTCAACTTTCTTTTCCTGCTTATCGGGAACCAGGGCATTTTCAGGTTCTTTTAATTGTTTTTTCAGAATTTCGATATAAATGAATTTATCGCAGGCAACAATAAATGGTTCGGGTGTTTTCTTTTCGCCAATACCATAAACTTTCATTCCTGCTTCGCGCAGCCGGGTTGCCAGCCGTGTAAAATCGCTGTCGCTTGAAACGATGCAGAATCCATTTACTTTTTCGCTGTACAAAATGTCCATGGCGTCAATAATCATGGCCGAGTCGGTGGCATTTTTACCCTGTGTGTAACCATATTGCTGAATAGGTGTTATCGCGTTTTCCAACAAAAGGTTTTTCCATTTTACCAGAATAGGTTTGGTCCAGTCGCCGTAAATGCGTTTTATGGTCGGGTTGCCGTATTTGGCAATTTCTTCCATCATCTCTTTCACGTAAGCCGAAGGAATGTTGTCGCCGTCGATGAGAACGGCTAATTTTATTTCATTTTCCATAAGTTTATATTTTCACAATACACGAATCAGGCAGCCATCCCTGGTTTCCGTCGGCCAGTTTAATTTCTTTCCAGATTCCTATGCTGTCGGTCATTTCAACTTTCAATCCTTCATAAATTAAAAACAGGTCGGTGCCGGTTGCTGATGGCGAGCTTTTTACCGTAACGCGCGGACAGAAAACAATTGCAGCATTACGTTCTGTTATTTTCTTCTTTTGTTTCGAGGCGAAGGAATATGTAAATCCGGAGAAAACCACCATAAATATGGCGGTTAAAAAGGAGATACGGCGGACAGTAACAATCCGGCTGAAAATAAACAGTCCGGTTAAAATCAGGAATAGCACAAATGCTGCAATGCTGATATACGACCAGGTGTCAGACGGGAACATATTAACAACTGAAGTACGCCAGCGCACAAAAAATGGAAGGGGGAGCGGTTCGATGCCGGTAACCACAAACTGGTTGGCCATCCTGATATTGAAATCGATGTTTTCGTCGCTGGGAGAGAGCACTTTTGCGCGTTCGAAATTCAGGATAGCCTGGTTCATATTACCGGCTTTGTAATATGCATTCCCTAAATTGAAGTAAAGTTTAGCTGACACCTGACCAGTACGTAAAATTTGTTCATAATTCGAAATTGCCTGCTGGTAATCTTCGGTGGTGTAAAATGCATTTGCTTTTTCCCAAAGCTGGGTATTACTGTCCTGTGAAAAAACTGAACCGGAGAACAACATTAGAATAAGAAATATCAATCTGGCCATTTTCATTTTTATTTTACCTTTAAACGATACTTCAAAACCTTAAACTCTGAACTCTGAACCCGAAACTCTGAACTGGCCTCACCTTTTAATTTGTTTTTCCATCAGCCCCATCGTTGCTTCTGCTTTGCCGTATAATTCACTTCGGGCTTCAGAACCCCCTGCAGGGGCATAACGCGCATATTCGCACTGGTCAACCACCGATACAAAATCATCGATAACCGTTTGTTCAACATTATTTTTCAGCAAACCGGCAACGGCAGTTTCGCGGTTTAAACCGGCAATCGGAATACCCAGTTTATCGCTCAGATAACCTTCAAAAGCTTTTAAAATCGATTCGTGAAAAGCTTCGTTATTGTTTTGTTTCATAAACGAGGCAGCAGCCCTTAACCGTTTTCCGGCTACTTTATTTGCTTTCCTGTTACGCATTAAAGCGATATTTGCATTTTCTTTTGCCTTTTTGCGATAGATGAAAAACAACAACAAAAATGCAAATGTACTGCCTGCGTACATCAGGTAAAATGGGGCAGTGCCAAAAAACGTGTACCCTTTTATCATTAGTTCAGGCTCTCCCTGTTCTATAAAGCGGATATCCTGTCCCAGCAACTGCACATCTTCCTTTCGCCCCGAACCCATCATTGCTGCGGTTTGATCGCCTGAACCTTTTTTAACCCTGAGCTGATATGCGCCTGTAGTTTTGGTTTCATATGATCCTGTTGCCGGGTTGAAATAAGTAAACTGAATAGCAGGTATTTCATACTCGCCTTCAAAACGGGGCTGAAAAAGGTATTCAATAGTTTTTGTGCCAGAAACTCCGCTGCCTGTTACTGAAACATTGTCGGTGGTTTTGGGATCATAAATCTCAAAATCAGATGGCAACTGAAGTACGGGGGTATTTACCAACCGGATATTTCCCGAACCACTGATGGTAACTTTTAATGTTACTGCGTCGTTGGTTGTAACATCCTGGTTGCTGATTACCGAAGCGACACTAAAATTACCAACACCTCCCATGAAATCCGGCGGCGCCTGGGGTAAATCTTTCACGTTCACTGTAACCGGTTTACTTGTGATGGTGGTTTTAACTGTTCTGAAGCTGTTGAAAAAATCGTCGAAAAAACTGCGCTGTTTTACCTGTTGCTGCACCAAAAGCGCCATGCTGAAAGGCTCAACTGTAAGACGTCCGTTTTGCTGAGGGAAAAGTACTGTTTTCTTTAATACTCCAACCTGGTATATTTTGTTGTTGTAAACTTCCCGTGTAAAATTAACCTGTTGCGGAATTTCAACATCCTGGGTATAAAAACCTTCGTAGGTTGGCAGGTTAACTTCGTCGAACCCGGCAATAGGAATATTCGGATTGACATATAATTTTACCGTTGATACAATTTGTTCTCCCTTAAAAACATTTTGCTTGCTCATTTCAACCCTGACAAACAGGTTGTCGCTTCCAAGTTCAACATCCTGAGGATCTCCCTGAAGCGGTTCTTCAGTGCTGCCGGCCTGTGGTTGAGCGGGTTTCGATTGTGCTTTTACAACCTGGATTTTTATAGTGTTCGACTCGAATATTTTTCCTCCAACCTCTATTGATGCGGGGCGAAGTTCGAAAGTCCCTTCCTGTTTTGGGCGTAAGATATAGGTAAATCCGTAAATTGTTTCCTGGGTGGTTTGCCCGTTAATGCTGGTAATACTGGTTGACTGGCTTGTGCTTGGGCCCATTAAAATGTCGAAATTACTTTCTATACCGGGAGGTAATTTTAAGTTACTTCCCCTTTCATTTAAAGTAAAACTCAGCCTGAACTGTTTTCCCATTTCCACGGCATTGGGTGCGCTCATGGTAAAACGGGTTTGAACGGCCATCGCCGAAACGGTGGCCGAAACCAAAAGCCAGAATATTAACAGTTTGCGTATCATATTTTTAGTCGGTGCAAAAATATCTTAATTCATCCAAGTTTTACTTTTTTAATTACTTGTTTAATCCCCCTTTAATTCCCCCTTTTTTAAAGGGGGACTCGCTGCCAGTTTCTTTCTCCT
>WTWZ01000009.1:46214-71535 GCA_009773765.1 Prolixibacteraceae bacterium | reverse complement strand
GCTGCCAGTTTCTTTCTCCTTCCTCCTTTGGGGGAAGGTTGGGATGGGGGCGTTCTTTACCATTCTTTCTCCGTTCTTGCCCTTTTTGCCTGGGCTGCCTGCATTTTTTTTACCTTTTCCTGAATCTGGCGCTCGTCGTTTTGTAATACCTGCAGCAATTGTTCAGCATTTTCTTTCGATATTTTATTTTGCCGGGCTTGTTGCTGTTGATTCTGCTGGTCCTGCTCCTGCTGGTCCTGGTTATTTTTATTTTGCTGATCCTGGTTTTGATCCTGGTTTTGCTGTTGCTGCTCCTGCTGCTTTTTCAGTAACTGGGCATAAGCCAGGTTATATTTTGTATCCAAATCGTTGGGATTCTTGCGCAATGCTTTTTTGTACGATTCAATGCTTTCGTCGATTTTCTGGTTCATTAACTGACTGTTTCCCAAATTGTGCAGCGCCCGTGCCTTTTCTTCCTGAGTTTCCATTTTTTCAGCCAGATCGGTAAATTTTCCGGCTGCTTCATCAAACCGTTGTTGTTTGTAAATAGCATTTGCCAGGTTAAAATTCCATTGCACATTGTCAGGCTTTTTATTCAGCGCTTTCCGGTATTCGGTTTCAGCATTGCTGAATTTTACCGTGTCAATTTTAGTGGTATCCTTTACAGCGTCCATAAAAAGCTTATTTCCACTTCTGATGTGCTTTCTTTCGTTTTGCCCATGCGCCACAACAGAAAAAACAGTTGCCAATATCATTAAAATCAATCTTTTCATTGCATACTTATTTAACTGCAAACAGTTTAATGTTTTTCAAATACCTGTTTTTCCTTTCCAGAATAACAAACTCAAGTAACATTAATAGCATTCCTATGGCAAAAAAGTATTGAAACTGGTCTTCGTAATCTGAATAAACCAATGATTCCATTTCTGTTTTTTCCAGTTTATTTATTTCGTCGTAAAGAGTGTTCAGTCCTACCTGCGCATTGTTTGCGCGCACATAAATACCATTTCCGGCAGCGGCTATTTGCCCGAGCATGGTTTCATTTAATTTTGTGATTACTACATTTCCCTGGTTGTCTTTTAAATATCCCATTGCACCGTTTCGCAACACCGGAATTGGCGATCCCTGCGGCAATCCCATTCCAATGGTGTGTACCACAATTCCGTTTTCAACGGCGCTTTTTGCAGCCGAAATTGCATCGTCCTCATGGTTTTCGCCGTCGCTTATCACAATAATTGCCTTGCTTGCCTTGCTGCCGGGGGTAAACGACCTCATACCCAGACTGATTGCAGCGCCAATTGCAGTGCCTTGTTTTGGCACTATTTGCGTATTTACCGAATTCAAAAACAATTTGGCCGAATTGTAATCGCTGGTAATGGGCAGTTGTATGTAGGCGTCGCCGGCAAAAACAATCAGCCCAATTTTATCATCTTTTAATTCATCTACCAGGCGGGAAATGGCAAGTTTTGAACGTTCGAGCCGGTTGGGTTGGATATCTTCGGCCAGCATACTGTTAGAAACATCGAGGGCAATTATCAGTTCAACACCTTCGCGGTTAACTTTTTTTAGTTTTGAACCATACTGCGGACGGGCAATTCCAAGAATGATAAAAGCAAGTGTTAATATTAAAATAAAAAACTTGAAACGGGGCCTGTTTTTCGATGCAAAGGGCATCAGGAACTTCATTATCTCATCGTTTCCAAAGCGGCGTAATGCCCTTTTACGCGCTATCCGCGACCAGATAAAAAAGAGGGTAAGGATGGGAATAATTAACAATCCCCATAAAAATCCGCTATTTTCAAATCTGAACATTTCCATACTTTCCATATTCTCGATAATTAAGGAATATTTCTGAAAACGGTTGTGCGCAGCAATATTGCCGCTATTAAAAATAACGCACCAAGAATTGCAAATGGTATAAATTCTTCCGATTTTCGGTTAAATTGCTGAACATCAATTTTCGATTTCTCAAGGGCGTCAATTTCCCTGTAAATTTCTTCCAGCTTTTTGTTGTTGGTTGCCCTGAAATATTGGCCGCCGGTGATGTTGGCAATTTCCTTTAACAGGCCTTCGTCGATTCTTACCTCCGTATCGCGAAGTTCGATACCGAAAGGGGTTTGTACCGGATAGGGAGCAGTGCCAATGGTACCAACGCCAACTGTATAAACCCTGATGCCAAATGTTTTGGCAATTTCTGCCGCGGTCAGGGGCGCTACTTCACCCCGGTTATTCTCACCATCGGTGAGTAAAATTACCACGCGGCTAACTGCTTCACTATCCTTCAACCTGCCAACTGCCGTTGCAAGCCCGTTTCCAATTGCTGTTCCGTCTTCAATTAACCCGGTTTGAATATCTTTAAACAAATTCAGCAAAACAGCCCTGTCGGTAGTTAACGGACACTGCGTAAATGCTTCGCCGGCAAAAACCACAAGCCCCATCCTGTCGTGCTCGCGGCCCGAAATAAACTCCATTGCAACACTTTTTGCAGCCTCAAGCCTGTCGGGCGAAAAGTCGCGTGCAAGCATACTGGTCGAAATATCCAAACAAATAATTATGTCAATCCCTTCGGTTGTAACGTTTTCCCAGTTGCTCAACGATTGCGGGCGTGCTAGCACAACCACAAAAAATGCAATGGCAATCACCTGGCATACAAAAATTAAATGCCGCAAATAGTGCCTGATTGTTTTTGGCGCTTTAAATACCGGCGAGGTTGACGAAACCTGGATGCTCGCGGTATTTCTTTTCTGCCTGAAAATATACCAGGCTGCCATTGGCACAATTACCAGCAGCAGGTAGAATAATTCCGGGTTTTTAAATGTCAATCCTTCAAACATCCTGATTAAATATTTAAGTTCATTTCAAACTATTTTGGTATATACTTCAGTTTCACTTTTTAGAAAACTATGTACACAGAAATTTTAATTCCAGTAAAACCTCTTTTGGTCTAAACTGACTTTAGGTTACATCGCTAATTTTATCTGGAAAACTAATATTAAAATGATCTGAAATATCATCCCAAAATATATATCCAATAAATGATTTCATCGCTCTTTCAATTAACTGTTCATTTCTATGCCTCAAATTATCTCTGAAATAATCCATTTCTAAGTACAGTTTCATTCTTTCTTTAAATAATCCTTTTGAATATTCCCCTCTATCTAAAATATAAAATGAACATATGGTCTTTGACTGGTCTAACAACGAATCAATATGTCTGATCAATTGGTCTCGTTGACTAAGCCATTTTGTTTTATTTGTTATATCTTTTTCTGTGCGTTTAGCTTCACCAACAAATATTGAATCTGTTGTTTCAATAAAAATATCAGGGTGTGTTTTACCTTCAAAAATAAACCAGTCCCTAGCCGAAAGATCAGATTTCATTTGAATTAATCTAATAGCTTCGTCTTTCAATGCACCATCACCTGAAAATAATAATTTTCTTTTTCTAAATGTTTCAGAATCTATATTTTCAACACCATAGTTTTTAACTTTATTTAAATAGTTCAAATTTAGTAACATCCAAATTGAAAGTGATTTTGATGGTGGTATTGTTATTTCGTTATCGCCATATCCAATCTTAATAATTGAATTCTTTGTAATAGATTGAGTATTATTCTTAAATAATCCTAAAAGACGATTTAACTTCTCTTCATCGGCATCAATGAAATCAAATAAAGGTTTTACTCTTGTTAATGAACTATCTCTTAATCTCATTTTAATATTATTATTTGTTAACAATTTCTTTTCCAAATGGAGTCAAAGCTAATGCAGCAAGTTTAAAGTGTTGGTTACCCCAAATCATACCAACTATAGTTATGTATAAGAAAGTTCCATAAACCAAATGAATTATAGCAACAAGAATTCCAAATGGTAACCAAGTAAGGTTGAAAATGGTTGACAAACAACCAATTCCAGATTTTTTATCTCTGATTATTTTATTAAATGGCCAAAATGAAAGTTTAGATAACTTAAATAGTTGCTTACTGTATGGTATCCCAATAATTGTAATAAACAATAGAATACTTAAAATGAAGTAAATAATAGAAATTACTAAACCACCACTGATAAGCCATAATATATTGAAATAAATGTTTTGTGATTGATTAATCATTAATTGTGCATCTTCATTACTAACATTATCCTGTAAAGTTGAATTAATTGCAATGTTTTCCTCGTTGTTTTCAGGGTATTCAGGCTTACTAACTTCTTCCTCTTTTTTAGTTTCATTTACAAAAAAGTAGGAATTTACCAGCGTAAGATTATCGTCGTCGGGCAGTGTTTTGTATTTGGCAAACTTCACCAAATCGGCCAGCAATAAAATCTGGTTTAAATTGGCAAACGGTTTTTCCCCCAGCAAATCTTTTCTGAACCTGAAACTATCGAGTATTTCATCGGTGGTTTGTTCCATTGCCCTGATTTCGAAACGTTCTTCAATATAATTTCTTAAAACATCGGTAACCTCGCTGTAATATTGTTTTGTTTTTTCTTTCTGCCAGATTTTCTCGCTTTTTATCCTGTCGAGTTCACGAATCGCGATAATATGAGGCGGTTCTTTTGGTTTTGCCGGCAATGAGAAGAATGGTTTGTTTTTTTTCTTCCGCTTTATTGAGTATAAAACCAGAAAAATAACAGCGCAAATTAAAATTACACCAAGCAAATATGGAGTAACCTCTTTAAGTATTAAAGGCGCAGCATAAGGCATTTTGATATCGGTGAGGCCGCGCGTGGTGTCGATCTGCATAGTTAACACGTTCAAAGTTACACCATTGGTTGGCACAGAATCAGTAATTCCGTTTACGTTTATTTTGAACCACTGCGGCGCTATCCGGTAACTTCCGCTGTCGAAACTGGTGATGGTGTACGACCTGATTTGTTTTAGCAAACCACTGTGTTCCAAACTGATGGTGTCGATTTTTGATTTCCCCAGTACTTCAATAAATTTCGAAAGAGTATCGGGCACAACCGGAAACTCGACAGTAACACTTTCAGGATAATCAATTTCGAGAAAAAGTTTAATCTGATCGCCAATCAGAATATTCGCCGAATCGAGCCGCGCTGTGGCTTTTATTTGCTGGGCATGAATTAAACCGGACGAAAACAATGCCACTACAAGTAAAATTATTTTTAATGTTTTGATTTTCACAGTTCGACTACGCTCACTGTGACCGTCAGACTGAGCGAAGACCCTGCCCGTCCGGCAGGCGGGGAAGCCTGTTTCGAACTGTGAGTTTATACAATAACCGGAGAATATTTTTTGTTTCAACTTCATTCCATTTATTGTTTTAAAGCCCTCTTTTTAAACAGGTTCATCAACGAGCGCACGTAATCTTCCTTCGTATTTATGGTTGTGTAATCAACCCCGCCCTTTTTAAATATTGAATCCAGTTTTTCCAAATGTTTCATCCACCACAGCGAATACATTTTTCGTGTTTTTGCCGAACTGCTGTCAACCATTACATAGTTCCCGGTTTCAGCATCTTTTAACTTTATCAGGCCAATCGGCGGAAGTTCTTTTTCGCGCTCGTCGTAAATTTTCAGGGCAACCACATCGTGTTTGTTGTTTGCAATTGAAAGCGCCATTTCAAGGCCGGGGTGGTCGTCCATAAAATCGGAAATCACAAAAGCAGTGCATCGTTTTTTGATAACATTGGTGAGGTAACGCAGTGTTTCCGGAATATTTGTTCCCCTTTCTTTGGGCTGAAAATCAATCAACTCGCTAATGATGCGCAAAATGTGACTGGTCCCCTTTTTGGGTGGGATGAATTTTTCGATGGTGTTTGAAAAGAAAATCACACCAACTTTATCATTGTTTTGCATGGCTGAAAAAGCGAGGATTGCAGCAATTTCGGTGATAATGTTCTTTTTTAGTTTTTCGAAAGTTCCGAATTCGCGCGAACCACTGACATCAATTACAAGTATTACTGTTAATTCACGCTCTTCTTCGTAAATTTTTACAAACGGGTGGCTGTAACGGGCGGTAACATTCCAGTCGATGTTTCGGATGTCGTCGCCAAACTGATATTCGCGAACTTCCGAAAATGCCATACCACGCCCTTTAAAAGCGCTGTGGTATTCCCCCGCGAAAATATTCCGCGACAGTCCACGGGTTTTTATCTCAATCTTCCGTACCTTTTTTATTAATTCACTAGTTTCCATACGAAGAAGCCCACTCTAACTCCCCCGAAGGGGAGTACCGGAATCAGTTCAAATAATGTTTATTCGAAAAAGATTCTGTTTCAGCTTTATATATTTAATAATTACTCTCAATTTCTTTATTTTATTTCTTTTTCCTCCCCTGCGGGGAGGCCAGGAGGGGCTACTCTACGGCACTTCCACCGTGTTCAGAATATCAGTGATTATTTCTTCTGATGTGATATTATTGGCTTCGGCTTCGTAACTTAACCCGATTCGGTGACGCATTACATCGGCGCAAACGGCACGAACATCTTCGGGAATTACATAACCTCTTCGTTTTATAAATGCAAAAGCCTTTGAAGCCTGTGCCATACTTATGCCAGCCCTTGGTGAAGCCCCATACGAAATCATATCCTTGTATTTTCCCAGTTTATATTCTTCGGGTTCGCGGGTGGCAAAAACAATGTCAACAATGTATTTATGGATTTTTTCATCCATGTAAACATCTTTCACCACATCACGGGCTTTTAAGATGTCTTCAGTTTTCAGAATGGTCGAAGTTTCCGGAAAATGTTTCAGCAAATTCTGATTGATAATCTGCCGTTCTTCATCCTTTTTCGGGTAGTTGATAACTACTTTCAGCATAAAACGGTCAACCTGCGCTTCGGGCAGCGGGTAAGTACCTTCCTGCTCAATGGGGTTTTGGGTTGCCATAACCAGAAACGGTTCATCGAGTTTAAAAGTGTTATCGCCAATGGTAACCTGGCGTTCCTGCATGGCTTCCAGGAGTGCTGATTGTACTTTTGCGGGTGCACGGTTTATCTCGTCGGCCAATATAAAGTTGGCAAAAATTGGCCCTCTTTTAATAGTGAACTCCTCTTTTTTCTGACTGTAAACCATGGTTCCGATTAAGTCGGCGGGCAGCAAATCGGGTGTAAACTGAATGCGTGCAAACTTAGCGCTGATGGTGTTTGCCAGCGATTTGATTGCCAGTGTTTTTGCCAGTCCAGGCACACCCTCCAGCAAAATATGGCCGTTTGAAAGCAGCCCGATCAAAAGGCTTTCGACCAGGTGTTTTTGCCCGATAATTACTTTGTTCATTTCCATGGTTACCATGTCAACAAACGAACTTTCACGCTGGATTCTTTCGTTTAATTCTCTAATATCAACTGCCTGATTCATATAATAACTCGTTAATTAATTCGATTTTTTTCGAAGTGGCGAATTTAAGTGTTTGCAAAGAATATAGAACTACAAATCTGTTAAATATTATTAAGGTTAACTTGCTGCAAAAAAAGCCGTCACACGACTTTGAGCCGTGTGACGACCTGCCAAATCATTATGCAATCTTAATTTCCCTTTCGGGTTGTGGTTTTACTTCTTCACGCTTTGGTAATGTAACATGAAGGATCCCGTTGTTGTATTTTGCCTCAATTTTGTCGCTCAGGATAGCGTTTTCAGGAATGGTGAACGAACGCTGGAACGACTGATAGCTGAATTCCCTGCGGGTGTAGTTTTCGTTCTTTTCTTCCTTTTTATCTTCCTTTTCAGAAGAAATGGTGATTACATTGTTTTTGAAGTTGACTTTGAAATCTTTTTTTTCCATACCCGGTGCGGCCAGCTCAATTACAAAATCATCAGCGGTTTCCTTTACATTTACCATCGGTAAAGAACTATTTGTACCCGAATAATTCGAGTGGGCCCAATCCATCAATTCATTGTTCCAAAACCTGTCAAGGAATGATGGAAGATAGTTTTCGTTTCTTTTTGCCAACATGACTTATTTCCTCCTAAACTTTAAATGATCCAACAATTAATTTAATTCGTTAACTAACTAATTGTAAATAGAATACCATTGAAAAATGGACTGAAAAATTTTCAGTATTCCGGACGTGTTGACAGTTTGCCGGATTAATAGACGAAAAATGAATTGTAACTCAAAAATTTATGTTACTGACAGAATTTCAGAAGGTTGAAGATTGAAAATTCTAATTAATTTCAACTGGCAATTCGTTTGTATCCGGTTGTTTGGTATGCCCCAAAATTGAAATATTGACGCCGAGTGCAACTGTTAACCAGTTGGCATTTTTGAAGTTGACGGCCTGAATAATATTGTCGGTAACGGCATATAAATCCATTCCGGGGAAGAATCGTAACCGAAGCCCAACACCAAGGTTATCATATTTATACCCGGCGGTGTAACTAAATGAAGTTGAAAGGATTTTGCCTATGTACCCGTTTAAGGAAGCGGTAGCAGTAGTAACCGCCCCAGTACTGTAAAAATGATTGTTCAGCAAAAGTGCGTAATTCCATTTTGGCGAAAATTGGCGCATGGCTCCCAGATAAAACCGCGTGGGAACCTGAATTTTAATTTTATCAGTTTCAGTTAGAAGGACCTGGTCGTTTTTGCCATTCAATTTGTAAACATTATTTTTAAAAACCGGGTTTCCGATGTTCAAAACACTGGCAGAAAATGTCCATTTTTCAATTTCGTAAGTAGCCCCAAAATCAATTAGTAAACCTGGATTCTTCAAAAAGTCGCCTGCTTTTAATCCTTCTGCCCAGTTTTCGGGCAATAAACCCTCGTCCATATTTAGCACGTCCTGATCGAGAGCTTCGGGGTTGATTTCGGTGGGCAGGGCGATTTCCGCCATCCCTGAAAAAGTTTGCTCAAATTGAACCTCTTCGATATTATCATTAATCAACTCGATTTTGTACCTCATTCCAGAGGTGTTTAGCCCTGCCTGGCCGAAATTTACCCGCGGGCTGATACCCAGTGTCAGGTGACTGTTAATTTTATGGGCATAGGTAAAACCAACTTTCAATGAAGTGTTTGCATTTAATGAAATGCCTTCAACAATAATTGGAAAGTCGTCGGTACTGATGTCATTGAAATCGGTTAACAGATAGGCAATATCTGAAGCCGCCTCGTTAATCAAAAGCGAATTCATGGTTGCTGCAAACGAAAGAAAGCCTTTTTCCTTTAACCTGAATCCGAAGGAAAAAAGGTTCAGTTCCGCTTCCCCCCTGAATACATTTGTTTCTCCTATTGAATTTACAAAATCATCGGGCACGTAACCGATGTTGGTCAGGTTTTTGGCAAATTCGTCGAACTGGCTGTAAGTAAATCCGCTGTTGTGAACCTGCGCATTCATACCTCCAATTCCGGGCAACCCCATATAAAATTTTACATCAGGAATAATTGCCGGGTTTAACGCCGTATTTTGGGGCATCGCCTCCATAAAATAAAAAGTATTTTGTGCTTTCACCAGAATTGCAAAAAGCAACATTAAAACGGATAGTAATTGTTTCATAAATATGGGTTTTGATTCGGGTTGAATTTATAAAATATTGGCATTGAAATAATATGGCCACCGAAAAAAGTTTTTAAAACCTGTATCGAAAAAACAAAGGTGTTTTTCATCTGAATTGTTATATTTTTAGGCCGGAATAAAATTATAAAAGTGCCGCGATATTTTTTACAACTCAGTTACAAAGGAACCCGCTATTTTGGCTGGCAGCGGCAACCCAACGCCATTTCAGTGCAGGAGGTGCTGGAAAAAACATTGTCAACTATTTTGCGCGAAGATATAGCAGTTGTTGGCGCAGGGCGCACTGACACAGGCGTTCATGCATCCTGCTATGTTTTGCATTTCGATGTTTCGCATGAAATTCAGGAACCTGAAAAACTGGTTTATCACCTGAACCGTTTTTTGCCTGACGATATTGCCATTCAGGGAATCAAAAAGGTAAGCAATGATTTTCATGCCCGTTTCAGCGCGGCATCAAGAACTTACAAATATTATATTTCAACAGTAAAAGACCCGTTTGCCAACGAAACCAGCTACCAATTTACCGTTCCGATTGATATGGAAAAAATGAACGAAGCAGCCAAAATTCTTTTTGACTACGTCGATTTTACCAGTTTTGCCAAACTTCATACCGATGTAAAAACCAACAACTGTAAAATTTTTCAGGCTGAATGGGAAACCGAAAATAACCAATTGGTATTTACTATACAAGCTGACCGGTTTTTGCGGAATATGGTTCGTGCTATTGTTGGTACTTTGCTCGAAGTTGGAAAAGGAAAAATAACAGTTGACGATTTCAGGAAAATTATAGAAATGAAAAACCGCGGCGCTGCCGGAACTTCTGCACCGCCGCAGGGTTTATTTTTGGTTGATATCGGGTACAATGCGTGAATATGATAATGCATGAATGCGTGAATGCATGAACGGAGGAATGTAAATAATGCTTGACTGCTATAAGTTAACCTTCAAGAGAATCCAGAATCAAGTATCCCTCAATCACTGCCAATCTTTATCCATCTCCATCAATCTTCCCTTTCAAATATCCAGTTTCCAGTTTCCAGTATCGTTCACTATCCAGAATCCAGTCACTTTTTTGCCAGCTTTTATCTTCTGTTTTCCATTTTAACATGTACCTTTGCCACCGGTTGGTTGCGATTTTTATCGCTTAAAGGGAATCCGGTGCGATGCCGGTACTGTGCCCGCAACTGTAAGTCATTTTGAATCAATTGTAAAACACGCCACTTTTAGTCGGTTGACGGATGGGAAGGCAACAATTGTTTGACGGGTCAGAAATCCTGCCAGCCAAAATTTTTGATGAACGAACTTCGGGAGTAAGGTTTCGGGAATAACCAAAATGATTCTTTGCTTTTTTTTGGCTAACTTTTTTTGAATGAGTTTTATTCAGTTTAATAAAAATACTTTGCAATCGCCTGTCATTTCGACAACACATCAGGAGAAACCTGGCGCAATGAATCAAGAGATTTTTCAGTCGTTTCTTTTTCGAAATGACAGTCACATCAAAGCTGTCATTTCGACCGCAGGGAGAAATCTCTTGGTAGAAAGAGAATTTTCCTCTTCATTCCTTGGAATCATAAATATCAGACTGAAACTTTCTCTTTTTATTTCAATCCTATCAGTTTTACCTTTCTTTGGGATTTCCCAAAACGCCAAACGTGTAATTTCTCTGGTTCCTTCAATCACAGAAACACTTTATTTGGTAGGAGCTGAAAATAAACTGGTGGGTTGTACCAGTTTCTGTACACTGGCCATTGCCGATGGAAAAGAACAAGTTGGTTCTACTGTTGATGTAAACATTGAAAAAATTTTAAAGTTAAAACCCGATTTGGTGCTGGCCATGTTGCTTACAAAACCTCAGGATATTGAAACCATGCGGAGGTTGGGAATAAAAGTGGAAGTGATTCCAACACCTAAAAACTTCGCTGAAATATGCAGTCAAACCGTAGAAATTGCAAAACTGGTAGGTTACGAAAGTGCGGCAAAAGCGGTTGTGCAAAAATCAAAACAAACGGTTGACAGCCTGATGCAGAAGTCAGTTCAGCGTTCGGGCAAGCCAAAAATTTTCTTTCAACTGGGTTCAAATCCAATTTTTACTGTACTCGAAAATACTTTTATGAACGACTTTATTTTGCTGTGTAACGGCGAAAATATTGCAAACGGATTAACAAAAGGATCGGTAACCAGAGAAAGCGTTTTAATGAAAAACCCGGATGTGATAATTGTGGCAACAATGGGCGGTTTTGGCGCCGAAGAACAAAAAACCTGGCAAAGTTATTCAGGGTTAAAAGCAGCTAAAAACAACAAAATATTTCTGATCGACTCGGAAACTGCATGTAGTCCGACACCTGTAAATTTTGCTAAGGCGTTTGCCGATGTTGTAAAATTTGTAAATCAATAAACAGTAAATGCAAAAGAAATACATACAGTGGATTTTATTTCTTGCAGCACTCATTCTGTTGCTGGTCATTTCAATTATTGTCTCGCTTTCATCGGGCGAGGTAAAAATTTCGTGGTTGCAACTTCCCGAAATAATTTCGAATAAAGAAAGTCTTGAATATACGGTACTTTCAAAAATCAGGATTCCAAGGTTGATTCTGGCTATTTCAGTGGGGGGCGCTTTAAGTTTATCGGGCGCCATTTTGCAGGGCATTTACCGGAATCCGCTGGTTGAGCCATACACGCTGGGAATTTCGGGAGGAGCGGCGCTGGGAATTGCAATTGCCATCGTTTTTGGAATTCATGCAATAAGTTATCTGGTTTTGCCTGTTTTTGGTTTCATTGGCGCAATTGTTACTCTTTTTCTGGTTTATTTTTTAAGCATCCGCAAAGGTGGATTGAGTATTAACAGCATGTTGCTGATTGGCGTGATGGTAAGTTTTGTCGCCTCTTCGGCCATGATGTTTCTGATGTCGATTACTACCACCGATAATATTCAAAGTATTGTGTTTTGGGTGATGGGATCGCTTGACGAATCGAATGTATTGCTGATAAAAATTGCATTTTACACTGCTGTTTCGGGTTTAATTTTAACAACTTTTTTTGCCCGATCGTTAAATGCTTTGCGATTGGGAGAGGTAAAAGCCAAACATCTGGGAATCAATACCAATATAACCATCAAACTATTGTTTTTTGTGGCGTCGCTGCTAACCGGGGTTGCAGTTTCTGTGGCTGGTGTAATCGGGTTTGTGGGATTGGTAATTCCTCATTTGGTGCGATTGATAATTGGCAACGATTACCGGATTATTATTGTTAGCTCATTTTTGGGCGGGGCAATTTTTCTGATTCTTTCCGATACGTTGGCACGAACAATTATTTCGCCCAACGAATTACCTATTGGTGTAATTACCGGTTTTGTTGGTGGTTTGGTTTTCATTGCTGTATTGAGCCGCTCAAAGTCGAAATTCAAATTGAACTAGTCAATGCTTTGTCATTACTAAAGAAAAAATATTGGGATATGATAGAGAAACATTTTATTGAGGAATTAAAGCAGGCAATCTTAAACAGCAGGTATCAAGCTGCCCGACTTGTTAATCGTGAATTAATTCTATTGTATTTAAAAATTGGTTCAAAGATTAGCATTCAAACCAAAGAGCAGGCTTGGGGTAGTAAAGTGATTGAACAAATTTCGAATGAACTTCAACGGGAATTGCCGGGATTGAAAGGTTTTTCAGCTCCAAACCTTCGGAAAATGACACTGTTTTATAATTTTTGGTCTAAAGAACCTGTAATTTGTTCGACACTGTCGAACAAATTCGAAAGCACTAATATTGAGCTAATTGGAAATATTTTCGAAAATAGATTTGATGAGAATATTGAATTTAGCCCGACACTGTCGAACCAATTGGAAGAGACTTTTTTTTCCATAAGTTTTTCAAATCATTTTTTAATAGTAGCAAATTCAAAATCGAAGGAAGAAGCTTTGTTTTATATTAAATGGCATTTAAAGACGAGTATTTGCTGGATTTTATCAATATTGAAGATACTGATAGCGAAGATGAGAAAATGATTGAAAATGAAATTGTAAGAAACATAAAGAAGTTCATTTTAACATTAGGAAGCGGTTTTGCTTTTATTGGTAATCAGTATCGGCTAAATGTTGAAGAACAGGAATTTTTTGTTGACCTGCTGTTTTTCAACCGGAAACTTCAGTCGTTGGTAGCAATAGATTTGAAAAGGGGTAAGTTTAAGCACGAATACCTTGGTAAAATGAACTTTTATTTGTCGGCACTTGACGATTTGGTTAAACAACCTCACGAGAATCCATCGATTGGTATAATTCTGTGTAAAGAGAAAAATAATAAAATTGTGGAATACAGTTTTCGCGATTTTAACAAAGCAATGGGTGTGGCAACCTATAAAACTTCCAATAAAATTCCGGATCAATTTAAAGGATTGCTTCCTGATTCTGAAACTTTAAAAACAATGATGGATTGATTTCTTCAAGGTTATGAACAGCGTTTTCAAATTAGAGAATTTTTCATGCGGTTATCCGGGCCGCTTTGTTTTGAATGACATTGGTTTCGAAATTCAAAAAGGCCAGTTTGTTGGGATTATTGGCCCAAACGGTTCAGGCAAAACAACTCTTTTTAAAGGCATTTCCGGTGAACTTCCAACATTGGCAGGAAACTCAAAACTGAATGGAAATCTCATTCAGAAAATGAGTTTAAAGGAAAAAGCACAAAATATTGCCGTTGTTACCCAAAACATTGAAGTAGGAAACATGACCGTTGAAGAGTATGTTTTAATGGGCCGTGTTCCGTACCAGCGCCAGTTTCAGTTTTTCGAAACCAGCGAAGATATCGCGATTGCTGAAAAATACATGGATTTGACCGGTGTAGCCGATTTGCGCGATAAAAACATGAACGCGCTGAGTGGCGGTGAACAGCAACTGGCCGGAATCGCACGCGCCCTGACACAGGAGCCGCAATTACTTTTATTAGATGAACCAACATCTCACCTCGACATTACCCACCAGGTTCAGATTTTAAATTTAATCCGCCGCTTAAGCGAAAATCTGGGACTTACGGTTTTGATGATTATACACGATCTTAACCTGGCCGGTGAATATTGCGACTCGCTGATAATGTTGCAAAAAGGCAGTTTACGAAAGATGGGAACTCCGCACGAAGTATTAAATTATATGGATATTGAAGCCGTTTATGATACTGTTGTAATCACCCGAACCAATCCCGTTTCAGGCAAACCTGTGGTTTTCCTTGTTTCTGAAAAAACGATGAGGAAAGTGGAGTAAAAAACTTGCTAAATCCTTGTCCAGTTTTCAATCTCAATATTTGTGATTCTTTCAAAACGATTCAATTTGACGGTTTAAAGTCCTGCTATTTCTAATTTCGGCAATTATTTCATCAGAATCCCTTGAATCAATCCATGCCCCAAAAGATTTTTCAAACCGGTCGCTTTTCACAGGTACATCTTTATCAACTGATTTTGCCAACTTTTCAATTAATTTAAGTTTGAGTTTTGGAGTCAGGGTATAGAGAAGTTCCAAGTATGCGTCAATAATTTGTGCTTCTGTTTTCATGTTTTTATATTTTTAACGAAGATATAAAAATTAACCGAATCAATTTTTTGTACACCTGTTGAATTTCCTTCACGGGTGAATATTTTTCGGCTTTCGGAGAATCCGGGGTGCGGCGAATTCCGATTCGCCGAATTAATGCGGTTCGGAAACCGCATCACCCTTTCATAAATCTCCCGTCTTTCTTCTTATCAACAAATCCTGAAATCTGTTAACAATCGCAACTGCATTTCAAAAATCCATTTATCTTTGCCACCGAATTTAGGTTCACAAGTTCAATTTTCATGAACGGGATTAAAAAGGGAACTCCGTTAAAATCGGGGGCTGTACCCGCAGCTGTAAGTCCTGGTTGCTGATAGCAACCATTTTTACTGAACTACAAAGCCACTGCCCCGCTGTTAAATCGGGACGGGAAGGCATCAGTAAAAGGGACGAGCCAGAAGACCTGCCATAAATTCAAATGAAATAAATTTAAGCTTCGGGATAAAAAGCTTGAGAAATATTGCCAGTATTTTTCACCGATTATCTAAAGCTCCTTTAATGTAAAAAACGATGAGGAGGTTTGTATTTTTTATTTTTTTGCTGTTTACCGGATTTGGCATGCTTGCTCAAAATCAGTATTCCCTGCCCGATACCGTGGTGTTGGACGAAATTGTCACTTTTGGCGAACTTCGGAAATACCAGACAGGCGCTAAAATAGATAAGATACCTGCCACACTGGTTCAGCTTGCCCAGGAAGGCGGAATTGAAAATGTGCTTCGCCGGTTTACGCCTGTTTATATTAAATCGGATGCCGGAGGTCTTTCAACCATTCATTTTCGCGGAACGTCGGCCAGTCATACTTCCATCAATTTTGGAGGAATCAATTTGAATTCGTTAACGCTTGGCCATTCCAATTTGTCAAGTATCCCGATGTTCCTTTTCGATGGGGTTAGCGTACAGTATGGCAGTTCTTCAACCATTAACGGTTCTGGTGCAATTGGAGGCGCCGTTTATCTGACCCTTTCCGAAGAATGGGCCAACGGACTGAAAGTTACGGCAAAAACATCGGTCGGTTCATTTGGGGAATTCCTGGGAGGCGCAAAAATTTATTTGGGAAATGGAAAATGGGAATCGGTTACCCGTGCCTACTGGTACCTGAAAGAAAACGATTTTCCATTCAATAATTATTACACCGGAAATATTGAAACCCCCGGGCCTGTGCGCGATGTTCAGCGAGGCGCCTCCGTTCAAAACAGAGGGTTTTTGCAGGAAATTAATTACAAATTCAGTAAAAACCAGTTTTTTAAATCGTCGGTTTGGATTGGAAACAACTGGTACCAGGTGCAGCCCAATATGCAATCGAATTACCAATACAGCGGAACACAAGTGATAAACGACGACTATATCCGGATTTGGGCCGATTACACCAACAACGAACATAAAGTCAATTTTAAGGGAGGGGCAGGTTATGTGCACGACATGCTGGTTTACGACAATAACGAAACCCAGCAAATAGGAACCGACCGGCTGATTTCAGAAATCGGGGCATCCACTGATTTCTCGTCAGGTCTTGGTTTAAAAGCCGGCGCTGCTTACAAATACATCAATCCCAATGTTTATTCCTATTCCGATCAGGCGATTGATTTTGAACATCAGCTTGACCTATATCTTTCATCGTTTTACCAAATAAACCGTAATTTGAGGTTTTCACTCAACCTTCGCCAAATGTTTGTTACCAACTATGAAGCGCCTTTTACTCCATCATTTGGAGCCGAATATACCTTACGGGCCGGCAGCGAATCGTACCTGAAATTTACATCGACACTGGCCAAAAGTTACCGTGTGCCCACTTTTAACGACCGCTACTGGGGCACGCAGGGCAACCCTGATTTACTGCCTGAATCGGGCAAAAATGCAGAGCTGGGTGCAAAGTATTATTTCGGAACCGATGCCTGCCAGACAACCTTTGGTTTGAATGCCTTTTACATGGATGTGGAAAACTGGATTGAGTGGAGGAATTTCGGCGTTTGGCAGGCTCAGAATGTGCGGGAAGTGGTAAGTAAAGGCATTGAATTTCATTCGAATACACGCTTTTTAATTGGCGAAATGGAAGCTGATTTTACCTTCAATTACACTTTCAACCCGGTTGAACCCATAAATAATGTGGAAGAGAACGGTTTGCTAAACCGGCAAATGAACTATTCGCCCCTGCACATGGGAAATTCTTCGCTGGGTTTAAAATACAAAATGTGGCGGTTTTTTGCCGATGGACAATATACAGGATGGCGTTACACCGATGATTTTGGCCACACACTCCCTGCTTTTTTTGTTGCCAACTGCGGCTTTGGATACCTGTTCGATTTAAAGAAGCACAATTTTGATGTAACTATCTCTTCCCTCAATTTTCTGAATGCCGATTACCAGAACCAAAAATATTACGCCATGCCGGGGCGCTCGTTCAAATTAAGTTTGAAATACGATTTAAATACCAGATTATAACCATTAAAAGATTAATTATGAAAAGATTAGATTTAAGATTGATTTTGATTTTGTTTTCACTGGGGTTTCTTGTGAGTTGCAATAATAACGAAATTGACGACCTGTTTCCAGGCGAACTGGTTGAAGGTTGTTACGTTGTGAATTACGGGAGTTACGGCAAAGGGGGGGGCAGTATTTCGAAGTATGATTACAACACAGGTTTGATGACCAATTTTTACAACGAACAGCAAAATGGCGGCAGGGAATTTTTGTCGAACATCCAGTATGCTTATACTTACAATGACAGCGTTTATTTAATCGGAAATTTAGCCGACCAATTAGTCACGATGAACCCGCTGCTGGTGCAATCGAAAAACGGTGTATCCGAACAATTGAATAATCCCCGGTTTTGCGTGGCAAGCGGCGATTACCTTTATATTTCCTGTTTGGGCCCCAATCCCGACTGGTCGAAAATACCGGGCTCGTACATCGCAAAATTAAATATCAATAGCAATAAAGTGGAGAAAACAATTAAACTGCCTGGCGGTCCCGAAGGGATGGAAGTTGCCAACGGAAAACTGTTTGTTGCACTTAATTACAAAGACAGTATCGGTGTTATTGATTTAAAAACCGAACAGGTTTCATACATAGCCACACCAGCAGTAACCTCGTATTTTGTAAAAGACAAAGGCGAAAATTTGTATGTTACATTGGTTAGCACTTACAACAATTTTTCAACTGAAACCGGGCTTGGTTACATTAACACCAAAACAGCGAAACTCGAATCGACTTATAAACTCGACAATGTAAGCAGCAGCTACGGCTCCGTGATTCAGTCCAACGATGGTTTTACTAAGATTTATGTAATTACCTCGGCATACGATGCCAATTGGAATTTAACCGGCGCAGTTGCTGAATTTAACGTGGCAACCAAAACATTTAATTCAAAGAGCCTGGTGAGCGGTATTTCCGGAATTTCAGGAATTGCTGTAAATCCAAAAGATGATAACATGTATGTTTTTTCAGCGCCAAGTGTAACGGGGGCAGGAAAGATGGATATTTATTCATCAACGGGAACCCTGATGAAATCACATGCCGTTGGCGCATTCCCCATTGGGGCATTTTTTCTGGAATAGCGTGTATTTTAGATCAGTGTTGGCTTGTTATTGAAAACAGACTTCGATTGCGCTCAGTCTGACGGTCACCCTGAGCGTAGTCGAAGGGTACTTATTCAAAGTCTTTTTTTGTAAAAATACTATTTCAGGTTTTCCTTAAAGAAATCAACTGTCCGTTTCCAGGCAATTTTTGCCTGTTCTTCGTTGTAACGTTCCGGGTTGCTGTCGTTGTTAAAAGCGTGCTGCGTACCAGGATAGATATAAATCCGGTATTTCTTGTTATTTGCTTTCAACGCTTCTTCAAAGGCCGGAATCCCCGTGTTAATCCTTTCATCGTTTTCGGCAAAATGGGCAAGGACTGGCGCTTTAATTTTCGGAACATCTTCCGTTTTAGGCACACTTCCGTAATAGGGCGCTGCGGCATCCAGGTTTTCGCAGTTAACCGCCACATTGTTGGTCATTGCGCCGCCCCAGCAAAAACCGGTGCAGCCCACTTTCCCGTTTGAGTTGGGATGTGTTTTCAGGTATTTTACAGCAGCTACAAAATTTTTGGTGGTTTCCTCCGGGTTCAGTTTCCCGAAAAGTTCGCGCACATTGGTAATGTCTTCCGGTGTGCCGCCAACCGGGGAAAGTGCATCGGGCGCCAGCGCGAGAAAACCTTCGGCAGCCATTCGGTTGGTAACATATTTAATGTGCGGCACCAGTCCGCGGTTTTCGTGGATTACAATTACTGCCGGGAATTTTTTGCCTTTTTTCGGTCGCGCTTCAAAAGCTTTCATTTCGCCGGTATAACCAGGGTAAGTGGCCATTTTTGAAACCACTTCGGCAAGTTTCCTGGTTTTTTCGGCAGCAGTCAGGCTATTATTTTCCAGAATAGGCATTATTGTAAGCGCTGCTGCTGCGCTACCGGTAATAATAGCCAGTTTTCTCATAAATTCACGACGGCTGGTCTTACCATTTTTGTGATTTTCAAACAGTTGTGTAATTTGCTTTTCCATAATTTTTGGTTTAATTTGCTGATAACCGGTTACTTTTTTATGCTGATGAAAGTACAAAAAATATACTGTAGCATAATTAGTTTCGAGAGTAAATATTAACTGTTTAAATGAAACGAGTATATTGGCTATTTTTACCCTTGTTTAAAGAATTTCATAATTTCCTGAATTTAATAAAATCTTGAAATGTTATATGCAAAACCAATTGAAAAATACCCGGCTTGTAGCCACCGATTTGGACGGCACATTTCTGAAAAACGACAAAACCATCAGTCCGAAAAACCTGCAGGCGTTGCAACGTTTGGGTGAATTGAACATTATCAGGGTTGCGGCCACCGGGCGAAGTATGCACAAAGTATGCGAGGTACTCAAACCCGGAATACCGTTCGATTTTGTGGTTTTTTCGTCGGGAGCCGGGGTGTTCGACTGGCAAAAACAACAACACATTTTTAACCGTAACCTTTCGCAGCATTCGGTGAAAAAGTTGTTGAATTATTTTATAACTGAAAAATTAAACTTTCACGCTTTTTTCCCGACGCCCGAAAACCACAAACACTGGTTTTACCGTGGCGACAAAAAATGCGATGAGTTTGAGCGGTACTTTACTTACAACCAGGCATTTTCGTACGAACTAAACGTTAATAATTTGCCCGAAACCGAAATGTGCCAGTTCCTGGTAATCATTCCTGAAGACGAAAAAAAATTCAGTAAACTAAAAAACAATATTGAATCAATTTGTCCTGAAATCAGGGTTATCAGGGCCTCGTCGCCCATTACAAAAGGGTTTATCTGGATTGAAGTTTTTCATCATTCGGTTTCAAAAGGAAACGGAATCAAGCATATTTGCGAAATTCTTGGAATTGGGAACGAACAAACAGTTGGAATTGGCAACGATTATAACGATTTCGATTTGCTTGAGTTTACAGGCTTTTCATTTTTAACTGAAAATGCGCCTCCCGAAATTAAACATTTGTACCCAAATGCACCCTCGAACGAAAACGATGCTTTTGCCAGCGCTGTTCAACCAATTGTTGGGTAATTTGTTGTAATTTTCGCCGATTAGCCGGTACACATTAATAATTAAGAAAAACAAAGTTTAATATGAAGGTTATTATCAGTTCACTCCTGCTGCTCAGTACAATGTTACTGGCAGCCCAAACCAATTTCGATTTAAAAAGCGCCATTCCTCAAGACCCGAAAGTAAGCAAAGGGGTTTTGGATAATGGAATGACCTATTATGTCAGGGCCAACGAAAATCCCAAAAACCGCGCTGAACTTTTCCTTGTTGTAAAAGCAGGCTCCATCGACGAAGATGATGACCAGCAGGGGCTTGCACATTTTGCCGAGCACATGGCATTTAACGGAACGAAAAATTTTCCAAAAAACGAATTAATTAAATATTTTGAATCGATTGGGATGGAATTTGGCCCCGAAATTAATGCATACACCAGTTTCGACGAAACGGTTTATATGTTGAAAGTTCCTTTGGATTCATCAGAATTTATGGAAAAAGGATTACAGGTTTTGTACGACTGGGCTTGCCAGGTAACCGACTCTGATGAAGATATTAATAATGAACGCGGAATTATTCATGAGGAATATCGGGGTGGCAGGAATGCAAACTACCGGATGCAAATGAAATGGCTGCCCGTTTTTCTTCATAATTCAAAATATGCTGAAAGATTGCCCATCGGTAAAATGGAAATTATTGATAATTTTCAACCCGAAGTTTTGAGAAGGTACAGAAAGGACTGGTACCGGCCCGATTTACAGGCAGTGATCGTGGTTGGTGATTTTAACCAGGAAGAAATGGTGAAAACAGTCAGGGAAAAGTTTTCAGCTATACCCGCTGCCATTAACCCACGTCCCAAAGAATTTTTTGACATTCCAAACCACACGGAAACTTTAACCAGCATTGTTACTGATAAAGAAGCCCAGTACCCTATCGCTTACATTTTGTTTAAACATCCGCTTGAAATATCAAAAACGCTGGCAGATTATCGTGAATCGATAAAGGAAAACCTGTACAACGGCATGATTAATAACCGTTTGTCGGAAAAACTCCAACAACCAAACCCACCGTTTTTGATGGCACAATCCGGATATTCAGAATTATTCGGCCCAAAAAGTGTTTACCAATCGATTGCCGTTGCACATAACGGAAGGATTGACGAAGGAATAAAGGCAGTAATGATTGAAAACGAGCGTTTACGCCAGTTTGGTTTTACCGAAAGTGAATTGGAAAGACAAAAAACTACAGTTTTAAACAACATTGAAAAAGCGTTTAACGAGCGGAACAACCAAAAATCGATAAATTATGCTGAAGAGTACAAACGTAATTTCCTGATGACAGAAGAACCGTTTCCCGGAATTGAAATGGAATTTGAATATTTCAAAACTTTTTTACCTGGAATAGCTGTTGCCGAAATTAATGAACTTGCCGCCAAATGGGTTACCGATGAAAACCGCGTGGTGGTAGTTGCTGCTCCCGAAATTGAAGGGATGAAAGTCCCGACGGAAGCAGAAATCCTGGCTTTGCTTGATGAAGTGAAGAACATGAAAATTGAACCTTATAAAGATGCCGTCACTAATGTTCCGCTGGTTGAATACGAACCTTCAGGCAGTAAAGTGGTTGGCGAAAAGAAACTTGAAAATGTGGATGCCGTTGAGTGGACTTTGGAAAATGGCGCGGTGGTGGTTGTTAAAACCACCGATTTTAAACAGGATGAAATACTTTTCAATGCCTGGAGCCTTGGTGGAAATTCGCTTTACGATTTGAAAGATGATATTTCAGCCGATTTTGCAACCGATGTAATGCAATTGAGCGGCATTTCGGGTTTCGATAAAATCACACTTGACAAAATGTTGTCAGACAAGGTTTTTAGTCTGTCCCCCGGTGTCAGCCAGCTTCGCGAAACCTTCAGCGGGAACTCCTCGGTGAAAGATGTGGAAACCTTGTTGCAGATGCTCTATCTTTATTTTACCGAGCCCCGGTTCGATGCCAACAGTTTTCAGTCGTTTATGGCACGCATGTCAGGGATGCTTGAAAATAAAGCTGCTTCGCCCGAATCTGCTTTTCAGGACACAATGACCGTTACAATGGCTAATTATCATCCGCGCTCCAGGCCAATGACCAAAGATTTGTTGCAGGAAGCCGATTTTAAACGAATGCAGCAAATTGGCAGGGAACGGTTTAAAAATGCCGCCGATTTCAAATTTTTTTTTGTTGGAAACATAAAACCAGAGGAGTTTAAACCGCTTGTTGAAAAATATATAGGCGGTATTCCTTCAGTTCCTGAAAAGGAAAATTGGGTGGATTTGGGTATTGACAAACCGCAGGGTGTGATAGAAAAAGTTGTAAACCGCGGAGAGGAAGATAAAAGCACCCAGTACATTGTTTTTCATGGCGATTTTGATTACGGCCCGCAAAACCAGGTGCAGCTTGATGCTGTTGGGAAAATTCTTACCACGCGTTTACTCGAAGTAATCCGTGAAGATAAAAGCAGTGTGTATTCAATTGGTGCTTACCCTTCGTCAACAAAATTTCCTGACGAAGAATATACGGTTACTGTTGCTTACGGAACTTCGCCTCAAAAATTGGATGAACTGAAAAAAGCGGTTTTTAATATTATTTCAGAATACAGGCAAAATGGCCCAACTGAAGAGGAAATCGCCAAAGCACAGGAAAAAATGTTGCGCGAACGCGAAACTGCGTTGCGCGAAAACGGTTTCTGGATGGGCATTTTAAGCAATACTTACTACATTAAAAACGGTGATTTCTCCGAGTTTGGCGGATACGAAAACCTGGTTAAAAACCTTAACACTGAATCAACCAAAAAAGCATTTAACGATTGGTTCGATTTTGAAAATTATATCAGTGTTGCCCTGGCGCCTGAAAAATAACAAATGGGAATTGTTCTTAACCTGATAACCCAAAAAGTTTAATTTTAGCAATTCAAAAACTGATTTATGAGAATTTGGTCGCCACTATTTATATTATTTCGCATTTTAATTTACGCCTTACTCGTTTTTGGAATTGCAGAAGGTATTTTTTTCGATGCCGCAAATCCGGTTGGCGACAGTTATTTTGGAGAAATTACCTTCACCGAAATCGGGCAGGAAACCATCTTTTTTATTTTATTCGTGTTTTATCTGATTTTAGGTTACAGATGGCGCGAAATACAACCCATCTCAAATCTTGTGTCGTTGTTTTTTCTGATGTCGTTTATCCGCGAGTTTAATTTCCTTGTCGATAAATGGATTTACCCTGTTTTGGTGGTAGTTGCTTTTTTTGTCTGGCTGTTTATCCGCGACTTTAACAAGATAAAAGAAGCAACAATCCGGTTTTTTAGTGTTCCGGCTTCTGCATGGTTGTTATCTGGTTTTCTGGTGACTTTTATTTTTAGCCGTTTAATGGGGCGTTCAAAATTCTGGAAACTTATGTACAGCGACGAAAGCTACCGCCTGGCAAAAGCCGCAACCGAAGAGGGGATTGAATTGTTGGGAAACACCATCATGCTGATTGGCGTCATCGAGTTTTTGATTTACTATTTTGCAGTTCGGAAAATTGAAAATGAAAAATTGTAAATTTAGAAATGAAAGAAATTCTGATTTCAGTCCTGCTTCAAACTAATCTGCAATCATGAAAGTCTGTGGTTTTACATTTATCCGAAATGCTGAAAAGCTGGATTTTCCAATCGTCGAAGCTATAACTTCCGTTTTGCCTGTTTGCGACTATTTCGTAGTTGCGGTCGGTAAATCGGACGACAATACGCGAAAGATTATTCAAAATATCTCGCCCGAAAAAATCACAATTGTTGATACGGTTTGGGATGAAAACCTGAAAAAAGGTGGAGCGGTTTATGCCCACGAAACCAACAAGGCTTTGGATGCCATTCCGGAAGAATACGACTGGTGTTTTTATATTCAGGGCGACGAAGTTTTGCATGAAAAATACATCGAACCGATAAAACAGGCGATGCTGGATAATTTGGATAAAAAGGATGTGGAAGGATTGCTTTTTGGGTTTCGCCATTTTTTCGGCACTTATGATTATGTTGGCGATTGCCGGCGCTGGTACCGCAGGGAAATCAGAATTATCAGAAACGACAAATCAATTCGGTCGTACCGCGATGCCCAGGGGTTCAGAAAAAATGACAAAAAACTGAAAGTTGCAGAAGTAAATGCAGAAATTTACCATTACGGCTGGGTTCGACATCCACGGTTTATGCAGGAGAAAATTGAATCGGTAAAACAGTTTTACGATGGGATTTCAGAAAACGAAGCTGTAAAAAAAGCAGCAGAACAGGAATTCAATTACAGCGGAAAATACGATGCACTCGCCCGGTTTGAAGGCACACATCCTGCTGTTATGCAAACAAGAATCCAACGTTTAAACTGGAAAGTGGAAATCGATTTACATAAAATCAACATGAAATTGAAATACCGCATTTTGTATAAAATTGAAAAGTGGCTTGGAGTGAGGTTGTTTGAATACACGAATTACCGGATTCTGAAATAGAAAAATGAAAACTGTTCATTTCAGAAGCTCTTCAATACGAGCAATAAATAATTTGGACACAGGAAATAACCTCAAAACAGTTTCTTCCTCAAAGTCATAAAAATCGTTGTAATCCCCTTTATGTCTCTTTTCAAATAAATCCGTATAATGTTTTGCAAGATATCTTTCAATTATGCCAGTTTTTACAAATTTCTGCCCAAAAATTTGTCGCATTCCTTTATGGCTTGAAGCTGAATAATTGTGCTTTGTTA
>WTWZ01000009.1:0-46205 GCA_009773765.1 Prolixibacteraceae bacterium | reverse complement strand
GCTTTGTTAATAATGCTCCAACTGCATAAAAACAAGCATAATACATTCGATTGATTGCAGTATTCCAAAACTTGTTTTCAATATGTTTTTCAACTTCTAAAATAGTTTCTTTTGCCCGTTGAATCCTATATTGAGCTAAATCGCCTTTCGTTGGATTTGTCATAATAATTGTCCCTCTTTCATCACGTTTTTGTAAAAAGGTGAAATATTATAAAGGTTGTTCCAGTCATCCTCGGAATAAACCATTGGACTGATAATTTCGCCTGTTTCAAATTCTAAATCATATAAAGGGGATGTTATTTCATCCTCAATTTCAGCGGAAATATTTTTCTCTTTTAATAGAATTAGTAAATCCCAATCAGATTCTTTATTCGCAGTTCCTTTGATACGTGAGCCGTATAGATAGACTTTGGCAGATGGGAATTTTGTATATACAATCCTTTTTATCTGAGATATTATTTTACTTTCTGTACCCATAATTCAAAGGTAATTAATTTACCTGAATTTTTTCCTTACTTCTTCCAATTGTTCCGGTTTTCCAACATCCATCCACAAATCCGAGTCATCATAAAATCCCATTATTTTTTGTGTTTTTGCCAGTTCAAGGTAAAAATCGGCCACTGAAAAATAATCGGTATCAGGCATAAGTGAAAAGGTTGTGGGATTGAAAATGTGTATTCCGCTGTAAGCCATTTCGGTTGCGTCTTCAAAATGCCCCGGATTTGATACTTTGGTTTCCCCTGTTTTCTTATTAATCCAGCCAACCAGCCGTTTTTCAATATCGAATTTGAAATATCGCTGGGTTTCGCGTTTTCGAACTGCCAACGTTGCCAAAGCTCCCGATTTCCGATGTTCGGCTACCAATTGTGAAATATCCATGTTGCTGATAATGTCAACATTGTAAACCAAAACAGGTTCTTCTTCTGTGAAAAATCCAAAAGCTTTTTTCAATCCTCCACCAGTGTCGAGCAATTTTTCTGTTTCATCGGAAATATGGACAGGAATCCCAAAATCATTTTCTTTGATAAAAGAAATTACCTGTTCCGAAAAATGATGAACGTTAACCACAATTTCATCAATTCCCTCAGCTTTAATCTTTTCTATGGCATGTTGCAAAAGTGGTTTTCCGCCGACATCAACAAGCGCTTTTGGTTTTGCAACCGTTTCGCTTAGCAAACGTGTTCCAAGCCCGGCGGCAAAAATCATTGCTTTCATTTTATGGAAAATTCAGTAAACGACAATCTTTTCATTCAACACATTTTTTTCTGTGTGGATTCTTAAAAAGTATATTCCTTTTCTCAAACCATTTACTTCAATTTCAGTTTTGAATTGATTTAGTGGCGTGGTTTTTACAAGCCTGCCGTTCGAATCAATAATCTCAATCAAATGAGCTGTTTCAGCCGATTTGCTTTCAACTGTTATTTTTCCCCCTGTTACCGGGTTTGGATAAAACGAAATCAATTTAAGGTTTTCTTTTACATCAACTGCCGAAGTAGCTGTTTGGTTGCCAAAAGGATATCCAACATCGGGCAATCCGGTTACATACGATTTTAGCCATGTCATAGCCGAACGTTCTGTACCGTTGCTGTTCAAAATACCTGTATTGGTAGCCCAGGTAGCGCCTTCAACATATCCCCACAAAGTAATTCCGGCTATTGCAGGATGATTCCAGTAAACGGGAAATGATGTTTTGTAACTGTTCATTTGATTGGTTTCAGAAACAGGATTTCCTTTTAAATCGAGTTCAGTCACATAAACGGGTACACCCGATTTGGCCATGTTGTTTAAAGCATTTTGCAGGTTATTTGCATTAATTCCATCAACATTAAAATAGTGGGCCTGGGTTCCGAATCCATCAATTAATCCTCTGTCGCGGAGCACTTTTACAAGCGCCAGTATTTCGTTTAACCCGGCATTGTTGGTTTCGAGTTCAAAATCGTTGATTACCAGTTTTGAGTTGGGAAAGTAATGCCGGGCTTTTTCAAACAACCAAATTGCCCAGTCGTAACCTGTAACACCCGGTCCGCCCATTCCTGCTCTGAAATAGGGTGATCCCGCAGCATGTTCCTGTTTGTTCCAGGTATTTATGTACATATTTTCGTTCAGTACATCAATCTGATCAATTAAGGGATAACGTTTTGCGATGGCGGCCATATATTCTTCCATTTCTTCCTGAATATCAGCCGGACTTAAATTTTCAATCCATTTGGGATATTGGCTTCCCCATGCGATAGCATGATATCGAAAGCCCAGGTAATTGTTTTTGGCGTGATTGTATGCCCTGTCCGCTGCTGTCCAGTTCATCACATCGCGGGTACTTTCCACCACCCCCCATTTGCAGGAATTTTCGGCAGTAACTCCATTCCAGTAAGTGTTAAAATCAGGCCTGACATTGTTAGGAATGATATTGGCCAGGTATTTTCCTTTGCCGGCGCTCATTCCTGTTGGTTTAACGTCGGCAGCGCCAACGGTTATCAATACCCCCGCCGAAGTGGAAACAGTGTCGCTGTTATCGGTGGTTTTTGCAGTTATTCTGTAACTCCCGGCAGGAACCTCACTCCACAAAAACGAGTAAGTGTTTGAGGTAGAAGTGGAAGTTTCACCCAGTTTAATGCCATCATAAAAGAATTCAACTTTTGTAACACTGCCCCCTGTTTGTGTCCCACCTAAATCCGTAGCATAAACGCGGATGTTTACATCGGTTCCCTGCTTAAAATAAGCATTACTATGCGGCATTGTTATTACGCAAGATGGCGGTGTGTTTTGCCCCTGTAAAATCAAAGTGGCAATGATGGCTGCAAGCAGGAGAAATATTTTTTTTATCATTTAATTAGTCGTCATTTATTGGAAATACAATGATTTCTGTTTGAAATACTTTTTGAACCGGGAATCTCTTAACGCGGTCGGACAATGGGTTTGTTTTACCGGATACGGTTCAAACTCCTAACCAGTGCTTCATCTTTTCCGATGGCACGAACAGCAAGATAATCAAGAACTGCGGCAATAACCGGAAATACTACTGGTATTTTAAAAGCTACTTTTACATCGGTAAAACCTGCATAAGTAAAATAAAAAAACATACCAAACAAACCCAGCAGCAAAACAATGGTAAAAACCAGAATCCTTATTTGAAGGATTCGCTTTTTATAAAGAAAAATAATTACAAAATGAAGCAAAGCAATCAGCCAGATAAAAATGAAAATGGCCAGCCCGTCAAAAACCAGGTTTTCTCCGGTATAAATTCCACGGGCAATAAAAGTGTAGAGTTCGTTATTAACAGAAAGGTCGGCAAACTTCAGTTTCATTAACGAGGCAATCAGCAACGCCGAAATAAATAAATAAACAGTTTGTATTCTTTGAACCATAATTTTTCAATTTTTGCAAAAATAGTGTTTTTTTAGAATGTCTTGCAGCCCGGGACATTGACTTTCCCAAGTCAATGATCAAGTTTGACTTAGGAAAGTCAAACTCCCGGCTTGGAAGAATATTTGGGGTTGGAAAGTCAAACTCCCAATTCACAAACTTTTTCAACTTCGTTTTGGTTGATGTACCACAAAAATCCCTCTACCTTTTCGAAACCGGTTTCTTTTAAAATTTTTGCATAGCGCGTTACCTGGCGGTTGTAATTGTCCGATTTCTTTTCGCCGGTTTTGTAATCAACAACTACGGCTTCATTTTCTGAAATCATTATTCTGTCGGGACGCAATATTTTTTCGCTGGTTAACAGGCTGCGCTCGTTAAGGATTTGATATTTACCGCTAAACCAATCCGAAATCAAAGGATTTTCAAAACTGATTTTGATTGCTTCCTGAATTTCACCCAGTTCAATTTCGTTGATTTTCCCGTTGGCCAATGCTTTGATACAGGCGGTTTCAACATCAGTTTTGGTTTTAACCGACGACAAAATATCGTGAATTATTTTTCCCCTGTTTTTTACTGCAACTGTTCTTTCGCCCGTAATCAGAAAATCCTCGCCCGAATTGCGCAACTTCACCCTTTCGCTGAAATCGTTAAACTGGTAATTTTTAATGATGACTGATTTTGAAGGTTCCGGTTTTTCATTGCCTGCTTCAATCGACCCCAATTGAAAAACAGTTCGGTCTTCGTTCCAGCATTCTGAAAAGAGTTGGTCGGACCCCAGATTTTCAAGCGCTTTATTCAGCAAAAACTGAATGGGTTTTAACGATTCCTCATTGTTGCTTTTCGTCTCTTTGGGTTGCGGACAGTGAATGATTAATGCTGATTTTGCGCGGGTAAAAGCAACATAAGCCATATTAAAAATATCGAAGAAATGATTGGCCGACTCTTCGTAAAAGTCTGATTTAAACAAACTTTTTTTCATGTCATTGCCAGCCACAACCGGTAAAAGCGGAAACTGGTTAAATGGTTCAGTTTCGGGTTTACACCAGAGTATTGGGGCAAATTTTCCACTTTGTCCAATTCTCCAGTCGAACCAGGGAATTAATACTGCTTTAAATTCCAGGCCTTTCGATTTGTGCACCGTCAGCAAACGGATTGAATCTATCTCCTCATTCACGTTTACCGAAGTGAAGAGCCCTGTTTCGTTCCACCAAAACAGCAGGTTTGAAAGGTCGTTGGAAAGCGACGATTTCAACTCGCCGGCTTTATCAATGAGTGTCTGGATAAACGGCAATTCGGTTTCAATCTCGAAAAGCTGAAAAACCGAGCAGATTTGAATAATGGCCTCATCGAGCGAGGTGAGCAATACTTTTTTCTTTATCAACTCAATTTTTGGCGCCAGTTCGTTTTCGAAAACTGAATTGAAATCTGTGTTAAAAATCTGTTCTGAAAACTCCGGATTTTGGGCTTCAGGTTTTCCTCGTTTCTGAAGTTCAGGTTTTAACCAGTTTGCCCAGTGGTTGATGAGCGCGACTTTTGTAATTTCATTGCCGGGATTGATAATAAAATTTATGGTGTCGATTACAGTTAAAACTCCCTGTGAAGCAAACAGGAACAGCGATTCGTTCGAAAGTACCGAAAGATTGTATTTCGAATTTTCTTCCAATCCGGCAGCAGCTAAAAACTCCTCAATAATTGGGGTTCCTTCCTTGTTTCTGCGGATTAAAATGGCAATCTCCGATGCTTTTATTCCTTTGTCCTGCAATTGTTTAACCTGTTCGACAAGTACTTTTGGCGACTCTTCTTTAAATTGTTCCTCTTCAAAAAACCTGATTTTCACAAATCCCTTTCTTTCAGCTTCCGGATTGCCAGGTATTTGAGTAATTGAACTGGTAATATTTCTAAAACGCTGAATGTAAAAGTCGTTTTCGTTAATTGTACTGAAAAGTCTTTCTTCAAACACTGCTTTCATGTTTTCGAAAATCTGGTTGTTAAAATCGATGATGTTTTTGTCGCTGCGCCAGTTTCTGTCAAGATGGTACTCTTTAATCTGGCTTTCATCAAAATCAAAATGAATTTGTTCGGCAAGAATGCGGTAATCGCTGTTGCGCCAGCGGTAAATCGATTGTTTTACATCGCCTACCAGCAGGTTTTTGTTTCCTTCGGCCAGCGAATTGATAATGAGCGGCCTGAAGTTGTGCCATTGCAAACCCGATGTATCCTGAAACTCATCGAGCATAAAATGGTGATAAAAACTACCCGTTTTTTCGTAAATAAATGGCGAATCGCTTTGCCCGATAATTTTACTTAGAAGCAAATTTGAATCAGACATCTGCAAAATGCCTTTTTCGTGTAACAGCGATCTTATTTCTTCCTTTAAATCGGTTAAAATTCCCAGCATCCGCAACTGTTTAAGCACTGCCAGCACTGTATAATACTGCTGTTCGTTGTTTCGTGAGTATTCAAGAATTTCGTGCAACAACGGTTGCAGAAAAGATTCAGCAAGAGCATGAATTTTTGCAGCTTCCCTGTGTTTCTGGTTGTACCATTTTTCTGTTTCTGCTTCGGCGCTTAATACACGCGAACCGGGTTCCTTTAATTCACCATTGGCAATTGAATAAATAAAACCAGCAATCCCGTTCTTCGCATAATAGAAATCGTCAACAGTAAAACCGTTTTCAGCAATAATTGCAACTGCTTTTTTCCCCAGATTTTTAAGGTGATTTTCAAATTGAATTTTCTGCAAATTGAGTTCTTTTCCGAAACTGATAAGGTTTTCACGATTGTAAACCGATTCGCTGTTATCGGAAAAAAACAGTTGAAAATTCTCTTTAAACAACTCTTTTCCAAGCGATTTTATATCTTCTTCAATGCGCTGACTGTAACTGTCCTCGATTTTTTCTTTGCTAAAATCTTTGAGCCAGCTTAATAATTTTTTGTCTTTGTCGATTTTTGCCAAAAGCCGGTCGGTGGCTTCGGCCAGAATCATTTCGCTGTCGAGTTCAAGCCTGTAATTGGGCGAAATACCCAGTTCGCGGTTAAATGCTTTTATGGTGCGTTGGGTAAACGAATCGATGGTATTGATGGAAAACCGGTTGTAATCGTGCAGGATATTTTTTAGCACCACTTTTGAATTTGCGCGAATCTGCGCTTCCGACAAATGATTTTCTTTTTGAATTTCAGAAATGTATTTACTTGGCTGGTTGCTTGCCAGGTCGTTCAGCGTTTCCAGTATCCTGGTTTTCATTTCGTTGGTGGCCTTGTTGGTAAAGGTTACTGCCAGAATATGCCTGTAGTTTTGCGGGTTTTTCAGCAAAAGTTTCAGGTATTCAACCACCAGTTGAAATGTTTTGCCCGATCCGGCAGAGGCTTTGTAAACGGTTAGCATACGTTAGTTTAAAGTTTCGAGTTTAAAGTTTAAAGTTAGTTCAAAGTTCAGAGTTTCGGGGTCTGTGTACTTTCTTTTCAATCTGTCAGTTTTTCAATTTGTCATTCAATATTCAACATTCAACATTCGACATTCGACATTCATCATTCAAGATTCCAATATTCCTTTAAAAGCCTGGATATCTTCCGCCTTGAGAAACGTTGAAGCGGGTTTCGATTTTAAAGTTTTTCGATACTTTATACTGCATAAAAAGTGTGGAGCCGTAGCGGTCGAATTTATCCATTCCTGTTACTGGCATTGGCGGGCCCGACATCATAGAGTTTGCGCCATAACTAAATCCGCCAAACGAGAATTTGTCACTGAATTTGTAAGCTCCTTCGCTTAAAACCATTCCGTTTTGATAGAAAGGCGAATAAAACGGGTTCATCATTCCGGTTGAAATGCCTGAGTTAAACATGCTGTTAAAGTTGTACAGGTTTAAGTTCAGCGAATACATTTTTGAAAACTCGGTATTGATGTCAAATCCCGACAGTTTAATGGGTTCAGGAATGATTTCATTTCCAAATTCTCCCGAAATCAACTGGTGGTATTCAATTTGTCTTTCGAGTTGAAGCAGAGTTGAATCCTGATTGAGAGGTTTTAATATCAACCTTTCCTGCGCGGCGCTTCCAACCGAAAATAAAATCAGCAGTAGTAAAAGAATATTTTTAAGATTCTTCATCCCTTCGAAACTACATATTTCTTCAAATGTATAATTTATTGGAGAAAAGATGAATTTAGTTAATGCTAAATTCTTAAAACCAGACTTCGACTACTCTCAGGGTGACTGTCAGCCTAAAAGACAGCACCCAGGAACTTAAAATATCGATGATTTTGTTTTTGTCGTAAGTAGCTCCAGAAACTTTATCCCTTTGCATGAATTTCCTTTTTTATTCAGCCCCGGGCTCCAGACTGCAATACTGTACTTGCCCGGATGAATGGCAATAATACCTCCGCCAATTCCGCTTTTCCCGGGCAACCCAACCTTGAAAGTAAATTCGCCCGATTCGTCGTAAAACCCGCAGGTTTGCATAATCGCATTTACCCGTTTTGTCTGGCTTGCGTTTAAAACCTGACGATTGTCCGATATCCGGTGTCCTCCGTTTGCAAGGTACAGGAATGTCTTTGAAAGCTCCTCACATGTCATTTCGATCGAACACAAACGGAAATAGAAATCCAGAACTTCACCGGGGTGGTTTTTAATGTTGCCAAACGACTTGATAAAGTTGCAAAGTGCAATGTTTCGGTAACCAACAGATTTTTCTGAGGCCGCCATTGTTTCGGAGTAATTTAGGGTTGGATTGTCTGAAGTTTCCCTGATGAATTGCAGAAAATCCAGATTAGGATTTTTAAGCTGACTAACCAGTATATCACAAATAACCAAAGCCCCGGCATTGATAAACGGGTTTCGTGGAATCCCGCCATCGGTTTCCAACTGCACCAACGAATTGAAGGGTGTTCCGGAAGGTTCAACTCCCAGTCGTTCCCAAATTTTTTCGCCTAACATTTTAAAAGCTAAGGTAAGCGATAGAACTTTGGCCACGCTTTGGATTGAAAATTTTTGATAACAGCTTCCAATTCCAAATTCAAAATGGTCAGTGGTAGTTAAATAAACCCCAAAATGTTTGGGATTAACCCCGGCAAGCTCCGGAATATAGGATGAAACCTGGCCCCCGCAATTTTCAACTTCTACGGCATTAAATACTTCAGTTATAATTTCCCCGTAATTCATAGTATAACAGATTTAAGAAACATCGGTAACGAATATTTTTCAAAATTACTTTTCCTGATTTTTTTTGTTGTGTTGTTTTGTCATCATTTGGAAAAGATGTAAATGTGGAAAAATTGAACTGAAAGTAAATCATTCATGCGGTTCTGGTTTTAAATGTAGCTGCTCAATGTATCTTTGCAATTTAACCCCGGCTTAAATTACACAAGGCCAGTGATGAAAATGAAAGGGATATTTAAATTGAACAGATATGAAAGCACTTGTTTTAACCGAATACAACCATTTTGAAATGCAGGAAGTACCTGTTCCTGAAATTCAGGCAGATGAAGTACTTGTCAGGGTAAAAGCCGTTGGTATTTGCGGCAGCGATGTTCATGGCATGGACGGCAGTACCGGAAGAAGAATCCCGCCAATTATTATGGGGCATGAAGCCGCGGGTATTATTGAACAAACCGGCGAGGCAGTAACCGGCTGGCAATCGGGCGACAGGGTAACTTTCGACTCTACAATTTACAGGCTTACCGACTGGTACAGCCGCAAAGGTTTGTACAACCTGAGCGACAACCGTCAGGTTTTGGGGGTTTCGTGCCCTGAATTTAAACGCGACGGCGCATTTGCTGAATATGTTGCCGTGCCGCAACACATACTATTTAAACTGCCCGAAAACGTCAGTTTTGAACATGCCGCTATGGTTGAACCGGTGGCCGTGGCATTGCACGCCATCAACCTCACCAGTATTCAGGTAAACGACACGGCCGTGGTTGGAGGTTCGGGAATGATTGCCATGTTTGTTATCCAGCTCCTGAAACTGGCAGGCTGCGGTAAAATCATAGTTTTCGATTTAGACGAAGACCGTTTAAAACTGGCATTAAAACTGGGCGCTACCCATGTTTTTAAAGCCGGGGACAACAATATTCCGGCTGAAGTAAAAGAATTGACAAACGGCCGCGGCGCCGATGTAGGTTTTGAAGTGGTGGGCAATACGCCCGTACTGAAAACTGTAATTGAATCGGTGCGGAAAGGGGCGCAGGTTACGCTTATAGGGAATGTTTCGGCCAATGTTGAATTACCTTTACAAATGGTGGTCACCCGCCAGTTGAAATTACAGGGAAGCTGCGCTATTTGCGGCGAGTACGAACCGGTTCTTGGGTTAATGAGCGACGGTAAAATTGAAATCGGCCCGTTGGTAAGCGCCGTTTCACCTCTGGAAGAGGGCGCTGCATGGTTCAACCGTTTGCACAACCGCGAAAAAGGATTGATGAAAGTAGTTCTAATACCATAACCAATGACTGAAAGAAAAATAAAAACCGCCATTATCGGCTGTGGCAAAGTATCGCACCTTCATGCAGCCGCACTTCAACAGGGAAAAAATACTGAACTGGCCGCTTTTTACAGCCGTTCGCTGGATAAAGCACAGGAGTTTGCCGCCAAATACGGAGTACTTGCTTTCGATGGCCTTGAAAAAATGGTGAAAGAAACCGGGATTGAGTCGGCAGTAATATGCACGCCACACCCGTTTCACGCGAATCCGGTGATTCAATTGGCCAAACTGGGAGTCAGTTGCTTAGTTGAAAAACCGCTGGCCTCCTCGTTGCCTGATTGCGATTTGATGATTCAAACCTGCAATGAAAACAATGTAAAATTAGGGGTGGTTAGCCAGCGCCGGTTTTATGCGCCGGTGCAAAGGGTAAAAACAGCGATAGATGAGGGAAAAATCGGCGTCCCGGCTTTGGGTACTATCAACATGCTTGGCTGGCGCGATAAAGCGTATTACGATAGCGACGGGTGGCGCGGCACATGGCAAATGGAAGGCGGCGGCGTGCTGGTAAACCAGGCCCCACACCAGTTAGACATTTTTCAGTGGCTGATGGGACCAATCGATGAGGTGTTTGGCGTATGGCGCAACCTGAACCACCCTTACATTGAAGTGGAAGATACTGCGCTGGCCATTGTGAAGTTCAAAAGCGGCGCCATCGGGAACATCATTGTGAGCAATTCGCAGAAACCTGGCATTTACGGGAAAGTGCATGTTCACGGCAGCAACGGCGCATCGGTGGGTGTGCAAACCGATGGTGGTGCAATGTTTATTGCCGGCATGTCGTCAATTGCCGAACCCCCTGTAAACGACCTTTGGACAATACCCGGAGAGGAACACATCCTGGAAGGCTGGAAACAGGAGGATTCTGACTTTTTCAATTCAATCAATGCCATGGAATATTACATGAAACTGCAAAACGAAGACTTTGCCAACGCAATTGTGAACAACCGGAAACCGCTGGTTTCAGGTGAAGACGGGCGTGCAACAGTGGAGCTTTTTACCGCAATTTACCGCTCCACGCGCGATAACCAACCTGTAAAATTTCCGTTACACCCTGAGTCAGAAATGGATGATTTTGATGGAAGGGTTACGAAAAATCAAATGTAGCAAATAAACAAAAAGCACTTAAATCATTACAATTAAGCACTTTTGTTATTGCTTGTTTATGATGTTGTGCCCAGAACAGGACTCGAACCTGCACAAGCTTGCGCTCACTAGTCCCTGAAACTAGCGTGTCTACCAATTCCACCATCTGGGCGGTGATTTATATTTATTAAAAGAACTTTTAGTTTTCGCGTCCTATCTATCCGCTTCAGGCCTACTCACTGCTGTATATAGCTTATATCTTCCTTTTTTTTAAACAAGGGCAAATATACACATTTTTTTCTCTTGATTTTATTTAAATAAATGGTTATTTTCTTATCATTTACACGTTTTTATGTTCTTTTGTGCTTGTTGTGTTTATGCATTTTTCAGAAATGGCAAGCAAGGTAAACAATAAAGCTAAACAACTCATATACTGCATCTTAAATGGTGTCTCTTTTTCGGGGCTAAATAAGCCCCAAAAAGATTTTACACTGAGCGTTCTTTTCATGTTTTAAGCATCAAGAGTAAAATTAACTTTCTTCAATCCGATTGGTTAATAAGTTAAATACCGGTTTTAATTGAATAATATCCATATTCCAATTTTCTGTCAAAGCAACAATATTTATCATTATTAAGGACTATATAAACCGCTGATAAACTCCCAATCCGCAGGCAAGGCAGGCGCTACGCCCAAAAAAGCCACCCCAAAAATTCAGAGCGGCTTTATTGTTTCAAAACTATTTCCTCAGTACTCAAAACTTTTAACTAATTCTTCATTTTATCGAGCAACAAAACCTCATTCACCAAAATTTCGGTCATGTACTGTTTTTCACCGTTTTTATCGTCCCACGAGCGATTGGTTAGTTTTCCCTCAACGGCAATTTCTGAACCTTTTTTTACGTACGATTCAATAATTTCAGCCTGTTTTCCCCAGGCAACCAGGCGGTGCCATGTAGTTTCACTCTGTTTTTCACCTTTGCTGTCGCGGTAAATTTCGTTGGTTGCTATACTAAAATTAGCAACTGTTTTTCCTCCTTCAAACTTTTTCACTTTTGGGTCTTCTCCCAGATGGCCGATAAGCCTGACGCTGTTTCTTAAAGCATTCATGATATTTATTTTTTTAAGTTAATAATTGCAGGGCTGTTTCTGTCGCAAGCCCCTGAACGAAATTGTTGAGTCAAAGGTAAAGCGCACCGCAAACCTCACCCGGTTTTTAAGTATTTGTAATCGACAATAACCGTTTATAAACGTTTGTAAACGGATATATTTTTGTATTTTAGCGACTTATAAATATTAATATAATATGGAAAAACGATTTTGCCTCGATTGCGGCGGACCACTAAAAGGCCGTGCCGACCAGAAATTCTGCAACGACCTTTGCCGCAATTCATACAACAATAAAAAACTGGGCGGAATAACCAATATCATGCGAAACATCAACAGGGTGTTAAAAAAGAATCACTCCATTTTACAAGAGTTGAATCCTGAAGAAAAATCGACTACCCTAAAAAGTGTTTTGGAGAAAAAAGGATTCAATTTTAAATACTATACCAATATGTACACCACCAAAACGGGCCGGGTGTATTATTTTTGCTACGATCAGGGTTACTGCGAAGTGGAAAGCAACAAATATATCCTGGTAAAAAACGAAGCAAATTAATATGCACAACTTTATTTTCGAAAAAATTAAACGTATTCAGGCGCTGGCGGAAATTGGCCTTGAATTCTCACAAAACACCTTCGACCGCGAGCGATACAACGAGCTGCATGAAATCAGCCTGCAAATGATGAAACAAATCACCGATGTTCCGGTTGAAAAAATAGTTCTGGTAATTCAGGATAAAAATGGCTACAAAACCCCGAAAGTAGATGTGCGCGCGGTTGTTTTCAACGAAACCGGCGAGATTTTGTTAATTCAGGAAAAAGCCGATAATTGCTGGGCGATGCCGGGCGGTTGGGCCGATGTGGGTTACAGTCCATCGGAAGTTGCCGTAAAAGAGTGTTTCGAAGAGGCCGGGATAAAAGTGAAGACAACAAGGTTACTGGCAGTTTTAGACAAGCAAAAACAAAATATGCCCCCCGCTTTTGAGTATGTTTACAAAATATTCCTGCTTTGTAAACAATTAGACAACAACACCTCAACTGGTTCCGAAACCAGCGATGTGGGCTGGTTTAACGAACACGAACTGCCAGAATTGTCAACTCCGCGAAATACGGCTGACCAAATAAAACTTATGTTTCAATATCACCGTGGCGAAAAAACCGAATCCTGTTTTGATTAACTGTTTTTGCAATGAATTTGAATTTTTTAAATAACAATTTTAATCTCCTCGATAAAAAAGCAGATCGGTTTCTGCTTATTCTGGTTGTTTTTGTATTCAGTGTAATCTTTCTGAATGTGTTTCAACCTTTTAATATTGCCCGTTGGTATTCTGATTCAGGATTTATTCAGTTTCTGCGGTTATCGAGTTACGGTTTTGTGATTGCCATAGTTTTTCTTTACACACAGTTTCCATTGCGCAGAATATTTAAAATTCATGAATTCAAAATAAAAAGCTATTTACTCTGGCTGCTCATCGAAATTGCACTTATCAACCTGGTTTATATTTTTTTATACGGAAATCCGATTGGTAATTTCAGGAACGATTTGATTTTTTCGTTAAAATATACTTTAATGAGCATTTGGCTCCCCTATTCATTTGCAATACTGATTGTTTACTATAAAAACCAGCGTGACGAAATTGCATCATTGAAATCGAACGCCAACAAACCAACCGAAAAACGATCGATAATTTTTAAAGACGAAAATGATAAAATAAAATTTTCGGTGCTTTCGAAAGATTTGCTTTTACTTGAATCGACGGACAATTACGTTTCAGTTTTTTACTTCATCGACAACAAAGTTCATCGTAAGCTTTTACGTAACACACTGAAAAACATGGAAGAAATGCTGAAAGAAAATTCCATTTTACGCTGCCACCGCTCGTTTATGGTTAATCCCACCAAAGTTGAATTCATGCAAAAAGAAGGGAAGAAACTCAAACTCAAACTCAACCATTTTGATAAACCAATCCCAGTTTCCGAAAAATATTCGACCCCGTTTTTGAGCTTTCTATCCTGACGTTTTTCGTTTTATCCCATAATGCATATTTTTACCCCCAGATTTTGGAAAGTAAAAATATCCGGTTCAAATTTGCCCTGTTAAACATTTAAAATTATATCGGATATGAAAAAATTTATGATTCTTACTTTTCTGTTTGCCATTGCAGTTACAACCGTAACAGCAGGTAAGGCATCGAATAACCAGGATGTTGTTGGTAACTGGAAATATGAAGTGCCATCGGCGCCGGTTGGATATGACAAAGGTACTTTGGCCATTTCAGAGAAAGAAGGCAAACTGGTTGGCGAAGTTAAATTTGCCGACGGATACAAAATTGATTTGAAAGATGTGGCCTACGGGGAAGGAATTTTAAAATGCGGCTTGTATATTGATTACCAATATATTAGCATAAATACCAAAATCGAAGGCAATAAAATGACCGGAACAGTGAATACACCTGACGGGGAGATGAAAATTTCGGCTGAAAAAGAAAAATAGGTCAACCAGAAGGGAATAAGTTTGACAAAACCAGAGTCAAACCTGAAATAAAAGCCGCAGGCTTCTGTGGCTTTTTTTATAATTTATAACTCAATGTCGTTTAGTTAATGTAAAAATTAGAAGCACCAGATTGTAAAACACCCTTCGACTTCGCTCAGGGTGACCGTCAGACTGAGCGTAGTCGAAGTCTGGTTTAATTAACCAATCGACAATGAAAACTTATTACTCCAGTTTAATCACCTCACTCCCAGCTAATAAAAAAGCCCCGGTTCCGTACACTTCCCAGCTTTCGGCGGTAAAATTCTTTTTTGGATCGGCGCCAATAGGCTGGGTCCAACCCATATACCCGTCAGGCTGAATAAGGCCGTTTAATCCAACCCAGGCTTTTTCAACCACAGGCAAATAAGTTGATTTATCTAAAATTCCGTTGTTGATTCCCCATGCCAATGCGTAAGTATAAAATCCTGTACCGCTTGCTTCACCGCCCGGATATGAACCGGGGTCGAGTAAACTTGACCGCCAGAGCCCGTCGGCCTGTTGCAGCGTGATAATTTTTTCGGCCATCTCTTTGTAGTTCTGTATATAAAACCCGCGTGTCGGCCAATCTTTTGGCAGTTCAGAAATTGTGCGAACCAATCCACCCATCACCCAGCCATTTCCGCGCGACCAGAATATTTTTTTACCGTTGGCTTCCTTCATCGGCGTTATTCCAGGTTCGTTCCATTTGTATTTCATGTCGCGGGCATACAACTGTTCTTCTTTATCATACAACAAATTGTAACATTCTTTAAAAAGTTTGTCGTTTAACTCAAGGTATTTGTTGTCTTTTAAAGTAATGCCCAGTTTTATAAAAGCAGCCGGCCCCATAAAAAGGGCATCGCACCACCACCATGTAATTGGCCTGATTTCGCCAGTTTCATAAGGTGTTACCATAAATTTATCCATCGTTTCAATAAATGGTTGAATCATTTTCCTTTCACCCGAAACTCTGTACATATCAATGTACGTTTGGCAAATAGCATGATCATCGGCGTGGTGCAAACGCGGCCCGGGTTTCCATTGGTTGGCTTCACCCATTTCGTACATGGCGTTCCAGATTTTTTTCGAACCAGTGGTTTCATAAGCGGCAAAAACACCTGCATAAAAAGCGCCATTGGTCCAGTCGTACAAAGCATGTTTAGGATTTTTTAACTGCCAGTCCAAAGCTTTTGTCATGGTTTTTTTGATGTACGAATCTTTAAAAAGCTTTTTATTTTCCGCTTTCTGTGCAAAAGCCGACCCGGAAAGAATGATAAGTACAAGGAAAATTGAAATTAATTTGTTCATCTGATTTGATATTAAAATTTATAAAAAAAGTTTATGTAATCATCAGTTTAGCTGATGGTTCAAATTTATGCAACCGATTGCAGATTTCAAAATTAATAATAATGTCTTTTGCTAAGAATTTTATGATTAATCAAATGTCATAAACAAACTTGAATATTAAATTAATAGAAATTCATGTTGCTGAATTCAATTTTATAATTATAATTGCACCATTAAAATTTTAAAAAATGAAACTTGAACAGTTACATCACGGCCATCACGGAAAATTCCAATCGAAAGGTAGGCTGTAATTGTTTTGTTTAAATTATAAAATATAATTCAGTGAAAGGCTTACCATTTGGTAGGCCTTTTTTTGTTGAAAGAAGCCTCTCCCGACCTCTCCAAAGGAGAGGAGAAAGAAAAGAATAAAAACATAAAAGAAGAAATACAAAATGAACAGACTTAAAATTGCGATCCAGACCAAAGGAAGGTTAAACGAGGATTCAATGCAACTCATTAAAGAAGCGGGAATTGACCTGACTATTGGAAGACGCACACTGGTTGCCGAATCGAGAAATTTCCCGATGGATGCTTTGTTTCTGCGCGATGACGATATTCCACAGACCGTGGCAGCCGGAGTTGCCAATATTGGTATTGTTGGCGAAAATGAAATGCTCGAAAAAGGGGAAAATGTGGTAATTGCAAAACGGCTTGGATTCAGCAAATGCAGGCTTTCGCTGGCTATTCCAAAAAATATGGAATACACGGGAGTCGATTTTTTCAACGGTAAAAAAATCGCAACCTCCTACCCCTCTATTCTTAAAAAGTTTTTAACTGAAAATAATATCAATGCCGAAGTACATGTAATTACCGGCTCGGTTGAAATTGCCCCTGGAATTGGTTTGGCCGATGCCATTTTCGATATAGTAAGCTCTGGTTCAACGCTGATTAGCAACCGTTTAAAAGAAGTTGAAGTTGTTCTTAAGTCGGAAGCATTGTTAATAGCCAACCCGAATTTATCGCCCGAAATGCAGGAAACGCTCAACGAATTTATTTTCCGCCTCGAATCGGTACAGCGCGCCAAAGGGAAAAAATACATTTTACTGAACGCGCCCAACCAAAAAATACATGAAATTGCAGCTTTAGTACCGGGAATAAAAAGTCCGACTGTTGTTCCGCTGGCAGAAGAAGGATGGAGTTCGATGCATTCGGTGATTGAGGAAAACGATTTTTGGGTGGTCATTGGTAAACTCAAAAAAGCAGGCGCTGAAGGAATCCTGGTAATACCGATTGAAAAAATGATTTTTTGAAAAGAAAGTATCAAGCATCAAGTATCAAGCATCAAGTATCAAGCAAAAATGAAAACTTACATAAATCCAAATCGGGAAACCTGGCCCGAAATTCTGAAACGGCCTGTTTTTGAAGTTGCTGATTTGTTTGGAAAGGTGCAGGCCATTTTAAATGAAATCAAAGTGAATGGCGATGAAGCTTTGCGGAAATTTACACTGCAATTCGACGGCGTAAAACTTGATTCGTTTTTGGTTTCGGAACAAGAATTGAAAGAAGCAGAGCAACAAATTGACGAAGATTTAAAAGATGCGGTTAATCTGGCTTCAAAAAATATTCAGGTTTTTCATGCGGCACAAACCACACAAACCAAAAAAATTGAAACCACGCCAGGTGTAGTTTGCTGGCAAAAACCTGTTCCAGTCGAAAAAGTTGGTTTGTATATTCCAGGTGGAACTGCTCCCCTTTTTTCAACTGTTTTAATGCTGGCCATTCCGGCGCAAATTGCGGGGTGCAAAGAAATTGTGCTGTGTTCGCCCCCCAATATCGATGGTAAAATTCATCCTGCTATTTTATATGCTGCAAAAGTTTCGGGGGTTACCCAAATTTACAAACTTGGCGGCGTTCAGGCAATTGGCGCCATGGCTTACGGAACGCAAACCATACCGAAAACATACAAAATTTTTGGTCCGGGCAACCAGTTTGTTGTCGCTGCCAAACAACTGGTAAACATAAACGATGTTTCCATTGATATGCCGGCCGGTCCGTCGGAAGTTCTGGTTATCGCCGATGAAACATCAAACCCTGCATTTGTGGCTTCCGATTTACTTTCACAGGCAGAACACGGCGCCGACAGCCAGGTGGTTTTGGTTGCCAGCAGTTTGGAAGTGGTTGAGAATGTACTGACCGAAATAGAAATTCAGATAAAAAATCTACCGAGGGGAAAAACAGCTTCAAAAGCTCTTGAACACAGCATTTTAATTGTTATGGAGAATTTTGAACACCAGATTGATCTGATAAACGAATACGCACCCGAACATTTGATTATCAGTATAAAAAATTACGCTGATTACGTTGATAAAATTACAAATGCCGGCTCGGTGTTTCTGGGCGAATTTACTCCCGAAAGCGCCGGTGATTACGCCTCGGGAACTAATCATACTTTACCTACAAACGGTTGGGCGCGTTCGTGCAGTGGCGTTAATCTCGACAGTTTTCTGAAAAAAATTACCTTTCAGGAAATTTCAAAGGAAGGGCTTAAAAACATTGGCACGGCCGTTGAAATAATGGCCGCTGCCGAGGAATTGTGGGCACATAAAAATGCGGTAACTTTGCGGTTAAAAACGATATAATATGAACATTAACAACCTGCTCCGAAAAAATATACTAAACCTTAAACCTTATTCATCAGCACGTGATGAATATTCGGGCGATGCAATGGTGTTTCTCGATGCCAACGAAAACCCATTTAATGAACCATACAACCGATATCCCGATCCGCTTCAGAAAGAGTTAAAACAAAAAATATCGGTATTAAAAAATATTCCCGCCCACCAGATATTTTTGGGAAACGGCAGCGACGAACCCATCGATTTGCTGATCCGCGCCTTCTGCGAACCGGGGATTGACAATATTATTACCATCAACCCAACTTACGGAATGTATCAGGTAGCGGCCGATACAAATAATGTTGATGTTATAAAAGTGTCGTTAACAGCAAACTTTGAACTGGATTCAAAACAAATCCTGAAGGCTGTAAACAGAAATACAAAATTAATTTTCCTTTGCTCGCCAAACAACCCCAGCGGAAACAGCCTGGATAAAAATGCAATGCTGGAAATTATTCAAAATTTCGATGGGGTTGTTATTCTTGATGAAGCGTACATTGATTTTGCACCGGGAAAATCGTTTCTCCCTGAACTTGACAAATATCCCAACCTGGTTATTTTGCAAACCTTCTCAAAGGCATGGGGAATGGCCGGGATCAGGCTGGGAATGGCCTTTGCAGCAAGTGAAATAATTCAGGTTTTGAATAAAATAAAATACCCTTACAACCTGAATATTTTAACTCAGCAAAAAGCGCTCGAATTGATTGATAACAAAGAACAGGTTGACGCCTGGATTAAAATGCTGATTGAGGAACGCGGGAAAATGGCCAAATATCTGGCCAAATTTCATTTTGTAACAAAAATTTATCCGTCTGACGCTAACTTTCTCCTGGTTACAATGACAGATGCCCGTGGAATTTACAACTATTTGGTTGAGAGCGGGATTATTGTTCGCGACCGTTCGAAAATACATTTGTGCGGAAACAGTCTGCGCATTACAACCGGCACAATGGAAGAAGACAATGTTTTGCTGCAGGCCCTAAAAGAATATATTTAACCGAAAAAACCAATATTCAATATGAAGAAAAAAGCGCTATTTATCGATCGCGATGGCACACTGATTTTCGAGCCGCAAGACGAACAAATCGATTCGCTGGAAAAGATTGAATTCATTCCAAAGGTTTTCAGAAATATGTATTTCATTCAGAATAACCTGGATTACGAGCTGGTGATGGTAACCAACCAGGACGGGCTGGGAACGGCTTCATTTCCTGAAGAAACTTTTTGGCCGGCACATATTAAAGTTATTCGTGCCTTCGAAAATGAAGGAGTTACTTTCGATGATATTTTAATCGATCGCAGCTTTCCACACGACAATTTACCTACCCGAAAACCAGGTACAGGAATGTTAGGCAAATATTTAAACGGCAATTACGATCTGGCAAACTCTTTTGTTATTGGCGACCGCCTGACCGATATTCAACTTGCAAAAAATATTGGCGCCAGGGGAATTTTAATCAACAATGGCGATTTGGTTGAACAAATTGAAAAACAAGGATTGACGAACAATTGCGTTCTGGTTTCCGATGACTGGGATGATATTTATGCTTGTGTTGCATCTCCCCAAAGAACAGCCGAAGTTGTGCGCACTACAAAAGAAACAAGTATTTCGGTTCAGTTAAATCTTGATGGTTCGGGAGTTTGCGAAATTTCAACAGGGCTGCATTTTTTCGATCACATGCTTGTTCAGATTGGCCGCCATTCGGGTGTTGATTTGAAAATAGAGGCAAAAGGAGATTTGGAAGTTGACGAACATCATACCATTGAAGATACGGCGCTTGCTTTGGGTGAAGCTTTCAGAAAAGCTGTCGGGGAAAAGCTGGGAATTGAACGATATGGTTTTTGCCTGCCCATGGATGACTGTCTTGCAATGGCTGCAATCGATTTTGGAGGCCGTCCGTGGCTGGTTTGGGATGCCGGTTTTAAACGCGAAAAAGTGGGCGATATGCCAACAGAAATGTTTATGCACTTTTTCAAATCGTTTTCAGATGCTGCCTTGTGCAACTTGAACATAAAAGCAGAAGGAACAAACGAACATCATAAAATTGAAGCTATTTTTAAATCGGTTGCAAAAGCCCTTAAAATGGCAATAAAAAGAGATGTTTTTAACTTTGAATTGCCTTCAACTAAAGGAACGTTATGAAAACCATAAAACCACTCCGCGAAAACAAAAACACAGCAATCTTACTAATCCACTGTCCCGACAAGCAGGGGATTTTAGCTACGGTTACCGAATTTCTGAACAAAAACCACGGGAATATCATTTACCTCGATCAGCATGTGGACCACCAGGAAAGGATTTTTTATATGCGTGTTGAGTGGGAACTGAACGGTTTCGCCATTCCATGCGAAAAAATCGGGGAATATTTCGATACATTAATCGCCCGTTCCCTTGAAATGAACTGGAAACTGTATTTCACCGACGACATTCCGCTAATGGCATTATTTGTTTCGAAAATGCCGCACTGTTTATTCGATATACTTGCACGTTATACTGCCGGAGAGTGGGATGTGGAAATTCCATTAATTATCAGTAATCATCTCGATTTAAAACCTGTGGCCGACAGGTTTGGAATTGATTTCTATCATTTTCCAATCAATGCGGCAAACAAGGACAACCAGGAAAAGATGGAAATAGAATTGCTAAAAGAAAAGAAAATCAATTTTGTGGTATTGGCCCGTTATATGCAAATTTTGTCGGCTAATTTCATTCAACATTTTCCGCAGAAAGTAATCAATATACATCATTCATTTTTGCCGGCTTTTGCAGGCGCTAAACCATATCATGCAGCCCACGAACGCGGGGTAAAGATTATTGGCGCAACAAGTCATTATGTAACCACTGATTTGGATGCCGGACCTATTATTGAACAGGATGTAACCCGCTGCAGCCACATCGATACTGTTGAAAAATTAATCAGAAAGGGCCGTGATTTGGAAAAAATTGTACTTTCGCAGGCAGTTTATAAACATCTTCAACGTAAAATTCTTGTATATAAAAACAGGACCGTTGTGTTTAACTGAAGAAAAATTAAGGAATAACAGAATAACAAAATAAGGAATCAGGAAATAGAAAACAAGAAGAACAAAAAACTTTCTTATTCCTTATTCTGTTATTTTAAATTTAATTTTAAAAATATTGTTATGAAACAGCTACTTACCGTTTTAGCATTTGCAATTTTCAGCTTCTCAGCGCATGCCCAGCTAAAAGAAATCCCAAAACAGAATATTCCACCCGATTATGGTTACATTGTTAAAATTGGCCAGCAAATGCCTGAAATTGAAATGGTTTTAACTGATGGCACAAAAGTTACGGATGATGATTTGAAGGGAAAAGTTGTAATGCTCCAGTTTACAGCAAGCTGGTGTTCGGTTTGCCGCAAGGAAATGCCGCATATTGAAAACGAAATCTGGCTAAAGCACAAAAACAACAGTGAATTTGCATTATACGGAATTGATATGGACGAACCCTTGGAAAAAGTGAAAAAATTTGCGGAAGACATGGAAATTACTTACCCTTTGGCATTGGACCCCGGTGCTGAAATATTTTACACTTTTGCTGCCAAAGGCGCCGGCGTCACCCGCAATGTAATTATCGATAAAAACGGTAAAATTGTATATATGACCCGTTTATTTAAGAAAGACGAGTTTAACGAAATGAAAGAGGTGATTGACTTACTGTTGAAATAATTAACACTTTTAACTATTTGAAGGTTGCAGACAAGGGAAAAATAAACATAACGGGTGTCAACCCGGAACTCGAAAATTTGAACTTTGAACTTTGAACTCAGCACATGGATATTGTAATAATAAAATACAACGCAGGAAATATTGAGTCGGTAAACAACGCGCTGAACCGCCTGGGAATTAACGCTGAAATTACAGCCGACCCCGATAAAATCAGGAATGCCGACAAGGTTATATTCCCCGGGGTAGGCGAAGCCAGCACTACCATGTATTACCTTCGAAAACACGGCCTCGATAAACTGATAGTTTCTTTGGAACAACCTGTACTTGGAATTTGCCTTGGATTACAACTGATGTGCTCACATTCAGAAGAAAATGACACTGTTTGTTTAGGAATTTTCGATGAAAAAGTCATCAGGTTTGTGCCAAAACCCGGAGAGGAATTTATCACTAAAGTTCCTCACATGGGATGGAATGCCATTGCCCATTTAAAAAGCAATATTTTTTCAGAAAATAATGAAAACGGTTATGTTTATTTTGTCCACTCGTATTATGCCGGCCTGGGAGATCATACTGTTGCTACCTGCAATTACATCAATTCGTTTAGCGCTGCGCTGCAAAAAGATAATTTTTATGCAACCCAGTTTCACCCTGAAAAAAGTGGGACAATTGGCGCACAAATACTAAAAAACTTCATAAATTTATAGATTGTAATAAATCATTATGGATAGGTTAACAATTATAAAAGTAGGTGGCAAAGTGGTGGAAGATCACCAGTTGCTTGAAGCACTTTTAGATCAGTTTAACAGAATTTCGGGCTATAAAATGCTTGTACATGGCGGGGGAAGCACAGCAACTGAGATAGCGCGAAAATTGGGAATTGAAACAAAAATGGTTGATGGCCGCAGAATTACCGACATTGAAATGCTAAATGTTGTTACAATGGTTTACGGAGGTTTGGTAAACAAAAATATTGTTGCAGGTTTACAAGCCCGAAATTGCAACGCACTTGGACTGACCGGGGCAGATTTAAGTCTTGTAAGGGCAAAAAAACGCCCTGTGAAAGAAATCGATTATGGTTTTGTTGGAGATGTGGAAGAAGTTAATTCGAGGGAAATACGTTTACTGCTGAATGAAAACGTAGTTCCTGTTATTGCACCTCTTACACACGATGGAAAAGGCCAGTTGTTAAACACAAATGCCGACACCATGGCTTCAGAAATAGCCACTGAACTTTCGGCATATTACAACATCTTTTTGTTTTTCTGTTTCGAAAAAAAAGGCGTACTCCTTGATGAAAAAGATGAAACATCAATGATTTACGAACTCGATTCGGCGCTTTTTGAGAAATACAAGGAAACAGGTATTATCAGCGCCGGCATGATTCCTAAACTTGAAAACGGTTTCAGGGCAAAACGAAAAGGGGTGAAAGAGGTATTGATCACCAATCATCAGAATATTGCAACTGGCAGGGGCACAAGGCTAATTTAAACTATCGGGAATATTTTAAATAGGATATGCAACAATAATTAATTCAGATTCAGAAAGATTGAAGGGAAAGATGGAAGAAACAAGATGTATAGAATGCGGGAACAACAAAAACTGTTGCAATACAAGTTGTTTTACTGAAAATGAAACAAATATTTTTAAACCCCTTACTGAAAAAGAACTCCTTTTTTTGGTTGACAAAAAACAACAAATCCGTTACAATATCAAAGAAACCATCATTAAACAAAACACCTCATCAACTTTTGTAATTTGTATGAGAGAAGGTTTAGCCAAAGTTTTTATTGAGGGCGACAAAGGAAAAAACCTGATTGTAAAAATAATCGGAAAAGGCGATTTTATAAGTGGCGGCGGGCTTTTCAACGGAAATGTCCAACATTTTACAATTTCTGCAATTACACCAGTTACGTGTTGCCTTATTGATGCAGGTAAACTTACCAATCTTTTTACAGAGAACAATAAATTCGCCGTAGAGTTACTCCGCAATCACACAAAGCAAAACAACTATTTACTTTCGAAAATGGTTAGTCTTACCCAAAAATACATGCCTGGCCGTGTTGCCGAAACTTTGCTGTATTTAAAAGAGGAAATATACAATACCAAAAAGTTTAAGGTTGACCTTTCGCGCCAGGAACTGGCTGAAATGTCGAACATGACCAAAGAAAGCCTCGTAAGGATTTTACAACAATTCAAAGAATCGAACCTGATTAAAACCCAGGGAAGTGAGATGGAAATTTTAGACGAAGCTGCGTTAAATCATATCAGTAAAATCGGCTGATTGATTTATATCAATTTAATGTATATCTTATATCATTTATACTGCGCCCATATATCACCACCAAAGCCGTTTGGGACTTTGGTTTACTTTTTAATTTTAGCGATTAATTAATTAACATATAAGAACAATTTATTTAAACTTTAAGTTATGAAATACAACTCGTTTTTAAAACTCATTTTGTTCGGTTTTATTTGTGCATTTATGGCAACATCGTGTGTAAAAGAAGGCCCGGTTGGACCAGCCGGACTTGATGGAAAAGACGGAAAAGATGGCATAAATGGCCGCGATGGTGTTGACGGTAAAGTAACCTGTCAGGTTTGTCATTCCGGAACCAACATGGAACAAAAGCAAAGGGAGTTTGCCATGTCAATCCATAGTTCAGGGGCAATTGCCGTTGATTATGCCGGTGGCCGTGCTTCCTGCGCCCGCTGCCACTCGCATGAAGGATTTACCCAGTTTTCAGTGTTTGGATCGGTTGCAGGGGATATTACAAACCCTTCTGCATGGAAGTGTAATACCTGTCATGGTTTACACAAATCTTTTGAAGGGGACGATTATGCTTTAAGGAAGATTGATCCGGTTGTTCCGGTTGCTGCAGCCAATGGCGTTATGGATTTAAAAGGAAACAATAACTTATGCGGGACCTGCCACCAATCAAGAAGCGCAGAACCAGGTACCGCTGCACCAGGAACTAATTTTACACTGACAGTGCGTACATACCCTCATTACTCAGCACAGTCAAATATTCTTTTCGGAAATGGATTATCTGAAATTCCGGGTTCTGTAGCCTATCCAGCCAAAGGAACATCCACCCACCTTACAATGGCTGGCGGATCCTGTACAGGTTGCCATATGGGCACATTTTCAGCAAGACAAGGAGGCCACACATTTATACCAAGTTTAAAATCATGTAATGATTGCCATGGTGGTACTCCAATCACAAATTACAATTATGGTGGTGTCCAAAAAGATACCCAGGAAAAACTGGACCAACTTCGCGACAAATTACTTGCGATAGGTGTTATTACCAAAACTACTGTTGACGGGGTTGACAGCTATGCACCTAAACCCGGTTCAGTTCCAATGGTTCAGGCCCAGGCTGTATATAACTATTTTGGTATTAAATACGACCGTAGTTTGGGTGTCCACAATCCAAAATATGTTAAAGCTATTTTGGCCAACACAATTGATGCGCTTAAATAAGTTGTGATATAATTTACAAAAAAAGACTTCCTTGAAAAGAAGTCTTTTTTTTATAAAACTGATACAAAATGAAAATTTTACGAATTCTTTTGATAGTTTTTGCAGCTACATCGCTTTTAAACAGTTGTAGCTACAATTTTATTGTGCCGGAAGAAGTCCCGGTAATCGATCCGGACGATCCTAATGCCCCACAAGTCAGTTTTGCAAATGATATAATTCCAATTTTTGTTAATAACAATAACTGCTCTTCGTGCCACAATGGTAACCAGGCTCCTGATTTAAGGGCCGAAAACGCATTTGCAGCCATCAATACTTCACGTTATATCAATACTGCATCACCCGAGGAAAGCAGAATATACAAATATTGCAGCCCTGAAACCACAACCCACATGCGCAAAAAGTACAATTCAGCGCAGGCGGCACTGGTATTGGCCTGGATTCGGCAGGGAGCTAAAAATAACTAACTTAAAAAGTTGAAGAAATGAAAAAAATAATATTATTCTTGCTACTAACCGGATTTGTTTTTAGTTATACCATTGCCCAGGAAGAATCTGAAAGTTATCTTGTAACCACGTTTGAAAGCAATTATCTGGTAAATGACCAAACCACTGTTGTTTTCGATAAAAAAACACTTGGATTTGAGATCCAGCATAAATTTGGAACTTTAGAAAACGGGAAATCCGATTTATGGGGTATTTATGGCGCCGGAACCAACATCAGGCTTGCACTGGAATATGTGCCGGTAAAAAACCTGCAAATTGGAGCGGGGATGACCAAAGAAAAAATGTACACCGATTTAAGCGCCAAGTATAGCATCCTGCAGCAAACAAGCGATAATAAAATGCCCTTCAGCCTCGCAGTTTATGGCGTTTTGGCCATTGACGGCCGCAATGAAAGCGCCTTTGAAACCGGTATGGTTGTAGATACAAAAAGAGAAACCCTGCCAAAAGAGATTAGCTTTACCGACAGATGGTCATATTTCTCTCAGGTAATGGTCAGCCGGAAATGTACTGAATGGCTCTCGGTACAAGGCGGGGCAAGTTTTACACATTACAATATGGTTGGCTGGGACGAAAACCATGATTTATTCGGGGTACATGCACTCGGGAGAATAAAAATCAGCCCGCAATCTGCGCTAACAGTTAATTATAATCACCCATTGAAAATTCAAACGATTTCGGAACAAACCGAAATGCCGGATTATACGCCAAATATTGCTTTGGGATGGCAAATTTCAACGTTTACACATGCCTTTCAGATATACGTTAGTAATTCATCCAGCATGATACCACAGGAAAGCATGATGTTTAACCGTGCAAAATTCGATAAAAGTGGTATTGCTATTGGCTTTACAATTACAAGAATCTGGGCTTTTTAGTATAAAGAATTTTGGAAACATGCCGTTTACATAATTTACGGGTGGTTCAATGCAAAAAATTAAAAATTTCTGATTGTAAAAATGGTAATATCTGCAAGCAGAATATTACCATTTTTATTTGAAGGGATTTAAACAGTTCAACAGAAACAGAATGAATATACAACACATTTTTATTATCATATTTCTGATATTGGCAACACCGGTAGTTAATGCACAGTCGGTTTATGATGGTGCAAAAAATCATGCCTGCCTGAAATGTCATGCAAGCCAGATTATTTCATTTCACAATGCAATCATTGAAAAAGATCAGAAAAAACTGATGAACCCACATTATATTATCGATACCCTGGGTTTAAAAGCAGGGGTCCATCAGAATTTCGACTGTACTGATTGTCATTCATACGAATATGTTGAATATCCGCACAACGGGAACCTGAAACTGGAACCTTTGAACTCGTGCCTTGATTGCCACGGGGGGGATCCAACCCATGATGCTTATCAATTCGACAGGATTAATGAGGAATTTCAGAAAAGTGTTCATTTCAAAATTAGCGGAGAAGACTTCACTTGCGGGAAATGCCACGATCAGCACACCTACAAACCAACCGCCAGAAATAGCGCCAATGTTCGTGAAATTGTGGAATACAGCAATGGATTGTGCCTTTCGTGCCATAACGATATGAATAAATACAGCCTTATTGCAGGAAAAGAAAATCCGGAAATAGTTCAGGTCCACAACTGGCTTCCAAACCAGGAACTTCATTTTGAACATGTCAGGTGTATTGAATGTCACACCGATGTTGTTGACAACCTGATGGTTTCGCACAATATAATGAGTAAGGAAAACGCGGTTAGAAATTGTAATGAATGCCACAGTAAAGACTCCAGGTTAAAAGCTTCCCTGTACAAATATGCCAATTTACAGAGCCGGGCCGACAATGGTTCCGTTAGGGCAATTCTCTTAAACGAATCTTATGTTATTGGCGCGCAACAGTTTCCGGTACTCAGGAAATTAAGTTTTATCATTTTTTTCATGACCCTTGCCGGAATGCTTATCCATCTTTTTTTCAGATTCATTAAAAAATAGAACATCATGGGCTCGGAAAATACCAAATTATATTTTTATCCATTCTGGCTTCGAATTTGGCATGGGATTAATGCCATTGGAATTATACTCCTGATTTTCACCGGCATTGCGATGCAATCAGGTTTCGATGCTTCGTTTATAAAATTCCAGTTGGCTGTTAATCTTCATAATATCAGCGGAATTGCTGTAACGCTAAACTACCTGCTTTTCTTTATTGGCAACATTGTAACCAGTAACGGCAAGTTTTACCTCATAAAACCAATGGGTTTTCTGAAACGACTGATGAAACAGGCATATTATTATGCGTACGGAATGTTTCACGGAATGAAAGCCCCCTACCCTTTGTCTGAAAAACGAAAGTTTAACCCACTTCAGAAATATTCGTACGTTTTTGTTATGTACCTGTTTGTCCCGTTTGTGATTATATCCGGGTTTGCGTTGCTTTTCCCTGAAATGATTATTGATAAGGTTTATAACCTGAGCGGAGTATTTTTAACAGCCGTTTTACACTCTGCAGCCGGTTTTTTTATTTCAATTTTTCTTTTGATACATCTTTATGTGGCTTCAATCGGGAAATTTCCTGTTGAAAATTTTAAAAGCATCATTACAGGCTGGCACAATATTCATTAAATTAACGAATTTTAAAATCACTAAAATTAACGACAAAATGAAATTACCATCATCATTTAAAAACTGGGTATCCATTTCAGGGGCATTCCTGGCGTTGTTTAACCTGGCTTCAATTCTAACCCTTTTTATTTTGAACCTGGCCTTTGGGTTTGGTGGTTCTTACATTGGCCTGTTTATTTATATCATCCTGCCAGGGTTTATGATTGTTGGTTTATTGCTTATTCCTGTTGGCATGAGGATAAACAAGATAAAAGCAAGAAAAGCCCTGAAGGAAGGAAAGGAATTAGACTGGCCTGTAATTGATTTTAATGTTGCCACTACCCGAAATGCAGGGATTATTTTTGCGGTTGGGACTGTTTTTTTACTGATACTCTCTTCTATTGGAAGTTACGAGGCATTTCATTATACCGAATCGGTTGAATTTTGCGGAAAACTTTGCCACGATGTAATGGAGCCCGAATATACCACATACCACGGTTCGTCCCATGAGCGCGTTGCCTGTGTAGAATGTCATGTGGGAACAGGCGCCAGTTGGTACGTTAAAAGCAAATTATCCGGGCTCTATCAGGTTTATTCGGTTTTGGCCAATAAATATCCGAAACCAATCCCTACTCCAATCGCAAACCTGCGTCCGGCACAGGAAACCTGCGAACGTTGCCACTGGCCCGATAAATTTTATGATGACAAATTACGCATTAAACATTCGTATTTATCCGATGACAATAATACCGAAGTCATTCTTCACATGCTTGTAAAAACAAGCACCAAAACAACCGCCTCCGGAATTGAAGCCGGTATCCACCAGCATATTAGCCCCGATGTGAAAATTGAATACAAAACAACCTCTGCCAACAGGCAGGAAATTCCCTGGGTTAAATACACCAACACAAAAACCGGCGAGAGTTACGTATATCTCGATAATGATTTGGGACTGAGCCAGCAACAACTCGATTCGCTTGAAACAAGGGTAATGGATTGCCTCGATTGCCACAACCGGCCATCGCACAACTTCAATGCCCCGCAGAATTTCGTTGATCAATCAATGCAAAGCGGAAAAATTGCAAAATCGCTGCCCGGAATAAAAATGCAAGCCATGAAGGCGCTGTATGTTGACTATTCAACAAAAGACAGTGCGTTTATGGCAATCAAATCAACAATCGAAGATTATTACCGCGATGGGTATCCGGAATTATTTGATACCAGGAAGAAAGAGATTGATGAAGCTATTGCTGAAATTCAGGACGGTTACGCGAATAATATTTTCCCATATATGAAAGCCAACTGGAAAGCCTACCCCAACAATTTGGGCCACATGGAAAACAATGGTTGTTACCGCTGCCATAACGATCGTCATGTAACAGAATCTGGCAAAGTAATTTCTAAAGATTGTAAGCTTTGCCATAACATAAAAGCACAAAGTGGCGCAGAGGGTTTGGTTTTTGCCAATGCTCTTCAATCGCTTGAATTTAACCATCCTGTTGATATTGGAGATGCATGGAAAACTGAGCTTTGTTCAACCTGCCACTCTGCTTTATACTGATTTTAAATAGCGCCTAAAAGGCTTTTATTTTATTATTTAATAAAGAAAATGATGCATATTTATCCGCAGAAATACAAACAGGGATGATTTATGTTATAATTGCTAAAACCTGAAAAAAATAGAATACAAATTTTAAATCAAAAAAAATGAAGTGCTTAAAATTAATGTTGGTTATAGGGTTTGCCCTTACTATCAGTGTGTCATCTTATGCCCAGGGCGCCAAATATATAGGCGCAAATGGCTGTAAAATGTGTCATAATAAACCTGAAAAAGGGGCACAACACGCTCAATGGCTGAAAACATCGCATTCAAAGGCTTATTCAAAACTTGACGATGCCGGAAAGAAAAATCCTGACTGCTTAAAATGCCACTCTACTGCCGGAAGTGTGAATAAAAGTTTAATTGCAACTCTAAAAGTTGACGAAGGCGTATCGTGCGAATCATGCCACGGGCCAGGCAGCATGTACAAAACCGCTGCAATCATGAAAAACAGGGAACAGTCAATTGCCAAAGGGATGATTATTCCTACTGAAGCGACTTGTAAGGCATGCCACACTGGTAAAAAGCCCGAAGGCCACCCGGCTGACAAAAAACCCTGGAATTATGCTGAATTTAACAAAGTAATAAACCATCCCGACCCAACTCTTAAAAAGTAAGCTGGTTTAGAAAACTTAAAAAAATTCCTTTGCTTTATTCTTTTTAGGCAAAGGAGTTTTTTTTTGTGTTTCTTTCAGTTCAATTGCTTTCTTTGCCAAATAATTTTTATAGAATCATATCAATGAAAAAAATCAGTTCTTTTTTATTTTCAATGCTTTTTACAGGCATATTGGTTGTAATATTTGCGGTTGCAATTGGTTACGCCACTTTTATCGAAAACGATTACGGCACGGTTACAGCCAAAATCCTAATTTACAATTCGCTATGGTTCGAGATTTTGCTGTTTATTATTTGCATCAATCTCGTTGGGAGTATTTTTGCAAATAAATTAATTGCCCAAAAAAGATGGCCCGGAGTTCTTTTGCACTTCTCATTTGTAATCATCTTTATTGGAGCCGGTATAACCCGATATTACGGATACGAAGGTTTGATGCATATTCGAGAAGGAGTATCTTCAAACTCATTTGTTTCCGATCCAACTTTTATCACAATCAAAGCCAGTAAAGGCAATGAAACCGTGGTAAAAGAAAAGCAAGTAATGTTTTCGCCTTACACTGCAAACAGGTTTTCAGAAAAAATTGAGGTTGGCGGCCGGCATATTCACATTAAAAATGCAGGTTTTATGCCGTCAGCCGAAGAAATTTTGGTTACCGACCCGGCAGGAAGCCCCTTTGTTTCCATACTCGCAGTAGCTGATGGAACTGTACGAAACGATTTTCTTCTGCAACCCGGTGAAACAAAAAAAATGGGAAACATTACATTTGGCCTTGAAGTTCCAGGGAATACAACAGATATCAACTTCAGTTTAAAAAATGGGATATTGTTTGTATCGGCTTCCGATTCGCTTACCGTTTTGGAAATGATGGGACAGGAACCCATTACCGTTGCCCAGGATACAAGCATCGAAATCAGCACACAAAAAGCGTATTCACTGGGCAACATAAGTTTTGCCGTTAAACAGTACCTCACAAAAGGAATTTCGAAACTGAATTATTTAGCCCCTGAAAATAATACGGTCAACAAAGATGCCTTTCAGGCAGTTATAACTTCTGGCGCTTCAACCAAAACAATGAATGTTTTTGGCGCAAAAGGGGAAGTTGGCGAATATTTCACTACCCATGTTGACGGGATTGAAATCTCTGTCAGTTACGGTTCGAAAATAATTGAAATTCCGTTTTCAATATATCTCACCGACTTTCAGCTCGAAAGATATCCGGGATCGAACAGTCCTTCGTCATACGCCAGCGAAGTGGTTGTAAAAGGCCAAAACATTGAAAAACCTTTCCGCATTTACATGAATAATATATTGAAATACAGCGGTTACCGTTTTTTTCAGTCATCATATGACCGCGATGAAAAAGGAACCATATTATCTGTAAATTATGATTCCCTGGGAACCTCGGTTTCTTACTTCGGCTACTTTATTATGGCCATTGGAATGATACTTATTTTCTTCAACAAAAACAGCCGCATTAAGTCGCTGATAAAAACATCGGCCAAACTTCGCGAAGAACGAAAAAAGTTTTTTGCGGTAATCGTTTTCGGGCTTTTATTTGCATTCAACAGCAATGCCCAAAACCCGCAATACAATAAAGAACATGTTTCTGAATTTGCAAAACTACTGGTTCAAACATCCAAGGGAAGAATTGAACCTGTTAACACGCTGGCTTCCGAAATTATGCGAAAAGTTGCCAAAAAGGACAGTTGGGAGGGAATGTCTTCAACCGAGGTTTTTCTCGAAATCCAGGCTAACCCTGAAAAATGGAAAAACATCCCTTTTATAAAAGTGGGCAATCCCGAATTAAGAAAAATACTGAATATCAGTGAAAATTACATCTCTTTTAATTCCCTTTTTAATATGACAACAGGCGAGTACAAGTTAAACCATTTGGTACACACCACATACGAAAAGAAAGCCAGCACCCGGAATAAATTCGATAAGGAGGTTATCAATGTTGACGAACGCGCCAATATTATGATGGGCGTGTTAACAGGCACATTTTTAACGATTTTCCCTGTTCCTGGCGACGACAACCACAAATGGATACATATTGGCGAGGCGAAATTACTGGGCAGCCAAAATGAAACTTTTGCCCAAAACACGCTTTCGGCCTACCTGGGAGCGGTTGCAAAGGCCGACTGGACAACAGCAAAATCGCAGTTAGAAAAGCTTGCAAATTTTCAACAAACAGAAGGTGCAAAAATTATCCCGCATAAAACAAAAATAAATCTGGAGGTATTTTACAATAATGCCAACATCTTCGGAAAACTTTCAAGGATTTTTATGTTGTTTGGTTTGATTATGCTTATACTAAACCTTGCCACCATTTTCAATCCTGAATTCAAATTCGGAATGATAAAGAAGATTTCCGTCTGGCTGGTTTTTTTACTGTTCCTGGTGCAAACAGCCGGAATGGGGATACGTTGGTATATTTCGGGGCACGCACCATGGAGTAATGGTTACGAGTCTATGGTATTTATCAGTTGGGCAACCCTTTTGGCAGGAATTATTTTTTACAGCCGTTCTGAAATTACCATTTCGCTCACTACCCTGTTAGCCGGACTAACTTTAATGGTTGCCGGAATGAGCTGGATGAACCCTGAAATTACTCCGCTTGTGCCCGTTTTAAAATCGTACTGGTTAATAGTGCATGTGGCCATTATTACATCGAGTTACGGATTTCTGGGCATTGGGGCCCTCCTCGGAATGCTGAACCTGATTTTAATTGTTTCGCGAAGAAAGGCAAATATGGTTAGGGTAAACCATACAATAAAAGAACTGGTCAATGTAATAGATATCTCTTTGATAGTTGGATTGATACTGCTTACCCTGGGTTCATTCCTTGGCGGGGTTTGGGCCAACGAATCGTGGGGGCGTTACTGGGGCTGGGACCCCAAGGAAACCTGGGCATTGGTGACAATTTTGGTTTATACCTTTATCAGCCACATGCACAAAATACCCGGTTTCAGGGGAAGTTTTGCCGTAAGCGCGGCTTCTTTGGTTGGTTTTAGCTCGGTATTAATGACCTATTTCGGGGTGAATTACTATTTATCAGGGCTGCATTCTTATGCGCAGGGCGAACCGCCGCCTGTGCCCTCGGGTGTATATATTGCTGTTGTAGTAGTTATTGTATTGATTGTTGCTGCATATTTCTCTGAAAAACCGGCGAAACAAACGGCTACGATTAAAAATTAAGTATTAAAAGATCATTTTACCTGGCTGACGTGGTAAAATGATCTTTTATCAATTTTATTAACTGGCCTTTATTCACTGGTTTGGTAATGTAGGCATCGCATCCTGCTTTTAAGGCCATTTCTCTGTCATTGGCCATTGCAAACGCAGTTTGTGCAATTATAAAAATTTTCGGTCTGATTGATTTTATTTTTTGGGTTGCAACAAATCCATTCATTACGGGCATTTTCATATCCATTAAAATCAAATCCACATCATTATACATTTTTACCATCTCAACTGCTTCTTCACCATTTTCAGCGTAAAGTAATTTCTTGCATTTTTTATCTAAAAGAGCAGCTAAAAACATCTGCCCAACTTTATCATCTTCGGTAATCAATATTGTTAAATCTCCTAAAATACCGGACTCTGACAAGCTAACAAGTTGTTCAGTTTCTTCCAGATTTTTAGCCTTGTCACTTTTATCCGGAACAGTAAAGAAAAACCGTGAACCTACACCTTTAACCGATTCAACCCAAATTTTTCCACCAAGCATTTCAACATAAGCCCTTGAAATGGACAATCCGAGCCCTGCCCCCTCAAAAGACCGCGAGATGCTGCTATCTTCCTGTACAAACCTTTCAAAAATAGCCTGCTGTCTCGATTTATCAATTCCAATTCCTGTGTCTTTCACAAAAAACAACACAGATTCAGCATTAACAGTATAACCAAATTCAATACTGCCCGAATAGGTATATTTAATCGAATTTTTAATCAGGTTGGTTAATATGGATATCAGCATTTCCTTATCTGTAACGATAGTTAAATCAGCCAATTCTGACATTGAAGCATTAATTAGTTCCAAACCTTTTTTTGATGCTTCGGGCTGAAAAAAATAATATAGCGATTGCAGTATTTCCTCTAACAATACTTCGGAATAATTTACTTCAACCACTCCCGATTCGATTTTTGCAATATCCACTAAATCGTTGATGGTATTGAGCATACGTTGGCCGCTGCTTTCAATTATATCAATAAAGTGCTGTTTTTCATCGCCGGTGAGATGGGGTTCTTTCAATAAATTGGCAAACCCGAGTATCCCGTTCATCGGTGTTCTTATTTCATGGCTCATATTTGCCAGAAAAGCAGATTTCAAACGGTCGCTCTCCTCTGCTTTCTCCTTGGCTGCAACCAAATCTTCCAACATTTTCTTTTTTTCGGTTATATCTTCTATTACCGCCAAAAAATGGGTAATTTCGCCTTTTTCGTTGGTTATTGGCGAGATAACAGCTTCCTCCCAATAAAATTCGCCATCTTTCTTTTTATTTCGAAATTCGCCAATCCATTCCTTTCCCGACAAAATGGTCATCCACATTTCTTTGTAAAACTCAGTTGGATGGTGCCCTGATTTTAGTATCCGTGGATTCCGGCCTATAACTTCGGTGGCAGAATATCCGCTTTTTACGCTAAATGCCGGGTTTACATATTCAATGTTCCCTTTGGTATCGGTAATTATGATTGTTACCGGGTTTTGCTCAATAGCGCGGCTGAGCAGTTTCAATTTTTCCCCTGCATAACGTTGCGCGGTTATGTCGCGGGCAATACCTTCAACGGCAATTAACATTCCCGACTGGCTATAAATTGGAATATTACGATGTTCAGTCCATATTACTGTTCCGTCTTTTCTGATCCAGCGGTAATTCTTTGGTTTTCTGATTTCATAACCGGTTTTAGCCCAGTTGCCGGCAATTTCGTGGTCGTCGGGATACACCAGTTTAAAGAAAAGTTCGGGATCGTTGTAATGTTCATTTGGCGTATAGCCGGTAAAATGCACCGATGCCGGACTAATGTAATTTAGCCGTCTTTTGGGCGCCAGTTCAATCCGGTAAATTAAATCCTGGGCATTTTCAGCCAAACGCCTGAAACGTTCTTCACTTTCGGCAAGCGCTTTTTCAGCCCTTATTTTTTCCAGTTTGGCCAGTTTTTGTTCAAGCGCATTTAATACAGCTTGTCCGATTCGTTTTAACGATTCCTTTAAAACATAATCAACCGCCCCTGATTTCAAACATTTTACTGCTATTTCTTCGTTTAATGAACCGGTAACAATAATAACCGGGGTAACAGCCGACAAATCAAGGACTATTTTTAACGCCGACATACCGTCGAAAGCGGGCATCCGGTAGTCGGATATTACCAGGTCGGGTTGAAATTGATTTATTGCGTTGATGAAATCGGTACGAGTTTCAACAACCTTGTAAGTAACCTTCAGAAATGATTTATTTATTTCCCGCATTATCAATTCAGCATCGGTTGGCACATCTTCAGCAATGAGAATTTTAATGCTTTGTTTTTTAATATCCATATCTTCAGTTTTAGTTTATTTTTGGTAATGAGAAGTAAAAAGTTGCCCCTTTATTCAAATCGCCATCAGCGCCCACCGTGCCGTTATGCCTGTTAATAATGCGCTGTACGATTGCCAGTCCCACGCCAGCGCCCTCAAAATCGCCTTTTTTGTGTAATCTTTGAAAGGCCCCGAATAATTTGTCTTTGTAATTTGAATCAAACCCTGCGCCAAAGTCCCTGACGTAATAGGTCAACTTTTCACTACCTTCAAAACAACCTATTTCTATTTTTTTAGTTTCCGATTTCGAACTGTATTTCAGGGCGTTGCCAATCAGGTTTTGCCAAACCTGCTTAATCAGGGCCGAATCGCAGAAAGCAGGCGGCAGGGGGGCAATAATAAGTTCAAATTCCTTTTTTTCATCATCAGTGGCAATCTCGAGAAACATTGAAAGGGCTGTGGCTTGCATATCTACCTGACAAAAACGAAGTTCTGTGCGCGAAACACGTGAAAGGTTAAGAATACTTGTAATTAACTCCTCCATTTTAACGGTGTTTTCGCGAATTAAGGTTAAAAGCCTTTTACCTTCATCATCAAGCTGATGTAAATTATCTTCCATTAAATATTCCGTGAAACCATGAATTGCCCTCAGCGGCGAACGCAAATCGTGCGAAACCGAATACGAAAAAGCATCGAGTTCTTTGTTTGTCAGTTCAAGTTTTTCACGTTCTGCCTTTAATTCTGCGGTAATTAAATTCAGGTCTTCAATCATATAAAGCATTGCTTTCTGGTTTTTATTCAGTTTTTGCACTTTTTCTTCCAGTTCGGCTGTGCGCAAATGCACCAGGTACTCCAGTTCATTATTTAGTTTTTGCAGCTCCTCCTCAGCTTTTATCCGCTTTGTGATATCCCAAAATGTTACAACAGTTCCTGCCGCTTTACCGTTTTCAATAATTGGGTGCGAAAAATATTCAACCTGGAAACAAGTATTATCCGGGCGCCAGAAAACCTCATTCTGAACATGTGCACTTAAACCTTTTAAATATGTTTGATTTATACTGCAATCCTCTTGTGAAAAAGCTGAACCATCGGATCGGGTATGGTGGATCAGGTTGTGCATGTTATGGCCAACCATTTCCGATTCACTTGTGTATCCAAGCATCTGTAACGCCGACTTGTTGACAATTGTGCAATTGCCCATATTATTAATGCTGTAAATCCCTTCAGCAGTAGAATCGAGCAGCAGCCGGATTTCCCTACTGCTTTCCATTATTTTCAACTGCTGTGATTTAACGGTTTCCAGCGTTTTTCGATGTTCTTCAATTTCGATGTTCAATTCCACTGTTCTTCGCCCAACCTCTTTACGAAGAAGAAAAACAAGCAGGAGAAACATTATAACCGCCAGCGGGACAAAAATCAAAACCCCAACCTTCAGGTAATACATAATATTTTCACGTTGTAAAAAAAAACCGAAATTTCCACCTTTCATCACTGCAGTTTCATTATCCACTAAATAGTTAACAGGTTTAATACCGGCAGTTGATTCGCTGACAAACACGTTATTGTTTAATGTACAATCGGGCGGATAATTTGGTGCAGGGCCAGAAATAATGGTATTGGCAATAACCGGGGCAAAATTAACTGAATTGGCCTGTATAAAAAAAATGCTGCCAAACACCCAAATGATGGTTATCAGAATGGAACGGTTTATGTTTCTTGTTTGAACCATTTACATATTTTACTTTGGTACCGAACCTTTAAGAATTTTTAATTCATCACGAAGCTCTTTTATTCGAAATTCACGTTCAATCGTGGCATCATGAAAACGTTCAAGTTCAGCAATCTGCAGTTGCAATTCAACGGTTTTTTCCTGAACTTGCTGCTCAAGGTGGTTTTTCAGTTGCATAAGTTCATCCTCGGCTATTTTCCTTTGGGTAATATCGATGAAAATAATAAAATAAAGTTCATCGGTTATTGCCATCCTGAATTCGATTAATTTTATGGCCCCATCTTTACATCTTACAGGGTATTCAACCGGTTTGAGTTCTTCGTTGCCTTGTTTTGCTTTAGATACCGCCTTGTCCGCTTCGCTGCGGATTTGGCCGCGACATTCTTTATCGGGGTATGCAAGCAGGAACCATTCTTCCACTGAGGGTATTTCAGCAATGGTGTATCCGAATATGTGGGTAAATTGCTGGTTTATAAATAAAGTGTTTTGGTTTTTATCCGAAATCACAATTCCAAAAGGGGCCGTTTCGGCAAGCAGCCTGAAACGGGATTCACTTTCCCTGAGAGCATTTTCGGCCAGTACCTGATTTGTAATTACCTCAGTATAAACAATCAGTCCCCCAATTGTTTCGTCAACATTAAACCAGGGCCGACACTCCCATCTTGTCCATTCCAAAGTTCCATCATTATGTGGATACGGGTCGCACTCTGAAGAGCAAACCTCACCATTTAATACCCGTTGGTGAATATCGCGCCATTTTTGGGGCAAATCAGGAAATACCTCGTAATGATGTTTACCAATGATATTGTAATCCTTTACTTTAAAATCATCCATGTAACGCTCGCTCACATAAATATACCTTAATTCGTTATCGTGTACAGCAACTGCGCCATTTGAATGTTCAATCGCATATTTCATTAAGTCGTAGGAATGTGCCAATTCTTCCTGAACCTTGTTTTTAATCTCTTCTTTCAGGTTTTCAACCAGTTTTGACAAGTCATTTCTTGCTGTTGTGAGTTCCCTGACTATTTCCTGATGTTGAAGTATTTTCTCATTGACGGTTTTTTCGCCGGTTAACAAAGCATCCTTGAATTTTGCCTCAAGTTCGGCCCGTTCCAAAAAAACAGCGAGAATTTTTACTGCATTGCTGATGGGCATAAAATTTTCTTTTACCAATGGGGTTGGCTGTTCGATCCTGATATAGCCATAAGAAGAATTTTGGGCGCTGATTTCGATTTCAACCCCTGCTTCATTTTCGCTTTTTTCGATAAAACAAAAACCGGCTGGTTTGAACCCGTCATTCATGGCTTCAACAAAAAGTTCAATCATTTTTTTGATGTCGAAAAGTTGGCTTAGCCTAAACAATAAAGAAAACAGATTGTTGGAAATATTCATTTTCAATTATTTAGTTTTTTCTAAACTGAATTTTATGGTTAATTGTGCACTTTTAGTTTACTTAAAATTTTTGTGCCACCTAATTTAGCATTTTAATGAAATCATTTCATAACATGAAGCTATGCAAGTACTTAATTTACGGGGTTAGATTGCCGATTTTTAACTAAGGTTTTATTACCTCAAGGTTTCCACTACCCGAATAATATCATTTCGCCTGATTGGTTTTAATTCATATACTTTATTCTTTCGTGCTTAAAAACATTTTCTCAAACTATTCAACATACTTCCTGATTATCGCCAGTAATTTTTCCTTTAATATGGGTTTTGAAATATAATCGTTACACCCTGCTTCAATTGCATTTTTTTTGTCACTTGAAAAAGCATAAGCCGTTTGTGCAATTATCGGGACGGTTTTATTAAATTGCCTAATCTTTTGTGTTGCTTCAAGGCCATTCAAAACAGGCATTTTTATATCCATAAGGATTAAGGCAATATCCGGATTGTTTTTAACAGCCATAATAGCTTCCTCCCCATTTCGGGCATGTATTTGGGTTATTCCATATTCCGAGAGTATTGTTTTTAACAAAAAGAAGCTGTACTCATCATCTTCGGCGATAATTATTTTCAGGGGACCCGCTGCGGACTTTACTGTATTGTTTTCTTTATCAACGGGTATTTCATTTGAAACAACCGGTTTTCCCTTTGCAAAATCAGTAAGGGGCAGGGTAAAATAAAATGTTGAGCCTAAGCCTTCTTCACTTTCAACCCAGATTTTCCCCCCTAACATTTCAACATACGATTTGGCAATGGCCAGGCCCAGGCCGGAGCCTTCGAAAACCTTTGCATCGGCTACATCCGCCTGCATAAAACGCTCAAAGATTGCTTCCTGCCTGTCAACCGGAATTCCTATTCCGGTATCTTTTATATAAAATTCAACAAAATTGCCTTTAGATTGGCAACCAATTTTAATCGTCCCTGTTAAGGTGTATTTTATTGCATTTTTAATGAGGTTGGTAAGAATAGAATCCAGTTTATTTATGTCGGTTGAGATATTTTTCTCCTCAACAGGCAATAACTGTTCTAAAATTATTTTTAGTCCTTTGTTCTCTGCTTCAGCCCTGAAGAAATAAAATAACTCTTCAATCCTTTCATTAAAATCGGTTTCTTTTGCGGTAACATTAACCAGTCCGGCTTCAATCTTTGAGATTTCAATAATATCGGTCACCGTGTTTAACATGCGCTTCCCGCTTTGATGGACGATTTTAATGTAGCGTTCTTTTTCTTCACTGCTTAAATCGGGGGTTAAAAGAAGATCGGTAAATCCGAGTATTCCATTCATGGGAGTGCGAATTTCGTGGCTCATATTCGAAAGGAACGCCGATTTTAAACGGTCGCTTTCTTCGGCTTTTTCTTTGGCTTTAATAAGCTCTTGCTCAAAATTTTTACTTATTGTAATATCCTGAATTGTTCCAAACATTTTCAATAAATTACCGCTATTGTCAAACTCTAATGTTCCTAATCCATGGACCCAGCAAGCAAGTTTGGTTTTTTGATTTATTATTTGGTATGATTTATTAAATGTTTCCCTGTTTTTCAGAATGTTCACTAATAAATAATTTTGCATTTCCTGTTGAAAATCCGGATGAACAATACTCAACCAACCTTGCACATCTCTAATATAACTTATATCAATGCCGAAAATTTTATCAAGCATTTCAGAACTCGACCAAAAACCGGTTTGAACATTAAAGTCGTAATATCCAATTCGTGCCACTTCCTGAGAATATTTTATTTGTATTTCGCTTTCTTCGGCTTTTTCCTTGGCTTTAATCAGTTCTTCCAGTATCTTTTTCCTTTCCGTGATGTCTTCTTTAATGGCAACAAAGTTTATAACTTTCCCATCGCTGTTCAGAATTGGTGAAATAACTGCATTTTCCCAATAGAGTTCCCCGTTTTTCTTCCTGTTCTGATATTCACCCGTCCATTCGTTTCCGGAGAGGATGGTTCTCCAAAGCGCATCGCTGTCAGCTTCTGAAAGTTTTCCCGGGTTCAGGATTCGCAATTTTCTTCCAAGTATTTCATCTGATGAATAGCCGGTAAGTTTGGTAAAATAAGGATTAACGTAATTTATATGCCCCTCAGCATCGGTAATCACAACCGACACCGAGCTTGCTTCGACGGCACGGTTGAGGAGCTTTAGCTTTTCTTCAGCTTTTTTCCGTTCTGAAATATCTCTATTTATAGAAAGGAAGCCAATAATTTTGCCGTTATCGTCAAGAATGGGGTTGTTTGAACCTTCGATATTGAGAATTCTTCCATCCCTGGTCTTATTCTGTATTTCTCCCTTTAGCTGTTTTCCGGCCAATAGAATGTCCCACATTTGCTTATAATCTTCCTGAGGAATTGTCCCTGACTTGAGAATGCGCGGAGTTTTTCCCAAAACTTCTGATTTGTGATATCCGTATATTTCCACAAAAGCATGATTAATATATTCGATAATTCCGGATAAGTCAGTAATAAAAACGGCATCGGAAGAGTTTTCGATACCCAACATAAATCTACGTAAATCGGTCTCGGCCTTTTTTCGGTCTGTCACATCTTCTTTTATGGCTACAAAATTTGTAAACACTCCATCACTGTTAATCAAAGGGGAGATAACGGCCTTTTCCCAGTAGTACTCTCCATTTTTCTTTATGTTCCTGAATTCCCCTGTCCAGTCTTTTCCTGAAAGTATGGTATTCCAAATGCCCTCATAAAATGCTTTTGGCTGATGTCCTGATTTCAGAAACCGCGGATTTTTACCAATCGCCTCCTCGTACGAATATCCGGTAAGTTCGGTAAAATAAGGATTAACGTAATTTATATGCCCCTGTGCATCGGTAATAACAACCGACACCGAGCTTGCTTCAACGGCACGGTTGAGGAGTTTTAGCTTTTCTTTTTCAGTATTCAGGTCTTCCAGCAAATTGAGCGTTGCAATGTTGGCCTTCCTGAGTTCTTCCGTCCGTTTTTGCACCAGCTCTTCGAGATGTGTTTTTTCATTTCGCTTATACTTAGCTGCCTCTTTTATTTTGAGCATGGCCAGGATTTGCGCTTTTAGTTCGCTGATGTCAACGGGTTTGGCTAAAAAGGCATCACCTCCGGCTTCGAGCGCCAAAATGCGGCTTTGTTTATCTCCCGATAATGCTGTAAGGAAGATTACAGGAGTTTCGGACAGTTGTTCATCGGCCTTGAGTATTTTGCATACCTGGTAACCATCCATCCCGGGCATTACAATATCGAGCAATATTACATCGGGGTCGTTTTTCCTTGCCGACCCGATGCCCTCTTGCCCGCTATTTTCCAAATAAACAACCGATTGGGGCAGTGCTTCGGATATGATTGCTTTAAGCGTAACCAGGTTGTCCCTGATGTCGTCGATGGCCAGAATTTTTATTTTTTTATTTTCCATAAAGCGCCTCTTTAATGATGCTGAAGAAGATACTTTCATCAATTGGTTTTGCAATAAATGCGTTAAATCCATGGGCCAAAACTAGTTCACGGTCTTCCTTAAGCGCACTTGCAGTTAATGCTATTACCGGAATATGCTTAAGACGGTTATCGCTTCTGATGGCCTTAAACGCCTGAATCCCGTCCATCTCTGGCAATGATATATCCATTAGTATTAAATCGGGAATGTGCTTTTTAGCCTTCTCAACACCTTCAATTCCATTTGTGGCTTCAATCACCGTATATTCATCTGCCAGAACTGCTTTTACGGTAACCATATTGTCGGGATTGTCTTCAACCACAAGTACGGTTGGCTTTCCCGTTATGGGTTGCTTTAAATTAACCGGTTTTTTTGTTTCTGCCGTTTTGCCAGCTAACATTTCCCCCACCACTTTAACCAGTTCCTGGCGTTTTACATCCCCTTTTTGGATAAGCTGATGAACATTATTCCGCTTCAAAAATCGAAGGTCTTCTTTCGTGATGAATTTGGCAGTGAGTATCAAAACGGGTATGTGTGCAGTAATGTCATCATTTCGAATGGCCTGAAGGACCTGAAAGCCATCGGTTCCGGGCATCATTAAATCGAGGATAATTGCATCGGGAATTACTGTGTTGAATAACTCAAAAGCCTCTGCACCGTTTTGTGCAACCACTACTTTGTATCCGTTCTCCTCCAGAAAATCTTTTATCTGAACCACTGCGGGTTCACTGTCTTCCACAATCATGACCGTTTTTGTACCACCCTGTACTGTACTGAATTCAGCTTTACTGTTCTTTTCATTTATGTACCCATAATCGGTATCATTTTCGCTTATCAAATTACCCTCGCCGTAAACAAGGGGAAGGGTAAGCGTAAATTCAGCGCCTTTTCCCTGCACGCTCTTTACGGTAACAGACCCGCCCAGCAGGTTTGCATATTTTTTTGCAATGGCCAGTCCAAGGCCTGTTCCTCCAAACCGGCGCGAGACCCCGGAATCAGCTTGCCGGAATTCATCAAAAATATGGGGAAGGTGTTCTGCGCTGATACCGATGCCGGTATCGGCAACAAATATGGCAACCTTATCGCCGAGTTTTTTAACCGAAATACTGACACCTCCTTTTTCGGTAAACTTAACAGCATTGCCAATAAGGTTTTGCATTATATGCCTTAACTTTTTGCCATCGGTCACAATTTGAATTTTACAGTCGCCCACCACATTGTTCAGATAGAGATTTTTTTCGGCGGCCTGTGGCCGTATCATGCCTGTAATATCGTTTATAGCGTCGCAAAGTTCAAATTGTATAGCATCAATTTCCTCCATTCCCGATTCGATTCTTGAAATATCCAGCACATCATTAATCAGCGACAAAAGGTTTTTCCCGTTTCGTTCAATTACTTCCAGATAACTGTGTTCTTCATCGGGAATTTGTTTTGCGAGCCTCCGGCTAAGCACTCCTGAGAGGGCAATAACTGAATTCAGCGGTGTGCGCAGTTCGTGGCTCATATTCGACAGGAAACTTGTTTTAAGCTTGTTTGCTTCGCTTAACTGATTTTTCTGAACCTCAAGCTCGCGGTTTTGTTCGGTCAGTTCCGACGATTGCGCTTCTAATTCTCTTTGGTGTATTTCAAGCTCGCGGTTCTGCTCCTCCAGTTTTGTTGAAATTTCTTTGATTTGGCGGTATGCCAGAATCCCTTCGATTCGGGTAGTGTAGGTAATGTGGATTTTTTCGATTAAATCCAAAGAACTTTGGTTATAAACCCCTACACATGCCAAAGATATGATGGCAATGACCCCGCCTCCTGAAAGGATGGGAATGGTTATTATTTCGTTTGGGATAAATTTGACATTTACCGTATTATAGAGGAAACGCGTTGTTTCGGGAATATTCTTAAGATGTTGGATTCTTTTGGTAGTAACGGCAGCGCCAAATTCCCCTTCGTGGCCGGAAACCGAAAATGATTTCCTGGCCTCATCGTCAATGCCGATGGATTCGAAATGTTCGTAGTATTTTTTATTGCCGCTCAGCAGATAGGCCGCAGCCATTTGTGAACCGGTTTGGACCATCAACATTTGCAGCGTGCTTTGGAAGAATTTACTGGCATCATCCTCACAGAGCATTTTGCCGGTAAACATTGCAACCTTATTACTGATTTCGGTATTCGCCTGTATCGTATCTACCATTGAATTAAAGGCTGCTGCAAGGCCACCGAATTCATTTTTTGAAGTGTTCGAACTTCGGGCATTTAAATCGCCTTCCCCGAAGCGACGGGTTGCCATGGAAAGTTCTTCAATAGGAAGCCGAACAGCCCGTAACAAATAATTACTTAGAAGTAACAACAGAATAAGGAATGCGGCAACCAATATAAACAATTGCGTGTTCAACGACCTGTTTAATTCCTGGGAAGTGATATTTAATGTATCGCCCATTTCCCTTGAAAATTTATCGATTTTATCCAGCGACCTGTAAAGGACATTCACCTGATTGCCTGCAACCCCGCCCGAAACGGTCCTTAATGCTGCCTCTGATGTTTTTCCCTCCTTTAGCAACCGGATGGTTTCTTCGTACATTGAATTCCAAACAATAAAATTTTGCTTCAGTGTGTCGATATCGGTGCGGGGGCCCAGATACGACTTATAAAAGATTTCAATCTGATCGAATACTGAAGATTTTTGCATTTCAATATTGTTGATTATAGTTTCTATTCGCGATTCTCTTTCGGGCAGAAACAAATATTTCATCTCGCGGTGGATGTCAGTGATGTTGAATTTCAACTCCCCAACAGCCCTCCGCACCTGCAACGGATGGTTATACATCAATTTTGTTTGATAGGCAATATTGTTGGTCTGTTCGTAGGAGATAAAGCCCAGAACAGCTACGAGCAACATCATAATCCCAAAACCGGTTTTAAGCTGCGTTCCAATTTTTAAGTCTGTTAGTTTCATATTTTATTTTTTTTTACCACAAAGGACACTAAGGTTTTCACAAAGGCACACTAAGTTTTTTTTACAATCATACCATAATTTTCTTTGTGTTACTTCGTGGTTTACTTTGGCGCCTTTGTGGTTGGTTCATTTTTTTTTACCACAAATGACACTAAGGTTTTCACTATGTCCACTAAGTTTTTTTTACAATC
>WTWZ01000102.1 GCA_009773765.1 Prolixibacteraceae bacterium | reverse complement strand
TGGAAAGCCTTGAAATGCTGCTCGGTGATTTTGATGTTACCTTTGTGCGGGCTGCATCGGGAATGGAAGCATTACGTGAAACCCAAAAGGAAGATTTTGCCCTGGCCATCCTTGATGTGCAGATGCCTGGGATGGATGGTTACGAAACCTTGTCGCTTATGCGAAAAAGAAAAAAAACGATGTATGTCCCGGTTATTTTCGTTTCGGCCATTCATCAAAGCGAATTGCACATAATTAAGGGAATTGAAACCGGTGCGGTTGATTTTATTCCCAAGCCAGTTATTCCTGAAATTCTTGTTGGAAAAGTAAGGATTTTTCTCGATCTCTATTCCCGGCAGCAGGATTTGAAAGAGTTACTCCTCAAACTGGAAGAAAACAACAGGGAACTTGAAATTCAAAAATCCAAAGCCGAAAAAGCAACCCTGGCCAAATCCATTTTTCTGGCCAATATGTCGCACGAAATCCGGACCCCAATGAACGGGATTATCGGAATTTCAAAAATGCTGGAAGAAACTGATTTAAAACACGAACAGAAAGAACTGGTCGATATCATCTCCACTTCGGGCGAAAACCTGTTGAACATCATTAACGATATTCTCGATTTTTCGAAAATTGAAGCCGGCCAGATACAGATAGAAAACATCGGTTTCAGCCTTTCAAAAGTAATCAATACAATTGTAAAACTGATGCAGTTCAGGGCGCAAATCAAAGGAATTGAAATTTCAGTGAATTTAGATTCTGCTATTCCCGATTTGCTGATTGGGGATCCGCACAGGTTAAACCAGATTCTGATGAACCTGGTAAATAACGCTATCAAATTCACCGATAATGGTAGCGTGAATATTGAAATTTTGCCCTTGACCAGAAATGCATTTAAAACAAAACTTCTGTTTAAAATTATTGATACCGGCATCGGAATTTCGAAAGAAAACCAGCAAAAATTGTTTAAGGAATTTTCGCAAACCGATAAATCGACCGAGCGAAAATACGGAGGAACCGGTCTTGGACTTGCCATCTGCAAAAAACTGGTACACCTGATGGAAGGTGAAATTGACGTTAAAAGTAAGCCCGGCAAAGGTTCGGAATTTTGGTTCAGCCTGAATTTCGGGTACAAAACAGAAAGCCATGAAGTTGAGGAAGTAAAGGAATTAATAATCCCTGAAAACACAAAAATTTTATACGCCGAGGATAATCCTGTCAACCAACGCATCACGCAGGCTATTTTGCAAAAAATGGGAATTACGTGCGATATAGCCGGTGATGGGAAAAAAGCGTTTGAAATGCACAAATCAAAACATTACGACCTGATTTTGATGGACATGCAGATGCCCGAATGGGACGGTCTGAATTCGACCCGGAAAATACGGGAATACGAAGCAACCCAAAACATTGAAAAACCGGCTTATATTGTAGCGGTTACGGCAAATACCTTTACAGAAGATAAACAAAAATGTTTCGACGCCGGCATGAATGATTTTATCAGTAAACCCTTCAAAATGGCCGAATTCAGGAAAATAATTGAAAATGCAATCCTATAAAACAAACATCGCGACAGTAAGCAAGGAGGCTATGGACACCTCCGATATTGAAATGGAATTACTCCTTCAGGCTGTTAACCTTAAATACGGTTACGATTTCAGAAATTACAGTAAGGCCCATTTGAAGCGCAGGATCAACCAGCGCTTACAGCTCAGCAGCCTGAATACCATTTCCGAACTGCAAAACAAAGTGCTTTGGGACAAATCGTTTTTCAGGACATTGTTACAGGATCTTTCCATTAATGTTACTGAAATGTTCAGGGATCCGGAATTTTACCTTGCCTTCCGAAAAAAAGTGGTTTCTGATTTAAAAACATATGCGCGCTTAAAAGTTTGGCACGCGGGGTGTTCTACCGGTGAAGAGGTTTTTTCGCTCGCAATCCTGCTGAAAGAAGAAGATCTGCTGGGACGGACCCAGATTTATGCCACCGATTTCAACAAAAATGTACTCGAATCAGCCAAACTGGGAATTTATTCAAAAAAGGAAATAGACCTTTACGCCAAAAATTATACTGAAGCAGGCGGAAAGGGCAAACTATCCGATTATTACACTTCGAAATACGGTTCGGTGCTGTTCGATAAATCTCTGACCAAAAACATAGTGTTTGCCGACCACAACCTGGTAACCGATGGTGTTTTTGCTGAGGTAAACCTCATTTTTTGCCGGAATGTGCTGATTTATTTTGATAAATACCTGCAAAACAGGGTACTTGGGTTATTTACCAACAGCCTCACAAAAAGGGGGTTTCTTTGTATCGGGACCAAGGAAAACCTGCGTTTTACTGATTATGAACACAGTTATTCCCCAATCGATAAAAAAATGAAGATTTATAAAAAACTCCAAATCACCTGACAATGAAAGCAGTTGTTATCGGGGCTTCAAACGGAGGGATGGAAGCCATAAGGACTTTACTATTAAAATTGCAGCCTGGTTTCGAATTACCGGTAATAGTTGTATTGCATATCGGGAACAATAAAATTAACGCTTACCTTTCGCAACTGAGCCATATTATAAACCAGAACGTAAAAGAAGCAGGGGAGAAAGAACCCATTAAAAAGAATACTATATATTTTGCACCGCCCAACTACCACCTTCAAATTGAGCCCGATTTTACGTTTAGCCTTTCCACTGACCTGAAAATCAATTTCTCACGCCCTTCAATCGATGTGCTTTTCGAAACGGCAGCCTGGACGGTTAAAGACCAGCTAATCGGGATTTTACTGACAGGTTCGAACAACGACGGCGCAAAAGGTTTGTACACCATTAAAAATTACGGCGGAAAAACCATGGTGGAAAATCCCGAAACGGCGTATGCTAAAACTATGCCCTTCTCCGCAATGGAATTGTTTCAACCCGATTACGTGCTGGGATTGGAGGAAATAGCAGAAAAAATCAGGGAATTATGCCGCTGATCGAAGATTTTGCGCTACAATTTCAACCTGATTCCGATTTTTGATAAAAGCGCAGCAAAACCAACCATTGCAAATGCCCAAACAATTGAACCCGTCACAACTGCCCATTGAAATTCTGAATGTTTATAAAACAGTACAGGAATACTGAACATCCAAATCAAATAGTACAATATATCGGGGGCGAGGTAAGTGGTCAGTGAATTTTGCCCGGCAGGTTTAAATACTGTAGCCCATTTTGTTTTTCCCCAAACATCTATTACCAAATAAAGCAACATGAAAAGTAATATGTTGATGCCTGTACAAACCAACCCCCAACTGGGTGTGGCTTTTATTTTCGAAATAATGAACCAGTTGCGCAAAACAAATCCCGCTGCCAGGACCGCCAGTCCCGCTGCCGTCCCAATGGTTAAAAACTGCCTCACCGGCCCGAAACCGGTTTTTCGCAAAATCAGCGCAAAAAACAACCCTGAAACCACAAGCAGCGGGGTATTTCCACCAATTAAAACGCCAAATACCGGTCGCAGGAAATTCAGGAACGAGAGCATCCCCAGTTGCGATAAAACATTCAAAGCGAGAAAAAACAGCCAAAAAAAGCCTGTTTTCCAAAGGTTTTCCTTCGCTGCCAGATAAACCAGCGAGGCCGCCATGTATCCCCAGCCAATCAGGCCCAGAATTCCCCACCTGCCGGTTTGCATCCATTCCGTTTTTTCAGGAGTGCCGCTTTGAAAAATAGCTGCAAGAACAATTAATCCGACAAAACCAATTCCCTTTAAAATATATATTACATTCCGGTTTAAATTACCATACTGGTTCCAAATCAGAAATACAGAAATATAAATCAGTATAGCCCACAAATTTTTGCTGATACCAGACAATTCAGGATTCAGCCTTGAAATATTCAGTATAAAAAACCCAATTAACAAAAGACTGCCTGTGCGGATAAAAATATGGATCAAAACCTTTCCAAAAGTATCGCCCGTTTTAAACCGGCCTTGGATGGCAAACGGAACAGCCATGCCCACCATAAACAAAAAACCCGGAAAAACCCAGTCGGCAAGCCCCATTCCGTCGAAATCGGCTTCGGTATGCACAAGCCATTCAGGGACTCCGGAAACATACAAATCGTTTACAAAAAGCATTAGAAAAAGCGTCAATCCACGCATTATGTCAATCGAAAGAACCCGGGTTCCCTTTTGCATATCCTGATTTTTTTAAAAATAAAGGCGGCTAAATTAATAAAATGAGAGAATAATCCGCTTTTGCAGGTGATTTCCAACAATTCAGGGAATAAATATTTTCTGTTAGTTTGTTTATGGGCCTTACCTTAGGGCAATGAGGTATCTGTTGGCAAGATGTACCAACGTTTTC
>WTWZ01000101.1 GCA_009773765.1 Prolixibacteraceae bacterium | reverse complement strand
GAAAACGTTGGTACATCTTGCCAACAGATACCTCATTGCCCTAAGGTAAGGCCCATAAACAAACTAACAGAAAATATTTATTCCCTGAATTGTTGGAAAAGTTTTCGATCTCTTTATAAATCAAAATATTTTATTATTTTTGCGGCCAGTTAATTTTAAGCTGTTGTTATTTAACGCGATGCTGCGGCTTAAACATTGTATCACAAATAAAAGTTCTTTTAAAATGTATTTAACAACTGAGAAAAAAGCAGGGCTTTTTGCCCAGCATGGCAAAAGCGCTACAGACACAGGAAGTGCCGAAGGTCAGATAGCACTGTTCACATTCAGGATTAACCACCTGACCGAACATTTGAAACAAAACAAAAAAGACCACAGCACACGCCGTTCATTAATTAAGTTGGTAGGTAAACGCAGAAGTTTACTAGATTATCTGATTAAAAAAGATATTGCGCGTTATCGCTCAATAATCAAAGAATTGAACTTACGTAAGTAAAAATAACTGGAAGGCAATGCGTTGTATTGCCTTCCTTTTTTTAAATTGCAAAGCCTCACCACCCATTGTAATTTTTAAACTTTTTTATTGATTTATTAAACATTATGGTAAACGCAACAATTAAAACAATTGAGCTTGCTGATGGCAGGACCATTACCATTGAAACCGGAAAACTGGCAAAACAGGCCGACGGGGCAGTTGTAGTAAGAATGGGTGACACCATGTTGCTGGCAACAGTGGTTTCAGCAAAAGAAGCAAAAGACAACGTGGATTTTATGCCACTGGCGGTTGATTACCGCGAAAAATTTTCAGCCTCTGGACGGTTCCCGGGCGGATTTTTGAAAAGAGAAGCACGTCCGTCGGACGATGAAATTTTGGTGGCCAGGCTCGTTGACAGGGCTTTGCGCCCACTTTTTCCCGAAGATTATCATGCCGAAACTGCAATGATGATTTCCCTGATTTCGGCCAACCAGAGCGAAATGCCCGATGCACTGGCCGGACTGGCTGCATCAGCCGCAATCGCGGTTTCCGATGTGCCTTTTACTACCCCGATTTCTGAAGTCCGGGTATCGCGCATCAATGGCGAATTTGTAATTAATCCAAACCGCGAACAACTGGCTCTTTCTGATATGGAAATTATGGTTGGCGCATCGTACGACAACATTATGATGGTGGAAGGCGAAATGGACGAAGTTTCGGAAGAAGTGATGCTTGCGGCAATTAAATTTGCCCACGAAGAAATTAAAAAGCACTGCAAGGCACAGGAAGAACTGGCTGCACAACTGGGTGTTGTAAAACGAACCTACTGTCATGAGAAAAACGACGAAGCACTTCGTAAAAAAGTCAATGCTGATTTATACGATAAATGTTTTGCCCTTTGTGAGCAACAAATTATGAATAAGGCTGAAAGATTGGGCGCTTTTCAGAAATTAGCGGAAGATTACATTACTGAGTACAAGGAAACCAACGCTGGCAACGAAGAGATAGACATGGAAATCAATGTTTCTCTCATCAAAAAATACTACCACGATGTTGAAAAGGAAGCCATGCGCCGTATGATTCTTGATAAAGGCATCAGGCTCGATGGCAGAAATACAAAACAAATCCGTGCAATATGGGGAGAAGTGAATTATTTGCCTGGCTCTCACGGATCGGCTATTTTTACCCGCGGTGAAACTCAGTCGTTAACTTCGGTTACGCTTGGTACAAAAATGGACATCAAAAAAATTGACGGTGTAACTTTCCAGGGAACAGAGAAATTCCTGTTGCACTACAATTTTCCACCGTTTTCGGTTGGCGAAGCAGCAGTTCCAAGGGGAACTGGCCGCCGCGAAATCGGGCACGGGAACCTGGCGCTCCGTGCGTTGAAAAAAATGGTACCTGATGGTTTTCCTTATGTTTTGCGCATTGTTTCAGATATTCTCGAATCAAATGGTTCATCGTCGATGGCAACAGTTTGTGCCGGAACAATGGGAATGTTGGATGCAGGGGTAAAAATGAAAAAACCGGTTTCGGGTATCGCAATGGGTTTGATTACCGATAAAGGATCGAATAAATTTGCTGTGCTTTCTGATATTCTGGGTGACGAAGATCACCTTGGCGATATGGACTTTAAAGTAACCGGAACTGCCGATGGGATTACCGCAACACAGATGGATATAAAAGTTGACGGGCTTTCGTACGAAGTTTTGGCACAGGCGCTTCAGCAGGCAAAAGAAGGCCGTTTGCACATTCTCGAAAAAATACTGGAAATTATTCCTGAACCGCGCGCTGATTACAAACCAAATGTGCCTCGTATCGAAACCGTTATCATTCCAAAAGAATTGATTGGCGCCGTTATTGGACCGGGCGGAAAAGTAATACAGGCTATCCAGGAAGAAACAAAAACAGTTATCGTTATCGAAGAAAAAGACGATGTTGGTATTGTTGAAATTTCGGGCGCCGGACTTGAACCAATTGAAGCTGCAAAAGCAAGGATTAAAGCCATTGTTGCCATTCCTGAAGTAGGCGAAGTTTACACCGGAAAAGTAAAATCTGTGGTTTCATTTGGCGCATTTATCGAAATTCTTCCCGGAAAAGAGGCGTTGCTCCATGTTTCTGAAATGGATTGGGGAAGGGTTGAAAACGCCGAGGATTTTACCAAAGAAGGCGATATGATGGAAGTTAAGCTGATTGGAACCGATCCGAAAACCGGAAAACTGAAACTTTCGCGCAGGGCATTATTGCCTAAACCCGAAGGTTACGTTGAACGCCCGCCAAGAGAAGACCGCGGACCCCGCCGTGATGACCGTGGTGGCGACAGACATGATAACAGGGGAGGTGATCGCGGAGGCGATCGTCGTGATAATTTCAGACGCGATGACCGTGGACCACGCCGTGACGACCGCGGAGGCGATCGACGCGATAATAACTTCAGGCCTCGCCGCGACAACGATTAAAGCAGAAATTGATGCAATATTTAAATTGCATGAAACCATAAAGAAAAACCGTTCAAAACCTGAACGGTTTTTTTTACCCCTTTTCAGTCTTTATTTTTACTTTTGAAAAACTAAAATTCATCAAAATAAAAGTTGTAAAATGGGTTTGTGGGCAGAACTAATAATTTCAAAAATCGATGTCGATCTTGAAAAATCAAGAGAAAAAGATATCCGGTTTTTTCGTGTGGAAGAGTTTAAACGCAACATTACAAGGGTTGACGATTTTTCAACTTCCTGCCCGTTCTGCCTGAAACAAAAAATTGATATCGCTGAAATATCAGCAAAAATTGAAGAAGCAATCGAAGTGCCGGGAAATTCGCGCCGAAATTACGACAGGTTAATCAGCCGGCTGGCAAGGCACATGCAAAAGGAACACGGCTTTTACGCGCCTTTTTATTTTTCATATTTGTATGCTTTTATTGGGATTTTGGCTGGGGCTGTAATTGGTTTTATCTTGTATAAATTGTTTTCGGGGCATGGACAATCTTTATTTTCGGCTTGTTTTGTGATTGGCATAATTACAGCCTATTTTGCCGGGTCACGAAAGGATAACAAGATACGAACAGCAAATAAAATAATGTAGTTATGCGCTTTCTGGTGATCGAAGGAAATATTGGCATCGGTAAAACAACACTTGCTAAAATGCTTGCCGAAGAGTTTAATGCCCAACTGGTTCTTGAACAGTTTGCCGAAAACCCGTTTTTGCCTAAATTCTACAACGATCAGGAACGGTACTCTTTCCCGCTCGAATTGTCGTTTCTGGCCGACAGGTATTATCAAATTAAAAAGCAGGTTTTTAATCCTGATCTTTTTCATTCGCTAATTATTGCCGATTACTTTTTTGCAAAATCGGCCATTTTTGCCCATAACACTTTAAAAGACGACGAGTACCGTTTGTTTAGGCAGATTTTTGATATTGTTTTCGAATCGATGCCAAAGCCTGATTTATATGTGTACATCCATGCCGAAACAAGCCAGTTATTAAAGAATATTAAATTGCGCGGCCGCGATTACGAGCAAAACATTTCTGCTGATTATCTCGATAAAATAAAAAGCGGCTATTTCAGTTTTTTTAAACAGGTTTCCACCTTCCCGATTTTGGTTATTGATGTAAATAATTTTGATTTTGTTGAGAATGACGGTAATTATCAGCAACTAAAACACGCAATTTTTCAAGGCAACTTTAATTTAGGGATAAACCGGTTGATTTTGGGGTGAAAAAGACTTACTTCATATTGCTTTTATAAAAAGGTTTATATTTTTGCCGCTGAAATTAAAATATCATATAAATCAATTTAAATAGTTTGTGCCATGAATATTCAAAGCTTTAAGCCAATTTTGTTTTTACTGATAGTCGCTGTTTTATCAGGCTGTTCGGGCCTGAAAAAAATGCAGAAGAACGCCGATCAAATCCAGTTTAAAGTTACCCCCGAAGTACTTGAAAGCCATGCAGGAAAAGTCAACTTTGGAATTGACACCCGCTATCCGGCTAAATATTTTGATAAAAAAGCAACCGTTGTCGCCACTCCTGTTTTAAAGTACGGGGCAGGGAAAACAGAATTTACCCCGGCCACAGTACAAGGGGAAAGCGTGAAAGCCAACAACAGGGTAATCAACTACACTGGTGGTGGAAGCGTATCATACAAAGAAGCGGTTAACTACGATAAAACCATGGCTAAATCGGA
>WTWZ01000100.1 GCA_009773765.1 Prolixibacteraceae bacterium | reverse complement strand
CCATTTTGGCTACGGCGCTTATGCAGTTTATCCCGGAAATCATTTCGAAGACCACCTGAAACCCTTTATCGACGGAGCTTTTAAGCTCGACGGACCAACCGGAATGGCTTCCGCAGTGATGCCCTATTACACCATTTCGTACAACATTGATTCGGTTTTTGGCGAAAATGTGGGCAATGGGTTTAGTAAATACATTATCAACGATTTGCTGCGTGGCAAATATGGATACGACGGCGTTTTATGCACCGACTGGTTGATTACAGCCGATGCCGCCAACCTTTACGAATTCCGTGGAAAATGCTGGGGCGTCGAAAAACTTTCGGTGGCCGAAAGGCATTACAAGGCAATTATGGCCGGAATGGACCAGTTTGGCGGAAACAACCAGATGACGCCCGTGCTGGAAGCTTACAAAATGGGTGTTGCCCAACATGGCGGGGAGTTTATGCGCCAGCGGTTTGAACAATCTGCAGTTCGGTTGCTGCGGAATATTTTCAGAGTGGGTTTGTTCGAAAATCCTTATCTCGATGTGGCCGAAACCGAAAAAACTGTGGGCAATCCGGAATTTATGAAAGCCGGTTTTGAAGCACAGTTGAAATCGGTGGTGATGCTGAAAAACAAACAAAAAACTCTGCCGTTGCAAAAACAGTTGAAAGTTTTTGTCCCGCAGAAATACACGCCGGCCGGGAGCAACTGGTTTGGACAAGTAACTCCCGAGAGCTGGAAAGATGCCGCCAACCCCGAAGTGGTAAAGAAATATTTTGAACTGGTCGATTCGCCTGAAGAAGCAGATGTGGCGCTGGTTTTTATCGAAAGTCCGAAAGGCGGCACCGGTTACTCGCGCGACGATGTGGCTGCCGGTGGAAACGGTTATGTGCCAATCAGTCTGCAATATAATCCATACACAGCAGAATTTGCCCGCGAAACAAGCATTGCCGGTGGAAGTACTTTTGAAGATTTTGCCAACCGCAGTTACAAAGGCAAAAAGGGTTCAGCCTCTAATGTTTTCGATTTGAAAATGGTTACCGAAACCAAAGCCAGAATGGGCGAAAAACCTGTTGTTTTAATTGTTGATGTTGCCAACCCCATGGTTTTTGCAGAAATCGAACCCGCGGCCGATGCAATACTCATTCATTGTGGCGTTCAGGACCAGGCCATTCTGGATATTGTAACAGGTGGTTTTGAACCTTCGGGATTGCTGCCTTTCCAGATGCCTGCGAACATGAAAACCGTTGACGAACAAATGGAAGATGCCCCGCGCGACATGGAATGCTACACCGACTCGGAAGGGAACAAATATGATTTCGCATTTGGTTTAAACTGGGAAAATTGTATTAATGATATGAGGGTAAAAAAATATAAGTAGTTTTGGAATTTTGAACCTGAAATGAAAAAACTAAACTTTGCCATAATCCTTTTGATTTCCTTGAAGGCATTTTACGCAGTAAACGGTCAAAATAAAAATTCAAATCTCACCGCAATACCGGAATATTCAATCAGGCCTGTTGAGGGTGAAATTAATATTGATGGTTTTATTAATGACGGGGGGTGGAGAAATACCGAAACTGTAAATAATTTTTGGATGAGTTTCCCTGTTGACGATAAAGCTGCCGGGCCTGAAATTCAGACTGAAGTAAAAATGACTTATGATAACCAGTTTTTATATATTTCTGCAATTTGCCATGGCCCTGACAACCATATAATTCAAACCTTAAAACGTGATAGCCCGCTTCAGCAGAGCGATGGGTTTGGAGTTGTAATCGACCCGGTGAACGAGCGCACCAACGGGTTTGTATTTGGGCTAAACCCTATGGGGGTGCAAACCGAACTGCTTATAACCGGGCAAACCGGCCGGCGACAAATACTTGAGCCCGGAAGAACGCCACAAGGTATCAACATTGCCTGGGACAACAAATGGTTTTCAGAAGTACAGAGTTTTCCCGATCGCTGGGAAGTGGAAATAGCAATTCCGTTTAAAACAATTCGTTTTGACGATGAAAAGAAAATATGGGGCATCAACTTTTTTCGCATCGATTCCAAAACAAACAGCATCCACACCTGGTCGCCGGTACCCATAGAATTTACGGAATTCGATTTGGGGTACACCGGAAAATTGGTTTGGGACAATCCTCCAAAAAAAGTAAAAAGCAACATTTCAATTATCCCATACGCGCTTGGGGGGATTACACGCGATTTCAATAACGCGACACCTTCTGAAAGCAATTTTCAGGCTGGGGTTGACGGAAAAATTGCCCTGACTTCGAGTCTCAATTTCGACCTCGCCGTTAACCCGAATTTTTCGCAGGTTGAAATCGATGAACAGGTAACAAACCTTACATTATTTGATATCATGTTACCCGAAAAACGCCTTTTTTTTCTTGAAAACAGCGATGTTTTCGAGGATTTTGGTATCCCGCCGATGCGGCCATTTTTTTCAAGAAGGATTGGCCTCGACGATGAGGGCAATGCCATTCCCATTTTGTTTGGCGCAAGGGTGAGCGGTAATGCCACCAACAATTTGCGGCTTGGCCTTATGAATTTGCAGACGCGTGAAACCGGCGATTTACTTGCTAATAATTATACGGCAGTTGCCTTTCATCAGCAAGTACTTTCGCGGTCGGTTATTAAAGGCTATTTACACAACCGGCAGGCAATAAATGCTGAAAATGAAAACTTTAACCGGAACGCCGGGTTAGAGTTTTTATATCGGTCGGCCGATGGCAGAATGCAAGGTTTTATGGGTTACGCCAAATCATTAAATCCTGAAAACAATTTCAAAAACTATTTTTATAATACGGGCGTTGGCTACGATAGCCGTAGCCTTAGCCTTTATTTTAATCTGGCCGGTGTTGGGGACAATTATATTGCCGATATGGGATATTTCCGCGGCCAGAAATACTATGACGCCGCACGGGATACAACCGTCAGGATTGGGATGAACCACTGGTTTACACGAGGCAGCTATACGATTTACGCCAAAAAAAACAAAAAAATTATTTCGCACGAAATTGGTTTTCGGAATATCATGGGCTATGAGAGCAACTTTTCACTTATCAACCGGGATTTCGAAGTAAATTATAATATCAGGTTTACCAATACAAGTATCGCGAGGGCAGCTTATACGACAAATAAAACAAATTTGCTTTTTCCATATTCATTTACCCGTTCAACGCCTTTACCAGCTAAAACATACAAATACAGTTCAGCCCTGATTGGTTACGAAACCGACCAGCGCAGTTTATTCAGTTTAACCGGCAGTATTCTTTACGGCAGTTTTTATAATGGCTCACGGTCGCAGTTTTTGCTCGGGTTTAAATACAGGGTGCAACCCTGGGGAAATTTTGCCCTTTTATTTCAACACAACAAATTAAAATTTCCTGATGGGTATGGTTCGAAAAAATTACTAAATATAACTCCCCGTATTGATTTCAATTTTACAAAAAACCTTTTCTGGACTACTTTTATGCAGTATGAAACACAAAGCGACATTTTTAACATAAACAGCCGGATTCAATGGCGTTACCAACCCTTGTCTGATATTTATCTCGTTTATACCGACAGCTATTCAATTGAAGAGCGTATCCCAAGATACAGGGCAGTGATGCTTAAAGTAAGTTACTGGTTAAATTTATAATGGTATTTTACTTAAAATGAAACGATTAAAGATTAATAAAATTCATCACACCGCCATTATCTGTTCTGATTATGAAGTATCAAAAAAATTCTATACCGAAGTTTTAGGATTTAAAATAATCGATGAAACTTACCGGGCAGGAAGGGAATCGTACAAACTTGACCTGGCGTTAAACGGAAATTATATCATTGAACTGTTTTCATTTCCAAATCCTCCCAAAAGGCCAACCCGGCCCGAAGCTGCAGGTTTGCCGATTGAATTTTGTGAAAAGTGAAAATTAAAAATTCAGATTTGAATTATTTCACCGCCACCAGTTCAAACGGTTTCATCAGTCCATAATCCATCAGAAAATATTCCGAACCGGCTGGTGCTTTTTCGGGAGCGTAATTCCAGGAGTGCGGGCCAAAAATCCAGTTATTGTTGTCCTGATAGAAAAATCCAAAGGTGTTTTTCAGGCTGCCTGTTACTTTCACTGTAATTTCATTTTCACCTTCTTTTAGCAAACCGGTAACATCCAGTTCGTTGGGTTGCCAGGCAATCAAGCCGGCGGGTTGGCCGTTTACAAGCACTTCTGCCACCGTTCCTTTCCATTTTGGCAATTTCACTTTGTAGGCTGTGTTTTCCAATCCGGAAATATTGAAATTTTGCGAATAAGCCACTTTTTGCGAATAAAATGGCAGCCCGTTTTCTTTCCAAGAACCGATTGAATCAATATTTCCAACAGCAATCTCGAAACCCTTTTCATTCGGAATAACACTGAAATCGCCCAGCAGATATACCGGCATTACTTCTGCCAGAATGTGCATTCGCGGCGCTTTGATTGTCAGCGTATTTTTACCCGGTTTCAGGAATTCGCCAACCGCAAATTGCGGAAAACTCTTTTCAATCCAGAAACTGCCTTCGGTTTTGGCAACTTCGTTTCCGTTGATAAACACTTTCCACAACTCGGGGCGTTCAACCACGGCACGGATTGATTTCATGGCCGTTGCATCCAAATTAGCATTGATATTGAAATGATAGCTGGCCTCAAACCACGAATCGTCTTTGAATAAAGTGTCCATTTCGAGCCAGGTTTTTTTATACTGAATTTTATGCTGCCACGGATTGCCCATTGCAACGCCATTTTCTTCAAACAAACCAATCAGCGCATTCATAAAATAGACATCCTTTTTCTCCGATCTGGCCGTTTTCATGTCGAGGTAATTCACCATCATAATGTTGTCAGATTCGCGTTTAATCGAAACAGCGCCGACGCTTTCAACAACGGTTTCGGTTCCTGTAACCGGTTTGTATTCCGGTTCGTCGGCTTTTTTGTTTGTTACAGTGAACAAAGCGCTTCCAACGGGATCGAGTTCAACTTTAAACGTTACTTTACCTTTTTCAGATTTGGCAGGATAACTGAAAATCTTTCCCGAAACCGGGTCGAGCATCGA
>WTWZ01000099.1 GCA_009773765.1 Prolixibacteraceae bacterium | reverse complement strand
CCCACCGGCAATAAAATCCTGTCGATATCGAAATGGGTACCCAAACTTAAATTGGCAAGGTTGGCGGCATGGTTTACAACCTTAAAATCGGTATCAAGTAAAAAATTCAGGCTGTCGAAAAAAAAGTAAGAATATTTGAAATAGGCAAGAACTGTAAGGTTGATAAGGATTGTTGAGGCCAGCAGCAATTTTCGTTTTAGAGGATTTTTCGAATGGTATATCCATTTGCCAACAAAATAATCGAGCGTAATACTAAACAGCACAAGAAAGAAGAAAAACCCACTCGATTTGTAATAGAAAAAGATGCTTAAAACAAACAGATATCCCGCCCTGATACTGCGGTTTTTGTTTTTGTAAATCAACGAGTAGCCAAGTAATACAATCGCAAAAAATGCCCAGAAAAAGAACCTTGTAAAAATTAAAGGCGCGCTCTGGCTGTACACAAAAATGTCACGCAAAGCTTCGGCAATATCTATTTGAAGAATTTCCAATTTACACCTTTTTATTGTGTCATTTCGACGATAGGAGAAATCTGTTTATTCGAAGAGATTTCTCCTCGCACACTCGTCGAAATGACAGCATTGATGCTGCTTTCTGACACATTCACATTGAACCCTGAATATTTGAGTCGGGGATCGAAATGACTACTCATGGTTAGTTGGTTTTTATGTTGAATATAATTCTCAAAATTCTTCATCAAGCCATTAAAAAACAGATCTCCTAAAATCAGGTAACCTTCGCGGGTGAAATGAATTTTGTCGCGCTGAACCAAATTATTCTTTTCCCACAAAACCACAGAGTTTAATCCACCCATAACTTCGTACATATTCCACACACCAGCATTGTATTCTTCGGCCATTCTGAGCATACTTTGCTGCACTTTTTCGCCGTTTTTGTTCACATATCGGCGGTACAAATAACTGTCGTTGTTGGTGGTAAAAATAATGGCAGTTTCGGGTGCAGCCTTTCTGATTCTTGATATCAGCAATCCGTAACTCGATTCAAAATCGCTTTGCGAAAAACGCCTTCCGTAAGCATCATTTATACCCAATCCCAGAATAACGAGGTCGGGTTTAAGCACTGCCAATTGTTCTTCGAATAAATCGCAACGTAAAAAAGCAGGAACATGTGCCCCGTTCACGCCAATGCTGTGGTACAAAAATCCGTTGGGAGCCGATTCAGTTGAAATTCCGTAAAGTGCAAAACTGCCGTTGATACTGTCAGGCCGCTGAATTGTTAAGTTCAGACTATCAACATTCGTATTCAATTCAATATCAAAATATTCAGTGGTTTTTATCAAGCTTTTTAACAAAGAAGTATCAACAGAAATGGTATAATTTGAGTCCCTGTTTTCGTAAAAAATGCGGATTTTGTTAAAACTGTAATCCAGATTATTTTCGGGTTCCAAGAGAATCGTCAACTCAGCTTTTGGCGATGTTGTTGATGCAGAAATACCTCCCACTCCCAGTGTGCAGGTTTTCCGTGTTTCAACATTTCGGCAACTTTGCCATTCGCCCGAATAGCGGATGTAATAACCAAAAGGTGAGTTGGTTCGGGCAATCCGGTACGGAAACATAAATCCCCAACCGGCATTCATTTCACCATTCATTTGTTGCAGCCGCGAGCGTATTTGCCCCGAAAAAGTTCCTGCCTGAATATGCGAACCACCAATCTGCACAACGTTTATCCGGCCTTCTCCGGTACGAACCAGTTTATCAAGCTTATCATAAAATCCGGATGAATACTTATCGTCACCAAAGTGGTGCATCTCATTCAAATCGTAGCGTATAAAGTTATACTGGTTAACCTGGTAGAGGTAGGGATTGGGCTGGGCTGAGACATTCAGGTTAAAAACAAGAATCAGGATGAATAAGCAAAGGGCAAAGGGCAAAGGGCGGAGGGAAAAAGTCTTACCCCGATAGCAAAGGGCAAAGGGCAAAGAGCGGAGGGAAAAAGTCTTAGCTCGATAGCTATCAAATTTGAACTTCGAACGCTGAATTATTCCAGTGACCAATGACCAATGACCAATGACCATTTCATGAATAAGAAATAAGAAATAAGGAATAAGGAATATGAAATTTTGGAACCACCGCCAGTTGCCAGTTACCAACCGCCAGTAGCCGACCTCAGAACTTTGAACTTTGAACTTTGAACCCTGAACTCCAAACTCTGAACTCCAAACTCTGAACTCTGAACTGTTCCTGCCTACTACCAACTGCCAACTGCCAACTGTAATCATATCGCCCTTTTCAAATAGTTATTGTACTCAAGCAAAAATGCATTGTAAAACATATTCGAAATCAAGGTTGAGCCCTTCGGTGTAAAATGCACATAATCAGGCGCTGCAAGTTCGGGTTTCGCATTTACCCAACCTGGCATACTGTTGTGCCCGCCCATAGCCTGGTACATATCCCAGTAACCGCTTCCGGTTGAGATTGCCGCTTTTTTCAGCGCTTCAACAACAGCGGGCAGCAATTCGTAGGTTACATATTTGTCTTTCACTTTGGTTGACATGTCGCTGGGGCCAATTACAATTACGGCAGCATTTGGGCACGACTGGCGCAACCTTTTTATCTGTCCTGCAAACCAGCGCCCGTAACTGTCAATTGCTTTTTGATCTTTGATGTATGGCATCACATTTCCACCAAACTGAAGTATAAAAAGCCCGGGGTCGAGGTCGGAGTACATTTTTGTGCTGTGTTTAAAATCGGTTTGGGTAAAAATGGTTCCCGAACTTCCGCGAAGTGCGATATTATCCACAATAACTCCCCTGTTTTCAGCTAATTCCAAACCATAAATATCGGGGCTGTCCCAACCTGAAAACTTCAGAACAACGTTATCCGTTGCAGGAGGTAAATCGCACGAAACCACATCGTAATCGATATTTGATTTTAAGGTTTCTGTAAAAACAACATTTCCGTTTACCAACAATTTTAAATCGACAGGACTTCTTGCATTTCCGTAAAACAAGCGCATCCGCCTGTATTCGCGGGTTTTGTTAAACGAAATTGTCGTTTTCGAAATACTTAATTCTGCTTCGTGTAAAACCGTATTTTCAAATGGTATCGAATCGAAAGTGAGAGGTGCAAAACGCGAAAAAGCGCCCATAACGCCATACCTGTTATGATTGACTAAAGAATCAACATTGCCGTAAATCGGGTATCGGGTCCAGTTCGACGAGTTGGTTTGAACCGCGCTGAAAACAAAATCGTAGGGTTGCACTGCCGGACGCAATCCAATTCCTGTTCCATTGAATTTAGATTGTAATTTATTTCGCAGATTGGCGGTGATTCTATCTCCTTCGAGCTGACTGTCACCGTAATGCATGATTCGGGTTGTTTTTCCCGATTTAAGTTTTTGAAAGAAACGGGCCAGATTTTCACGCCCTTCTTCTGTGATATCTATTTTATATATCGATTGAACAAGTGAATCGTGAATAGCAGTTGCGTTTTTAGCAGCAAGTGAATCGGCGGTATTTGATTCAGCTTCCATTAACGAATCAAGATCAAATTGCTTCTCAATAATTTCCGAAACATCAGCAAACTCTTCTTTTTCGGTCGAAAACATTTCGCCAAAAGTGGGCATGTGAAAGTTAAATTCACCAATTTTTACCCCTTCTTCGGGTGTAACAAGCATTGTACCGGCAAGCAGCACAAAAACAGCAATAGTAAAAAATAAAGTTTTAATCGGTTTCATTAAAATTCGTATTTATTCACTTCAATTATTGTTCCTTAGTTCAAAATTATCATCTCTGGTAAACAATCAGTTTCTGCCCGATTTGTATTTTCCGGGCGTCGTCAATGTTGTTCCATTTTAAAATATCTTCCGGTGTCACGCCATCATATTTTTTTGCTATTGTAAATGGCGATTCGCCATTTTTTACAATGTGTTCAACCTTTTTGCCGTTATTAACTTCCTGAAAAACAGCCAATGTGGTATTCTGCTGCAACTGTGCAGGCACCGAAGTTTTTACCTCTTTCTGTTTCTGCACCTGCTGATTTCCGGAATAAAACACTGCTTTATCATTATCAACAAAAATATCGAGGTTTTTCCCTGCCTGAATTTTTCGTTCGTTCGAAATGTTGTTCCAATATTTTAAATCCTCCACTTCCACATCGTACTTTTCTGCGATTACTCCCAAAACATCGCCACCTTGCAAAGTGTATTTTATTTTTGTTTTTCCTTCAATCTGAAGGTTTTTTACAGGTTCGCCCGTGTACTGACGACCGGGTGCCGGCGGATATTCAATTTTTTGTGTTGTTAGTTGAAAAAGCGACGAATCGAAAGCATTGTAAACCGAATCCTGCAACAAAACAAAATCGTCCCAATAACCATCAGGAACTGTTAATTTCGAATATTTTCCTTTAACAGGAACAATTGAAAACCGGTATTGCGGATTAAGAAATTCAAGTTGGTTTAGCGGAATCTCAAACACTTTTGATATCTGCTGAAAATGAATTTGCCTTGTAATACGTACCGTGTCGGGGACGACTTTTTTTGCCAGCGGATCGGCGTCAGATTTAAACCTGTTTACCTCCAGAAAAACCGCTGTGGCCTGAAAAGCAGCAATAAACAAGGTAGCAGATTCCGGTAAATATCTCAATATTTCAGTTAATGATGCATTTTCGCCCGCAAATGAAATCGCATTTTTCACTTTTGTATTTCCGTACAAATAACCCAAAACTGCCAATTCAGGAGTTTTAAATGTCGCGAAGTTTTGTTTCATCACCGCTGTAAATGCGCGGGTTGAAAGTTCGGGACAAAATCGTTCATCAATCAGTTGACTCACCTGTAAACCATTCAATACAGCCTGAAAATGCGTTAACTGCCAGATTCCCGCTGTGCCATTTTCGCCAATTGCATTTTGATTTAATCCTGAAATTGCCGGGGCAATGTATTTCAGTTCAATGGGCAAACCTGCTTTCTTAAAACCAGCATCCAACTGCTTTTCGTAGAATGCAAACATCCGAACCAGGTTTTCTTTCTGAAGAACCGGCAGCGAATTTAAAAACGCATAAAAATCTGCTGTTCTTCCCGTTACTTCAGGAAATAAAGAGGAATTTAACCGTGTGTAATACTCAGCCACATTTTGAACTGAGGAAAACATTACTTTTCCCGATTGAAAAGTGGGATCGGAGAAACAATACAAATCTCCCAGTTCAATCAGATTTTCGGTGAAACGTGATTTATGATCAGTTATAATTGAGTCGTTTTGGGCAGCTAAAAACATTGGAACTATCATTAAATAAATGACAAAACCAAAACTAAACCACTGATTTATATTTGCTTTAACTGAATTCAAAAAAAACTCCCTTTGTTTTAAAGTTGTGCAAAAATAGTTTTTCCCACCGGAAAGAAAACGGGATAAAAAAATTTAATTTGACTATTTTTATAAAACTGCTTATCCACAACAGGCAAGTTGACGAAATGATTAAATTTACTGCATGGAAATAGAAGAAAAATACCCAAAGGATTTTCAAGAATTTCTTGCA
>WTWZ01000098.1 GCA_009773765.1 Prolixibacteraceae bacterium | reverse complement strand
CAAGAAATTCTTGAAAATCCTTTGGGTATTTTTCTTCTATTTCCATGCAGTAAATTTAATCATTTCGTCAACTTGCCTGTTGTGGATAAGCAGTTTAAACAAATTTTGGTACTGAGGAAATTGCTATTGCTGTATTATTCTAAACATGAAATTTTGTTCTGATTATCGATTGAAATGGTGTTTTATTTGTAACATCGAACTTTCAAATTTAAAACCAAAAATCATGAAACGTTATTTCCTCCTTTTTAGTCTTTCGCTTGCCAGTTTAGTATCCAGTTCGCAAACAAAAAAATTCGATTTATCGAAATATAAATTGCCTGAAATTAAAAGGCAGCAGATTGATTTAAGTATTTATTCCAGTGGAAGAAATACATCAACGAAAGTATATTATGAAAACGAAAATCAGGTTGATACAATTAAGAGAAATTCAAACTACTTTAATGGACAAGGATACCTAAATTACTCATTTTATAGAAATACAAAAAAGGTCCAATCGAATATCTATTCATCTTTGAAAAGTTTATATAATCATAATAAAGAGAAAGAAATCAGTTCTGTTAAAGACCAATTTAATTTGAATAGCGAGTTTTTATTTTATTACGACTTAAAATATTTTCTGACAGCTAATAATTGGTTTGTTACAACAGTTCCAAGCATAAATACAGGGTATTCGAACCATGATAACCAGTTAGATTCTGAAAATAGTTTAAAGATTCTGAAAACAAGGCCTTCTTTAACAATCGGCGGAGGAAAAGGCAGAATCGAACAAGTTCAGGATTTTCGACATGCTATTTTATTAATAGAAGAATTAAAAAAAAGAGGCGTTTCCAAACATGATTTATCTGATAGTAAAATCCTTGAGTTTGCTTCTTTGATTTCAAATTTGAAGAATCAAAGATTTTTTGATGCAAGAAAACAAAAAGAGAAAGAACTGGTTGCTTTAGATTCTTTTCTGGTTAATAATGGAGTAATTGAAGAACAAGATATTTCTTATTTTACAGGATTGGAAGATATATGGAGGTATGGAGGACTGCAAATCAGGGAAAGTGGTAATCAACTTGTGATTTCTGCAAAACCTGAATATTATTACTTGAATTATTTGAATGAAACAGAAAATAACATTATGGAAAATTGGTCATTGCGATATAATCTGGCTTATTTATCTAAGAATCCACTTTCAATTAAATGGCAAATGGATTACGTACTTGGCATAGAACAAAACAGCACTTATAGGCTTCGGAAAACAAATGAGTGGTGGCCTGATAAAAAGTATAATTCAGCATTATATTTGAGTGGAAAGGCCGGTTACTATCCAAATACAAGAACCTATTTTGATCTTGCTGGAAGTTTTAGTTTGGTAAATTACAGCGAAGAAAGGATGTTTGAAAGAGAAGATATCAAACTTAATATTAATTTCTCAACTTCAGGATATTATTACATTTCTGAAAAACTCAGGTTTGGGTATTCAATTAATTACTTTGGATTAAATGGCAATCTTTTTAAAAGTGAGTATCGTAAAGATTACACACAAAACATTTTATATAGTATCAATTTAAGTTACGCCATTTTCTGATTTCATAACACCATTTCTCAATTCCTTCTTTCTGCCTTTTTGTCACCGGTTTTGACAGAAATATTCCGGTATCCCAGGTTTAAGTGTCAATCTTTCCCCGGAAACCTAAAATTTGAAGGTGGCACAGTGATTGATTTATGACATGCGTTAAAATTTGAAATAATTAATATAATACAATCATATCATGGGAAAAATAATTGGAATTGATTTGGGAACCACAAACTCATGTGTTTCTGTAATGGAGGGCAACGAACCCGTTGTTATTCCTAACAGCGAAGGGAAACGTACTACGCCTTCAATTGTTGCTTTTGTTGAAAACGGCGAACGTAAAATCGGCGATCCTGCCAAAAGGCAAGCCATTACAAATGCTACAAAAACCGTTTATTCGATTAAAAGATTTATGGGCGAAACTTTCGATAAAGTAACCAAGGAAGTGGCCCGTGTTCCGTTTAAAGTAGTTAAAGGGGACAATAACACACCTCGTGTTCAGATTGATGACAGAAAATATTCTCCGCAGGAAATTTCGGCGATGATTCTGCAGAAAATGAAAAAAACCGCTGAAGACTATCTGGGGCAGGAAGTTACAGAAGCCGTAATTACTGTGCCGGCGTATTTTAGCGATTCACAGCGTCAGGCAACCAAAGAAGCTGGCGAAATTGCAGGTTTGAAAGTGCGCAGGATTATAAACGAACCAACAGCGGCAGCGCTGGCTTATGGCTTGGATAAAATGCACAAAGACATGAAAATTGCCGTGTTCGACCTTGGCGGCGGTACTTTCGATATTTCAATCCTTGAATTGGGCGATGGCGTTTTCGAGGTAAAATCAACCGATGGCGATACCCATTTGGGTGGCGACGATTTCGACCAGGTAATTATCGATTGGCTGGCAGAAGAATTTAAAAAAGATGAAGGTATTGATTTGAAAAGAGACCCGATGGCTTTGCAGCGTTTGAAAGAAGCTGCTGAAAAAGCTAAAATCGAGCTTTCAAGTTCATCGCAAACTGAAATCAACCTGCCCTATATTATGCCCGTTGACGGCATTCCAAAACACCTTGTAAAAACATTGACCCGTGCAAAGTTCGAACAACTGGCCGATAATTTAATCAACGCCACAATCGAACCATGTAGCAAAGCATTAAAAAATTCAGGTTTTTCGGCAAGTGAAATTGACGAGGTAATTTTAGTAGGTGGTTCTACCCGTATTCCGGCGGTACAGGAAAAAGTACAAAAATTCTTCGGAAAAGTGCCTTCAAAAGGTGTTAACCCTGATGAAGTTGTAGCTGTTGGTGCAGCAATTCAAGGCGGTGTTTTAACCGGCGAAGTAAAAGACGTTTTGCTGCTCGATGTTACACCGCTTTCGCTGGGAATTGAAACCATGGGCGGTGTGATGACAAAACTGATTGAGGCAAATACAACTATCCCAACAAAAAAATCGGAAACTTTTACCACTGCTGCCGATAACCAGCCTTCGGTTGAAATTCATGTTCTTCAGGGTGAACGGCCTATTGCATCGGGTAATAAAACCATTGGCAAGTTCCATTTGGACGGCCTACCGCCAGCGCCGCGCGGCGTACCACAAATTGAGGTAACTTTCGATATTGATGCCAACGGTATTCTGCATGTTCACGCAAAAGATAAAGCTACTGGAAAATCGCAGTCGATCCGTATAGAAGCTTCTTCAGGGTTATCGGACGATGAAATCAAACGAATGAAACAGGAAGCAGAAGCCAATGCCGAATCAGATAAAAAAGCAAAAGAAACTGCCGATAAAATTAATCAGGCTGACAGTTTGATTTTCCAGACTGAAAAACAACTGAAAGAGTTTGGCGACAAAATACCGGCTGACAAAAAAGGTCCAATCGAAAGTGCATTGAAAAAACTGAAAGATGCCCATGCCAGCAAGGATTTGGCTGCAATTGACACTGCAATGGGAGAATTAAATACCGTATTCCAGGCCGCATCGCAGGAAATGTACAATGCCTCGCAGGCACAAAGCGGCCCACAAGGCGGGCCAACCGGTGGAACGCAATCAGGCCCAACTGAAGGTAAGCCAAAAAATGATGGCGAAGTAACCGATGTTGATTTTGAGGAAGTAAAATAATTGCCATTAACAGGCAATCAATAAATATTGCAAAACCGCTGTATATGAATAATATACAGCGGTTTTTCTTTTATATATTTATTGAATCTTATGCTTGTAATTGGGTTTTTTATTGTATATTTGTACCATATTAGTACCGGGCGTTAATTGGCGATAATGTGGGTCTTATAGTTTCTTAAATAATCTTGTGTAATTTTAATCTGCGACAATATGGGCTATAGTCATTTAAAAATCCCAAGAATTTGTGAGTACTGTAGTAAGCCTTTTGAGGCTAAAACAGTATCCACTCGCTTCTGCAGCAAAGAATGTGGTAATAAATCCGGTAAAGAAAAAAAGAAGCAAGTCAAAGAAGTAGAGCGTAAACAACAAATACTTATTGATAACGCTGACACTATTGCTAAAATACAAACTCGTCCTTACATTTCTATTGCAGAGGCAGTAATTTTATTCGGCATATCCAAAAACACAATCCACAGGCTGATTAAATCGGGTAAAATCCCAGCTGTTAATCTTGGGCAAAGGCTTACAAGGGTCAGTCGGTCAAATATAGAAGCCATGTTTTCGGTTATCGAATTACCTGAAAAACCAAAAGAGCAACCCAAGAAAATGAGTTACGAACCAAATGAGTGCTATACCATTGCTGAAGTTACAGATAAATTTGGTGTCTCACTCTCCACTGTCAATAAAACTATTCGCCGCTTAGGAGTTCCCAGACGACAGATAGGTAAATATGTATATGTTCCCAAAGAACAAATTGACAAGATTTTTGCAAGCAAATAAAATCAACCTATGAAAGAGTTAGCTAAAACAAAAGCAACAGTTCGACTCCGGAAAGTGGAAGACCGGAAAGAATGGTATCTTTATATTGAAAGTTATCCGATTTTTGAAAAAGGCAAAAGCGCACCTCAGAGGGTTCGTGAATACTTAAATCGTACTGTAACAACTGTTGAATGGGATAAAAAACGAACTGCCAGGACTGAAGCCGATGGCAGTAAAACTTTTAAACCAAAAAGAGATGAAAACGGATTGATTGTTTGCAGAAGTGAAAAGGACCGTGAAAGTGTTATTTATGCTGATGGCGTTCGCAAGCTCCGCCAGAAAGAATACGATAATGCTGACCTTTATACCGCTGACGAAGTGAAAAAAGTGGAGGCCAAACAAAAAGCGGAAACCAATTTCATGGAATACTTTTCCAATATTGCCAACCAACGAAATAAAAATCGTTCTGAAAGCATTCGCCTTTCCTGGCTCGTTGTGCTCGACTACTTAAAACAATTTGCTGGTGAAACCTTTTATTTTGCCAATATTACAGAAGGTTGGTGCGAAGATTTTAAAAACTTCCTTCTAACTGTACCAAGCCGAAAATCTGATAAAACAAAACTCTCTCAAAATTCTGCTGCCAATTATTTCAGCATTTTCAAAGCTGCACTGCACAAAGCCTTTATTGATGGCTTTCTGAATATTGATATTGGTGCTCGAATCAAGGGGATAAAAGAACTGGAAACCCGCCGCGAATTTCTTACTGTGGAAGAACTGAATACTCTTGCTTCAACACCATGCGACAGAGCCGAGCTCAAACGTGCTGCCTTATTTTCAGCTCTCACAGGCTTGCGCCATTGTGATATTCAAAAATTGCAATGGAAAGAAATTGTCATTAATGGTGACCAGGCACGCCTCAACTTCACACAACAAAAAACAAAAGGTGTGGAATATATGCCCATATCTCAACAGGCGTTACAACTTTGCGGTCCACAAGGCAAAACAAACGAACTGGTGTTCGATGGATTGCCTGACCCTGCATGGATTTCCGACCCACTCAAACGTTGGATTATTGCGGCAGGCATTACCAAAAAGATAACTTTCCATTGTTTCAGGCACACCTTTGCTACATTACAGTTGACTGGAGGAACCGATATTTATACAGTTAGCAAAATGTTAGGCCATACCGATGTAAAAACCACTCAGATTTATGCGAAGGTA
>WTWZ01000097.1 GCA_009773765.1 Prolixibacteraceae bacterium | reverse complement strand
CTGCTGGTTTATATTATTTTCAATAAATTTTTGCCAACGGTTGGTAAAGTTGTAAAAGCCGAGAATAAAGACGGTGCAAAAACCAATACTATGAGTTTTCTGCTGGCTGCCGGCTTAATGTTGACAACGTCAGTTATTTTCTATTTTTTAATGAACGATGTTGCTTTAGGTGCAGCTGTAGGACTTTTTGTGGGCTTTGTTGCAATGATGCTGCAAATATCAACAAAAGAGGAAAGGCCGCGGGTATCTTCGCTCATTCTCGTATTTTTTGTGGTTATTTTCTTTTGGATGTCCTTCCATCAAAACGGGTTGACAATGACTTTCTTTGCGCGCGACTATACAGTAAAGGAAGTAGCGCCGTTCACCTATTTGTTTTTTAGCCTTTATCCTTTATTGTCGTTTATTGGGGCAGTTGCCGGAATTGTGCTTCTCTTTAACAAAGCAAAAACCTTAAAACTTGCAGGTGTAGCTATGACATTGGTTTTTGGCGCGCTGGTGTGGTTTTTCATGTCAGGTTTTGAAAGTTCAAACCCAATTGCACCCGAAGTTTTCCAGTCGTTTAACCCGCTGTTTATTGTGGCTTTAACCTTTCCTGTAATGGGCGTATTCACCTGGTTGCGAAGTAAAAATATGGAGCCGTCCACACCCCGAAAGATTGGAATCGGGATGGTAATTGCTGCTGTTGGTTTTGTGGTTATCCTGGTTGGTTCAATTGGTTTGGTTTCTCCCCACGAGTTGCAGTTTATTGAAAATGGAGTAACAAAATACAATCCGGTACCCGACTCATCAAGAGTAGTTCCTTACTGGCTGATAAGCAGTTACCTGGTTCTTACCATTGCGGAGCTGTTCCTCAGCCCGATGGGGCTTTCGTTTGTTTCGAAAGTGGCCCCACCGCGTTTCCAGGGATTAATGCAGGGTGGATGGCTACTGGCAACCGCCGTTGGAAATAAGTTCCTGTTTGTTGGAAGCGATTTTTGGGGAAAACTCGATTTGTGGCAGCTTTGGGCTATTTTTGTGGTTTGCTGTTTACTTTCGGCAGTGTTTATTTTCTCAATTATGAAACGTTTGGAAACGGTAACCAAATAAAACTAATTTAAATATTTAATTATGAGAAAGTTTGTCATTGTATTATTAACAGCATTATTAAACTCCCTACTCCTGTCAGCACAAAAAACCCCATCTGGGAATCCGGCTGATTTTAAAGTAAAAACATGTTTGCATTCGGTAAGTTATCTCGGAATCTGGCGCGGTCAGACTCCGCTTACCGTTGACGAATTTCTGGTAAAAGCCAAAGAGTTGGGTTACGACGGTGTGATGCTTGTGGCCAAACGCCCGCATGTTTCGCCACACGATTATGATAAGGCAGCCCGCGCCAGGTTGAAAGCTAAAATTGATTCATTGGGTTTGACTTTGGTTGGATTGGCAGGTTATACCGATTTTACTGCCGGAATAGACAAACCCGGAATTCCAAATGCTGAAATTCAGGCAACGTGGGTGGGCGAAATTGCCGAACTGGCCAAAGACCTGGGAACCAATATGGTACGCATTTTTACTGGCTATGAACGCCCGGATGTTCCCTTTGACAAGCAATATGCTGAAGTTGTTGCCGGATTAAAAATGTCAGGGAAACTGGCTGCTGAACATGGCGTATCGCTGGCAGTGCAAAACCACCACGACATTGCACTTCACCACGATGCAATGTACTGGCTGTTGAAAGAGGTAAACATGCCCAATGTTCTGACAGGCTGGGATGCGTGGTCGCCGGTTTTGGAAGGCCTGACTTTGGAACAGCAACGCGAATCGATTCTGAAAATGAAGCCTTTTATCATCAATACCATTGTGGCCGATTATGTTACTCTCCCGCGATTTACATACGTGAACAACCTCACCAATTACCAGGCTGAGCAACCGGTGATGCGCGCTGTACCTGTTGGACAAGGCATTATAGATTACAAAAACTGGATGAATACCCTGAAAGAAATTGGTTACCAGGGCTGGGTGGTTTACGAAATGTGCGAGGTTTTAGATGGAGGCGGTTCTATTGAGAATCTGGATAAGACTGCAAAGATTTTTCTGGATTATATGAAGCAGTTTTAGAAAATTACAGTTTTAATTTTTCAAATCCCTGTCCGTAAACGCCCATCACACTTTCTATGGAAATAAAGGCGTAGGGATCGATCTCCTTTATTTTTCCGTATATGGCGCTGATCTCCTTCTTGCGGACAATCGACATTCCGATTTTGATCTATTCTTTGGAATACCAGCCCACCCCATCGAAAACAGTTACTCCACGATAAACATCACGGGTGATAAAGACGGCAATTTCTTCATATTTCGCTGGAAAAATAAACATATTTGCACTCCGGATGAAGCCGCTCAGAAACGAACCGGGAGAATAGCAAACTACCCACATTGGATGGTCCGGGAAAGGTAGTCCTTGCTTCCCGCATGAAAGAAGGCTCCCATTTCCTGAGAACTTCCGAAAAACAGATAACACTGATAATATGAATGTTACAAGTTAGATATTGCAATTTGGGTTAAAATCAAACCGGAAAATCGTTATGCGTTATAACAAATATTATTTCGGTTTAATTGGAAGAAAAAAAGAAGGGGAAAGAACTTTGGACGCTTTTTGAAGATGATGATTGATGATTTACAAACCCCTAAATATAAAACCAATCATGAATACAGAAGTTACTTTCCCCATATATTTTACTCGTCAACAATCAAGCCAAAAAACCAAAATCTGGCATACAGGCCTTTAAACGAATATAGTAAACTTTAAGTTCCAATAATTGGAAAATTTGTCCGGCTTTTTAACAAAATGATACGACTTATAATTTACGTCCAGCCTTTTATTGTTCCCAGGGAACAAGGGGCGAACGGTAGAAATCGATGTTCATCGCTTCAAATCGTTTACCGTGTTGTGCCAAACGTTGTTTATATTCGTCCCAGTTTCTGGCATCAGGCGCTGTCCATCCAATTTCGGCATAACCGGGCAAACGCGGAAAAGCCATATATTCAATCTCATCAATATTGGTAACGGTTTCCGACCATAGCGGGGATTCAATCCCAAGTATGTTTTCTTTGGTGATGCCTGCAACATAACTTGCCGGATCCCAAATGTAAGCTGTATCAACTTCAATGTAACCTGCCCAATGAAGGCCTAAATGGGTGGTTGAGTCGTACTTCATATCGAGATAGGCTTTCTTTGCGGGCGACATAATAACTTTTGCCCCTTTTCCAACAGCCATCTTTGTATTATTTACATCGGCCCAAAACTGAACAGTAGCACCATCCACTAAAGTTGCATGAGCAATCTCATCCCATCCTATCACCTTTTTCCCATATTTCACCACAATGTCCTGAACGCGGTTAATGAAATAAACATAGTCATCAAGGGGAGTTACCAGAGATTCATCGCCTCCGATATGGAAATATGGCCCAGGAGTAATTGCAGATATTTCGCGGACAACATCGTCAACAAACTGGTACGTAATTTCCTTTCTTGTGCAAAGTGTGCTAAATCCAACTTCTATTCCGGTATATAATTCAGTTGCTTTTCCGTTACAATTTAATTCAGCATACGAAGCCAGTGCAGCGTTTGTATGGCCAGGCATATCAATTTCCGGAATTATTGTGATGTTCCTTTCCAAGGCATAATTAACAATTTCTGTATATTGCTCCTGTGTGTAAAAACCTCCTTCTCCGCCGCCAACTTCTGTGCTGCCACCTATTTCTGTCAATTTAGGCCACGATTTAATTTCAATCCTCCAGCCCTGGTCATCCGACAAATGCAAATGCAGGACGTTCATTTTATAAGCAGCCAAAAAATCGATAAACCGTTTTACATCTTGAACTGAAAAAAAGTGCCGCGCCACATCCAGCATAGCGCCACGATAACCGAATTCCGGAAAATCGCGGATTGTACCTGTTGCAATTTCAATAGGCAAAGCAGTTGTTTGCCCGGCAGGCATGGTTTGCAGCAAAGTCTGTATGCCAAAAAAACAACCAGCCACACGGTTAGCGCTGATATTTATAACTTTTTTGCCAATGTTTAGAACATAGCCTTCCTCTCCCAATTCCTGGCCGTGATCGCCAACAGACAGGTAAATTCCGGAAGCTGGCGCTTCCGCAGTTGAATTAACTGTTGGCGTAATTCCGCCAATCCGGTTAAGTTCAACCGTAAGATATTGTGCAGTTTGTTGTAAACCCTCAACTCCTTCCTGATAATAAACAACAGTTGAACGGGTTAATTCGAATGTTTCACCGGTTGCAACAACAGAAACCGGTTTTGGAATAAAACTGGTTTTAGTTAGGTCGGTGGGTATTTTTTTTGTACACGATACCTGAAATAATATTGTGAACGCCATAATTGCTGATAAAACTAAATTGTTTTTCATAATTTATCTTTTTTTTTGATAATCGGATGTAAAAATAACGTTTTGAAATTACAAATTGAACTTGGGATTTCTTTTCAATTTTATTTCTTATTCCTATCTTTTCAACCAAAAATAAAACAATAATGAAGACAAAAATAGTTTTGCTCCTGACAATAGTATCTTTTACAGCGACTTATGCGCAAACTCCCGACTTTTCGGACACACATATTGTTAACGGGTTTGAGAGGAAAATCACAGGTGAAGATTTTAGTTACCACTCTTCCATTCCTCCGGCAAAGGAATGTTTGCTGATTCGGGCTACAGATGGCAATTCTACGATGGAATGGGAAACCTCGCCAGCGCCCGAAAAGTTTGAGCAGGAGTTTGTCACTTTCGTATGGCTTGCCGGGATAGGTTCATCACCAGGCCGCGCAAGGTTTGATTTGCAGGTTAACGGCGAAGATAAATTTTCGTTCTGGGCCGATGGTTCCAACAATTGGGAATTGGATGCCGCAGATGGTTCCTCCCTTTCATTTCAAAAAGATATGATTGACCAGCATGGTGACAGGTTTGGTTTTATGTACCTGAAAATACCCGCGCAAAAAGTTACGAAAGGCAAACCTCTGAAAATAAAAGTTACCGGAGGAAAGTTTGATAAAACCTCGTGGTACATGACCTTTAAATTTCCATTGGAAACCCGGTTAAGTTTAAAATCGCTGCCTGCTATTTCAGAAATCAACGGACAAAAAAAGCAGCTTGGCGTAATTGGTGTGCTTCATTTTGGAAATCCTTCGCCAGCAAAAATATACATCGGGAAACAATTGGTAAAAAAAACCGAATTGCAATTTGGTTACAACTATTTACGGGTTGATTTGCCTGAAGTAGAACAGGATAAAACTGTATCGTACAGGCTCGAAACTGCCGGATTTACTGAAAAAGGCGAAATTACAATTAAACCCGTGCGCAACTGGCGGGTGAATTTTGTACAACATACGCACACCGATATTGGTTACACCCGGCCACAAACCGAAATTCTTGCAGAACATTTGCGTTATATCGACTACGCACTTGATTACTGCGACATTACAGATAATTACCCGGAAGATTCAAAATTCCGCTGGACATGCGAAGCAGCCTGGGCGGTTGACGAATACCTGAAAAGCCGTCCGGCAGAACAGGTGGAACGTTTCAAAAAAAGAGTAAAAGAAGGCCGGATTGAATTGACCGGAATGTATTTCAATTTTAATGAATTGCCTGACGAGCAGATTCTGGCTGCATCCTTACAACCCATCAAACGGTTTA
>WTWZ01000096.1 GCA_009773765.1 Prolixibacteraceae bacterium | reverse complement strand
CGAAAACCTTTTGGGAACCAACCAGTTCCCGAACTTCACCGAAAAAATTACTGCCGAATTTGATGGTTCTCTTTTTGAACCGGTTGATTTGACTGATGAAAACGCCGAAGTTGAAACTTTGAAACCTTACCGCGCAGCACAGGCATTCGAAGCACTTCGCTACACCACCGATGTTTACTCGAAAACCAACAAAAGACCGGTTGCATTTATGCTCACGATTGGAAACCTGGCCATGCGAAAAACACGTTCACAGTTTAGCTGTAACTTTTTTGCCGTTGCCGGATTTACGGTAATCGATAATAACGGATTTGACACAGTTGAAGAAGGTGTTGCCGCAGCAAAAACTGCCGGAGCTGACATTGTGGTTTTATGCAGTTCGGATGAAGAATATGCTGAATTAGCGCCAAAAGCTGCCTATCTTTTAGAAGATGAAATACTGGTTATTGCCGGCGCTCCCGCTTGCCAGAAAGAACTGGATGATAAAGGTATTACCAATTTTATCAGTATGAAAAGCAATATTTTGGAAGAGTTGAAATCATATCAAACGTTACTAAATATTTAAACACAAAGACACAAAGGCACTAAGATGATTTCGAAAACGGATATAGAAAAAATCGGAAAACAAATTGTTAATGCTGCATTTGAAGTGCACTCTGAACTTGGTCCGGGTTTACTCGAATCTGTTTATGAAATTTGTCTTGTGGAAGAGTTGGAAAATCGTGGCCTTTTTGTTGAAAGACAAGTAAACCTTCCTGTAATCTACAAAGGAAAACAACTTCAAAAGGAATTTATTATTGATCTATTGGTTGAAAAAACTATCGTAATAGAATTAAAAGCAGTTGAATGTTTGTTGCCGGTTCATGAAGTTCAGGTTTTAACATACATGAAACTTGCTGACTTCAAATTAGGATATCTTATAAACTTTAATGTACTCTTAATAAAAGAAGGGATTAAAAGAAAAATAAATGGCTATTTCTAACCTTCGTGACTTAGTGTCTTCGAAAAAATTTAAACACAAAGGCGCAAAGACACAAAGAAGAATTGAAAAAAATAAAGACTGAACAGAATAATAAAAAACTTCGTGACTTAGTGTCTTCGTGTTAAAAAAAGAAAAATTATGAAACCAAATTTCAAAGACATAAATATCAAAGCAGCCACTCGGCAGGAAAATACCGCTGAATGGGTTGCTAAAAATAAAATAGAGAAAAACTGGAAAACGCCGGAACAGATTCCGGTGAAACCAGTTTACACCAAAGAAGATTTGGAGGGTATGGAACATTTGAACTACGCCGCCGGTGTGGCGCCGTTCCTTCGCGGTCCTTATTCAACCATGTACGTAATGCAGCCCTGGACAATCCGCCAGTACGCAGGTTTTTCAACGGCTGAAGAATCAAATGCATTTTATCGCCGAAATCTGGCTGCCGGACAAAAAGGTTTGTCGGTTGCTTTCGACCTCGCAACACACCGCGGATACGACTCCGACCATCCCCGTGTTATCGGCGATGTAGGTAAAGCTGGCGTTGCCATCGACTCAATCCTGGATATGAAAATCCTGTTCGACCAGATTCCTCTCGACAAAATGTCGGTATCGATGACCATGAATGGAGCAGTTTTACCTGTTCTGGCATTTTACATCGTTACCGGTCTGGAACAAGGCGCTACCCTGGAACAACTATCAGGAACCATTCAGAACGATATTCTGAAAGAATTCATGGTGCGTAACACTTACATTTATCCACCCGGATTCTCGATGAAAATCATTGCCGATATTTTTGAATTCACTTCACAGAAAATGCCGAAGTTCAATTCAATTTCCATTTCGGGCTACCACATGCAGGAAGCCGGAGCCACTGCCGATATTGAAATGGCTTACACGCTGGCCGACGGATTGGAATACCTCCGTGCCGGCATCAATGCCGGAATGGATATCGATGCATTTGCACCGCGTTTGTCGTTTTTCTGGGCAATTGGCATGAACCATTTTATGGAAATTGCAAAAATGCGTGCAGCCCGCATGATTTGGGCAAAACTGGTAAAACAGTTCAACCCGAAAAATCCAAAATCGATGGCGCTGCGCACGCACTCACAAACTTCGGGCTGGTCGTTAACCGAGCAGGATCCTTTTAACAACGTGGGCAGAACAGCAATTGAAGCAATGGCAGCAGCATTGGGACACACACAGAGTTTGCATACCAACGCGCTTGATGAAGCGATTGCATTGCCTACCGATTTCTCGGCTCGTATTGCAAGAAATACACAGATTTATCTTCAGCAGGAAACAGAAATTTGTCGCTCGGTTGACCCGTGGGCTGGTTCGTATTATGTTGAAACGCTGACACACGAACTGGCACAAAAAGCGTGGGCTTTAATCGAAGAGGTTGAAAAACTGGGTGGAATGGCAAAAGCCATCGAAACAGGCGTTCCAAAAATGCGTATCGAAGAAGCTGCAGCGCGTGCTCAGGGAAAAATCGACAGCGGAACACAAACCATAGTTGGTATCAATAAATACCGTTTGGAAAAAGAAGACCCGATTGATATTCTGGACATCGATAACACAGCAGTTCGCCTTTCGCAGATTGAACGTTTAAAAACTTTGCGTGCCAACCGGAATGAAGCTGAAGTTCAGGCTTCGCTGGCAGCAATAACCAAAGCCGCTGAAACCGGAAAGGGAAATTTGCTGGAACTGGCGATTGATGCAGCAAAAAAACGTGCATCTTTGGGAGAAATTTCGGATGCCTGCGAAAAAGTGGCAGGACGTTATAAAGCAGTAATCAGAACAATTGAAGGCGTGTATAAATCGGAAGCACAGGGAAAAGGTGAGTTTGAAGAAGCTCAAGCGCTGGCGAAACAGTTTGCAGAAATGGAAGGCCGCCAGCCACGTATTATGATTGCCAAAATGGGTCAGGATGGCCACGACCGCGGCGCAAAAGTAGTTGCCACAGGTTACGCCGACATCGGCTTCGATGTGGACATGGGACCGCTGTTCCAGACACCGGAAGAAGCTGCCAAACAAGCCGTTGAAAACGACGTGCATGTTTTGGGCGTTTCATCGCTGGCCGCAGGTCACAAAACTTTGGTTCCGGCCGTTATCGAAGAGCTGAAAAAACTGGGCCGCGACGATATTATGGTGATTTGTGGCGGTGTGATTCCCGCGCAGGATTACCAGTATTTGTATGATGCAGGAGCGGTTGCCATTTTTGGTCCCGGAACAAGCGTTGCCGCCGCCGGAAAGAAAATTCTGGAGATTTTGATTGAGGCGTTTAAATAGGAAGCCTCTCCCCGGCCACCCGATTTATCAGGACAGTTCTTCCGAGGGAGAGCTTATAATCAATAAAAATGAAGTTGAGAAATCAATTTCATTTCTATTGAGGCTATTAAAAAATATCATGGAAGAAACCAAAATTGAAACCTTTACTGGTCAGTTAAAAGTTCCGTGCTTTAAATTCGAAAATGAAATTATTTGGGTTACAACAGCTATGATTTTATTGGAATTCGGGGATGTTTTAGGATAGTAACTTTTTTAACACATTGTTTCTCCAATACTGTTTTTTCCACAACTAGTAACCCGGAGTATTAATTTTATCTCCAATAAAATCTGAATCCAAACCACATTGTTTTCTACTTATTATCTGAATGTTAGTCTATTCAAAATAAAACGATTTCTTTATATTTTTTAATTTGCTTTCTATTCTTTTTTGTCATAACTTGTATCAGTACATACAAAAATCAACTACATGAAATCGCGTAAAACTAAATCCATAAACAGGTTTATCCAATGAAGCCTCTTGGTGATTTCCATTCAAGAGGCGAAAAGATTTTCATAAAAAAAACCTTGAGTTAAACTCAAAACTTCATACCCCTATCTGCAAACAAGGGGCAGTTTAGGGGTATTGGTTTTCAATTATAAATATTGTTCAATAAAAGTTTAAGTTCATCTAAATAATGTGTTTCGGCACTATAAAATATAACCTTTAAAACGTTTATAATATGAAGTATAAATTTATATTTTGTCTCATTCTATGGTTTTTTTCATCTAAAATTCTCATAGCAAATCCATTAAAAGTGCAGGTTGGGAAAAATCTTGTTACCATTGAAATAAATATAAAACCAAATGATATGGATCAAAAAATTAAAACTTTGCAGGAAATAAAAAACAGCAACCTACACTCTATACGGAATATCAAAATCAACAATGAGTATTCAGCGGGTATGTATACGAATAGAGAATTACATAATCAACCTGATAGAAATATCGCTGTATTTAAAAATGATACCCTTATTTTTGTTATAAAGGGCAAATCGGTTGCTTATTGTTGGATACCTGAGAAGAATGATTTACTGTATTTGGTTACAGATACTGTTGTTGAACTTGGAGTAGGCGCCCCTGCCAAACAAATAGGCATTTTCCGAAGTGAAACAATGACCGGTGAGATTATATATGAGATTTCCGATTTTAATGAATTTTATTTAGTGGATATTCAATATGCTGCTTTTGACCAAAATACCTACCTTTATAATTTTACACGTGATAAAACAAAAGTATTTCTTTTTGATTTGGAAAATAAAATGTTAATACCTACAAATTACAAAGGGATATATTTCTCTCCAGATGGTGAATACTATATTGATAATTCATTTATCGAAAATCCAGTAACTTTATACAAAACAAAAACAAATGAAGAAATCTGGAACAGTAGAATGCCGGGAATAGCTCATTTACATAATTTCTTAGCATGGCGCATCACTGAAAATGAAAATTGTGTTTTTGTAAGTGGCATTTATGGGGTAGCAAAGATAAATTGTGAAAATGGCAATATAGTCAAATATTATGAAATGCCGGAGGTTGGGAAAATACCTTACGTTGAAAAAGGATCAATAGTTTGGAAATAAATTTAAGCTGCATACTAATATCTGCGAATATCATTTACGTATTGTTTGTAATTGTTAGTTACATTTCTCACAAAACCTATAGCCTCTTCACCCCGACAATACCCCCAGCGAACTAAATCATCTTTAAAATATTTCTCTTCCGATTTGCTTTGAAGGTAAAAATCAACGTTATCATTTCAAATCAAATGGTTCTTTCCATACTTTTTGGCCAGCTGTTGTGCATCATTCACATGCCCAAGCCCTATGTTGTGCGCCGCCAGTACGAATTTTACCCTTTCCCCAGAATCGGGAATGACCTTTAAAAACCGGTTTGCATTAAACCTTAAGCTCCGGTCCATGAACCTGCATTTTCGTTAAATCTCGATTCGTTGCTTATTCAATATTCCAACTACTTCCAAAGCAGATTGCTTATTGTCCAATATAAAGTCAGCGATTTCGCTACTTCCCCCAATTGATATATAAACAACCTTTATTATTTATAGGCCAGAATATCATAAATGCCATGTGAGATGACATTTCCCTGGGATAAATGTCCATAGTCATGGTCAAATACTTTTACTGTATTTGTGCAAAATCATTTTCCCCTCCGGTAAAAGTTACCCAAACGCTCCTTCTTTTTGCAGTCGATACTCAACACGGGGCTTTTAAAACTCATTATAAACACCAATAAGCATTTCGTATTGCCTTCCCGCCGGCGGGGCGGCGCAGCCCTCATTCAAACTGCAGGATTGGTTTATCATACAGGGCCAATAAAAAAAGCCCGTGCTCCTAAGAACACGGGCCTGATAAAGTTGGCAGCGACCTACTCTCCCACTGTTACGCAGTACCATCGGCGCTGGCGGGCTTAACTTCTCTGTTCGGTATGGGAAGAGGTGGTGCCCCGCC
>WTWZ01000095.1 GCA_009773765.1 Prolixibacteraceae bacterium | reverse complement strand
GCCCCCGCTACCCCTGGCTCCTAAAGGGGAAAGCCAACACACAGAAATCCAATGACCAATGCCTGCCCGAAAGAACTCGTTCAGGCTGGCATGTATGCGGGAATGCATGAATAAAGAACAAGAAATAACAAACTTTGAACTCTGACCCCCGATTAACGATTAATGATTAACGATTAACGATTTCAGATTTTTCCCAGAATCCAACATCAAGTATCAAGCATCAAGAATCAAGCATCAAGCATCCCCGTCCGACCGGGGTCATCCGGACGGGCAGTATCAAGTACCCAGTTGACAGCCTCTTCCCAATGACAAGTGACCAATGCCTATAAACCTTGAACTCTGAACTTTGAACTTTGAACTCTAAACTCGGAACCCTGACTATTATCAATCAATTTCACTATCTTTAAAATAATCAGTTTCATATAAAATGAATATCTCACCATTTTCAAAACATATTTTCTGGTAATGTAAACCGGGTGCCTATTTACCTGCTGAAACTTTGCAAAATGCCGGCTGTGTTGTTTTCAAAACCAACCATGATGCTTTCGATTTTGAATTTATAAAAGAACAGGCAAAGTTAATTGTTGACATGCGGAATATGGTGAAAGAAAGTTCTGAAAAGGCGTATAAATTATGAAACTCAAAATCGTTTTGAAAATTGTAATCCTGCAAATATCCCTTGTACTGTGTTTCTATTCTGAAAGCTATTCACAGGAAACCATTCTTACCGCGGGCAAAGATGCTTCAGGTAGCGGGGGATCGGCCAGCTATTCCATCGGACAGGTAACTTACCTTTATAATACAGGCAGTACAGGATCTGAGGCACAGGGAGTCCAACAACCCTACGAAATTTCAGTGGTGCAAGCCGTAAAAAATGCAAATATCCAGAGTATTGATAAAAGTGGATTCAATACAACATTATCTTCAGTATTAGCTAAAAGTGGCGATGAAAAATCCATTAACCTGAAATTTACGGCTTATCCAAATCCAACTAGTGATTTACTAACACTAACAATCGATTTCATAGAAAGCGGGGATTTTAATCTGTCATATCAACTTTTCGATTTGAATGGAAAACTTATTGAAAGTAAAAAGATTGAAAACAATTCCACGGGTATTGATATGCAATATCTGGTTCCTGCCACCTATATTCTGAATGTTGTAAAGGGAAATAAATCAATGAAAACATTCAAAATCATTAAATACTAAATCAGTTGAGAAAATTAATTTCATTCATAATTTTGTTAACGTTAGCCAAACCCATGTTCTCACAGGCTCCTCAAAAAATGAGCTATCAGGCTGTAATCAGGAATAGCAGTAACAATTTGGTTACGGCAAGTCCCATTGGGATTCAGGTCAGTATATTACAGGGATCAACCTCAGGAACTGAAGTTTACAGGGAGATTTATAATCCAAACCCACAGGCCAATGCAAACGGACTGGTTACCTTGGAAATCGGGAGTGGAACACCACTTACAGGTTCTTTTACATCAATTAATTGGGCAGAAGGCCCCTATTTCATAAAAACTGAAATCGATCCTCTTGGCGGCACCGAATTTACAATCACAAGTGTAAGTGAGTTACTTAGCGTGCCTTATGCTTTGTATGCCAAAACAGCCGAAAAAATAAGCGGTGGCATTACCGAAACAGATCCTGTTTTTACAAACCATGTCGCTTACGGAATAACCCCAACAAATTTTACAAATTGGAACAGCGCTTATAGCTGGGGGAATCATGCCGGCTTGTATTCCTTAACAGAACATTCACACCCATATCTGCCACTTGCCGGAGGTGAAATGGGAAATACCAATATAGTAACTAATTTGAATGCCGATTTGCTGGATGGGCAGAACGGCAGTTTTTATGCACCTTCTTCTGTTTATCCTGCCGAAGGGTTAACCACAGGATTCATTCCATTTAAAACCAGTACTGTTTTGGCAAATAGTCCTATCCATGTTACTGGTATTGATAATTTATTGATATCTACTTACAAAGGAACAAATTCGAGCGGCAATAATATTTGGATTGGAGGTGGGGGTCAAAATTCAATAGGAGATATTTCTAATTGGTACATGGGTACAAGTAATGTTACTTTAGGATTCATGTCAGGAACTTCCATAACAACTGGTTATAAAAATGTGGCAATCGGAACTTTAAGTTTGGAAAACAATCTGACCGGGTTTTATAATACCGCTGTCGGTGACGGAAGTATGCGTAATAATCTTTCGGGAGTTCACAATGTAGCTGTCGGAGGTGATGCTTTGTATTGGAATACAACAGGAAGTGAAAATAATGCAATTGGTGTCGATGCTTTACAAAGAAATACAACAGGGCAGTATAATACATCAATTGGAAACTCAAGTTTAGTATATAATACAGAAGGTTCCCAAAATACTGCAGTGGGAGGAAATTCTCTTTTTAGCAATATACTTGGCAATTTTAATACCGCGGTTGGTGTCGGTGCACTGTACAGCGCACTTAATAATTACAATATTGGCATAGGTGGAGAAGCGGGTCGTACATTAATAAACGGAATTGAAAACATTTTCATTGGCTACAGATCAGGTTTTAGTGCACAGCAGAAAATTGATGCCAGCAATTCTATTGCAATTGGTAGTTATGCCTACACCAATTCAAACAATCAGGTTGTTTTAGGAAATTCACTTAAGAAAACCTGGTTAAGAGGTTCTGTCGGTATTAACACAGATAATCCTATTGCAAAACTTGATATTAAAGGAAATGGAACATCAGGTGGATTAGCATTTGCTATTAACAATTCAAATGGAATTAACACGTTTTCTATAACAGATAATGGCTCTGTTAATGCTTCCTCCTACAAACTTTCAGGAATATCAACCTTCCTTGATTGGATAAGGACAGGATTTGCAGGTTTAGCAGGACAGATACCAATAAGTCAGGGTAATAACCTTTCTCCTGTTTGGAAAAGTCTGGCTGATGCAGGGATTGCTCCTTCCAGCATTTACCCTGCATCCGGATTAAGTACTGGTTTTATACCTTACAAAACATCTACCCTACTGGCAAATAGTTCTATTTTTACTAATGGCACAAAAGTAGGTATTAATACTTCCAGCCCTTCAGCGCTTCTTGATATCAAAGGCACCGATGTGGGCATAACACAGGCATTTGTAATACGAAATTCAGCAGGTACCAGTACATTTTCAATTGGCAATAATGGCATAATTAATCTTGCCGGTTCACAACGGATGGCTACTCAAGGGGCTTTTATTGAACTTAGAAACAATGCAACTGGAGCTCTAACTTTAGAAAGTGACGGAGCTTTTAATATGCTTCTTAATCCTGATGCCGGCAATGTCCTGATAGGAACCACTACAAACGATGTTTCCAACAAATTACAGGTTAATGGCGCCGTTAATGCAACCTCCTATAAACTTTCGGGATTATCAACCTTCCTTGATTGGATAAGGACAGGATTTGCTGGTATAGCAGGACAAATACCAATAAGTCAGGGCAATAACCTTTCTCCCGTTTGGAGAAGTTTGGCTGATGCAGGGATTGCTCCTGCCAGCATTTACCCTGCTTCCGGATTAAGTACTGGTTTTATACCCTACAAAACATCTACCATACTGGCCAATAGTCCTATTTTTACGAATGGCTCAAATGTAGGTATTAATACTTCCAGCCCTTCGGCGCTTCTTGAAATTAAAGGCACCGATGTTGGCATAACACAGGCATTTGTAATACGAAATTCAGCAGGTACCAGTACATTTTCAATTGGCAATAATGGTATTATCAATTTAGCAGGCTCGCAACGAATGGCCACTCAAAGCGCATATATCGAGCTTAGAAATAATGCGACCGGAGCACTTACTTTACAAAGCGATGGAGCCTATAATCTTCTGCTGAATCCGATGGTATCGGGTAAAGTAGGTATTGGCACTACTACCCCAACACAAAAATTAACAGTTAACGGAAATATTTCCGCGAACAGCATAATAACTGCAACTGAAGGTAACTCAACCAATTGGAATAAAGCGTATAGTTGGGGCAACCATGCAGGTTTATATCGTCCTATAAATTATGTTCCTGCATGGAGTGAAATAACTTCTAATCCATTCTCATTTAATTCGGTTGTTAATAATCAATTGCTAAAATATAATTCCGCAACCTTTAAATGGGAAAACTGGACACCAAATTTTCTAACCAGCTTTTCAGAGTCCGACCCTAATTTTGCAGCATGGAATAAAACTTCAGGAATAAGTATAACCGCTTCGCAAGTAATAGATTTTCAAACAAGTGTAACAAACAATCCGGCTGTTATTGAAAACACAGCAAAGAATAGTTATCCATCAATAGATGCATCAAAACTGGCTGGAATTGAACCTGGATCCGAGGTTAATGTTAACGCCGACTGGAACGCCACAACCGGCGATGCTCAGATTTTGAATAAGCCTGAATTTCCGGTTGGCGTAAATCAAGGTGATATGCAGTACTGGAATGGAACTTCATGGGAATTGGTGGCTGCCGGTCAACCAGGTCAGTTTTTACAATTTACAGCATCGAATAAACCTGAATGGATAACAGTTTTGCCAATTCTTACGACCACAGCAATATCTGCTATAACAGGTAACTCAGCAAAAAGTGGTGGAAATATTATAAGCAGTGGCGGCGGAACAATAACAGCCCGTGGAGTCTGCTGGAGTACCTATCCAAATCCTACACTTTTAGACAATAAAACTACCGATGGAACAGAAACGGGCATATTTACAAGTTTAATAACAGGATTAATCTCCGGCACTATCTATTACGTTAGAGCTTATGCTACCAATAGTTCATTTACAGCTTACGGAAACCAGGTTAGCCTTACAACTGCACCTTGACTATTTCACATATTGAAAAATAACCGTCAGATAAATGTTCCAATTAATCCCGGGAATAATAAATATTATTGCATCACACCCTATAAATAAAATAAATTTTCAAAAAAAGTTAAAACTTAATGCAACCTATAAAAGAAAGAGCAATAAGCGGAGTTTTATGGAGTGCTACAGGGAATTTTTCTTCATTAGGTATTGAGTTTATTGTTGGATTTGTACTTGCAAGACTTTTATCACCAGTGGAATTCGGACTTATTGGTACTATTACTGTTGTTATAGTACTTTCAGAAGTATTCATAAACAGTGGATTCATTCAGGCAATTATTCGTAAACAAAATTGTACTCAAAAGGATTATTCAACTGTATTCTTTTTTAATTTTTTCATTGGGGTTCTTTTTTTTTTAATTCTATTACTAACAGCAGGGCCAATTGGTACCTTCTTTAAAAATCCGGCACTTAAACCGTTGATTCAGGTGCTGGGAGTTGGTTTAATAATTAGTTCACTCACGCTAATCCACCAGGCAAAGCTGATAAAGCAAATTGACTTTAAGGTACAAACAAAAATTTCGATAATTGCTTCAACTCTTTCAGGTATAACCGCAATAACTTTAGCTATTACGGGTTTTGGAGTGTGGAGTTTGGTAATAAAAACGCTTACAAGCAAGACATTAACATCAATAATGCTTGGGTATTGGAATAAATGGAAACCTGAATTAGTTTTTAGCATTTCTTCTTTAAAAGAATTATTTGGTTTTGGGTCAAAATTATTATTGAGTGGATTAATTGGGACTTTTTTGAACAATATCAATTATCTTATAATTGCAAAGTACTTTACACCCCAGGATTTAGGATATTTTACCCGTGCTGAAATGTTTAAAAATATGCCAAGTCAAAATGTTTCTGCTGTTGTAACTGCTGTTGGATATCCTGTTTTGGCAACATTGCAAGATGATCCAATTCGGATGAAAAAGGTATTCCGAAATATGCTATTAAACACTTTTTTTGTTATTGCAATTCTTATGGCAGGCTTGGCTGCAATAGCAAAGG
>WTWZ01000008.1 GCA_009773765.1 Prolixibacteraceae bacterium | reverse complement strand
TGTGCAAGAAATTCTTGAAAATCCTTTGGGTATTTTTCTTCTATTTCCATGCAGTAAATTTAATCATTTCGTCAACTTGCCTGTTGTGGATAAGCAGTTCCTTTTATATAATTCATCAACAATTTTTACAGTCAGTTCTTTAAGTTCTGACTCTCCTGCAAGTTTAGCCTGAAAATAATCTTTGATATAGTTATCTAAATAATTTATAAGTGCTGAAGCCTCTTGCATATGTTCCCGCATGTAATCCAGATATTCATCTAATCTAAAAATGATATCGGTTATATTCTTAGGTCTTAGTTTATCTATGCTCATCATTTTTTATCCTTTGAAGCGGAGTCCTTGTTTTGGTACAAATCCGTTTTGTTATTGCATTCATAAGTAAAAAAACTCCAATTTAAATCGTTTGTCTGCTTACTACCCGTGTGATTAAGTTTAATATTAAGTATTTCTTCCATTCGGTATCGTTCGTTTAGAAAGTATTCAGGAGCTATAGATTTTTCGTTTAATTTTTCAATGAATCTGTCAATTATATAATTCCTAACATCTTCATGCACGGTTTCTACATACAGAGTGTACCACCAAGGGAATTGGTTGTTTATTAATTGAAAGGGTTGTTCAAAAGTGTTGTATTCTCCATTAATATTCACATCAAGTCCCTCATTTGTTGGGTCAAACTCACCATGATGATACATATATTTCACGCCTGATTTGGTCTTTTGGCGGCTAATGGTTATTTCACCACCTTCACCTCCAATTTGAAATACTAATTCATTTTTCTTAGGAAGTCCCGTGCTAAAACCATACATATCTATGATTTTTGCTTTGGTATAATTTGTTTTGGTTTTCATACCAGTATTGAAGTCAGTCGTAAATGTTTGAGTTGCTAAATAATCAATGGTATCCTTATTATCCACGTAAAAATCGTATAAATACCACAATGAGTTAGTATCGAATTTTCTAAAACCAAATACACCATAGGAAATTTTACGGAAGGTTTTGCAAAAATATGAATCAAATGCGGGAGTGAAGCCGAAAACACCAAGCAAAACTTTTGTTACTAAAGTTAAGTCAGTTTTACCATTGGGAATAAGCCTTTTTTTTATCTCATCATAAATTGTAATTATTCTTTCGAGATTTTGAGGGTAGGTGTCAACATCAATATCCCAAACGGACTTGTCAAGTGTGCTTATGTATTCAATCGTTGGCTGAAGATGTTTAATGCTTTTCTTCGATAAAAAACTTGAACTTCTTAACATGCCCCAACTTGCCAAATAGTATCCAAGTACCGAACAGCTCTTTTCAATATCTTTATTTAAATCAGTTGTTTCACGAAAGTAATTGTAGCAATAATCAAACGAGGTATATCTGTCATCTGGATTAGATTCAGATTGATATTCGAATATTGCTTTTTCTATGTCTGTTCGAATCATAATTTGTCTGTTTATTTAATGGTTGAAATATCTTAATTTTAATGTCCTTAATCCCAAATAACTTATAATCAGGATTGGAATGTTAATCAGTTGACTTGTAATGTATTTAGTGAATTTTAATCTTTTGCTACTCATATTCGAGCCATAACAGAATACTGTAATAGTCTCTACCATATTAAAGCATCTTTTCTAATATCCAATCCAAATACGTTTTACTGTCAACTAATTTATCTTGGTCTGCATTGTTTTCTTTCTCGTCTTGCTTGTGCCAATCAAGTCGCAAAATGTTTTTAGCAATCATATTATCCTTTTTCCACTGGGATATTTGATTTTTACCTAACTCTGAACTATCACGGAGTAATATAAATGAGTTGATTGTAAATTCCTGTTTGTGAATGCGCTTTAATTCTTTTTCAATATTTGGCAGAGTTGGATTGTTGGCTTTGTCAGCAATGGTAACTTTCTCTTTGTATTGTTCGGTTGCAAAGTCCTTTGTTCCCATTTGTCCTTTGGGGTCAATGAAATTGATATGAACTTTGTCTTTCCCAATTAGCCACATTATAAAGTCGGGATAGAAAACTTCTGAATCGTCATTGAGATAAATTCCGATTGATTTCAGCGATTCCACATTTCGCATCAGGTAAACATCAAATTCCTTGAATTTTTCAGGTTTCTCTTTGATATATGCCGCAAAGTCTTTAACAAACTTCTTTTCTCCATCATTGAGTTTGTCGGGAGTGAGTTTTACATCGTCTTTTAAAACCAGTTTGTTTTCCCGAAGCAACGGCCCGTAAATATGGTTTCCAATTTTTTCAATAATTAAGGCGTTTTCAATGTCCCGAATGGTTTTTGTAAAGTCGGCTATTTCCTGATTCAGCTCTTTTTCAGTTTTCTGCTTTGTGGTTGCTCCAACTTTCTTTGATAGCTTGAAAGACTTGACTAATGTGTATTTCTCTATAAAATCACCTTTGATTTCGCCTGTGCTTTGTTTCAGTTCTTCTTCGTATTGGTAGATACTACTGTTTAAATGCCAGTTAATTTTATTACGAACTTTCTTAACAAATTCTTCCCCGATTTTGGTGTTCACATTCTCGGTAAAGTCAAAATCCAATTCAGGCAATTCATCTTTGTATTTTATTTCATCAATGTATGCCAAAACATCGTCTATGTTGATTTCGGAAAGTGTTGCTCCTGCCTTGTATAATTGGATGTTTGATTCTTCTGCTTGCTCTGTCAGGGTTTTAACAAACGGCTGATAATTGATAAATGCAGAATGCTTGTTGTTTAGCTGCTTTAAAGTGTTTTTTATGTTTCTGCCTTCTTCATTTCGGTTTGTTCTATAATCAAGACTAAAACTGAAATTATTGATTGCTGCTTTCTGTTGCTTCCCATCCAACACAAATTCATACTCTACTTTATTATCATTGGGATAGAGTAAAACTCTTTTAACATCAACCGAAGTTTTAGAGAGTTTAAAAATCTTTAAGTCCTTTTTGTAAGTGTCAAAGGCAACATCACCGCTGTTTAGTTTTATCAGACTTGGATTAACAGAAATTTCAAAGGTCTTGGTTATTTCCAATTCGCTACTTACTGCTTCTGTAAAGGTTTCAAGGTAACTTCGCTGTAAACTAAAAACGCAGAGCGTTTCCAATCGTTTCAGCTTATCAAGTTCATTTGTTTTATTGAGAGAAAAATAGTCATCAATATGATTCAGGTCTTTTCGCTTACCATCATTTTTTAATCCTTTTAAACGAACACCACGACCAAAAATCTGGATGATTTTATTGCCTTTGGTTTTACCCAAATTAATCAAACCGATTACCGAAACACGGAAACAGTTCCAGCCTTCGGCAAACTTTCTACTACCAATCAATACATTGATGGGCGATTGTGGTTTGTCAATATTTTCAAAAAGATATTTTTCAATGTTACTAATGACAATTGATGTGCTGGTAACTTTCTCTACATTCTCGCCTTTGTAATCGTTGATAAAGTTCAAGCCGTTACCCACGTTGATAATGCCCCAATAGTCACCAATTCCGTAGGAAAGTAAAATTTCATCATCTGCCTGTGTGTTTCTTGTCAGGCGAAGTTTTCCCTTGTAATCGTTATTAAATACATTTCTAAATTTCGCTCTTTCTGATTCCGAAAGGTTGGCGAGATAGTCAACAATTTTTGAAATATCCGAAAGTTCATCATCACCTTTTTTTCCTTCTTCCTTTTTGTCGTTTACGGTATTACCCATGAAGGCAATTAGCGGACGGTCGGGAAATGTAGTTGCCGAAAAAAGGTCTTTGATGTCGGAGTAATCCAGTTTGTTGAATACGTCTAACTTTTCTTCAATCACTTTCAGGTTTAAGGCAAGATTATCATCTAAACTGCCGTTGAGCAATTCATCAGCATTTATTTTCTCAAAGTAAAAATCTTTTCCGTAACCGTCCCGATAAAAAAGGTTGTAGTTGTAATCGTAAATTATGGACTTACTGTATTCATTTTCCAGTTTGCTGTCAAGATTGTGGAAAGTTGCGGAATACTCAAACAGAAAACTGTGTTTGATATTTAGCCTTCTCCGCAGTTTCAAAAATTCACCTTCATCATCTTTTTGGCTTGTTCCCAATCCAATATGTGCTTCGTCCACAAGTATTAAACGTTGATACTTTATGTTATCGGGAAAATCAAAGAAATCGTCTGCTTTATTCAACAAGGCACTTGTGGTATCTATAGTAAACCTGATTTTATTGCGGTGAATTTTATTCAAGTAGTCAACCAATGGAGTTACTTCCCTTTCGTGTTGCTGAATCAGGTTTACACCTGGAGTAGTGATAATTATTTCAAGGTCTTTAAAACCTTTGTTGTGTTCGATAAACTGAAAAACATTGATGTGCATAATCATTGTTTTTCCGCTACCTGTTGCCATCCAGTATGCCAATGCACTTTTGGCAAAATCTTTAAACTCCTTGCTGTTTCGGTGTCGGAAAAATACTTCGGTAAAGTAAATTGCCAAAATCTGATAATAGCGCAGGGTTACTTTGTTTTGCTTCTTTGTTTCAAGATAGGTGTTGTATGCTTTCAAATACTTTTTTACTGCATCCAAAATTTTATCGTCCAAACCTATTGAAGCATCAAAGGCTTCAATTTTTTCCTGTGTGGATTTATCGAATAAATCAATCGTCTCTTTCAGGAAATGCGTGCGTATATGCTGGTATAGCTTTAATTCCATCGGGATTACTGATTAAAAAAGTCTGCATGAATAACAGTAAGCCCCAACAATCTTTTACCTACTTGCAGTTGTTTGTCTTTTAGTGTTGCGAGTATGTTGAAATCGTAATTGACTTCTATTTGTGTGGCTTCAGGGTATTTCTCTGCAATTTCTTTAATGGCTTTGCTGTCATCTTCGCCTAATGCAATATCACGCCAAACAACCAAGGTGTCTGTGGTTTCCACCACTTTATAATATTTCTTCCCAATTGTGTAAGGTTTGATGCTTTTTACTTCATAGCCTTGCAAATAATTGTAAGTGTCAACCAAATCAACAAAACCTTCTTTGGTTGGCTGACCGTATTTGATTTTATTACTGAACGGTTTGCTCAGGTCTAAAGTGCTGTTGATTTTATTGAGTTCGGGTTTGTATAGGTATTTTAACGGAAGATTTTTTGGAATTTCACCGTCAAATTGTTCAATGGCATCTAAAACGTCTTCGTATTGTTCGAGGACAAGGTATTTGAAAATGTGGTTACTGCTACCCTCATTGTCAATCGGTTTTCCTTCTTTCCAATTCTGTGAATAAATTACTTTTATAATTCTTGGCTTTGTAACTGTTGAAAAATACGTTCCCATTTCAACCAAGATATACTTTCTATATCCACCATCATCATAATTCATATTTATAATAGCATGTCCAGAAGTGCCCGAACCTGCGAAGTAATCTAAACAAATCCCGTCATCCTCTATGCCTGTAACTTTAAGGCAATCAACCACAGCGTGAATAGATTTTGGATAGGAAAACACTTCTCGTTCCCCAAATAATTTTTTCAATAAAGCAGTTCCATGCTCTGTAGCAGAATATTTTGAATCAATCCAGGTGGTTAATGGTTGTACTCCTTTATTTGGTCTTCTTTTATAATATACATAGTATGTTTCATTGCTTTGAACTTCAACCTTTAGTTCAGATAACTTTTGTTCAAGTCTCTTCAATCCTAAATACCAACACCCCTTTGAACCATCATCTCTCATGGGATATATTACAAACTCTCCTAATTCTATATTCTCCTTAATATAGTATTGCTGTTTACTCTTATCAAAATCCATTCTCGGAATTCTGAATGAGTTTTTAATCTCGTTATAGTATAACGGAAAATACATCGTTGGACGGTCTATTTGCCTTGAGTTGGAGCCTGCCTTTCTAAGCATTTCCCAAAAGAATCTTCCTTTTTCGTCCTCTTCTTTATACCTTGACAATTGCTTTGCATCTCGCTCCAATCTTTCGACTGTTGTTTCCTTTTTAGTCCTTGTAAAAAGTGCATATTCATGAGATAGAGCAAATCCGCTGGGAATAGGCCTTCCTGAAGGTTTAATTCTTATTGCAATTGTGCCAGTAATTTCCCCAAAAAGATTTTTTAACAGTAATCCAAGGTTGTTGTGTTCAACATCATCAATGGTACACACTTGCATTCCATTCTGGTGCATTAGTCTTTTTCCTATCTCAATTCTGTTGAGAATCAAGGTCAACCATGACGAATCCTTAAAATGATTTTTGTAGATAATAGGAGTAGCACTCGTATTATACGGAGGGTCAATGTATGTTGCGTGAATTTTACCATTATATCTTTCGAGTAAAATTGTCAACGCTTGATAATTCTCTGAATTAATCAAAAGCCCCATTGTTCGTTCGTCCAAGTTTTCAATTTCTGCCAGTATCTTGTCTTTAAAGGGATTGCTGCCATCATTCTGTTTAAAGAATTTGGTGTCTAAAACCAAAGTAGGTTGTGCTTTCAGGTCATCAAAAGTTTTTGCCTTTACGCTAAACAGGTTTTCCCAATCGGCAAGTTGGGCTTTGTTTTCTAAAATCTCTTTGTAGTATTTATCGTCAATGTTGTCAATGGTCAAGCAGTATTCACTTTCCACCACTTTCTTTTTCATTGTAAAGAGTTTTTTCTGAAACTCTTCAATGGCACTCAAAAACTCAATAATGCGGCTGCTTACTAATTCAAACGCTTTGGCAATAATCAAAGTGGTGTTGTCCAACTTGCCATCCAATATGCTTTTCAGGTCGCTCAGGATATGGTTTTTAATGTAGCGTTCTTTTTCCTGCATTAAAAATTCCTGCAAGTTTTCGTGAATGAAATAGTCACTGTCGTTGCCTATGTAAAAGCTGTTTAGCTTTTGGTCAATGTTGTAAATGGTTTCAAGGGTTTCATCAGAAAATCGTTCCTGTCCATTTTCCGTAATGATTTCAATTTTATTACCACGTTCAAAGTTTTTGTTCACTTTGTTGAGCAAGGTTTTTCGGTTTACCCGCAATGCTCCAATGCCTTTTACACTGCCGTCCTGCACTTTGTCGTAATCATCGGTCAGGTCATTAAAAACTGGTTTACCATCAGAAAAAAGATAATTCGTTAGCTCAATTTCATTTATAAAAACCTGTTTGAATATAGACTTAAACAAATCGGCTTTAGTTGTTGAAGAATCAGAAAGGTTGAATACAATTCTTGTAACTCCTTCCTTTTCTTCAAAGCGGTTGAATTTGTAATGTTTTAGTTTGGTGTCCTTGTTATTGTTGCGGGCAACTTCTTCGCTTGTGCTATCATCGTTGGTTTCCAAACGCAATTCAAACTCTTTGTCAAGGTGCCTCAAATTGAACTTAATGGCGTTAAAAGAGTTGCCAGTTTTGATGTATAAACTGCCTTTGTGTTTCCAGTGAAACATTGTGTCGTTGCCGTCATAGTCGGCTTCATACGGCACTTTGTAAAGGTTTCGGCTGCGGTTGTTGTAGCCAAAATCTCCGTTGGAGTAATACATTTCAAAGTAACCGAGAATGTGGTTGTAGATTTTGTCCTTTATCTCGTCAGTGATGTTGAACTCTTTGTTTGAAGCAGTTAATGCTGCTGTCAGGCTTTCTTTTTCCTGCTCGTTTTCACCAAAATTAATGATGAGTTGTTGAATTTTCTCGAAGTTTCCAGCAGGGTCATTTACCAAATTTTCCTGATTGAATTTTTTCAGGTAAGCAGTAAGACTTGTTAATTCAACTTGCTTTTCAATGTTGCTAACCAGTTCAAGCGTTTTGTTGATTATCGGTTCAAGGCATTGTTCGTCATTACCGTCAATAAAGTTTTCAATCTCTTTTCGTTTCAGATTGTATATTCTGTAAATCCCAAAGTCAAGGTCATTGGCATTGAACTGGAACATTTCTTTTAGGAAATACTTTAATTGGTCGATTGAATTTTCTGTGTTCATTTTTTTTTTTTGGAAGTTGCTAATTTACTTTTTTATCTGTCTTTATCGGTTTTTGTACGATGGTAAAAAAATGGTTTTTTTGGCTTTACGATTGGCGATAATGGATTGGCGGTATGTTTTTATTGCCGATTTCGAAGCACTGCCCTGTCAAGTTACACGAAAGTGTATTAGATGCAGAAACGCTGAAACTCGCACTATCTCGGCAATAAAATATACAGCCTGTTACCGCCTGGTGTTCTGTCTTACAGTCTTGTAAACCATTGTCATTATTCAGCTTGTGGGGCTTTGGCAATGTGCTTGCAAATTGAGTTGTTATTACTATTCATCTGTCTTTTGAAATTTTAAAATAAAATTATCATTGATTACAGTAAATAATTCATTGTCATTAAAGCTTCTTTGCCCTGAATAGTCAAACGGACCTTGAATTATTTCAATGGTAATATTATTTGCATCACCAATATTTCTTACTAAAAATATTTCATAGTGTCTTTTCAATTTTTCTCCTTGGATTACTTCATTTGAAGATATGTGAAAAGCATTCTCCCAACCGACTAATTTAACTTCAACATATCGAGGATATTTTGCATCATTTGGAATGTATTCTAGGTCATAACCCAAGCCATTTTTACCATCTGCATTTACACCTGCTAATTTGGCATACTCTGAAACCCACTTGATGCTATCTTTATTTTTTATTGAGTTTAAAAGATGTTTATAAACCAACCATTCTCCAAGAAAGCCCAATTCTTCTGTAGGTTGTTTAGGATTTTTGGGATTTTTGGATGGTGTATTTATTTTACTTTTTGAAGTTGAATTGCCATTTTCAACTCTCTTAATTTTTATCTTTGAAAGATTAGTTTGAAATTCTCCATTATTTTCAAGTTGATTAAACAAATCACCAAAGTCATCATATGAGAAATCTGAATCGCCTATCTTAATTCTTTTTTTTGCTAGGTTTTTCGCAACTCCTTTATCTTCTTCATTTGTTTTCGGAATCCAACCTTTCAATTCTTCTAGCAATGTTTGAATTTCATTTTCAAAATACAACAAGCTTTCTAACTCAATATTTTCATTTAAAAATTGGTTCGCAAGTTCTTTTGGAATATTTAGTTCTTCTGATTTTAGCTCGTATGTTTTCTTATTTTTTGAGTAGATTTCTTCAAAGTTAAAATTTAAATCTTTTAAAAAATTCATATTGAATTGTTCCCCTAATTGTACTAGCAAATCTGCTTCAACATCGTAATTTATTTCATTTTGAAAGTTGCCTTTTAATGAATCGTATTTGAAAATGGATTTTAAAAATTCCTTTTTGTCTCGGTTAGAATTAAGGAACTGTGAATATAAAACTTGTTTGAACTCTTTCTTTCTATACTCTTTAATTCTTTTTAAATCAAGTTCATATAAATCACAAAGCTCAATAGAAGGATAAGCGAATTTATTGAAATCAAGTAAAGACAGATGTGAATTTTTTAATAGTTCAATAATCAATCTTAATGAATTTTCTTCATTGTAATTTTCATAATTAATTTGTTCAAACGAAGTGGAAATGACTTCATTTAAATTCGGAAATAATTTTTTCAATTCAATTAGCAACTCTTCATCTGTAAGGTTTTCCCTTCGGATTTTCTTTGTTGGAAAGCATTTAAGAAATGATGCCCAAAATTGAATCTTTGGGTCGTTTACAATTCCTAATTTATTTTTAGCTATGACTAGCTTTTCGAGATTCACATCGTCCAATTCAGCACGAATAATATCATCCCTGCTAGATGCAGATTTTGAAAACAACTCCCTGATTTGTTGTCGTTGAGCATCCACATCAATTAATGCAGAAAATGCTTCAGCAATTGTTGAACAAAAATTAACATCGTCTTTTAACTTTCGTTCATCATCAACATATGTTGGTGTTTTAATATAGACCGTTTTATTTTTTGACAGATAAAGATATTCGTAAAAAGATAAACTAAACTCTAACTTTTCTTTTTCTTTCTCTAACAGTACACTTAAATCTGTTACTAATTTGAATCGAATGTCTTTAATAAGACTTTTTTCCTTACCTGTTATATCTAAATCTTGCCTAAAAACATAAACATAAGGCTTAAATGATTCTATTTCCTGCTCAAATTTTCCATTTAAACTATGAAGAATAGGAGTGCTTGCTAATATTAGTTTCAGTCCCTTTAGAGGTTTTACACCAAAAACCTTTTCTATTTTCTCTTTACTTCTTCGTCTCTCTATTTCAATTGTGTAGAACTGGTTTATAATGCTTTCTCCATACCTTTTATTATCAACATAGAATACAGAATCATTTTTCTCATAACTATAAAGTCCTTGTTTTTTACAAAATACTTTTCCTTCAGAAATAAAATCTTTGTATTCGACTTCGCTAAAGTCCAAATTTTTTTCTTCGTAATTCACAGCTAATTCTCGATATAAGGTTTTAGCCTTTTTCCCTTCTGAATCAATTTCTGGAAGCTTGTTTAATATTGAATAAAGGGTCTTTGTTTCAAAAGATGAAATGTTCTTATTTACACCCACGATATTTAATAGATAGTCAACTTTATCTGGATTGATTTTACTGTTTTTTAAAACTGCCGCATCGTAATCAATATTTGGTTTTTCTATTAAAGGGCTGAAATCACCTGATATTGTTGCAGATGTTGTACAAAGAATTGGTGCTTGCTTTATCCCACTTTTCGTATTAAGCCAAGCAACCTTAGATAACCTCCATTTTAGAAAATTACGAATAAGATTTCCCTTAATTTCTCTATTATACCAATCACTCCCAAAATGTGCTTCTATTACACTACCCATTGGCTCAGAATCACTCTCAAGTAATTTATATATTGAATCATCTACACAAAGCCAAGCTATAATAGTTTCACAATTATTTTTTGATAGGATAAAATCAAGCTCGTCTATTGTTTGAATTTTTACTTTGCCATACCTATTCCAAGATTTTTTAAATTTCTCATAATTATTAAAATGATAGTCACCAATTTTGTGTTTGTAATCAAAATTTTTAAAGGTATACTCCACAAATTCTTCAGGTGCATCAGAATAAACTTTTCTTGGTAGTTCAGCAATTCCAAGCCATTTAAAATAGATTTTCAAATAATTTTCATTTTCATCGTCTAATCCAAATTCTGATGGTTGGGCAAGCAGTTTTGACTTATCATATTTGTAAATCTGCTCAGTAATAGGATTCCCGTAATATTTACCAAAATATATATTGTTTGCCTTTCTTACTTTCTTGTTTATTGAAATAACGGGTGTGAAAATATCTGATGATAGTACAGAAGGTTCAGCATTTTCTAATTCGTTTTTAAATAGTCGAAATAAAAAAGTATGTAGCTCAATCACATCATTTTTTTCTATTTTTTCGAAAGAGTTAAAATGTTGAATTAAGGTTTCTGATATTTCTGAAAAGGAGTAATTCTTAATACCAAATGGTTCTAATTTATTAAGAAGCATCTCAGTATTCTCAATTTTTAATTCTATTAATAGAGTATTTACAAGGTCTTGGTTGAGAAAGCGAATATTTAAAGATTTCGGAAGTTTAAATTCTATTTTGTTTTGTGGTTGTATGAAGATATTTGAACTCCAACTAATAACATTCATTTCAGAATCTAATAAAAACTCATCCAATTCTGACAATTTCAATGAATTTGAGTTTAATTCCTTTTTATAAGCATCATACTCCAAAAGAAATGATATTAATTTAGCTAAAACTGGTATTTCAATTTTTGTGGCTCTTTCTGAAATTATGGATATAAATTTCGGTACAGTATAGTGGAAGATTGGAAAAGTTTTGAAAAACTTTATAACCAATTCATCCTCACAAATGGGCATTAAGTTTTCCACATCGTTACCCTTAACAATTGAAGCTACTGGTAAGTCATAAAAAACAGGCTTGTCTGTATATGTTTTATACAGATTATTTACAGTAGGAAAAACATTGCTTGATTTAATTTTTTTAATGAGAGATTCTTTAAAATTAAATTTTTGTAAAACGTTATCAACTTTATCAAAGTCAATATTTAAAATCTTTAAAGGCAAATAATTGACTTCTGGATTTTTGGCAATTTCTAGAGCTGTTTCAATTAGCAATTCTGAAAGTTCACCAGTCAAAAACTCATTATGTCCTTCAGTATCATTCACTAATTGATTTCTATCCTGGGTCAGTTCAAATGTTCCGTGTAATAAAGCAGGAAACGGGAAACGAACTTCTGTTTTGAAATAACTAAACAATACATTTTCTGTTTCGTTTAATTCTTTATTCCAGGCAATCGCTAATTCAAAGTTTTTCTCTTTATGCGTGCCGATTCTTCTTTTAACTTGCCAAGTTTTTGTTTCTGTGATTTCTTCTAATAGATTTTTACTTTCAACAGATACTTCATTCATAGATTTATCGGAAAAACATTTTTTGTAAATAATTTTTCTTTTGGGGCTATCAATCTCAATTATTTCGATATGGTTTAGAAATATTAGAGTTTCTTTATTTATTACCTTAAATATTTGCGTTTGAACGTCATCTATTATATTTTTCTTTAGCTTTATTGAAATTGTTGTATCAAAGCTGTTTTCTGAATCTGACTTCCCATTTAATAATTTAGGTACTCGTAGTGTTGCAATAGGATGTTTTATTCTACTTTTTTGTTTAAGAAAAGTTGAAATTTCTGATGATTCAGCAATCAAGTCTTCTAAAAAAGTTTTTGCAATTGTTTCGGAAAAAGCCAATTTGGTATTTCCACTATTTATAATTACTTCATCTGACCAACTAAGAATAGAGCGAAATCCCAATCCCTTTTGTCCAATTTTATTTTGCTGCAATGTTTTAGAACTAATGTTGCTATATATAATTGAACGAAATCCATCTTCATTGAATGGCTCTCCATTATTAGCAATTGTGAGGTAATTGTCATTGAGTTTAATTAAAACTTTCTTTTCATTAGCGTTTTCAGAAGCATCGTCAGCATTTTGAAGCATTTCAAGTAGTTGCCTACCGTTATATGCTTCTATATTTTGTTTTTCAATGTTGTAATGTTCTAAAATGTAAGCGGGGGATGACTTATAGTCAACTTTCCTCTTTTCTTTTTCTTCTTCAATGAAATAGTTTAAGTCATTCATTTCTATATAGTAATATTAAATTTATGAGAATCAGTTGCGATGAAAAGAAATGGTTCTTTTGATTTTGCCAAAGCATCGGCTACGTATGTAGTGGCTAAAGTGATTGTGCCATTGTGTGTTGGCAATTGGTTTAATAAAAAGGTAAAAGAAAGATAAAAAACATTGGTTCGGCTTGAGTGTTGGCCTTCTGGTTTTGCCAATATTAGGTTTTTATTTCCTTTCACAATGGTTTACTTTTCAATTTTTCTATGTTGTTGTCTGTCTACTACACTTGGCGGTAACTCGTTTATCTATAAACCTTAATAAGGCTAAAGGTATATATACCCACAAATATCAGGTGGGTTTTGTAAACCTTATTTACAAATTGAAGTGACTGCAATAATACAGGACTCTCATTTCGCAAATATTTCTTGTTCCAAACCCTTCTTGTATTTTTCTATTAGCCCTATTAATATTAGAATATTTTCTTCTTTGACTTCTTTCAGGTCAAACAGAATTGATTGTTTGTTATAATTGTCTCTGTTACCCCTTGAAGAAAGTAACTGTTCAATGTTTGGTGGAAGAAAAAATGTCGCCCTACCTTTTAAGTGTTTCTTATACTCGTTGAAATAGATATTAAGCCCCGCAAAGTCAAAATCACCAAAATGTATATAATTGTTTGGTATTGTATGCAGCCATCGTACAAAATCTTTGCTCTGTGGATATCTTGAAACAAAAAGCGGTTGAATATTCTCAAATAATTTTTTCTGCTTCTGAATGTGTCGGAAGTTCTCAGGGTTTTCAATTCCAATAATAGTTGTATTGACAGAAGGAGAGAAGTTTTCAAAGTCGTAAACGAACGTGAAAGTTCCTTCTTGTGGTGCAATTGTGATTGGTTTCTCGTTTAAAATGCCATCAACTGGTTGAAAGCAATTCACCAAAAAACCTTTGAAGGTTCTTATAGATTTCACCTTTGAGTTAGAAGAAATATCAATCGCATCGGCACGACTTAAATCTGTTCGCTTTATAATTTCAACATAGTTCTCCAAACTGTCAATGCCAAAATGATTCTTCAAATAGGCAGAAAGTCCATCTCTGCTGGTGAGATAAACCAGTGTTTTACTTCTCCCTTGAATTTGCCTTTTTATAATTCCATTTTCAAGCATTGCTAAAACAACAGAATGCTTCACTTTGCTTAATGGAATTTTTTCTCCATTCTGCATTGCAATAAGTTTTTCTGCTATTGATACTGGTAATTTCATTGCGAAGAATACTGTGTAAGGATTCGTTTAACTCTTGTAATGCTTTGCTCGTCTTTGCTTAATTTGTAAATGTGGTCAAATGTGTCTTTGGCAAATTGTAAAATGCCTCTCACATTGCTCGGGTGCAATTTACCAATTTCATCCATCATGCAATGCAATTGAAAATCCCTGAACTTTTTTGATGCTCCTTCTTTGAACACATTCAGTAGCATGATATTCAACATTGCTTTTACTAAAACATCGGTTCCATCAGAACCAACATTTGAAAGCTTCTCAACCCAACCTGAATCATTATCGTTTTCAATAATTCTGAACTTCAATTCAAAGGAATCAGTTAGCGAAATAAAATCCCGTTTCAATTCACCGATTTTCTTTGCAAATTGTTTCAGTAAGTCAACTGCATCTTTGTTTTTCTTCTCCTGATTTTCTCCTGAAAACAAATTTGCTTCTCCCAGCTCCATTACGTTCTCATCATTGTATTTTTTAATCATGATTAGCAACTGAACAATTTCATTCTTGCTATCTTCAACCTTTAATTCAATCTTCCTGATTACACCTGCAAAATTCTTTTTATCAAAATCATAATTGATTTTTCCAATTATTTTTTGAATTTCTCCTGAATTAGAAACTAAACTGCTGGTCTGTGTCGCTATGGTTGAAACTATCAAGGCAAATCGTTCATTGACTTCTTTCTCAATTCTCTCAATTTTCTTTTCCTCAACAAAATCAGAAAGCATCAACGCAAAATCAAGAAATGACTTGTCGTCTGTCAGTTGCTTTTTGAATTTGAAAACATTGTCTTCATTAAACTTTCCCAAGAAGTCAGTCGTAGTGGCTCTTAAATCATCTTTTCTTGTTCTCAGTTTCTGATTTTCCAAATCATTAACCTCGTCAATTAAAACCTTTGCTCGTTTATCTGTTTCGTTTTCATCAGTCGGATTTGAGAAATACTCTTGAATAGTCTTGAAAAATGTAAGTTCTTTGAAATTGCTGAATGCTTCGATGTCTTCTTTAACAAAATCCAAATCCTTATGCAACTGTTTTATCAAATCCTGGACTATTCCTAATTCCTTGTCAATTTTTTCTTTTTGTAGTTTATGTTTCTTTTCCTCTTGTTCTAATTGCTTTTCTAATTTTTGCTTTTCATTTTTGAATTCGTCAACCTTATCAAAATAATCTCTCTTATCCTTTTTGTAATCAGAAACAGTATCTCGGTTTTCTTCTATGAACAGAAGTTCTGCATTTACTTTTTCCAACTTTTTATCAATCTCAGTGAGGCGTTCCGTATCTCCTCCTTTTTGAGAAAACTCCTTTTGCTTTTGAGAATTGATCTCATCTTTTCTATTCTTGTTGATTTGCTGTTCAACTTTTATTTCAGCTTCAACATTTATCAAGAGCTGGGTTACTCTATCACCTTCGGTTTTAATCTTTTTGTCTCTTTCAGCTTCTTTTCCCTTAACTGATTTTGTCATCTCGCTTTCAACTCTGTCCACTTCATCCTTTGCTTGCAATTCCGCTGTTGTTGATTCTCCAATTGCTAATTCGGATTTTTCAAGTTGAAGTTTCTTTTCCTTTTCTGCATTCGCTGCAAATTCATTTCGCTTAACAATTGATTCGTCTTTCTTCGTTTGGTTTTGCCCAATAGAGTATTCGTTTTCCTTAATGGAATCTTTCTTCTCTCTGATTTTGGGTTGATACTTTCTTTTTAGGTTGTCTTTATCCTTTTCAAGTTTAACTGTGAGTTCGGAAATATTTTTTCTGATTCCAATAATCTTCGTTTTCAGTTCTTCTTTCTCTCTTTCGTAATCTTCAACTGTTTTGACAGTTTTGTTTATCTCATTCAAGTCAATTTCAATTCCGTAAAAATTGTTGGCCTTACTTGTGAGTTTAGGAGAAAGAGAAGTGTTGAATAAAACACTTTCATCTTCCTTAATGACTTTTCCAATAGTTTTCTCCCAACCAGGATATTGTTCAGTAAGCCAGCCATACAAAGAACTCTTGCTGTTTTCAATATAGGTTTCAATTTCTGAAATTTTATTGGTCGCTTCGGCAACTTGTCCGTCTAACTTTTCTTTATTTCTCTCAAATGTTTTCTGCAATTCCTTTTCATCAAGTTCCCAATTCTTTTGAATCGTTTCAATTTCTCTTTTTGAATTTTCATTTTGCGAAGTCAGGTCTTTCACTGAATCACCGCATCTCTTAATTTCAGAATCAAGTTGCTTGATTTCATCTTCAAAGAACCGTCTGTGTTTTATTCCTTCTCTTTCAATTTCTAATTTTTTGGTATCACTCTTTTTCTGCTCCCACACATCTCTTGCGATCTCTATTTCTTTTTTATAATCGGTTCGCAAATCTGTTATTAGCTTGTCAAAACTCTTTCTTGTTTCTGTTTGATAAATGAGAAAGTCAGAATTGATTTTGTTTTTCTCAGCTTGTTTTGAATTAATAAATTCATTCAGTTGGTTTTCCAACTGGTCAAGCATTGCTTGAAACTTTTGTGCTAATTCTTTGAACTGAGTTGTAAGTAGTTCTTTTTCGTCAAGCAACTTTTTCTGTTCTCCCACATGAGTAGTTTTCTTTTCTACTCTTGAAATAATCAGGTTGATGTTCTTCTGCAGATAATCTTCTGTGAGCCGCTTTGCCGTTTTCAGATTTTCATCCTGAACTCTGATGTCACCTTTGATTTTATCTTCCTTTGCTTTGAAGGCGCTAATTAACTTAGTTAATTTACCTGTCAAAACAGTTTCATTGTCTTTCTGTATCCCTAATCGCTTTGTGAGTTCTGGTTCATCCTGCTTATTCTTATTTACAGCCCAAGCCAACTGTTTTGCAATATGAATTTTTTCTCTTTCCAAACTCTTAATTGCAATGAAAAGCTTGGAGATAGATTCTGCCTGTGCTGTTGCACTTGGCGTTCTGAATTTTCTTATGTCAGAAAGTTGTACTTCAAATCCATTTAAGTGGTGCGCATGCTGATTCAAGTCAATACGAAAATCATTGTCCAAAGACATGATAATTGTTTGCTTGATGAACTCCGCCTCCATTTTTGAATTGAGAAACACATTCTGAATAGTCTTTGGGATGTATTGATAGTCCTTGCTTTCAAGAATTGAATATCGTTTCAATTCAGTTTTTTTGCCATCATGATTTCCATATATAATATCTCTGTATTCCTTATGTTCCTCAATTTTTCTTTTGGTGTAGAACGCTTTGTTTTGATCAAGTCGTTCAGCAATACCTTCCCAACTTTCAGGAACATTTCCGTTTTCACTAACAAAGAAGCTTCTGTTGTATTCTCCGTCAAAAAACCTAAAGCAAACCTTATGTTGCGACTTGTATGAAATTACGCAAAACTTTCCATCATCACGAACCACTTCATAAATGATATAAGCGTTAGAATCTTTAAAATAGTAATCGGTATATGCTGCCTTTTGCCGTGGGATTCCTAATCCCAAAGTATCAGCATTATAGAAAAACAAAATTGCTCTAAGTAATGTGCTTTTCCCTACACCTTGAGTGCCGATAAAATGTACGTTGCCGTTAAGATTTATTTCGGCATAGCGTATTCTTGCACTATTGATAAATATGATTTTATTCAGGTATCTCATGTTTAACTTCTTCGGGAATATTAATATTGTTGATAAGTTCTTCAAGATATTTGAAAGACGAAAGCACCTTAAAGGATTTCAAGATTTCATTTTCAATTTCAGCAAAACCGTCCTTGCAAAGCAATTCAACTATTTTATTTGCTACTTCTTGGTAAGGAGTTTTATCGTCCATTTTAAGAACGCCTTTCAATCCGTCAGCTTTATTTTTCAATACCGCCTGTACACTAATTTCAACTGCAATCCTTGCTGGCGAAAAAGAATAGCCCGAAGCAAAGGCACTGTCAAAGGTTTTAAAAAAGTCAATAATATCAATCCATTTGCAGGCTGTTTCTAATTTTCTTTCTAAATCAGCTTTTGACTCATTTTTTCGGGAAAAATAGTAATACTCATCTCCTTTTTCAAGAATGAAATTGATTGAGTTGAAATAATCGTATAGGATTTCAAAATTCTCTGAGTCGTCAAGAATTTCGCAGAGTTTTGAAATGTGTCTATCCGAACTGTTTGAGCAAATGAATTGTCCTTTGCTAAGTAGTTCAAATATTTCTCCTGTTTGCTTTGGAACGTTCATATTGGTTTTTATTTTGGATAAATTAAAGCATATTCAATCTTGTCGTGCAGTTCAAAATTTTCTGATATCACAAACTCATCTTCAAATATTGAAATCATCTGGCAATAAATTGTAACTCTCTCAGCAAATGAAACTTCTCTTGGGAACTTATATTCATAGATGTAGTCAAAAAGATGTTTTCCTGATGTTTTAAAATTCTTTTTCACTTCATACAAGTTTATGTGAATTTCTTTTTCTGTTTCAACCTTTAAATCAACTGCTGTAAGGTTTTCGGCAACAAATTTCCTTGGACTAACCCCAGTATGATAGTTATTTATTACCTTTTTAATTATTTTACGAACATCCTCCTGCTGCAAACTCTCCAATGAAAGTTTTAAGGAATAAAACGGCTTTGCTTCAAATGCAAGAGAATGAGTTTTTGACAAGACTTCGATAATGTTAGTTTTGTGTTTGATTTCAAACTGGTCTCTCAAATATTTCAACTGCCTTAGCTTCTCAATGAACTTACTTTGATATTTAACTTGGTTTATGTATTCAATTATTTGTTTCCTTGTTTCAATTAGATTTTGCCTTGATTCGGTTAAATCTAAAATCAATTCAGTCTTAATGTATTTAAGTTCTTCATCAGTAGCCGTTTTAAAAAAAGTAAGAGCATCTTCATTTAGCAATTTCTCAGTCTGAACAATCATTTGTTGAATGGCTTCTAACTTCAATTTATAGTTTTCGAGTTTTGAAAGTTTAATTTTGTAGGTCGGTTCTGTTTTGAAAGCATTCTCAATGTTCCGATTCAAGTCAACAATGTTTCTCATTGTGATTCTTCCGATTTTTCGCAATGCAGATTTAACTGCTTTCAAATACTTAAACCTTTCGCTATCATTTGAGGCTTGAAGAAAATAAAGCATGTATTCATCCTTGACTTGACGAATGTTTTCGTTGATATATGAAGTGTTAATATCTTCGTTGACTTCTAAAATTTCTTCAAAGAATTTAAGAAAATTGTCATCAAGTTCAAGTAGGGTTCCGTTTTGTCGGATAATATTCTTACTCAATAAGAGTTTAATTACATCCTCGTTTCCATCCATTAGTTCAAGTGCAAGCTCATATCTGTAATGAAGAGACTTCCGCTGTTCAAACATTTCAGCCAGAAGTTTATGTCCTCGGCTAAGAGTATTTAGTAATTCTCGTATGGAGTTAAAATGATTCATTAATTCATTTCAAATTTGTCTGAATTGACCTTCATCTAGTAAATAATGTATTTCTGGTGAAAGATTAATTAAAAACTTGTCATCCCAACTTTTAGGAACGATTGAACTTACTTCATCCCAATAAAGCAATGAATGTCTTAACCAAATGTTTCTTGGTATATCAATTGTCGGATAGTATAGAATTGTTCTATTCATTATTTGCTCTTTTACTTTTGTCGTAATGTGTCAACGAGTTTCTTTACCAAACCTATTAATTCAAGAACATCTTTCTCTTTTATTACGATTCGTTGTCCAACTTTATATGAACTGTCACTTGTCTTGTCCAAATATTTTTGGTCTACTATGCCTTCAGTATGTGCCAGTAAATGTCTTTTTTGAAATAATAAATTGAGCCTTGTCAATTCATCAATCGTCAACCAGTTAGAATATGATTCGCCTATTATGTCATTCCAATATGTCGAACCGATTTCAATATTTTGAAAGGCATTAAATTTTATGGTTTTCTCGGGGGCTCTTTTAGTAAAGTCTACCTCACAAAATCTTTGAAATGCGACTACACATTCACCTAAACTTGTTTCAACTAAGGAACGACAAGTATTTTCAGCTTCGTCTTTACTCACAGACTCAACAGCTTTTCTGATAATTGGAATATTTTTTATTTTATCTTGAATTTTCTTTAATGAGTTGTCGAATGTCTCTTGTGCTGAATTGTGACCGCAGCAAGGACAAAAGAATGCACTACCGATTACTGCGTATTTTGCGTTACAAACCTTACATTGAATTTTTAACTGCATTTCTTCCTTTGAAGGAACTGGCATAATGTAATGCATTGGTTTTGTTCCTGTAACTTTAACAGACATTTTTATAAAGGAATTTCTTGGTTGTTTTGAATTAAAGTCCCTTGCTCCTTGTTCAAGTGCTTTATCAATACGACCGTGAATGTGTTTAAAAGCTTGGTCTTTTGCTTGTTCTATTTGTTCAGTTGTGAACCAAGCGTCTGATTTTGCTTCGTGTCTGCATTGCGGGCAAAATACTTTTTCGTCTTTGAAAAGCTCTTCCCAGTCGGCTTCGTCAACTTTAAATTGAAATAAACAGTCATTATTTGGGCATTCTCTGTCCAAATAGCCGTCTTGATCTGCTTCAATAGGAACAGAAATTAGTTTTGTTCGTTCCAACTCTTTCAATTCTCTAATTAATCTCTCAAACATTTTGTTGTCGTCATTTTAGGGTTGCCACCAACTCGTTTATCAATAAACCTTAATTAGGCTAAAGGAATACATACCCTCAAATATCAGGTGGGTTTTGTAACCCTTATTTTAAATTGAGGTGTACAATATTCATTTTCAATTTTCGTGTTTCAAATCATCAAATGGGTTTTTAATATTTTCCAAACTGTTTTTTCTTACATGGGTATAAATCTCGGTGGTTTTCGATGACTTGTGCCCTAATAATTCAAGTATGAATTTCATGTAGGTTCCACTTTTTTCAGCGGCAAAACCCTTTTATATGAGATTCATTTCCTCCTATAATCCCACGGTGCAACAGAATTAGCTTGCTACCATAACTCAACTTTCTTAGTACGTGCTTGTAGTTCCAATTTTGCCAGTTCTTCGTCCTTGATATATTGTTGTGCCGCTCTCATATATGCCCCGCAATTCGGCGGTATTTGAAATGCAATGCCTGATTTTATGCTAGTGTTATATTTCAAGGTTTAATTCCTGTATTTAATTGTATTTTCGGTTGATAAAATGAAGTCTAAAAATAGTGTAATTTTTGGGAAGTACAGTATGTAAGAGAATTTTAAAGATCTTAAATTCTACACTGAAATTAATAATTTTGAGTTACCAAAATAGGTATTAATCTTGTTGTCACTAACTGATTTGAAACAAAATATTGATTTTCATTGTTGAACTAATCAGGCCAAATTACGCTTATATCGTAACCATATTCAGAGTAAAAACATTGTTCATTAAGTTTCATTGTTGAGTTGACCCAAAACCAATCATCTGCATAAACCAGTTGTACATCTTTAAATTTTGATTCATTTTTTAAGTAAAATTCGCCAATCGCACTGGTTGGGGGTGGTGGGTTTCCAATTTTACTTTTGAAAGGTACATTTCGAAATGGAAAATCATCACTTGCTTTAAACCAGTTTAAAAAACCATTCTGAAAGAAAAATATCATGACTGGATATGTTCCAGCATCAATATCTGTAAACCGCAAAAACGTTGATAGTTTACTTACTTTGAATCTTTCAGAAAGTTCATCTATCAATTTCAATGAGAATTTTTGTCTGTAACAGGCTTCTTTAAAAATTGAACCAGGCATTAATAGTGTTGAAGCGAAGATATCCGCTTGGTCTTCTATTTCATTTCTTTGGCAGGGATTAAACCTTGATGGATGCAATGGGAATGTACCGTTAATAATTGCCTGATGATGTTCAGGTATAAAATAATGCCCAAGCTCATGTGCTATGGAAAATCGGCTACGTTTTGAATCTTTGAAGTTCCCCGAATCAATATCTAAATGAATAAAAAAGTTGCTTTTGTCATAAATAAGTAATCCATCAAAACTCTTTTCGTAGTGGTCATAGTGCAACATTATCGACTCTTCATTAACCAATCTATCTAAATCAATGGATGAATTATATATAAAATCACCAGCAATAAAATTGGCTAAATCTTTAATTTTATTGTTCTGAGATTCCTTTTTTCTTTGAGTGAAGTCCATCTTGATTCTTTTTTAATTTACTCAGAATATGCTCTGGAAGATGTTCGAGGTTTCTTGCAGCCATTTTGAAAACGTCATTGTCGCTATTTTGCAATTCTATTTTAATCCTTTTAGGTATGAAATCACCATTTATAATTGCAAATGGGTCAACACAACTTTCATCCAAATGGTAATCAAAATCAGAATACAATTTTTCAAATCTGTTTAACTCTGACTTGTTCCCAGGAAATAAATTACCTGTAGAAGCAAGCCATTCACGGAAATTGTCTTCCGTTATTATTTTTTTGCTTTCTCCCATATTTTCAGGTAATCATTTATTCTTGTTTTTGCTTCGTTATTGTAATACCGTATTGTTCCCTGCCCAAGACCAAGTTCATCTCGCAATTTTATTAATAAATGCTGGGGGAGATTTTTGTCTTTTACACCGTTAAACAGATATGTCAAATAAATCGGTTTGTGTTTGGGACTTAATCGACCTAATGCCATTTCGATAACCTCTCGTCTTTCTTCCAGTTCTTTCTTTCGTTCAGGTTTGAAATCTTCAAGATTTTCAGGAAATTCCCACACTATATCTTCTTCTCCCGTATAAGGGCTTGGGTCATTAGTTTCTCTGTAAATATTTATAAGTTCTTTGTTGGCAATGCCATATAAATATAAAAGAACACCTTCGTCAAAATTCTTAGCTGTTTTTCTTTTATTATCATCGTAATTTGGTTTTAGCCAGAATCTGTAAAAAGTTCTATTCGCTAATTCGATTGCAACATCAATATCATATTTCCATCTGGAACAAATTATTTCGCATTTCTTTATTAGATCGCCTCTATACCGAAAGCAAAAAGCAGTAAAAGCATTTTTTGCTGCTTCGGTGTACTCTGGTTGGTTCTTCCATTTAATATATTGAACCAAATCCTCAGTCGTTTCTGTATCGAATTCTTTCCAATCCAAACTATTTGTCTATTTATATACGAAAAGCGTTGGTAACATTTTGCGTATTTGAATTGATAATAAAAGTATAATTTAAAAATTAAAATCATGAGTAAAAGTTCGAAAAGAGTTCGGGATGCAAGCACAGGTCAGTTTGTGCCAAGTAAAGAAGCTACGAGAAGACCTTCGACTACAGTTACAGAAACCGTAAAAGTTGGTCCTACCAAAAAACGTAGTTAGTTATTAACCGTTTAAATTTTAATTTATGTACAGTACAGGAGAAAAGCCAGGAAAAGGCTTGTACAGATGCGTTAATTGCGGGGAAGTAATCAGATTGGATGATGATTCAGATACTCTTCCTCCTTGTCCAAAGTGCCATCACACAAGATGGGCTAAGGTCGGTTAAGTAGAAAGGGCTGTTTCGAATAAGAAATAGTCCTTTTCTTTCCTATCTTGATATATTTTAGCTACAATATTAATTTGGCCATTTGTAAGCGGACGAAATGTGTTGAGTTCTGATTCGGATTATTTAGATGCCTTTTGTTATTTTAATAAGTAATCTTTGTTTTGCTCCATTAAGTATCCTTCATAAAAAGCCAGAGCCATTAAGGACAATGTGCTTTGAATAAGTTCAACATCTTCATCGGATGAATTTTCAAAACCTTCAACGCTTCTAATTTCTTCTGGTGTTAATCGCCACTCTGCTTCATTATCAAAAATATAGTTCATCTTTTTTTAGAATAAAAAGTATAAATAATTAAACCCATAAATCTACTTTGGGCAAATGGGTTTATGAAAACGACAAAAAAAGAGGCTGTAATTTCTTACACCCTCCCTTAATCTAACTAAACTAAACTATATATTTATTTCAAACCCTTACCAAAGATTGCTATCTGTCATCCAAGACTCAACCGTTAATTCTGGTTCTATATTGTCGTTTTATGTATTCCATGCTTCATCGTTGGTCATCCAGCTTTCAAGTTCCAATCCTGTTTCAGTTTCTTCAACAAAACTGTTGTTTAAATTCCAAACTTTATCGTTGGTCATCCAGTTTTCAATTTCAAGATTTGTTTCTGTTTCCTGAACAAATTCGGAATTGTTTATAGCATTGGTATTCCAGATTGTTTCATTTGTCATCCAGTTTTCCAACTGAAGTGTTGTTTCGATGCTTTCATGGCTTGAGGCTTTTATTTCTGTTCCTTCTGCTTTAACATTCCCCACTAATAAAATAAGTGCGATAAATGTTCCTGCTGCTAATTGTTTCATTGTAGTTTTCATATTTTCTGTTTTTAATAACGTTTCTGTTTCTTTGTTTTCGTCTTTATAGACTTTAAACTTGTACAAAGGTTACACGGTTTCCTTTAATAAAACATAGAAATACTGTTAGTGAATCATAGGTGTCGGTAAACAGCGAATTTTTGGCGGTAAATAAAATACCTTCGGGTGTTTATTTATTGATGTTTGTCGGTTAATGGAGAAAAATTCCAGTATGTAAAAAATGGGACTTTATCTGACAGACAATTTAATTAAGTTTGAATAAATATGGAAGCATATTCTCTTTTCAAACTCCCTCTTTTTATTTGGGGAGGGGATTTGAAAAGAAAACAAAAAAAGTAATTGATTTTAATTTATCTGACATTGTAAATTGTAACATGGTATGCTAACTTTTACATTTTAACTCACAGATGACCAACTAACTATTCTTCTATTGTTTACAACTCAAAAAGCTCTATTCAAATATTGATAAACTGTGGTTCTGCTGATATCTAATTTTTTTTAGCAATTGCCGATATGCTCAGGCCGTCGGATTTCATAAGCCTAATTCCAAATTATTTTTTTAAAATATCGTAGGTGTTTCTCGAATCCTTTATGCTTGTAATAAAGCAGCACAGGCCGTCGGATTTTACTTTTTGCATAGATGAGAACATATTCATCATCTTCAAGGAGGAGAGCCCGATCTGCGGGTATGAGCAAAAAATATCCTAATTCTTCATCATTTTTCATACATAAAGTTGTGATAATTACAAATTGGTCAATTTCTATGCATTAAACTTTGAAATTTAAAAACTGAAAACTTTTTGTGCAATTGTTTTAGATTTTAGAATTTTCAAGTTTCCAATTCCAAATAGACGTTTCTTATAGTTTCCTGTCGGATACCCAAATACCTGCGAGTTATAGCCAGGTTGCTATGGGATAGAATATCGGAGAGCAAAACAAGGGCATACTCGCTACGATCCATATTTTCATATATTTTTCTGGAAAATGACTTCCGAAGACTATGGCTCGACACTTGAAGTTGTTTTGTGTTGAAGATTTTTTTGAGAATGACATTGATAGACTGTGTGCAATAAACAGTTCTTTTCTGCGAGACAAAAACAAAATCATTATCATCATACTTGAAATTTATCTCATTCAATTTTTCAGTCAACTTATGATATGCATTCTTCACAACTTTGTTTAGGGTAATCTCTCTAACCTTTTTTGTTTTTTTTTCCTTTAAAATGACTTTTTCTCCTCGTAAGTCGGAGTGTTTAACTTTTAAGGTATCTGAAATTCTGGTTCCAGCATTTATTGAGAAAATGATGTAAAAACCTATAATACATTTTTTGTTGTCATTCAGAAGTTTTAGTCCTCGGTTAAGTGCCACATCGTACTCAATATAATCACTTGTTTTATTCATTTATGAAAACTTAAATTCGGGTGCGAAAATATGGAGAAAAAAATCAATAACCTCCTCATTTATAGGATAATAAACATTTTTTTGTGGTTGTTGATTTTGGAATGTTGTTAAACCTCTGGGGGGCTGGCAGATGGGAAAATATCTACAATATTGTTATTTATGAAGATATTTCAGACTGCAAGTTAACAGATAATAAATTTCAGTGGAACTTTTCTTTCTTCATCACAACTTTCTCCTAAAATATCATTTTTTAAATCAGGAATGGTTTTTCTGAATTGAGATGGAACCTCATACATTTGAAGATATTTTCTATCTAATCACTTTGGGATTAGTTCCCTGCAGCATGCAGCGAATAGAGGAACTAATTCCTTTGTGATACCCCATCTGCTTGTAGCGGGGCTGTTCATTCTTTAATTTTTTAATAATTTATCTTTTATAAAATTTAATTCATAATTTAATTTTTCTAAAACTTCTTTCTTGGTATAAATATTACTATTGGAAACTTGATATTTATAATGACTATCAATACCAAAATTACAATCCCAACCATCCTTTGTCTTAAAAAATAGTAAATTTAAACCTCGCATAAAACCTTCTCTGATATAATATGCATTCAATGTTTTTACATACTTAATGATTTCTTTTAAATCTCTCATAACTTCATTTTCTTCTGTTTTCATAATTCTTTAATTTTTAATTTTTTGAATAATATTCAAATTCTTTTTCTCTCATATTTAACTGAATCTTCAAAATAAGTTTGAAACTCACAATCAGTTAATTGTGTATAGCAACAAGGACCATAAAACTTTACTTGAAACAAATAAATAGGACTTCTGAGTAATCTAACATCATAAATTCTACCTTTTTTAAAACCAACAATAGAACCCTTTACTATGGGATTTTGTCTTTTGAGTGACTTGGTTTTGAATTGACGATAATTTACTTTAATAGATTTCGATGAGACTTTTCAGTGTACTTGAAAAGTCTCATCTATTACTTGTTTCATTTTAGTCATAGTGAAGGATTTTCAAAAGGTTTGAAATATTTTCGCTTGTTTGACTAATTCTTCGTTTAAGCTTAATTCTTAAACAAATAATCAAGATTACTTATGCAGCCTTCTTATCATATCCCAGGATTTTCTCATACAAGGCAGTTGTTTTAGGTTCGGTATTTTGCAATTTCAAAATATCATTCGCATTAAAACCATTTTTAATCAAATAATTCTTGCATTTTCTTAAAATCTGCCTTTTGGCCCGTTCATTTACTTTTATCTTTTCAGTGTCATAATCGACATTTGGAAGGAAACGATTTGCATAACCGTTTCTTCCCCAAGTACTATCCCAAGAAATTAAATGATCGTGCCTATAATGCATTACCATATTTGCCAACCATCTGGCCCGATCGTCATTTCTAAATACTTCATTTAAATGATTTGAAGTTTTAAAATATGATTTGCATATCGGACAAAATTGATGCAATTCATCAATTTTGACTTTTTCTTCCTTAAAAGTCCCATATCCGTGGCAGGAATGACATTCAAATGGTTCGCATTGATAGTTCCGAGAAAATTCATTTCCACATTTTTCACAGGTATAGATGTATAGTTGTGTTTTATAAGTTTTATATTCCATAATTGTAAATTTTTAATACTGTTATTTTAGGTTTTTAATTTTAATCCGACTTATAGTTATGCTGCAGACTTATTTGGAATGATTCCCTTATAGACATCTGCCATGTAATAATACTTATCCTTATCGAAGTCTTTTTTAACCAATTCAGATTCAATTTGTTGTCTTAATGAATTAATTAATTCACTCCCGATTTCTTCGTGTTCTTCAGATGTCATTGAATTACTGATAAAGGTTTTATAGATGATCCAAGGCTTATTTCCCAAATAACAGCCCAGTCGAAATCCATCCTTGCATTTTCCGATAACATTAAATGCTGAATTATTATCCTTTATTTGGCCTATAGCATAGCTATTATTGCAGAAATAATGTTTCACTTTGTCTAAAGTATTTATAAGTCCAAGATTCAATCTTTCGTTATATCTTGAAAAAAAATGAGCGTTAAAGGCTGCAGTACCATATTGAATATCAACTTTGAAAACACGAATTCCAACTTTTGTGTAGTAATATACGAGAAAGCAATAACTTATTGAATCAAGCCCTTTATACTTATTTTCTGCTGGTGCCTTGCTTAAAATTAATATCCAGTCATTTTTTGCATGAGTTCTTACTTCAAAACATTTTGGAAATTCCGCATCTTTCGAAATGCAGCTATTCCTTCTGATTTTATCGTAGTTTTTTGCATATCTGTCAATGCTGCGATTAACAATTAGTCTGTAATCCCTTTGGATTTCGGAAAGAATTTCGAAATCGTTCATCGTATCAAGTATCATATTATTTTATTTAAATTGTTTAAGATCAATAATTACAAATTGTTTTTGTCGTTTGTTTTTGCCAGTATTGGCAAGATTATTTTGATTAAGATGCATTCTTGAGAGTTTTTAAATAATCATTACTCTCTTTCAATTTTTCTTCAATCTGATTTTTCTTTTGTAGCAAAGCTTGGTTAAGCTGTTTTACTTTTTCAATTTTTGCTTCAATTCTCCTTGTTTCCTTTTCTTTTTTAATTGCTTCTTTCCGCTTCTTAATTCCAATGATTCTTGTGTTGAACGATCTACCGAACTCTTTATAGTATTTGAAATTTAAAATAGTGGACACGGTTGCACTTTCAATTTTATGCTTTTCGGCAATTTCATTTAGCGATACATCTCCATTCTTTTCCACGAATTCCTTTTTTATTGCTACTACCATTCTTCTATCAATGTTGGCTTTTTTTCTTTTCGCAAATTTTTTTTCGATCGCGGAATTATATTGTGTTGATATAGAATAATAAGGCATATACCCATACTTAATGTGTTTTAATTTAGAATCGCTCACTTCATAAGATTTCATTATTTCATCGTCCGAATAACCATTTGCTAAAGCCCATTTTACGTCACCTATAACTTCTGCTTCATCCTTGTGTAATCTACTTGAGTGGATTTTTCTTATAGTATCATTCAATTCTGGGTTTACCGTTACATATGCATTCATTATTTTTATGCTTTGTATCTGTGCACTTGAAACAAAAACTCCATATTTTAATTTCATAAAGTCACGGATGCTATTGACTTTATAGTTTTGGGTTAGCATCTGTTTAATTTTTGCAACATGCTTGTCTTCAATTGATCTTTTCATAATTTTATTTTTTAATATTTATTAATCTGATTATTTCGATTTTATTGAATTGAGTTTTCTCTCAATTTTAAATGTGTTTGAGAGTGATTTTTAAGGTGGATGCCTACTCTTTTTAATTTTGTCAATTCTGATATTTTCAACTTTACATTTCATCTTTGCTGTTTCAAATTTTTTTGGGTGCAAGGTTTTAAGAATTGGGGACTTAAATTTTGAGTGAGGACTTTTGAGGGCTTGATTTATTCTGTTTAATGACAAATTGAGAGGCTGAAAAACTTAATCCACAGCGGTTCTGGAATTATTTCATTTATTTAATCACTATTTAATTATTCATCACTGAGCTAAATCAATCTTTATGAACATTGATTTCTTCTGATTCTAATTTTGTAAAATCTGATCTTTTTAATCTTCCTTTTCACATTTGCATTGTTTCAAAATATTTAAATGCAAGTTTTTAAGAAATGAGAACTTTTATATTTTTTGGAAACTTTTGAGGACTTAGAAATGAGTTTGAAAGAATAGTAGCCAAACAATTTTTACAGACTTTATTATAAAATCCATTTTTTTTTTAATTTTCCAAAATATTCAATAATGCAGAAAAAAGAATGTTAATGAATTATAGTGAAATTGATGAAATTGAAGATGCCCTAAGTATAATTGGGCGCAAATTAAGTGGAACTGGTTTCAATCAAAAAATACATAAAAGTGTTAAAGACAAAACACCAAGCAAAATTGAAGAGATTGTAACTGGTTGTGAACGTGTTGTTGAAGTGTTAGCTGGTAAATATATTGTTCTTTCTGATACAGAAAAGAGAAAACAAAAAACTAAAAGGTGGAAGAAAAAATATGGGGATGAATATATTGATAGAACTTTGGCAAGAAAATATGCTGCTATTCCTGAATCCACCTTTGATAGAAAGACAGAAAAAATCAAAAAGGACATAAATGGAACCCCACATTATAAAATTGATGATTTAGAAAGAGTAATTCAACTTATTTTAGATTCAAGTGAATCTACATTATGTATCAAAACTAACTATTGCTTCGATATTGTAAGAAATGGTTACATACAGTTTGAAGAAGGAATACATTACAAGATAATTGAGAATCAGGAAGAGTTTAAATATCTGGATAATGAACGTTTCGATATTATAATCAAAATGAGCGATATTCAATTCTCAGAAAATTTCAGAATGCAAGGCGATATAGAATATGACGGCGAAAAATACAATATAACGAGAGAATGAATTCTCTGTTGACCTTTATTGGAATGCTGTATTACTGTTTGAAGGCATCCTTAACTTTATAAACAAGATTCGGTGAACAGTCTAAGGTGCGACAAATCGGACGAATCCCAACGCCTTGTTCCAATAATTCTTTAATTTTTTTAGCTTTTGGTTTTGATTTGAATTTACTGATTGCCTCATTGCTTCCAGGCTTTCTTCCACAATACTTATTTCCATCCAGCTTCGCTCGTTCAATTCCGTTGAGAATTTTTTCCCTGTTCTGGTGATAAAAAAACTCACTCAAACTGGATAGTACGTTTACCAACAAACCTGTAACGGGTGTTTGTTTTCCCTTTGAATCAAGAGTTGTGACACCCTCATTTATTGAATTAATTGGTACATTATATTGATGTATAGTATTAATCGTTTCTAAAATATTTTGCACTGAACGACCAAGCCTGTCAATTCTTAAAACCTTTACTTCTGTAATTTTGCCTTTTTTTACATCATCCAACAACCTTTTTCCCGCTGGTCGTTCTTCAAAGGCTAATCGACCAGTCACACCTCGATCTTCATACACTTTCCATCCTGTTTCTATTTTATCAACTTGCGTTGCGATGTTTTGCAAATAATGACTGGTTCGCATGTAATAGGCTATACTCATGTTTCTCTTTTAGCTTCATTAAATAATAACGCAAAAATATGGAGAACCCCGCAAATGGCGGAGGAAAAAGTGTTATTAAATAACATTACAGGCTAAAACGGAAACGATTGAATTTGAATCGTTTTTTTTTGACAGTAATGAAAAAAAAAATTGAATATCTCCATACCTCCGATAGATAAAGGAATTCACACACACATTTTATTTTTTATTTAATCATCTCAAGTCCTCAAAAGTCCTCATTTGCTGTCAAGAATCTGCCTTTTTTAAATATTGCGGTCAATTAAATAAATATTAAAAAATTAAAAAATTAAATTATGAAAACAAATGAATTAAAAGAACTTTTAGTGAATAATCCTGAAATGCTTATGTACAGGTCAGATAGTTTAAATATCTATATTGGACTGTTTAGGAATTTTAAAGAAAGAAAGTATTACACCTTTCACATAGGAGCTTCAGGTAAATTTACCAGCAATCATTTTGATAGTTATGAAGAAGCATTAAAAAATGCAAAAGTTATGGCGCAATGTTTCCTCGATGAATTTAACTACAAGTATAATGGCGATAAGAAAAAAGGTAGTACATCTTATGCTTTTCACATTGCTTGGTCTAATTACTGTAAAAAATTAAAACGATTTATTAAAGGTGGAAAATTACTTCAACAGCATTCAAACAAATTAAATGAAAACAAAACCTCTTCAAAAATGACCCAAAGAGAGATTCTCGATTCGTTAGAAGAAGTTCTTTTCCGACTTGAAATTAAAGGAATGGATTTTCTGTTTGATTTTGCAATAAATGAAATGATTCCATTCAGCTATGAGAACTGTAACAAATTAACTGACTACCATAAAGACCTAAAAAATGCAACTTATGTATGGCTGTATGGTTTAACAAAAGTATGGATTGAATATAAAAACTCTGATAAAATTCATTTTGAATATCCCATTAAATCGCAGGTAATAGCTCAAAACTGATATATGCGGAATAGAATTTGGCACAATGAAGGTATCCGAAGTCGAGAGATATTTAAAAGAATTGGAACTTGAAAGTTTTAACTTATTAAAGTAAGTCTAATTTATCAATCAGAATATTTTATACAGGCAATACGGATTTATTTTTGATAATTATGAATATTAACTGTTATACCCCCAGACACTTTATACATTAAAGCTTTCAGCCTACTGCACCATCTAACAATTTTATCTCTTGAGTCCTCAAAAGTCCTCACTAAAAATTTAAGTCCCCATTTCTTAAAATCTTGCGCTCAATTAAAAAATTATTAATCAATTAAAAATTAGAATTATGAGAAATTTAGAAAATGATTATTACAAACAGAATGAAATTGTCAAACGATTACTAAGTGCAAACTGGAAGTATGGAAAAACGCTATTGGATATTGCTGTAGAAACTGATAACATAAAAATAGTAAAAGATGTGGTGGCACTTGGAGTTAATATTAATGCAACAAATGATAGAAATAATACTGTTTTGTTTAACCGAATAAATAATGTAAAGGTGGTTGAATTTTTACTGAAAAAAGGAATAGACCCAAATATTAAAAATACTAACGGTGATATTGCTATATCTCATCATATTTGGAATGTTGAGTCGGTTAAGTTATTGGCACCCATTTCTGATTTTGATGACCAAAAACGTTTTGGTAATATGCCCTTGTTACATGCACTGATTGAAGATAGTCGAGTCCCCTTAGTTGTAATCAAGGAATTCTTAAAGTATTCAAAGAATTTGAATGTACTTTGGGAAAATTGCACCATTCTTATGTCCGCAGCAAAAATGCGAGAAAACAAGGAAATGATTTTAATGATCGCACGTTCAGGTATTGATTTACATGTAGAAGATGAAGAAGGTCGTGATTTTTATGATTTATGCTACAAAAATGTCCAGAAAGAAATAGAGAAACAATTTCCAGAATTTATGGAGAGAAAAAGACTTCGTGCAGATGTAAATAAATATAATTTGTAGTTGTAAATAATTAGGACATTTGAACTTCATAATTCTCATCGTTTTTATCCCAAGAATGACTATTTTAGCCCTTAGCGGAGGAATTTTGGAGCAGTTCTTTTGATGCAACCGCTTTAACAAAAACATGAAAACGAACGAGAGTTACTTTCTTACAAGTTCTGGATTTGCACTGTGAAAAATGGTGCTTTTCCTGCGCTAATCAAAACTGAATTATAAAAAAGAATATAAATCCAAAGGCTAATTTGGTCGAAATTATTGAAGTCTATTTTAGAAAGTTTGCAAAAAACCTTTACCACTGATGACCATCCAAGAAAATTCTAATCAATTTTAATTCTGATTCATTTTTTTCGAAATCGAATTCAGAAATATCTTGACCTTTTTTCAGGTTTAAGCACAAATAACGAATACCTTTTCAAAAAAATAGAGAACTTTTCATCACAATTTCATTTCTATTTTTGTCAATACTAACTTTAATAATGGCATTAATTCATAAAGGAGATTATATCTCTTTGGGTGTGTCATAGGTTGCTCAGGAGCAATAAACAAACTGTTATAATGTAACAAGTTGCCAGAAAAAAATGAGCTGATATGGCAAGCCCCAATGATTAAGAACTAAATCTCGGTAAAATCACCATTCATATCAATTATTTCATTTTTTGATTTTAATATATAAATGAAAAAGAACTCAAATGAAATTGAAAGATATTGTAATGACTCAAGATGAACTTAAACTTCATAATTATAATGATTTTATGCAAACCTCTGAAATACCAGATGAATCAATAGAAATTGATTCCAGCGGTCGAATAATAAGCAACAAAACTTCATTGCTAAAATTCATAGATTTTCTCGTAACTCAATTTGAATATTGCCCTGAAAATAAAAGTACCGAGGAATTTGAAGACGAAGGGGAAAAGAAAAAAAACACCGAAAAGGCGGTCCCTTATTCAAAACTCAGTTTGAAAAAACGTAAAAGAATTATTCAGAATATGAAGCATTACCCTATTGACTCAAGCTATTACACGAAATATGGTAGTACTTTTGGAGATTATCTGTGAGTTCGAATAATAATTTAGAACCTGGGTCAGGGTTATGCTATATCTATCTACCGATTTAATCCCAATCGTCATCATCATCACAGAAAATTCCCAAGGATTCCAAATTTGAATAATCAAGCTCAATTTCATGTTCTACTGGGAGTATAGATTTTATATTATTCATGTGCTTATCCCAAATTGCTCTGGTTCTAACTTCAAATGATTTAGGCACATAAATGGCATCATGGCACGTAAGGATTTTAATATCACTAAAACTATCATATAACTCCTCGATAATTTCAAATATTAATTTTGTTTCTAATTGCACAAGTTCATCATATGGTTTCTTTCCTTCATCTTTCAATTGGACCAAAACCTGATGAATAGATGGATACTTGTATTCCATATAGCTGTTGATATCACAACTTACACCATTTAAATAGTGTACCTTATTATTATTCCCATTCAAATACATCTGGAATAGAGTTTTGGCTTCCTTTTTTGATAATAACCTTGTGCTTAAATCAGATTCCATGTCTCCTTTGGTAGAATTTCTATTATCGTTCAATCCACTCATTAGTTCATTGTAAAACGTGCCATTAATTACTGCTGTGCAATAATTTTTAAAATCATAATCATCAATTATTTCTGGAGTTTTATTCAAACAATACATTGCTAACATGAGCGGGAATGAACTTTTAACATCAAACTCAACAATTTTTTCACCATTTAATTGAATATTATTTGCTCGAATGTTGGATGACAATCTTACAAAATTGGTATATAATCTTTCTGATGACCATGAAAAGGAAACATATCCCTTTTTCCATTTATTTAGCTCAACATTGTTATGTAACCACTTTTCAATTTTGTAGAAATTACCCCATTCATCCTTTGTTTTTTCTATTTGGCCATTTTTCAGATTGTAGATAATTTCTGCACCCAAAAAGTCCTTTTTTAACCTATCAAATACATCGCTACTGATGCTTACATTCTTATCATGTTTTTGGATTTTCTTTTTGCTTTCATTCTGGTTAGGTCGATATATTATACCTGAAAGTTCAATTATTTCTTTCATTTTTTCGGTAAACCTATAACCATACGGTTTTTTGTTATCCTCGGTATTCAAATAATAATCCCTTTCAAGAAATCCAACTGATAGGAGATAACTCAAATAAGCTTTGTACTCCCAGTTAACCACTTTAATTTCATAAGAATAAATTAAAGTATAACCATTTTGATCAACACCATTTCTTAAAATTTTATTTGCCAATAGATTCAATATGTCATTGAGATTATCCTTCTTTAATATCTTATTTATACCTCTATATTGATATGAGATATTATCACTTAAATTGAATTCGAAAATCATCATACAAGTTTTATTTTCTTGTAGTGATTTCAAACCAACATGTTTTATTTATTTAATTTAATAAGATTTCTTATCATATAATATGATTCTGGAAAATAACATAAGTGCCAGAAAGTATGGGTGTTGAAACATTTTTTTGCAATTCTTTATATTTCAAAAGGCCATCTTTAAGCTACTATAGGACCCATGAGTTTTGGGGAATATTCCGCTTTCTCAAATTTCCCCCTTAAATTAGCCATGCATCATCAGTAGCAACAACATTTGTAATGCAATAAATAAATATGGACTCAATTATTTTTATTAGAAAGTATGAAAGTTACCTTGATGAAATTCATAAGGTAGTGAAACCTGAATACCAATCGGTAATTGAGGACCTCCTTCAAAATGATCCACATGATTTAGTTACCCCAGACACTTGGTTTAACGATGCTTCTGGTGCCAGAGGGTTGGTTTGGACGCTGTTTTTAATCAAAGTAAGGGATAAGGAACGAGCAATTGATGGTGGCAAATAACAGCTAATCTTGCCTATTTTCCGTGATTGCCACAAAAATCAATCATCACTATTGAATTTAATTTGATTTAGGGTTTAAAAGGTTTATTTCTAAGCCGTCTTCTACAAAAACAGATTCTGCAACATGACCCCAACCTATATTCATATCGTTTTCAATAATATCCTTAATGGCTTTTGGATACGGCCTATCGCCATAAATTTTATAATCTTTCTCACGAACAGTTCCGTTCAACCAGAAAAGATACATTTTACGTTCTACCGTATTGATTAAAATCATTGAATTGTAGCCACCCACGTGTTCCAAAGAAATATCACAATATATAATGTCATCAAGCTTCTCAACAATACCACAGCCTGCTGATTCTACGAACCTCATGTAAGCATTATAATCATCAGCCATTATTTTTATTAGCTCATTCTTTACAAGCTCATTTTCAAAAAAATTAGTCTCCTTCGAGTATTTACCCACATAAGCTTTTAGTGCCTTCCATTTTAAATTCTGTTCAACAACCAAATTATGCTCGTTTGCTTTTAAAGTTTCATTTTGCTTTTTTTCAAGTGATGTGCAACTCATTAAAAAGACAAAAACATAGAACAAACCTTGTTTTTTCATACTAATCTATCCAACTATTATTCAATATCATACAGATTCAAATTGTTTTATTTGTCATATAAACTTCATTAATTTCCCTTTTCTTTGACAGACATTCTGGCAATTTTTCTGGCAGAAGATTTCGAAAATAAATTTGTTTGTAAATGAATTTTCAACACGTGTGCTTTTGGGATCGTGCTTGATTACTCTTTCAAAATCTTAAATACCTGATTGTTGACAAACAACAAATACACACCTGAAATCTGGTCGCGTAAGTCAATTGTTTCGTTATCAGTATTACAAATTTGTTTTCTGATTAATCTTCCATCAATTGTGTAAACTATGATATTATTTTTTTGATTTACAGGTAAACCCTCAATTTTAAACTTACCATCCGATGGATTTGGTTTTACAACAATCGACTTGTTTAATTCGTTTGATTCAATGCCTGTCGGAGTAATCTTAATGAATTTAAATCCGTTCCATTCCCATCTTATATTGTCCTTTTTATCGGCAGCATAAATATCTAACCTTCCATTTTTGTCAATATCTTTTAAAATCATATGACTAAATCTCAAACATGTGTTATTATCTATAAGCTGGGCTGTTTTATCAGTAAAAGATTTCCCACTGTCATTAGATTTAAAGATATCTACATAATAAGTAGGTGTCTGAAGAGTCATATCAATTCCCGATATTATAATCTCGCTAATCCCATCATTGTCTAAATCAGCAAAGTCATAATCCATCAGAAATTTATCTCCATTAAGTAAAAACGATGTTGAATTATCAAAATTAAAATTCTTTCCATTTCCCCACATAATGGTAAAATGTGGTGTTCTTTCGGGTTCAGAAGTAATATAATCTAAAATAAGATCAAGAAATCCATCATTATTAATGTCAAAAAGTTCAGCTTGTTCAACAACTGGAATTTCGCCTATGCCAGTAGTATCATAAGTGAAATTCCCTTTTCCATCATTCCATAAAATTTTATTTTTTACTCCATTAGCTTGAACATGAAAGTTAAACATCACAATGTCTAAATCTCTATCATTATCAATATCACCCGATGCCCCTGCACCCCAAAATCCAAGTTGATCATCGAATTCCTTTACAGTTTTGAATCCAGTTGGTGAGTTAAACAAAAGATGACAATTATCTTGTAGCTTTGGAAATCCAACTTCATATGGTGGATCAATTGCCACTAAAGAAAAAATATCTGGAATTGAATCATTGTTAAAATCACCAACCAGCAGTTTAACTCCGTGAGGATATTTTATATTGGGTCCATCCCAGTTAACTCTATTTAGTGACTTCCCATTATTCATAAATATTTCAGGAGGTGGATTTGGAGTAGGATTAATATTTAAATCATACCATTTGTAATAAAATAAATCCTCCAAGCCATCACCATCAATATCAAGCTGGCAAAACTGCATTTCACTTAACGGATTACCGTAAGTGTATTTTAAACCATCTGAGTAAATATTATCACTACTAAACCACTCATCATAGTTTGACAATTCATAAGAAGTTTTCAAGTAGTTTTTATAGATTCTTCCCTTTTTTGTTTGTAATTCAAGTGGTTGATTTTGACCAAATATGCTCAAAGTTGAAATTGACATCAAAATTGTGTGGAAAATTATCTTTTGTAATTTCATATTGGTGAGTGAAGAAATTGGTCTTACTTGAGACGAAAGTATAAAATATCATTTATTTTTTACTCGGAGTTTATCAATTAACTGATAAATAGGGAAGAATGAAATTACAAATAAGAATAAGCAATCATTGAATATTTACTCTTCTTAACTACCATCACATCTTCCATTATAACATTAGGAAAGCTACTTCCATGCTTTGGATTTTTAAGTGGAACAAACATTTTGAATTAAAATTTCGCCAATCCTAACAAAATTAAACATCTCCCCATTCTCAAATTTACCACCTAAAATAAGATTATCTGGAGTGCCTTTTTAAGGTGCCATTTTGCTATAAAATGCACTATTTTGCGTTTTCTATCATTTCGTAATTTACTGATAATCAAACAACTTACACTCAAGCCTAATGCACTGGCAGTCAAAAGGTCACCGGTTCGATTCCGGTAATCTCCACTTGAAAATCAAAGAGTTACAAAGGTTAAATTTGTAGCTCTTTTTTATTTGCATACAATTAGCATATAAATTGTGTTATTCTTAGCTCTGAAAGATACACTCGTGCCGTTGATGAACTAAAAAACAGGCTGTTAAATGTTCATTATTAATGTAATTTTTAGCCGACCTACAAAAATATGAGATTCCCAGGCACTTTCATTTTTTTAAAGTTTCGGATAGTAGTGACAAAAAAGTAATCAACTATCTCAACGCAAAATATCTTTTTTGTTAAGCACGGGAAATTTTCCGAAAATCATCGGAATAAATTCGATACTGCATACAACGGGATTATCGTTATTTTCCCGTACTGAGAGAAGTTTTCAAGGGATATCCTAATCCCTTCCGTCGATTTTTTCTCATCCATAAAAAGGTTTAAACTTTGCATTTTGCCCGTACTCCCCGATTTTACTTCCACCGGGACCACATGGCCTTGTTGTTCAATTAAATAATCAACTTCGGCTGTACTGCCCCTTTTCTCGCGATGCCAGTAATATATTTGCCCTTTCTCAAAATCGCCTGAATATTTAATCATTTCAGTTCCCGTAAATGCTTCGGCAATATTTCCCTTGTTCAGCATATCAATGTTATTTGCAATCAGCAATTCCGAAAGCCTTAATCCCGCCAATTGCTGAAAAATGCCATTGTCGTGCAAAAGGGCTTTATACACCTTGTAATTAACTTCTGATCCCAATGGAATTCCCTGCCCCGAGGTATGATAAACCTTATAAACCAATCCGGCCATTTCGAGCAGTTTGAGCGCATCTTTTGCCTGTGTTGGATTTGAAAGGGACCCGGCCTTGGAGTAAATATATTTACCACCCGACTGTTTAACCACCGACTCAAATACTTCGCGCAGGCGCAGTACCGGCACCCGGCTTTTGTACTTGGCAAAGTCGTCAATATACGATATCGTAATGTCAGACAATACCTTTTGTACCGATTGCATATCGCTGTTCCCAATAAATGTTTTCACCGCTTCAGGCATTCCTCCAATCATCAGGAACCGTTTAAGATAGTCTTTTAATTTTTCATGAAATGCCTGGTTCAGTGGTTTTAACGCCGTAGCACCTTTCTTTAATCCTAACAGTGCATCCTCATTGTGGGCCAAAAGAAATTCGTCAAACGACATGGGATACATATATACTGAACGAATCCGGCCAACTCCCCACGATGTTAAATCTTCCAGCGCAAATTCAAGCAATGAACCCGCTGCAATAACGTGTAATCCGGGTTTCGACTCATAAAAAAAGCGTAGTGATTGTATGGCTTTGGGGCAACTTTGAATCTCATCAAAAAACAGCAGGGTTTTATCGTCAATAACAGGTATCCCATAATAAGCAGAGAGATTGGTGCAAATTCTGGCAGGGTCGAGATTTTGATCGAAGAAATGAATAACATCGGTATTTTTTTCAAAGTTTACCTCCAAAAAATATTTGAATTCTTTTGCGAGTTCCCTTATTATGTATGTTTTCCCAACCTGACGGGCGCCACGCACAAGCAGTATTTTGTGATTTACATCTGTTTTCCAGTCCTTTAATGCGCTTAATATTATCCTTCTCATAATAATTTCATTAAAATATCAAGGCGAATATAACAGTATTTCATTAAAATATCAAGGCGAAAGCTGCCTTATTTAATTAATATGTCAGGGCGAATACCACCCCGTTTCATTAAAATATCAAGGCTAACATCGAAATTGAAACATTTTAAAAGTCAAAAAGCAAACTTAAAAATCCTCGATTAAGAACAAGTTTAATTAATTTTTCAATATTGGAATTTAATTGAAATTGGCTAATTTTGGTAGCGGCTAACCTAAACTGCTGAAAAAAAATCAGTCCGAAATATCATCAGTTTAAAATGTCAAAAAAAAATAAAAAACATTCTAATGGATACCGCACCAAAAACAAAACACCTTTACCTGCAGCTCCTTGATTTAATCAGGAAAAATAAGTCTTGTGTACTGGCCACCGTAACCGGATCGCAGGGCTCAACACCCCAAAAACCTGGTAGCTCGGCCATTTTCGATAAAAAAAAGTTGGTGGCCGGAACTGTTGGCGGAGGCGCTGTTGAACTGTCGATAGGGAAAATCGCTGCGGAAGCAATCGACTCAAAAAAATCAGGTTATTTCCGTTTCGATTTGGAAAATGATATTTCTGATGTTGATGCATCAATTTGCGGTGGGGGAATGAGCATTCTTGTAGATGCCGCTCCTGAAAAACATGTAAAAACTTTTGACGCCTTAAAGGAATCTGAAAATAAGCGTGTCCACGGAGTTTTGGTAACTCTTTGTGCTTCAGGTTTGGCGGGTTGTTCAGCGGTAACCAGATTTTGGATAACGGAGGAAAACCTGAAAAACAGTTCAGGCCAAATCCCGGAAGATGCAGTAACAGCGGCAACCGAAATGCTATCCAGACGCAATCCCGATGATTTCAGGGAAATCGTTCTTCCCGGTTCAAAAGAAGGGGAAGAAAAACTCGTCTTCCTTGAATCGGTTGTACCATCGCCGCAATTGATTATTGCCGGCGCCGGACATGTAGGAAAAGCGCTTTCGCACTATGGAAAACTGTTGGATTTTGAAGTCATCGTTTGGGACGACAGGACTGAATTTGCCAACAAATTCAATTTACCCGATGCCTGTAAAATTCTATCAGGAAGCATTGACGAAAGTCTGGGAAACATTATCGCTGACAGGGATACATTTATCGTAATTGTTACACGGGGGCATAAAAAAGATGCCGACGTGCTCAAAAAATTTATTGGTTCGAAAGCAGGCTACACCGGAATGATTGGAAGCCGGAGAAAAATTGTACAGGTGCGGGAATTGTTTCTGAAAAGTGGCTGGGCTACCATCGATCAGTGGGAAAAGATTTACACTCCTATCGGGTTGGAAATTGGTTCAAAAACGGTTCAGGAAATTGCGGTGAGTATTGCGGCACAATTGATTCAGGTTCGAAATCAACTTAAAAACCAATGAACAAAATCTGGGCAATAATACTGGCAGCCGGCGCATCCACGCGTATGAAAAGGCAAAAGCTGCTCCTGTCGTACAACGGGAAAACCATCATTGAAACAGTGGTTGAAAATGTTGCCTGTTCGGTAAATTCAAAAATTTTGATTGTATTGGGTTCACATCGCGAACAAATACAGGAACAGCTTGTAAATTATCAGGCAAATTTTTGTGTGAACGAGAACTATATGAATGGAATGTTGTCCTCGGTTATTTGCGGGTTCAGTGCCTTGCCTGCTGACGCAAAAGCTGCCCTTATTTTTCTGGGCGACCAGCCACAAATTCCCCCGCAGGTTGCCGGTTTGGTTATTGAAACCTGGCTCCAGTCGAAAAAAGGGATTGTAATGCCAACCTTTAATGGCAGGCGCGGCCACCCTGTTTTGATTGAAACCCGCTACAAAACTGAAATTGAAAAGCTTGATCCGAATAAGGGTTTGCGCACCCTTTCAGAAAAATTTAAAGATGATGTAATTGAGGTGGAATGCGATGTTCCGGAAATACTGCGCGATATCGACACTCCTGAAGAATATGAAGAAATCAGTAAAAAATGAATTTATATGGAAGAAAAAGTAAAATTTGAGTTAAACGGAAAACAGGTTGAGGCAAGCCTCGGCCAAAACCAAACGTTGCTTTGGGCATTACGAACACAGTTTAACCTTACCGGCACTAAATATGGCTGCGGCGAAGGTTCTTGCGGCTCTTGCACAGTTCTCGTCAACGACAATCCAGCACTCTCATGTGTAACTCCGCTGGAAGATGTGCCCGGTACAAAAGTGGTAACCATCGAGGGACTTGCTGACGGTGAGAAACTGCATCCTGTTCAGCAGGCTTTTGTTGAACACGATGCGCTGCAATGTGGTTATTGTACGCCCGGAATGATTTTAAACGCAGTGAGTTTGCTAAAGAAAAATCCTCAACCAACACGAAAGGAAATCATCGGTGTGATGGATGGCAATCTTTGCCGCTGCGGCGCTCACACCCGGATAATTATGGCAATTGAAACAGCTTCAAAAATGATGAAAGGAGAAAAACAAAGATGAAACCCGATAAAATAAACCAGCTTTATTTTCACGATGTGAAAACTCCACCTGTTCAGATTGACCGCCGTGAATTTTTAAAAAACATTGGTGGTGGCATTATTATTATTTTTTCATTTTCACAGTTGAGTTTTATTTCAGGGAATAAAGCACTCAACGAAAATGAATTTCCTGAATTTAACGCTTACCTGCGTGTTAAGGAAGATGGGCGGGTTGAATGTTTCTCGGGAAAAATTGAAATGGGGCAGGGTATCAACCGCTCTTTGGCACAGGTACTGGCCGATGAACTGGAAATAAGCCCCGACATGGTAGATATGATTATGGGCGATACCGAACTTTGCCCTTATGACGCAGGAACATGGGGTTCGATGACCACCCGTTTCCACGACCCGCTTATAAGGGCCGCTGCTGCCGAAGCCCGTGAAGTTCTGAAAAAGCTGGCCTCCGAAAAATTAGGGGTTCCGGTGGAACAATTAAAAACCGAAAACGGGGTGATTTTTATCGCATCCGATAGGGATAAAAAAATTACTTACTCCGAACTGTCGAAAGGGAAAAAAATCATACAATCGGTAAGCGAAAAACCTGTCCTGAAAAAACCCGGTGAGTTTAAGTTTACAGGTAAGTCTCACCTCCGGTCCGACTCAGTGGAAAAGGTTACCGGAAAAGCCCTTTATGCCGCCGACATCCGGTTGCCCGGATTGCTGAATGCAAAAATCGTCAGGCCACCGGCACACGGTTCAAAACTGGTTTCGGTTGATACTTCGGCTGCCGAAACAATTTCAGGAGTTCAGATAAAACGCGAAGACGATTTTATTTTCGCCCTGCACTCTTCTCCTGAAATTGCTGAACAGGCAGTGAAGGCAATTCAATGCAAATGGGAAAAACCGGTGTCGAAAGCAGATAACGAAACCATTTTTGCCCATATCCTAAAAACCGCTGCCAACAGCAGGGAACGCTACAAAGGCGGCAATTTGGAAACAGGCAAAAAAGAATCGGAATTTTTGTTCGAACATGAATATCACGATGGGTACAAAGCACACGCTCCCATTGAACCTCACGCTGCAACTGCCATTTACGAAAACGGTAAAATAACGGTTTGGGCTTCGTCCCAAACCCCGTTCGGAACCCGGCAGGAAGTTGCCGATACTCTAAAAATCCCAAAAGAAAAGGTCCATCTGAAACAGATTTACCTTGGAGGCGGGTTTGGCGGGAAAATTTACAACAGACAGGCATTGGAAGTTGCGCGCATTGCAAAAATGATGGAAGGAACACCTGTTCAACTGATGTGGGGCCGTAAGGAAGAATTTATGTATGATATGTTTCGCCCGGCGGCAGTTATTAAAATAAAATCGGGCGTTACAAAAGCAGGCAACATCAAATACTGGGATTTTGACATTTTCTGTGCCGGAGACCGCGGAACCGAATTGTTTTACGGCATTCCCAACCATCGTACCACCACCTTCGACGGACCGGAAGTACATCCGTTCGGAACCGGCGCCTGGCGTGCGCCCGGCAATAATACCAACACCTTTGCCCGTGAGGTTCAAATCGATATTATGGCTCACAAAATCGGTATGGACCCGCTGCAATTCCGTTTAAAAAATATGAATAACCAGAGGGCAATCAACTCTCTGAAAATTGCTGCCGAAAAATTTGGCTGGACGGCTACCAAACCACCGAAAGGAACAGGCCGGGGAATTGCCGTTGGAACTGATGCCGGAACACTTGCTACTGTAATTGTGGAAGTTACCGTCGATTCAAAATCCGGCGCGGTAAAAGTAAACCGGGCAGTTGTCGGACAAGACATGGGACAAGTCATAAATCCGGAAGGAACAGCAATTCAGGCCGAAGGATGCGTAAACATGGGGCTTGGGTATGCACTAACCGAAGATATTGTATTCGACTGGGGAGAGGTAAAATCATCGAATTTTGGAAATTACCAACTGCCGCTGTTTTCAACCATACCAGAAGTAATCGAATCTGTAACGGTTGATGCGATGGATCAGCCGCCACAGGGCGGAGGCGAACCGGCTATTATTTGTATAGGCGGAGCGGTGGCCAATGCCGTTTTCGAAGCCTGCGGGGCCAGGGTTTTCAGGCTGCCGGTTACCCCGGAAAGGATTTTGGAGGTTTTGAATAAATAAATCGAAAGGCAAAAAGCAAAAACTAACCACGATTTTTCCCATGAAAATGATAAAGGTCCGACATTAAAGCAAAAGGGTTTTCTCCAAATTTTTGGTGGGGAATTTTAAGTTTTTGTCAGCCAAAAAAATCATCAGGCGGCCGCAGATATAGAATTATCTGCTGATTCGATTCCGGAACGTAGGAAATTCCAAAATTCGCTAAGCTACCCAAAATTGAAAGTATCATTGTAAACCGCAACGAACCACCTCTGGGCGGCCGCAAAGCGGGGATTATTTGCATGAGAGGTGTGACTGCGAACGCCATTTTCGATGCCACCGGGGCAAATCTTTTTCAAATGCACATGACTCCGGAAAGGGTGCTGGCGACGATGAAAAAGTTGTGAGTTTGGATTAAAAACCAAATTTCTTCAGAAATATATCGGTCTTTTCAAGAATTACCTCATCAAAATAAGTGGCGTACTTCTTATTATCAGGTGCCAGGTAGTGTTTCATCCCGGGATAAACATATTCCTCATAATAATTTCCCAGTTTATTCATTTTAGCCTTGAACATTTCCACGGTATAGGGAAGCACCTGATCATCTTCGTCACCACGAAATGCAATTACCGGAGGCATCGGTTTTTTAAGGTTATGGTAGGGTGAAACAGACCAGATTTCATTTCTCCTTTCACCCAAAAGCATATCAACCCACGCTTCCATGGTATTGACATTACTCGAATAAAGCAACATTGCATTGGGAACGGGACAAATTTTCATGTTGTCGGAAATTTCGTTTACCGAATCTGTTAATGCCGTTGCCAGCGCCAGTTGTCCTCCGGCCGATTGTCCGCCAGCCACAATTTTAGCGGGATTAATCTTTAGTGTTCCGGCATTTTCACGCAACCACCTGATTGCCGATCGGGCATCTTTTGTCGATTCAACAGGAGTAATATCAGGATGCGGATAAGTACCGTCAGCGTTTCTGGAAAGCCTGTATTGAAATGAAAAAGTGACAAAACCTTTCCTGGCAAACCTGCGGCAGGCTTCATAAAATTCCGACGGGTCGCCAAATACCCAGCCTCCCCCATGAAAAAAAGCAATTGCGGTATTATTCCTGTTTTGCTGACTTGATTCAGTATAAAAAATATCAACACTCAATTCCCTGTTGCCTACATTTTTATAGACGACTTTTTTGTTTATAACCAAAGTATCCTGAGCAAAGGAAAATGTGGTTTGAACAATAATCAGAGCCAGAATTAAAACAGATTTTCTCATTCAATCAATATTTTCACCACAATTTTCTTCACCAGAACCGAATCCCCTTTGGTAATTGATGGCCGGTGAACATCTTCAGGAAAAAACAAAAAGAAGTTATCCGGAGTAGCTTTCAGGTATTCACCGCCTTCAAAGTCATAAAAGGCAATGTCTTTTTCTTCGTTGTAGGGTTCTTTTACAGTTACTTTATCCAATGTTGCCAGCCCGATAATTTCTTCACCTTCGGCAACATATTGTATGTCAATGTATTTTTTGTGCGATTCATACAAAGCATCCGGTTTTTGTTTTCCGTAATATTCAGCCACGCTCACAAAAAGATGTTCGCCTTCGAGTTCCTGTTTTCCCAGTGGCAGGTTTTTCAGGTCGGCGCTTTTCAAAAAATGAAAAGCCTGTTCCCAGTGACGGGGATTTTTGTGATACAGTACAGCCAGTGTCCTCCGGTTCACCGAGGCATCGGGTTGAACGCTCCAGCCGCCAAGCCACTCTTTTTTCTCAAACCAGGCATTTAATTCTTCTTCCGACCATTTCTCAGGATCAGTTTGTTTGTCGGAACATGCCCCGACAGTTAAAATAGTCATAATTAACAGGATTAATTTTGAAACCATTTTTAGTTTAGTTTTCAGATTTTCAGGTAAAATTAATGAATTATCTGAGTTTTTCGTTTTTCTGGTGCCGGTCTTTGTCGCGGTTGTTTTTCTTTTCCAGATTATTAAGGAAAGCCTCGTTTAAATCTACCCCGGTTTGATTGGCCAAACAAATCAAAACCCAAAGAACATCGGCCATCTCGTCGGCTATTAGCCCCCTCCCAACCTCCCCCGTTGGGGGAGAAGTTTCTGAAGCACGATAAGACTGATCGCCAAACTGACGGGCAAAGTGCCTTGCCAATTCGCCAACTTCTTCAGTTAAAATGGCCATGTTGGTCAGCTCGCTGAAATAGCGCACTCCAACTGTTCTTATCCATTTGTCAACCATTTGCTGGGCTTCGGCTATGGTGATATTTTGATTATTCATTAGTTATAAACTGATTAAAATTTTCGGTTGAAATGAGTTGCATAGTCGCATCTTTGTATGCTTCATTAAATGTTAACGGAAATCGCATATTAGCTTTTACTTTCCATTTGAATTCGAAGGCCTTAATTTGCCCATCCGACTCTTCAATAAAATCAATTTCCTGTTTCTGATGTGTTTTCCAAAAATATGTTTTTACAAATCGTCTTCCGTAATGATTTGTTTTTAACCGTTCTGAAATTAGAAAATTTTCCCACAGTTCCCCTTTATCAGGCCTCAGTCCGAGAGGTCGAAAATCCTCAATCAACGCATTTCTCACTCCTGTATCGTTAAAGTAGATTTTGATTTTCGAGGTTAATTCATTCCGCAGGTTTCTGGAAAATGCAGGTAACCTGAAAATAATAAATGATTTCTCCAGTAAATCAATGTAGTTGATTATCGTTTTTCTGTCGATTTGCAGTAATGTGGCTAATTCATTGTACGATACTTCTTTCCCAGTTTGGAATGCCAAAGCCTGAAGTAATTTCTGAACAAATTCAGGCTTTCTGACTTGCTGAAAAGCAATAATATCTTTATAGAGATAACTTTCTGACAGATTTGCCAGAATTTCGCGTTCATTACCCATATTATTAATTACATCAGGATACATCCCGAAAATAATTCTTTGTTCCAATTGCGATAATGCATCTAAATATCCACTGTAACTAATAAGTTCCTGCCACGAAATGGGGAATAACCTATATTCCAGTTTCCGGCCGGTAAGCGGTTCGTTTATGCTATTTGAAAGTTCCAGCGCAGATGATCCTGTTACCACTAACTGTATGTCCTCCAGTTCGTCGATAATGATCTTGAGAGTGATTCCTATATTGGAAATGCGTTGTGCTTCATCGATAAAAACCAGCTTTGCCAGACCAAAAATCTGTTTCAGACCACTTACTGATGGATTTTGTAACTGTTGCTGAACTGTGGGTAAATCGGCATTTAAAAGTATTGCATGATTTTTACTTTCCTTCAAAATCTTTTTTATTAAGGTAGTTTTCCCCGTTTGCCTTGCACCCAAAATAATAATAGCTTTTCTCCCAATTTTTTCTTTGATTATATTTTCGAGTAGCCTTTCTATCATAGTCTTTTCAAATTTTAGGATTGAAATGCCAAATTTATATAATATTTCAGGATTATAATCCTAATATTATATATAAATCTGGGATTATCTAATTTCAGAACTAATAATCCTTATTCTTTGTATCGATAATAATAGTAACAGGCCCATCGTTTACCAACGCAACATTCATCATGGCGCCAAATATTCCGGCCTCAGTTTTTTTACCGGATGCCTTTTCAATTTCAGCAATAAATTTCTCGTACATTGGTACTGCAAAATCGGGTTTCGAAGCGCGAATGTACGATGGGCGGTTTCCTTTTTTTGTGCTGGCGTGAAGTGTAAACTGGCTTACAACCAGAATGTCACCATCAATATCTTTTATTGAAAGGTTCATCACACCGTGTTCATCGCGGAAAATACGGAGTTGAACAATTTTATTTGCCAGCCAACCAATATCTTCCTGATTGTCGGAATCTTCAATTCCAACCAAAATCAACATCCCTTTTCCAATTTCTGAGATTTTTTCACCCTCAACAGTTACCGAAGCCTGGGAAACCCTTTGTATTACAACCCTCATTTCATCAGTGTTTTCGATTGCTAATATAAAAAAATGATGAAGCACTTTCAACATTCCCTGCGTATAACTGTTTATCTTTGCAAATATAACATTAAACAATAAATCAAATTCAATATGAAGACCGTAATATTTATTCTTTTAGTAGTTGTACTTTCAGCGTGTTCATCGCAGCAAAAAATTGAAAGTACTATTGAGACAGTCGTTACCCGCCCTGAACAAATAAGCACCCAGTTTGAGTTTATTCTTACACCCGGAAATTACCATAACCATCCGTCGTTTGCGGTTTGGGTTGAAAATTTGGAAGGTAATTACATTGAAACTTTGTATGTTACAAAATATTATGCCACCGGTGTTTTCGGGCATGGCGAGACAGAACAGGGAAAATGGAAAAACGAACCCGGAAATGTGCGCCGCCGGGCTACTCTGCCTTACTGGAGCCACAAACGAAACATAAAAGCGCCCGATGGTTTGTACGCCCCATCTGCTGAAACTGCTGTTCCGGATGCTTTGACCGGCGCCACGCCAAAAGCAGGTTTCACCCTGAAAACCGGGTCAAAGGTATCCGGCGATAAAATGTTCAGGGTACTTTTGGAGGTGAACCAACCCTGGGATTCGAATGAATTTTGGACGAACGATAAATACCCCGATAATTTTGATTACAAAACTTCTTTACAACCTGCGCTGGTGTATGCAGTTACCATTTCTCCGGATCAAACCGGCAAAACACTGTACCTGAACCCAATCGGCCACAGCCACCCGTGGGGTGAAAACGGCGAACTGATTACCGATTTAACCACAATTACAACCGCACGCGAAATTTTCAGCAAAATCGCTGTGAATATTCAATAATCAAATTCCTCAGTATCATAAAACCAGTATTTGAAAGACATGAAAACATTCAAAATATTTTTAATCATCATCTTAATTCCGTTCATTGGTTTGGCGCAAAGAGCTTCCTTAAAAGGGCGGATAGTTGACGCCGTGAGTAACGAACCGCTTCCTTTTGTGAACATTATTGTTTCGGGAACAACCATTGGGACTACAACCGACCTCGACGGTAATTTTGTCTTTAATGGACTTACCCCCGGTTTTATCCGTTTGGAGGCTTCGTTCATTGGTTACAAACCCGCCATTTCCGCCGAAATTGAAGTACGTGCTGCCAGCGCAACTTCTATTGAAATAAGAATGGAAGAACAAAAAGAGCAGATTGAAGAAGTAATAGTTCGGGCCTCGCCTTTCAGAAAAACCGAGGAAAGCCCGGTTTCGTTGCGCACAATTGGCATTGGCGAAATTGAAAAAAGTCCCGGAGCAAACCGCGATATTTCCAAGGTCATCCAGTCTTTTCCGGGTGTTCAATCAACCCCGGCATTTCGAAATGATATCATTATTCGCGGCGGTGGCCCTTCGGAAACTCGTTTTTATCTCGACGGCGTTGAGGTGCCGTTTATTAACCATTTTGCCACGCAAGGCGCATCGGGAGGGCCGGTTGGTATTTTAAATGCCGACTTTATCCGCGAGGTTAATTATTACTCCGGCGCTTTTCCGGCAAACCGCGGCAATGCGCTCAGCGGTGTGCTCGAGTTCAACCAGATTGATGGCAGCAGCGAAAAAACCAATGTTCAGTTTACTTTGGGTGCATCTGAAATTGCCGGTACGGTTGACGGACCTATTGGAGAAAAAACAACTTATGTGGTTTCGGCGCGCCGCTCTTATCTTCAATTTTTGTTTGGTGTACTTGAATTGCCATTTTTGCCCACTTTTACCGACATGCAATTTAAAGTAAGAACCCGTATCGATAAAAAGAATGAAATCACTTTTGTGGGCCTGGGTTCAAAAGACCTTTTTGATTTAAACCTCGATATTGAAGAGCCCGATGCACAACAGGAATACATCCTCAGCCAGATTCCGGTAAATGAACAATGGAGCTACACGTTGGGCGCTGTTTACAAGCACTTTTCCAAAAACAGTTTTCAGACCTTTGTATTAAGCCGGAGTCATTTTAACAACGGCGCTTATAAATACCTGGATAATGACGACAGTTCGGAAGAAAATAAAATTTTGGATTTCGATTCTGAAGAACTTGAAAACAAAATGAGGTTTGAAAATACTTCGCGGTTTGGTGATTACAAACTGAATGTTGGCGCCAGCGTGGATTTTGCAAACTATAAAAACAGTACGGTTGCCGAGCGTTTTTACAATGACCAGGTGGTGAACATCGATTACAATACAGACCTGAACCTTGTTAAATACGGGTTTTTCGGACAGATTAGCAAGAATGTGCTGAAAGAAAGACTGACACTGTCGCTTGGTTTACGCGCAGATGCAAACAACTACTCGAAAAGCATGAACAACCCGTTTGAACAGTTTTTGCCCCGGTTTTCGGCTTCGTACAGCCTTACGAATGAGTGGAGTTTGAATTTTAACACAGGCCGTTATTACCAGTTGCCCTCATATACCACTTTGGGTTACAAGGGAAATGACAAGTTGGTTAACAAAGAAAACAACCTGAAATACATCTCGGCCAATCACCTGATTGGCGGTTTCGAATTTCGCCCTACATCATCCGTACTGTTTTCGATTGAAGGATTTTGGAAAAACTACAAAAACTATCCTTTCTCGGTTAACGACAGCATCAGTCTGGCTAACAAAGGAGCCGATTTTGGAGTGGTGGGCGACGAAGAGGTTTTATCCATCTCAAAAGGCCATGCTTACGGTGCGGAGTTTCAAACCCGCATTAACTCCAAAAAAGGCAACCTGAACCTTTCTTACACACTGGTTCGCAGCGAGTTTGACGATGCGGAAGGCAACTTTCTTCCTTCGAGCTGGGACTCTAAACACCTGATTGCATTAACCGGAACCCGCGAATTGAAAAAAGACTGGCGCATTGGAGGCCGCTGGCGTTTCGTGGGCGGATTGCCATACACGCCGTGGGATTTGGAAAAAAGTTCGTATGTTGATATATGGAACCTCACCGGCGGGCCTTCGCTCGATTATTCAAAACTGAATTCCCAGCGTTATCCGGCTTTCCACCAGTTGGATGCACGTGTTGACAAATCGTTTTACCTCAATAAAATAACAGCCAAGTTTTACCTCGATATTCAAAACCTGTACAATTTTCAGGCTGAACAGCAGGACATCGTAATCCGTCAGCAGGATGCAGGCGGAAATTATATCACAACCGACAACGGAACAAAGTATGTTTTGGAAACTCTTCCAAATACCACCGGAACTGTGTTGCCAACCATTGGGATAATTTTGATTTTCTAATTTCATACCGAAGCTTTTGCGGAAGTAAAATAGTAACCTTAATTATTAGAGGTTAAAGTATTGTCAAAGTATTTTTATAATTCTACTTTTGTAATTCTTCTGTTCATCGGATTTATTAAATTATCTTAATAATAAGCTATGTCATCGAATATTGAAGGTAAAGCCACAGGATCCATTTCTTTCGGTCTTCATCGTTTTGATGTTTCTTTGGATTTAATCATTTTCATGGAAGATGATACCCATATTGTTTATTGTCCTCCTCTTGAAGTTTATGGATATGGAAATAATGAAAATGAAGCTCAGGAATCTTTTAAAATTGCTTTAGCTGAGTTTTTTAAATACAGCACGAACAAAAGTACCCTAAAACTGGAATTAAAAAGATTGGGTTGGCAACTAAAAAAGAGCAAAACAAAACCGATGGTCCCGCCTCCAATTACCGAATTGCTTTCTAACAATGAAAATTTGAGCCGGATATATAATAATTTCGACTTCAGAAAAACAGCAACTCTTGTTTCCATTCCTTCAGTTGCATAATGCCTCAAACCCTTAAAAATATCATTAAAAGAATTTAGAACGTTTCTTGAATTCAAATAGCTAAAAGTTATAAGAAGAAAGGGCGGTCACGAAGTTTGGGGTGGTAAAACGTTGTTGCGCCCCATAATACTTCATGAAGAATTGGGGTTTTGGCTCAGTAATGCTACTTTACCCAAAACACACCCTTTTTATGAATCTGTTTTCCCAAATATACAAATGGCGTATCAGCAGCGGCAACAATAAATTTCAGAAAATAAGTCGTGATGAAGATTTCGAACAGAATTGCAGTTTCAAAAACCCCGTAAAAGGCAATCAAAACAAACACAGCGCTGTCGATGAGTTGAGAAACCATGGTGCTAAGGTTGTTTCGTATCCAAAGCTGGCGGTCAGTCGGGAACCGGTTTTTCCAGAAATGAAATGCCCATACATCGTGGCGCTGCGAAAGCAGGTAAGCGGTTAAACTTGCAAAAGCAATCCGGGGCATTAAACTGAAAATGGTGCGGGTGGATTCGTGGGTTTTTACAGCAAAATCGTCGCCCGCAAGCGGTGTGTATAAAAGCGCAATGTTCATCAGCAATGTCATTGAAATCAGGCTGAAAAAACCAATCCAAACGGCTTTGTTTGCCTCTTTTCTGCCGTAGTTCTCCGAAAGAATATCGGTAATCAGGAACGATGTGGCGTAAACCACATTGCCCAAAGTGGCGGCAAATCCAAATAATTCAACGGTTTGCACCACCTGAATGTTGGCTATAATAACCGAAATGGGAATCCACAGTATCAGTCCCCACTTGCCAAAAAGTTTATACGCTAAAATAATCAGGAAAAAATTTGCCAGAATTTCGGCAAACCATAAAAGTTCGTTATTCATTTTTTTAATTTTTTACCGCAGGGTGATGGAACCTGCGGATGTTAAACAATTTTTTTAGTAGCTGCGAAAGTAATAAAAACCGGCAAAAAATTACGCCGGTTTGTATTTCTTCAGCACTGCCAGTATTTTTTCGTCCACTTTGCCAAACAGGGAAACCCCCGACGCACCGTTTTCAAGTGCAGTTTTAATTCCTGCGTCAATTTCTTCAACCGACTTAAAATCGGGGATAAACAAACCGGCATATAGCGGGAATTTTCCGCATAAAAAGCGGATTCCCTCATCTACTGCATCGCCAATCCAGCTTACTTGTTCCTTGTAAAAACCGTGGTAAATCATGGGGCAAACACCGTCGAGGTTCCAGTTGGTCCAGTCCTGACGAACAATTCTGCGTGCAACTTCCGGTGTTGGGAAAACCGCGGCAGTTATTGGTTTTTTAAACTGTTTTGCAACTTCAGCCAACTGGTTCACCACATTGGTAATGCGGTCGTAACGGTATTTTCGCCACGACAAACTCTGGTCGGGAAACTCAATCTCAAGCGGGTCAATCTGCTGTTTTTCCTTGTATTTCCCGCGGCACGTTTCGCAATAACAAAAATCATATTCGGGCAATTCGCGGGTTTGCTCAATTTTATAATTCCCCCATAAATTCACAGGCAAAATCACATCGCAATAGCGGATATAGTCGAGGTGAATTCCATCAATGTAATCTTTTTCAAGTATTGCAGTGACCTGTTTTTTAAGGTATTCCTGCACTTCGGGTTTCGACGGGCATAGCCACCGGTAGTAATTTACATAAGGCGGTTTTGTTGCACACGAATCGCCTTTTCTGCTCACAGCATACCATTCGGGATGATTTTCAAGCAGTTCCCTTTCGCCGCGGTTCATGGTCCACATCCAGCGGTGTGCCTCCAAACCGGCATTTTTTGCCGCCCGAAAATGGCGCTCACTGTCGCTTTCAAAAAACATCCCGCGAATTCCGGATTCATAAAAACTGCTGTACTTTTTTTTAAGTGTTTCATCGTCTTCATCCTTGTTCGGGTTTTCCCAAACCCAATGTTTTGGCGATGACTGTTTATTGCTTTCCTTTTCTGAGTCAGCAAGTAATGTTTTTGATGCCAGCAAACCTGTTCCGGCAAGTATTGACGATTTTAAAAAATCCCTTTTATTCATGAATTACTATTTAAATTTACGAATCACGCCGTTTTCGTTTACCGACTTTTTCGTATCGTTTTCGGTAGATAAAAATAGCATAAATTGATAAGGAGTTGCAACCAGTTCAAAATTTAAAGTTCCGGCAAAACTGTTGTTAATGGCTTCGGGCATCGAAATTCCGGAAAGTTCTGTTGCATATTTGCCGTTTTCAGCCTGATATTTTTTCTGTTTGTAATATACCAGCCACAAATATTTATATAGTTCGTTGTCAGCCAGGTTTTGAAAACCAACTTTCTCTTCGTTAACCTGGTTGTTTGAAAACTGTATCATCCCCCATCTTTCAGGAAAATGCATGTTGATTATTCCCTGTGGGCTCCAAACCCAGTTATATTCTGGCAAAATACTTCCGGTTGCCGGGCCGGTTTTGCGTGTATAAATTCCATCTTTTATTTCGGTTTGCCATTGCACCCGCGAAAAATTGATTCTCCAGATTTGATTATCGGCGGGAGTCTGACTGGCAGTTCCCAACTGAAATGCACTGAAAGGAATTGCCATTTCAACTGTCCATTTTTTATCCTGATCGGCTGAATTATTTATTGTCCCTTCAACGTGAACAGCGCTTTTCAGCCCGGGGGTGTTCCAGGCAATGAAAGGTACCCCGCCATCGCGGTATGGCTGCGGCATAAACAAATCGAAAATGGTATTTTGGGCATTTACCTCAATCTCGAAATAATTTTGCGAATCGCTGTTTGGGTCGATAAAAATTTCAAAATCGTTTTCATGAAAAACAATCATATCGTGTTTTTCATAATAAGCCCAAACATGAGGTTCTTCCAATTCAGCCAAAATGTAAAGGTATTCTTTGTCCCAAAGCATCTTCACACGGGTTTGGTGCAGGGGTTTTGGCATTTTATCGCCTTCAATATCTTTGAAATCATCTGTCCATGAGGCTTTTTCCCATGAAAGTTCATTCATTTTACCATCAATTTCAATTTCTGAAACTGCCTGGTAAACAACGTAATTGCAAACCGGGGTAAAAAGATGTTCGAACCCGGAAAAAATGTTTTGTGCTTTTACAAATGAGCCGTAACTAAAAAATATGAAAATAAATACTATTCCAAATCCCTTTCTCATTGTACTATTTAAAGACTAATTCATATCAACATCGCGCTTCATGTAAGAAGTGTAATCCTTTAAAATCGGATCATATTTCTCATGAAACAGGCTCGAAGATACAATAAAATCGGCAGTTGAGCGGTTCGATGCGGTTGGAATATTGTACAAAACGGTAATCCGGAGCAGCGCTTTCACGTCAACATCGTGGGGTTGAGGCTGCATGGGGTCCCAAAAGAAAATCAGAATATCTACCAGCCCTTCCACTATTAATGACCCCAACTGCTGATCTCCACCAAGCGGCCCCGATTTTAAACGGGTTACGGTTGGCGGAACAGCATCGTTTTCGCGGCATTTTTCGATTAGTGCTTCTTCAACAAGTTTTCCGGTAGTGCCGGTACAAATCAGATTGTGGAGAATGAGTTCCTTCCAGTTATAGTTCACCCATTCAATAATGTCTTTTTTGCGGTTATCGTGTGCTACAATAGCAATATTTTTTTTCTTTTTCATTGTTTTCTAAGTTTATGGAAACGAATGTTAAAGGGTATTCATTTCCGGTTTTCAGGGCAAAGGTACACAGCCTTATTAAACTACAAAAATATAACTGCTTGTATAACAAAAACTTATTGAAAACTTAATTTTCAACAACCGAATAATAAAGAATTGTTAAGCGAAAGTTTCTAAATAACCGACTTGATTTCTTCAATCATTCTTTGAGCTAAATTGCCAGCTTCCCCTACCGATTTTGCTTCTGAATATATGCGGATAATTGGTTCAGTATTCGATTTGCGCAGGTGGACCCACGAGTCGGCAAAATCTATTTTCACCCCATCAATATCGGTTACCTTTTCACCTGCAAATTTCCCTTTTAACTTCATAAGAATTTCATCAACATCAATTTCTGGAGTAAGTTCTATTTTGTTTTTCGACATGAAATAATCGGGGTAAATTTTGCGAAGTTCGGAACATTTTAACCCGCTTTTTGCCAGGTGGGTAAGAAACAGTGCAGCCCCTACCAATGAATCGCGGCCATAATGACTGGCCGGATAAATTACCCCGCCATTTCCCTCGCCGCCAATTACAGCGCCGGTTTCCTTCATTTTGGCCACAACATTCACCTCGCCAACCGCAGCCGAATAGTATGTGCATCCATGTTTTTCGGTAACATCGCGCAATGCCCGGCTCGACGAAAGATTGGAGACCGTGCTGCCGGATGTTTGGCTTAAAACATAATCGGAAACCGCCACCAATGTGTATTCCTCGTTAAACATTGAACCGTCTTCGTTTATAATTACCAGCCTGTCAACATCGGGGTCAACCACGAAACAAACATCAACTTTACTGTTTTTAACAATTTCTGAGGTTTCAACGAGGTTTTCGGGAAGGGGCTCGGGAGTGTGGGCAAAATGGCCTGTTGGTTCGCAATTGATTTCAACAATATTTTTAATTCCCAGGGCTTTAAATAATGCCGGCATTGCGGTTCCACCAACCGAATTAACGGCGTCAACAGCCACCGAAAATCCGGCCTTTTTAATTGCGCCTTTATCAACCAACGCTAAATTTAAAACCTGCTGAATATGATAGCCTATGTAATCTTTTTCAGTAACAGTGCCCAGGTTATCAACATCTGCAAAATAAAAATTCTCTTTTTCTGCAATTTGAAGTATTTTTTCGCCTTCAGCAGCATTTAAAAATTCGCCTTTCGAATCGAGCAGTTTCAGGGCATTCCATTGTTTCGGGTTGTGGCTGGCAGTAAGGACAATTCCGCCATCGGCATTTTCGGCAGTAACTGCCAGTTCGGTGGTTGGCGTGGTTGCAAGGCCAATATTTATAACATCGCAACCCATTCCGGATAAAGTTGAAATTACTATCGAACTTACCATCGCTCCCGAAATGCGGGCATCACGTCCTACCACGATTTTGATTTTGTTTTTACCCGATTTTTCTTTTGCCCAGGTTGCATACGAAGCTGTAAATTTTACAAGGTCGAGTGGACTGAGGCCTTCGCCGGGGTTGCCGCCAATGGTTCCACGGATTCCTGAAATTGATTTTATTAAAGTCACTTTTCTGTTTTTTTATGGTGAATTGGTAAAGATAACACGACGTTTGAATAGGGGAATTTGTTTTCAGAAAAAATTAATCTTCAATTTCCTGCAACTCCTGCAATGCGAGTTTCAGTTTGTGAATGTAATTCCCGTATAATTTTTTAAATCCCCAGCGCAGAAAGAAAAATACCACACCTGTAATTACTATTAAAATGAAAAGACCGAGTAAAACTACCTGGGCAATTTTATCGCCCTGAACTTCGGCCAAAACCATCCCTTTTTCTTGTACTACATCAAGAAACCCTTTGTACATGCCGGTTACAAAGCCGGTGCCTATCGCCAAAAGGAAAGTTACAAGGGCAAGGTAAAACAGGGTTTGATAAATTCTCAAAGTGCCAATAATTTTAATCAGGGTTTCCTTCAGGTTACAGTTTATTTCACAACTCTTTTTTACCCTGTAATATTTAATTACAAAATAGATGAAGGTTGTAATTATCAGAAAGTTGCTGAACACACTGATAAACAAAACCCACCCGGGGATATTGAGGTTTTCGCCAAATTCTTTCATCAGAATCGGGGACAGAATTAAATCGTCGAGTGCAAAAAGAATGATTATACCAAACAAAATCCAAAACCCGATTTTGATATTCCGGTCAATCTTTTCAATCAAACTTTTGGTCCGATGGCCAATCATTTTCATCAACTGGTTTTCATCCAGATGCTTTTCCGTTGGCAATTTATCCCAGGTCCTTTTTAAATTTTCTAAATCCATCTTTTTTAGTCTTCAGTTTCCATGAACTTTTTAAGTTTTTTCTTAATCCTGTTCATTTTTACCCGAACATAATTTTGTGTAATTCCGGTAATCTCTGCTATTTCCTCATATTTATTATTTTCGAGGAACAGCAGTACAATCGACTTTTCAACACCAGTAAGTTGGGCTACAGCCCGGTGCAAATTTTTGATTTCTTCTTCGGTTTCGGTATCGTAATTTTCATCTTTCACCTGAAAATTTTCGTAAGTCAGCCGGTTTTGGTCGGGGCGGCGTTTGGTTTTTTTAAATGTTGTAATCGCCGTATTTAGTGCTACTTTGTACATCCAGGTAGTAAACTTCGACTCTTCGCGAAAAGAAGGAAAAGATTTCCACAGTTGCGCTACAATCTCCTGGAACAAATCATCGCGATCGTCCTGATCGTCGCAGTAGATATTACAAACCTTGTGTATTATCCCCTGATTCTTTTTTATTATTTGTAAGAATTCCTTTTCCAAAACTATAGTATTAGTAACAGGAGAATAGTAAAATTACACTTAAATTCAATTTCAAATTTTCATATCTTTGAAAAAAACAAAGGGAAATGTTAAGCATTAAAATAAAGCGAAAGATTTTATCGCCGAACTTACGGGTTTCGGAGTTAAAAGATTTTATTGGCAAATATGTTGAAATAACAGTAAATGAGATTACTCCAAAAGAAATCAAATCAACTGCCAAAACTGCTGCAGGAATTTTATCGAAATACGGCGATATCGAAAAAAGAAAACTGGAGAAAGATGCCTGGCAAATGATGATAACAGAAAAACATGGAAATCACTGACGCAAACATAATTCTGAGGTATTTATTAAACGACAACGCTTCTTTTTCAGTAGAGGCACTAAATATAGTTGAAAACAGACAAGTTCAATTCCCTAATGAAGTGTGTGCCGAAGTTGTATATGTGCTCCAAAAAGTTTATAATATTCCCCGTAACGAAATTGCAAATTCCATAATGTCACTTTTGGATTATCCCAATATCTCTGCTAATAAGTTGGTTTTAAAGGAAGCATTGAAAATTTATGAAAACGAAAACATTGATTTTATTGATTCTGTATTAGTTGCCAACAATCATGTATTTGGAGCATTAATTCATACTTTCGACAATAAGATCAAAAAACTTTGTCGCTAAAAAAACTTTTTACTCTTAACGGGTTTAAAGGTATTTTCTATAACTTGGGACTAACAAAAAATGTATTAACTTCTTGTATTAAATACTAAAATTTCAAATCCATAAATACAAAAAAACGCCTTAATAATTTGGTATTTAGCAAGTTTAAAATTTGGAATTTTTTTGTATTTTGCCTTTTGTTGTTTGAAATTTTGTACAGTTACTGCATTTTCAAAAACTGAATTTCCTTTTCCGTCAGAAACCGGTATTTCCCGCGGGGGATGTTCTTCTTGGTCAGCCCGGCATACATAACCCTGTCGAGCTTTTTTACACGATACCCAAAATGCTCAAAAATACGGCGTACAATCCGGTTTCGGCCTGAATGGATTTCAATCCCGATTTCATTTTTTTCTTCGTTGCTGATGTAACTGATTGCATCGGCAGCAATCCGTCCGTCTTCAAGTTCAATCCCATCGGCAATTTGCTGCAAATGATCCATGGTAACCGGTTTATCGAGAGAAACCTGATAAACTTTTTTCATGGTGTGGCTGGGGTGTGTTAAACGTTTCGATAGGTCGCCGTCGTTGGTAAACAAGAGCAACCCTGTTGTGTTTCTGTCAAGCCGTCCAACCGGGTAAATTCTTTCGGGGCAGGCGTCTTTTACCAAATCCATCACAATTTTATCGGCATGAGGATCTTCAGTTGTGGTAACAAAATCCTTCGGTTTATTAAGCAGCAAATACACTTTTTTTTCCGGGTTCAGGCGGGTTCCGTCGAAACGTACTTCATCGGCAGGCAACACTTTTACTCCCAGCGCAGTAACAATTATCCCGTTAACAGTAACCATCCCTGCCGAAATGTAGGTGTCAGCTTCGCGGCGCGAGCAAACCCCGGCATTGGCGATATACCGGTTTAACCGCATTTCGCCTGTTGGGTTACTTTTCTTTGGAATATTTCTAATCCCTTCCGTTTTTGGTTTTCTGTAAACTCTTTTCTTTTCGGTTGTCGAATATTTTTGATCTCCTGCTACACTTTTTGAGGCTGTTGCCGATTTACTTTTGGCGAAACCTGTTGTCTTCGGAGGTAAACTTTTTCCGATACGTTTTCCACCCTTTTCAGCCGGTTTTCTTTTATTAAATTCCTGTTTCATCGTATTTTCTGATTTTTTGCAAAGTTCGGAAAAAATCTGGTTTTACTGAGATTTTAAAGTTGCATTTATCAAGTATATTCCAAAAGGGAATACTAAATCCTTCTTTATAATATTGCAAAATGGAATATTGAGATTTATGAACAGAAACGATTACAGTAAAAAGAGACGTCTCCTCTCAAGTAAATTAATTGAAGCACGTGAACAAGCTGGACTTTCACAAAAACAAGTATCAGACAGTAAGATTGTTTCGCAAAGCGAGTTATCAAAAATTGAAAATGGTGCCAGACGGATCGACTTCTTAATTCTACTTGAATTAGCAAAGTATTATAATCAGCCTATTTCATTCTTTATTCCAGAAAATGAATCAGAAAAATAAAAAACTATGGACAAGGCATTTAAAATTCCGCCAAAATCTCCAAAATATTTGACTGAAATAACAAAATTGCCTGAAATCTTAAAAGGATTGGTTGGCAGTGAATTTAAACTAACTGGTAAGACCAGAACCGATGGAGCAAATGTCAGGAAACTTATTGCTAATGAGCTGTTAAAGAATGGACTACCAATAGAAGCGGAAGAAGGTGAATTTGAAATAGTTCCACCCAGGAAAAAAGGAGTACCCAAAATACTTCGTGAATTAATTGATTCTTATACCGTAACAAGCGGAGAATCTTATAATTTGCAAGTTTGGAACAGGATACCAAATTGCAAAACAGTTTTGGTAAAATATGATACAGGGGCAACGCTTAAATGTGATGAAGTAAGATATGTTTTTGTAAAGATTGATTCCGGGAAAAATGTAATATCGTCCATTATTATATTAACAGCAGATTATATTGAGTCACATTTTGGAATATTTGGAAAACCAACGATTAAGCACCAATTATTAATATCAAATAAAGCTCGAAATCAAGTTTACTCAAGTGAATCAAAAATTTTAAGTTATCCAGATTCTAAAAGACTATCTTATTTAATTACAGATAATTACAAAGAACCGGACGGTTCAATTGCAAATGAACCAAGCGTTCAGAATCTGTATTCAATTAAACTATTGACTGAAATGGTTGCCAAAAATCTTATCGGAAAGAAATTGGATAATAGTGCAACAAAAAACAGAGGACAAGCACTTGAACGGATGACACTTGAACTTTTAGGCTATTCGATTGCGAAAAATGAAAATCTTGTCGGCGGTTTTCCAGATATACCAAATCAACTACTTGAAGTAAAAGTACAGGACTCCCAAACGGTTGATTTAGGCCGGTTTTCTCCTGAAAAAGAGGAGATTGTTGTTGTGGAAAATGACTTGACAACTTTTGATGTAAGATATTTGATAGCTCTTACAAATCCCAAAACCAACATAATTGAAGGTATAATACTCACTCCCGGAGAGAAACTTGGCGAAATATTTACTTATGTTAGCGATGTCAGTTATAAATGCCAACGTTCAATTCCTATGAGTTTTTTCAATTCTTATGAGGGGAGGTGCGTTTATAACCCGTAGTATCCAAACGATTGGTTAACCAAATCGTTAAGTTTGAATTCCAATTCCGTAACATCCTGGTTTAATGCAGTTCGTTTATTAAGTTCTTTAACTGTTTCAATTATCTGTTTTGAACTTTCTTTGCGTGGGTCGGGTATCGGATACTTTTCAATATACTGACTAAAGTATCTCCTTCTGCCTGAGTATAGTTTATTATTGAAACATAAATCATGGAATTGTGCCATTAAATCGGAATTTGCAACTCCCTGAATTAAAAACAGCAACTCCTTTTCTTGTTCTGTCTGAGCAACAATCCAATAGCAATTGCCATTCACAACCGAACCATTTTCATCATAATAAAAACGAGCATCGACACTAATATCGGGAAATACTAATTTGGGCAAAGCCCAAAAATCCGGATTTTGTGGCACCCACATTTCATACCACTTACGACCAGCTTCAATTAAATAACTGCGACCGGCTAATTGATCTTTATTTGCCTCAAAATATTTTTTAGCTTTTGGGAAATCTTTTAAATCAATTACTAATCGTTTTCCGTTGGCCGAATAATGAGGATATAGAATTTTAAGGTCATTCTCAGCCGAAAAGCACCAGCGTTTTATATTTTCCTGTGATATTAACTTTTTAAATAAGGTATTTTCTGGAATAATGGATTCTTTTTCCCATGTCTGCTTAATAAAAACATTATCCGCGCAAGATTTTACACCAACTCTTACTTTAAATTTATCGCCAATTAAAAAAGCCGAGTTCTTATTGATTTGTTCAATCCATTGATTTTCATCAGTATTAGTCATTTGCCATATATCAGTCTTATTTGATGCATGTTTTAATAAGCCTGCTGAATAATTGTATTTTTTATCATTTACGGCGTAAATACCTGATTGATTTGTGTTTAAGATTTGAAATACAGAATCCGATTTTATAATATGTTTATCAATTCCGTTTAATTCTTCATAGATTTTGGCAAACTTACAAGGTTCTGAGGGATGCTTTTTATTTGATTTTTTTTTCCGCCCAATAAAAATTGCAGGTAAAACTGCAGCATCAAAAATTTTAGTATCGCCTAAATCTATGACCTCAATAGGTTCATAATTTTCAAGTAAAAACTTTCTGATCGACTCACCACTTTTTGTAAATAAGTATCGGTTTGAGGTTATCACACCTATTAACCCACCTTTCTTTAAAACATTTGTCATTGCAATTAAAAAAGGATAGTACAAATCGACACGTCCTTTTAAATTAAAACGTTTTGCAATTTCCTGTGCTTTCTCCGTACCAAGTATTTGGGTTCGTACATACGGAGGATTTGCAATTACTATATCAGCATATTCTTCATTTACATTCTGATTAAACAAATCCAAAGGTCCTGAACAAACTCCTTGCGTATTTAAAAAATCCTGGTTTTGAATATCTACATTAAAATTAAACTCCAATAGATTAGACTTTGCGGAAATTATATATTCAACGTTAGTATCAAAACCTTTAATATTAATATTGATTTTATTGTTTGAAGCACTGAACTTTCTTGCAATTGAAGCCAGAAGTTCTCCTTCTCCGCAGGCAGGGTCAAGTATTGTATATGAAGTTGCTGTCTCCTGAAGAAGTTCTGAAATCAACTTATCAGCAAGAAAATCAGCTAACTCTATTGGTGTAAATGTTGCACCTGAATTTTTTATTGTAACTTCATTCATCTTACTTATTTTTGCAAAGATAAGAAAATAATTATTCCAAAAAGGAATATTTCACAAATGATAAATAATGATTTGCAAACAACACCTGAATTATCAAATTGATTATCTTTATTCTCATGAAAAATCAGAATAGAAAGTTATGCAATCACACGAAATAGACTACAAAATTATCGGGCACGATGTGCAACTGGTTGAAGTTGAACTTGACCCGGGCGAAACCGTAATTGCTGAAGCCGGTGCAATGCTTTACATGGAAGACGGAATTGATTTTACCGCCCGGATGGGCGACGGTTCAAATCCCTCCGCCGGGTTATTTGATAAATTACTGGCTGCCGGCTCGCGTGTAATAACAGGTGAATCGCTATTTCTGACACACTTTACCAACCAGTCGTGGGGGAAAAAACGGGTTGCTTTTTCAGCCCCTTATCCCGGAACAATCATTCCGATAAACCTGATGAATTTCGGGGGAAGGATTATTGTTCAAAAAGATGCCTTTTTGTGTGCTGCTTTGGGGACAAAACTTTCAATCATTTTCAACCGCAGGTTAGGCGCCGGATTTTTTGGCGGCGAGGGTTTTATTCTGCAGCAACTGCAAGGCGGCGGAAAAGCCTTTGTCCATGCCGGGGGGACCGTTATCGAACGGCAACTGAACAACGAAATACTTCGGGTAGATACGGGATGTATTGTGGGTTTCGAAACTACGGTAGATTATGACATTCAGCAGGCGGGCGGGTTGCGTTCGATGGTTTTTGGCGGCGAGGGGCTTTTCCTTGCCACGTTGCGCGGAACCGGAAAAGTGTGGCTGCAAAGTATGCCCATCAGGAAATTGATTGCGCAACTTTCAACGGGTGGCCCAAATTCGAGAAAAGAGGCACGAGGCGGATTATTGAACAACGTGATGTAATATTTTGATTCACAGTACTCCCTGCAAACTGATCCCTTTAATTTTGCGGTATAAATTGAGTGCAAAAACATCGGTCATCCCCGAAACAAAATCAACTACCGATTGAATTTTCAGGTAAACTGAATCGCTGTTGGTTTTGTATTGTTCGGGCAAAAGCGAAAGTATTTTTTTGCTGTACATATCTTTGGGATTCATTATTGCGCCCACAAATTCTTCCAACAAAGTTCCTATGATTTTGTACCCTGCAATTTCGATTTCAACAACTGAGCGGTGAGCATAAACCTGCGAATAAGAAATGGCTTTTATCTTATTCATTGCTTCCGCCTGTTTTCCTTTTAATAAACCGATTAAACTGCTTTCAAAATTTCCGGACACTATTTTTTCCTGATTTTCAGCGAAATTGCCAATACATTCGTAAATCAATTTGCCAATAACTCCGGCACGTAAATAACTGATTTGTTCATTTTTATCGGTTACGCGGGTTAATGTGGCATTTATGTTTTCTATGTATTTTTTATCTGTTTCGGCATCGTAAAATCCGAGGTACAGGTTTTTTGTATCGGTGTAACTTAAAATGCCAAGTTTAAACGCATCTTCCAAATCCATAATCTGGTAACAAATATCGTCGGCTGCTTCAACAAGGTAAACCAGCGGATGACGGCAAAATAATTCAGGATTCCCTGGTTTTGATTCAATTACAAGTTGATTTGCAATTTTCAGGTAATCTTCTTTTTCAGACTGAAAAAACCCAAACTTAGGTTTTTTTGCCAGTACCGATTCGTACGGATATTTTACAATGCTTGCCAAAGTTGAATAGGTAAGCGCAAAACCACCCGGCCTTTTGCCATTGAATTGATGCGTTAAAATGCGGAAAGCATTGGCATTCCCATCGAAATGGGTGAAATCTTTCCATTCGCCAATTGAAAGCTGAGATTCGAATTCATGTCCGGCCCCTTTTTCAAAAAAGTTCGAAATGGCAGCTTCGCCAGAATGGCCAAACGGAGGATTTCCCAAATCGTGCGCCAGGCAAACTGTTGAAACAATAGCGCCAATTTCGGAAATCAGTGAATTTCCCTGATTTTCAGGTGCCAGTTTTTCGGCCAGCAAATTCCCAAGAGAACGGCCAACACAGGCAACTTCCAGGCTGTGTGTGAGCCGGTTGTGCACAAAAATATGCTCGGGCAAGGGGAAAACCTGAGTTTTATTTTGCATCCGGCGAAATGGCGACGAAAAAATAATGCGGTCGTAATCGCGCTGAAACTGGGTGCGATCTTCCATCTTACCTGAAGATTCCCAATCCTCCATTCCCAGACGTTTTGTTGAAAGTAATTTGTCCCAATCCATCTTTAGTGTCCTTTTTCTACAGTAAATGATTCAAATTTAAATAACAAACGCTTATAACTTTGTTAAATCCCTTCTTCCCCCTCGTGCATTCATGTATTCCGGCATTATGCATCAAAATAAGTTGAAAACTTCCTAACCTGTTTTGACAACTCCCGTGCCCTTAAACCGGTCAACTCATCCAGTTTTGCCCAGAACTGTGGGCCGTGATGTTTAATCCGGGTATGCACCAATTCGTGTAAAAGAATGTAATCAATCAGTTCATCGGGCAACTTCATCATTTGCAAATTCAAACTGATGTTATTCCGGGCAGAGCAACTCCCCCAGTTTCTTTTGTTGTTTCTGATTGTTAACCTGTTAAACTGAAAACCATGGTTTTGTGCCAGTTCGGTTAATCTTAAAGGTAAAATCTTTTGCGCTTCAACCCGATAAATTCCAACCATTGCATTTTCCAGATAACTTCTGGAACTATCTGAATCAAAATCTGCCAGCCAGATTTCAATATCATTAAAATTGGCTTTTGTTTTGTACCCCAAACCTTTAATAACAGATACAGAATGAAATTTAGTTTGAATTAGGCCTGCCTCAATTTTACTTTTTCTGGTTTCAAATTTCTGCTGCTGATAGGTAACCCATTCCAAATTTTTATTGACGAACTGCGATACTTCGGACATTGAAACATAAAATGGGAAAGAAACATATACTGACTGATCGGGTTTTACCCTAATCTTTATATTTTTAGAACGGCGGTTTTTTATAAAAGTAACGGGCCCGATTTGTTTAAATTGAACTACTTTGGCAGTCATACGTTTACTAAATAAATAACAAAGATATCATTTATGGGAAATAGTAATAAAATTGAAGTTTTTGTCAACCTCACCAAAGGCGATACAGTAGTTGCCATCGACGAAAAAGTGTTGCCCGGAAGCCTTGTTTTCGATTCGCTCAATCCGTTTCCGGGTTACTATCATGAAACTCCTACCAATCCGCGCCCCATTTACATTTATTTGGTTTTGGCACGTCAATATCCGTTGGAACACATCATCAGGGCAACACAAAACATTGAAAAAGAGTTCCAGTGGAATTTCGATGCTGGGAAAGGTTATATGACGATTGGATCCGAGTTTTTGAACGTGATACGCCTGCGTCATATACCCGAACTCGACATGGTTGTTAAAATTCAGGAAGCGTACTTAAAACAGGGAATTCAGTTTTTAATGAATAAAAAACTGAAGGGTAAAATTGAGGCTATTGTGAAAATTGTGAAATTTCTTGTATTGGAAAATATAGGCGAAGGGATTTACCTCAATGCCGAAGACCCTACATTTGCTTACATTGAAATACCAAGATACCTCCACCAGGAAGCTTTTGTGAAAGTTACCATGGATGTTAAATACAATTGGGACGGACATGAATTTGACGCAGCCAGAAGTTCTTTTTACTCCAATGGCAAATTATATGAAACCGTGCGAATCCGTTCAGATCAGGTGGAATTGGAATACCTCACAAAAATTAAAAAATTATACGCAGAAAAAATCAGGTAATTTTCAATGAAATAACCACGTGGGAGAATTGGTGCATTGCCCAAAAAGTCAAAAACGCATCACTTTTTCTCAATTTTTTTTAATTCATATTCTCCAAAGGCCCGTAACTTTACATCGGTTTTATTAACTTTGTTTCCTTCAAAACAGATGTCAAGCAATTTGCCATCGTTATAAATTATTAAAAACCAACTATTTCCTATGGGTGCCAAAAAAAATATAACCATAGCCGTTGTAGTCTTTGCAGCAATTTTTGCAATAGGCGCAATTGTTTATTCTTCAGGGCGTCTTAGCCATAATACATTCAAAGCCGGAGAGTTTGAAACCATAACCGTCACCAGGGGCGAGGTAATATCAACCATGCAGGCTGCGGGTGTAATTGAATCGGAAAACGAAGTAATTTTACTCAGCCCTGCAGCCAGTATAGTTAAAAGCATTTTAAAAGAACCGGGCAACCAGGTTCAGCAGGGGGAAATTATTCTGCAGCTACAAACCGAAACGGTACTGGATGAAATTGACAGGCTGAAAGACCAGTTAGAGGTAAAAAGAAACAACCTCGAAAGAAACCAGTTAACAGCACAAAGCACAAAACTCGACCTGGATTATAACGAAGAAGTAAAACGGCTCAAGGTTATATCGTTAAAAGCACAGCTCTCAGATCAGGAAAAACTGTTGGAAGTTGGAGGTATTTCGCCCGCACGGGTTGAAGAGACCAAACAGGAAATCACCCTTGCCGAAAAAGATTTGGCCATGCTGGTTGAAAAAAATTCAATCAGGTTAAAACAACTGAAGTCGGAAGACAGAGGATTGATACTGCAAATACGAATGGATGAAAAGTTACTGGAAGAAAAACAGGCACAACTGTTGAAAATGAATGTACGGGCGCCATCGGCCGGAATGATCCTTAATATTTCGGCCAGTGTGGGGGAAAAAGTCCCTGCTGATAAAATGCTTGTCAGGATGTCGGATTTAAGTTCGTTTAAACTGATTGGATCAATCAGCGAACAGTTTGCCGGCCAGATAAAAACAGGTTCACAGGTTTTCGTAAACATCGAGAATGAAACGCTTCACGGGTTGATTGGAAATATTACGCCCCTGGTTGAAAACAACAAAGTGCAGTTTAACGTGCACCTCGAAGAAAGCAGCCATCCAACCCTGATTGCAAATCAAAACGTCCAGGTTGAAATTCTGATTAATAAAAAGGAAGACGCCCTCAGAATAAAAAAATTTCCTGAATTTGAAACCGGAAAAAAACACAAAGTTTTTGTAATTGAAGGTGACAAAGCAGTAAAAAAAGAAATTTTACTGGGCATTGTTGGAAACGAATTTTGTGAAATTTTATCGGGGCTTAAAGAAGGGGATGTTGTTATTGCTGAAGAAATGGATGGCTTCCGTAACTTAAATGAAATTGATGTTAAAAGGTAATCTTCTTATGAAACGATTTGTTTTTTTTGTTTTTTCCCTTTTTATTGGAGCAAATACTCTTTCTGCACAAACTGATTCGGTTAAATTTGTTTTATCCCTTGAGGAAGTAATAGATATGGCAATAACACAATCATCGGCCATTAAATATGTTCAAAATACCAATGTAAATTTTTACTGGCGATATCGTAATTATAAAACCCAGTTCAGGCCGCAATTGGTATTTAACAGCGATTTGCCCAACTACCGCCACACCACCCAACCCATTACCCAACCCGACGGAAGTATCGAATTCAAGCAGGTTTCTAACCTGACTGCTTCTGCAAACCTGTCGCTAAACCAATCAATCCCGTTACTTGGAACGTACATTTATGCAGCTACATCGGCCTTTGGTATCAGGAACCTGAACCTGAATGAAACAGGTTTTTCCGGCTCCCCGTTTGTAATAGGTTTTAGCCAGCCACTTTTTGGTTACAACTGGATGAAATGGTATAAAAAAACCGAACCCATGGTTTACGATGAAGCACAAAAGCGGTTTGTTGAGGACATTGAGCAAATTTCACTTAATGCCACTTATCGTTATTTCAATTTTCTCTCGGTTCAAACCAACTATCTTCTGGCTGAAAATAACCTGAAAAACAGCCTCGACAATCTAAAAATTTCCCAAACCAAAAGAGAACTTGGGCAGATATCAGAAAATGACTACTCGCGCATTGAACTCTCGGTTTTAAATGCCCAAAAATCACTGAACCAAGCAAGTATGGAATTGAAAAATGCCGATTTTGAATTGCGTTCTTACATCGGTTTAAAAGAATTAAATGAACTGGAATTGGTTATTCCTCTAAATATGACTCTTTTTGAAATCAATCCTGAACTGGCTTTGGCCAAGGCAAAAGAAAACCGAAAAGAAACAACTTATTACCAGAGAAGATTGATAAACGCCGATCGCGAACTTGTACAGGCAAAAAGTAACACGGGTGTAAAAGCTACATTAAATGGCAGTTTTGGGCTGTCAAACAGTGGAGAAAGTTTCGCAGCAGTTTACGAAAATCCGCAGAAAGACCGCTCCCTCAGGGTTTCCCTGTCAGTTCCAATACTCGATTGGGGAAGATCAGCATCGGCTGTTAAACTTGCCGAAACAGAAAGGGAACTTACTATTTTTGATGTGAATAAGGATATTGAAGAGTTTGATCGTGAAATTATTGTTCAGGTCGAGCAGTTTAGTTTGCTGAAAGACCAGCTACAAACCGCCAAAGAAGCCGACAGAGTTGCAGGAAACGGTTACCTGATTGCCCTTCGAAAATTTCAGAACGGCGAACTGAGCATAACCGATTTAAACATCGCCCTGCAGGAACGCGACAAAGCAAAACGCGATTATATCTTTTCCATCAGGGCATACTGGGTGGCTTATTACCAGTTGCGGATTTTTACTTTGTACGATTTCGAGCGAAACAGCAACATTACGTATGGAAACCCTATGCTGTAAATTTATTGCCATTTTATAAAACCCGAATAAGGCCTTCATCCATTGATTTCAACTTTCTTTGATATAGTAAAATGGATTTATTAAGTGAAGTAGCTTTTAAAACGGGCAAAATGGCAACAAAAAATTAAAAACATGGAGGAAGTCAAAGTTATTTTGGTTGATGAAAATGATGAAGAAACTGGTTTGATGTGCAAAACCGAAGCACACGAAAAAGGCCTGTTGCACCGCGCAGTATCGGTATTTATTATCAATCCGGCCGGCGACTGGCTTTTGCAACGCCGTGCGCTTGACAAATACCATTCGGCCGGGCTTTGGACCAACACCTGCTGCAGCCACCCGTTACCGGGAGAATCTACCGAAAATGCTGCCAAACGCAGGTTATTCGAAGAAATGGGCATAACGTGTGATTTGGCTCCGCTTTTCAATTTTACCTATCGCGAAATACTTGAAAACGGCCTTATTGAGCATGAGTTGGATTATGTTTTTTTAGGTATTGCCGATGATATTCCTGTTATTAACGATTCGGAAGTAGCTGATTTCAAATATTTTAATTACCGGGAAATGAAAATTGATATTAAAACAAACCCTGAAAATTATACCATTTGGTTCCGGAAAATTTTTAAACAGGTCAATCAGCACATCCGCGAACAAAAAATGTAATATGTCGATGTTTTAATGACCAAAGCCGGTGTTTGTGGATTTAACCCGCGTTATCATTCAGCCGTTTTAATTTTCAAACTTCCCATCGAAGAGTGGCTTTTTTTTATCGCGGTTCCTTTTGCAAGCATTTTTCTGCACGACGCTTTTGTATTGTATTTTCCTCAACTATAATAACGCAATATATAAACCGACATATATTGTACTCAGCATTATTTCCGACTTTTCAAAACGAATCGAAAAAGACATTTCAACCGAAATTGTGTCGAAAACCATTTACACTCCAGAATACTGGCAAAACCAGTTTAACCTTTACAAAGGCAGCGGACCTGGATTATCGCATACCATGAAACAAATAGGCGCTTTCCGCCCGGCCAATTTCGATGAGAAATATAAAAATGTGTTTTATGTTGGCGCCTCAACACTGCCCGGCGCAGGTTTGCCAATGGCAATTATCAGCTCAAAACTGGCTTTTCAACGAATTGGGAAATATCTGGGATGAGCAGATTTGGGCATTCCCAAACAATTCAGACTAAAAACGGTTTTTTTGCAAATGAATTTTTATTTTTACCGCCGTTTTCGAAAGGAATTTGCAAAAGAAAATTATGGAGCAGCTACAAATTGAAAAAATGCTGGATGAAAAGGGTTTTATTGATGAAACCATTGATCCGAAAATTAAGCTTATTGAAGAAATCAACCGGCTTAAAAAAGAGAAAAATGCAGTGATTTTAAGTCATTATTATGTTGATGGCGAATTGCAGGACATTGCCGATTATGTGGGCGACAGCCTTGGACTTTCGCAGGCTGCTGCCGATACCACGGCTGACATCATTGTTTTTGTGGGTGTGCATTTTATGGCCGAAACAGCCAAAATCATCAATCCCTCGAAAAAAGTAATCCTCCCCGATTTGAAAGCCGGCTGCTCGCTGGCCGACTCAGCGCCTGCCGACAAGTTTGCCTCGTTTAAAGCCCAATACCCTGAACACAAAGTGATTTCGTACATCAACTGCACCGCCGACCTGAAAACCTTGTCGGATGTGGTTTGCACCTCGGCCAATGCGGTAAAAATTGTGGAAAGCTTCCCGAAAGAACAGCTTCTGATTTTTGCCCCCGACAAAAACCTGGGTAATTACATCAACAGCATTACCGGGCGCGAAATGGTTTTGTGGGATGGCGCCTGCATGGTC
>WTWZ01000094.1 GCA_009773765.1 Prolixibacteraceae bacterium | reverse complement strand
TCCTTACAACCCATCAAACGGTTTAAGGAAAATAACCTTGAAGTGAAGGTGGCAATGCAAAACGATGTAAACGGAATTGGCTGGAGCCTGAACGATTATTATTCCGATTTGGGGGTGAAATACCTGAACATGGGAACCCACGGACACCGCGCATTGATTGCTTTCGATAAGCCAACACTTTTCTGGTGGGAATCACCTTCGGGAAAGCGAATGCTGGCGTACCGCGCTGAACATTACATGATTGGAAATACCCAGTTTAAAATCCATGCCGGTGATTTTAACGTTTTTGAGGATGAATTGCTCACCTATTTACTGGATTTGGAAGAACGTGGTTACGAATATGATTTAATTTCCATTCAACACTCGGGATACCTCACCGATAATGCGCCACCTTCGACTTTGGCTTCGGATATGATAAAAATGTGGAACGAAAAGTATTCCTGGCCCAAACTGAAAACGGCTACAGCAACCGAATTTTTTGAAGAAATGGAAACAAAATATGGAACTGAATTCCAGGTAATCCGCGGCGCCTGGCCCGATTGGTGGACTGATGGTTTTGGCGCTTCAGCACGCGAAGTTTCGGCTGTAAGAACAGCACAAACCGACCTGATTGCCAATGTGGCCGGACTTACAATGGCTGCCATGCAGGGATCAAAACTCCCCGAAAAAATTGCAGACAGGATTGAAGCCACAAACAGCGCCCTTCTTTTTTACACCGAACATACCGTCGGTTATCACGGAAGCGTTCGCGAACCGTTTCATAAAAACACCATGGAACAGCGGGCTTTAAAAGAATCGTATGCCTGGGAAGCCAGTCGCCGCGCAAAGATGTTGGGAGAAGAGGCACACGGGTTGCTTCAAAATTACATTCCTAAGGAAAAAGTACCCACGCTGGTAGTTTATAACACGCTCAACTGGAGCCGCAGCGGGTTTTTTAAAGTTTATATCGACCACCAGATTTTACCCCGTTATAAAAATTTCAGGCTGTTAAACGAAAACGGCAGCGAAGCAAAAGCACAGGCTGTTGAACACCATTCCGACGGAACTTACTGGGTAATCTGGGCCGATGACGTACCTGCTTTTGGATTTAAAAAATACCTGGTTCAGGTGGAAGCAGATGCACCGGAACAAATGCAGGACAGAGAGAAGAACGAAATCACCACCTTTGAAAACCAGTGGTACCGCATTTCCATCGACACAGAAAAAGGGGCCATTTCGGGGCTGTACGACAAAGAAATAAACAAGGAATTGGTTGACCCGAAAGCTGAATGGAAACTGGGTGAATTTATTTATGAAACCCTCGGCAACCGCTCGCAGATGGAATCGAAAAAACTTGACAATTACAAACGTCAACCTTTAAATAAGGTTTGGTTCGATAGTTATGAAGAAGGGGCTGTTTGGAATACCGTTCGTTTCAGGGGAAATACCGAAGCTGCCAACGGTGATGGATTGTACACTTTCGAAATCAGGCTGTTCAATACCGGCAAACGCGTTGATTTGGCTTATTTCATCGAAAAGAAAATGGTTATCGAGCCTGAAGGAATTTACATCGCATTCCCTTTTGCACTCGAAAACGGCCAGCTGGCCTTCGATGTTCAGGGTGGTGAAATAAAAGCCGGCATCGATCAGATTCCGGGTTCGTCGAACGACTGGAACACGGTACAGAATTATGCACGGTTGTCGAATTCAGACACACAGATTTTACTGAGTTCAAAGGAAACGCCGCTGATGCAGTTTGGCGGCATTAACACAGGGCGGTACAAAGCAGGAGCCACACCCGAAACTACCCATATTTACGGCTGGCCAATGAACAATTACTGGGTAACCAATTTCAATGCCGAGCAACATGGCGGGTTCGAATGGAGTTATTCCATCAGCAGCGCGGCAGAAAATTCGCAAACAGCAGCTACCCGGTTTGGCTGGGAAAATATGGTGCCTTTCCTTTCGAGGGTTTTACCGGGCGGCGGCAGCGGCGGCGGGAAAGCTGAAGGCCCGCTGATTTCAGGCTGGCCCGAAAATATTGTCCTTGTATCAGCCATGCCGGGAACGGATGGAAAAAGCGCCGTTTTTCATGTTCGCGAAACCGCAGGAAAACCTGCCCAAATCCAGTTGAAAAACGAAATTAACAGTAAAAATTTTATTCTTTCCGAAGTTGATGTTTTGGGTAATAATTTACCGAACGGTTCGGTACAGATAAAACCTTATGAATCGAAATTTTTTAGGGTTGGGTTTTGAGAAATTATCCCGTTACAAACTGTGCAATATTCCGGTTAATTTCGATGCGGTTTTTTAATGAACGGATAATTTTTGTGTAAAGTCCGTCTTTCAGGATATAATCTTCCACATCGGCGTCAATATTTGGATTGTCGTTGATTTCAATCACATAAACATCACCGTTCACCGCTTTCAGGTCAACGCCATAAAGTCCGTCGCCAATCAATGAGGCCGCTTTTACCGCAGTTTTCACAACTGCCTCCGGAACATCTTTAATGGCAACTGTTTCAGAGTTTCCACCCTTAAATTTGCTTTCGCTTTTCCAGTTGTAAATCTGCCAGTGATCTTTGGCCATAAAATATTTGCAGGCAAAAAGCGGCGCCTGGTCGAGTACCCCAATCCGCCAGTCGAATTCAGATGGCATAAACTCCTGGGCAATAACCAAATCCGACAGTTCAAAAAGTTTTTTCAGCGCTTCATCCAGTTCTTCGGGATTGACAACCTTTTCAACTCCCAGAGAAAATGCGCTGTCGGGTTGTTTTAAAACCAGCGGGAAAGTAAGATGTATATTATGCGACTTACGGTAGCTAAACTTCGACAGTACTTCTGTTGCAGGTGTTTTTATTTTGTTTTGTTTCAACCGTTCATTCTGGAAAATTTTATTTGAACAGCGCAAAATCGACCAGGGATCGTCTATCACCACAAGACCCTCGGCATAGGCTGTCCGCGAGAATTGGTAAGTATGGTTATTTACGTTGGTGGTTTCCCTGATAAACAAGGCATCGAATTCCGAAAGCTGGCTGAAATCTTCTTTCGTAATAAACTCGGTGTAAAAACCTTCTTTTTCGGCGGCTTTTTTAAAATTCTGCAAAGCATCGGGGCACGACGGGGGATTTTGTTCCTTTGGGTTCACCAAAATGGCCAAATCATATTTGTAGTTTTTAAACCGCGGACGGTTAAAACGTTTCTTCGAGAAATAATCGCGGGCAAACTCCTGCACTTTTTCAAGGTGATCGGGATTTACTTTTTTAAGGCTTAATGGAGTAACTTTCTGAATCATCCACTTTTCAGTTTTTACAAAGTCGATTTGCAGTAGGGGCGCTTCAAAAAGGTGATACAGCTTTTGCGCGAGTTGCCTGAATTTTGGATTAACCGATTTGCTGAAATAAACGAAAATGGTCACTTTGTTACTTTCAAACGTTTTAAAAGTTTTCTGGATATCGTCGTCGATGTAACCTGAAAGAGTACGAATAAGCGATAAACTGCTGAAATCGCGCAGGGTGGTTACGTTGGGAATAACCCGGTGGTCACGGGCTGACGCCAGTAACGAAACATAATAGCCCATCTTCTGATACTGATATGAATTGGCAAGGTTAAAAATACGCACGTTTTTCAGCGACTGGAACTCCTTTTCGGTGATATACCCTTTTGAAGAAACCACTTTAACCCCCTCTATTTCCAGGTTCCATTTTTTTGGATTCCTTACAACAATAATGTTCGAAAGGCTTTGCTTGTCGTTGGTTTCATCAAGTTGCAAAGCCATTCTGACTCCATTTTCGCCCTTTTTATAATAATCGGGCAACTCTTCAACAAACCGGAACCCTTCATTTTTGTAAAAACGGGTTACATTTAAATCGCTTTTAACAACTTCGAGCGTAATTCGGGAAATTTTCACCGATTGGGCCAGATTTTTTGCGTATTCAAGTAATTTTTTTCCAATTCCTTTACCCTGCATTTCCGGTAAAACAGCAATTGAAAAAATGCGGAGGGTTTTGGCATAAATATATAAAACTGCCGAGCCAACAGGTTTTCTCAGTTTACCTTCCACCATTTCAGCTATCAGCACTTTCTGAAACGGGCTGGAAATACTGTAACGGATAGCCCGGCTGGTACTTCGCTGAAATTCGGGGAAACAAATAGTTTCAAGTTTTTCAAGAAAATCAAAATCAGCAGGAATCGATTTTCGAATGGTTGTTTTCACTAATCGGCTTAACTTTTTTATATTAAAAAACGGCTTAAAAGTATATTATTTTTGCTTTCGGTGTAATTTCAGTTCAAAAAAGATTAATTGTATTTAATATTGGCTGCCAATGACAGATTTCAATTTTCTTGTCATCTCGACGAAGGAGATATCTGCTAATCAAAGAGATTTCTCCTTCCCGTTATCACGGGACAAGCTGTACCTCGTCGAAATGACAGCCCGGTTCGAGCAATCTGTCATTTACACATTGTGCCTAATGAAATTAGGTAAACTCTCAGGGTGACTGTCAGACTGAGCGCCTGCCTGTCCGGTCAGGGTGACTGGATCAATTAACTCATATTAAATGTAAATTCCGAAAATACGTACCGTATGAGTTTAAATCCGGAAAAACCGCTTCAATTTACTGTTTTCAGGTAGGTTTAAAGTGATAAAAATTCATAAGTTCCGCTAACCACTTTAAATAATCTGAACCCATTTTCATCTTTCAGAAATTCAATTTCTTTCAATTCCGAAACAGGTTTTCCATTTTCATTTATCTGCTTAACTGACATTAAAGGGACATAAACAGTTGCCGTGCAACCAACCGGAACTTCAACCTGTATGGTAAACTGTCCGTCCTTTTTTTCCCAGTGAATACCTGCTTTGCCATACGAAGTTTCATTAAAATATTTCACGTAAGTTACATCGCCGGCAGGCTGAGGTTTGAAAATAATGTGCCGGTATCCCGGATGATTGGGGTCGGCGTTCATTCCGGCCAGTTTACGGTAATACCAAACCAAACCGCCGCCAAACATGGGGTGGTTGTGCGAACCTTCCTCGCTCCACTGTTCTCGGGTTGTGGTAGAACCCAGTTCGAGCCAGCGCCCATAGCCCGGTTCTTCGCGTTTGTTCATTGCTTCGTAAGCCAAATCGTGCATCCCGTTTTCGGTAAGCACTTCGAAAAAGAATTGCGTACCAAAAATACCGGTATCCAAATGACCATTATTTTCTTTGATGTTGGCTTTCAACGCGGCAATCACCCGTTGGTACTGGTCGGCAGGAACGCCCATTTTCAGTGCGAAAATGTTTCCACCTGCTTTTCCATAGGTCCCGTTTTCGGCATCATAAAATCTTTTGTGAAATGCTTTTTTGGTTTCTTCAGCCAATTCCAGATACTTTTCAGATTCCTCATTTTTGCCAAGCGCTTTTGCAGTTTGAGCCGTCAAATCGGCACAACGCCACAGGTAAAAGGTGTGAACCATTTCATCGGGGGGCAAATTACCGGGAGCCACCCAATCACCCAGATTAAACCATTTCAGCACTTTGCCATCGTTGCCCGTGCGTTTTGAAAACATGATTCCATCTTCATCGACCCAGGTTTGCATGTAACGGATGTATTCCTTCATCCCTTCATAATTATCAGAAAGCATGTCTTTGGAACCTGTGTGCAGATAAAATTCCCACGGCATAATGCAAATTGCAGCGCCCCAGGCAACTCCGCCGCCGCAACCCGGTTGCCAGGGTGCTCCGTTTGGCACATAACCGGTTTCGGGGTTTTGAGCTTCGAGCATATCGGCAATCCACTTTTGGTAAAAAGCTTTTGCATCGAAATTGTGTAAAACCGTAACACAAGCCACCTGTCCGTCGCCGGTGTAACCGTTACGCTCGCGGTGCGGACAATCGCTGGCCAGCCCGCCGTGCATGTTATCTTTCTGGCTGCGTTTCCAGATATCGTTAATTTGGTTGAACACCAGTTTTTAATTTCAACGCCGCTAAACACAAACCAGTTAAACCGGGGCGCATAATTTTCAGGCCCTTCGCCTTTGAAAATGTATGTGTTGTCGCCCGAATACAAATTGCTGTTAAACGAAATATCAATTTGATGCCCGGCGGGCGCTGAAACGTTGTTTAAACGTACCCACCCCGAAATCTCCTTGCCAAAATCAACAAAATAGTTCCCGTTTTCGAGCTTTTCAATTTTTACGGGTTGAAGTTGTTCCATCACTTTATCGGTCGGCGAAGTATGTGCAACCGGTTTCCCAAAAGGCGCTTTGCGAATGACTGCATTTTCCCATGAACCGGCATCGAATCCGGGTTTGCACCAACCGGGCTGTTCCAAACGTGCATCGTAGGTTTCGCCATAAAAAACCATGTTTTTCAGGATGGGACTTTTGGCAGCTTTCCAGCTTTCGTCGCTCACCACAACTTCTTCTGAACCATCGGTGTAAGTAATGTGTAACTGCCCCAGAAAACGGGTGGTTCCGTAACCTTCGCACCAAAACATGCGCGGATTATAAAAGCCATTACCCAAAATTGTTCCAACCACATTTTCGCCTTCCGATAACATCGAAGTCACATCATAAGCCAGGTACATTACTTTGTACTCTTTGAAATTATCCTCAACATTGATGAGCATTTGACCCAGCAGCGGGCGTTTCCCGTAGTTGGTAACATTGGGCACCATAACGTCGGGGCCTGCTTTTTCGCCATTCAAATACAATTCGAAATACCCCAGACCCGTTACAAAAGCCACCGCACTTTTTACCTTTTTTTCAATATTGAACGATTTCCGGAGCATGGGCGCAGGCGGTCCAAATTCGTCAAATTTTTGGC
>WTWZ01000093.1 GCA_009773765.1 Prolixibacteraceae bacterium | reverse complement strand
GAAACCGGCAGTAGGGACGCGCAACAAACATGCCCATAAGCAGAAATGCGATTCCCAAAACCACCATGTGAAATTTGGCGTCCATGCGGAAAATACCCACAAACGGGTCGTAACGGCAGATAATGAAATCGGTGCCGGTGGCTGCAAAAAGTACTGCCAGAGACAGGTATAAATAGGGGATGAGCCCCAGCGTTTTATTGAGCCATTTTGGTAAACTGATGGGTTTCATAATCACCACATCCTGTATGGCGCCAAGCGGACAGGCCCCGGCGCAAAACGTACGGCCAAAAAAGAGCGTGAACGCCAGCGGCAAAACGAAAAACAGCAGTGCAGTGACTGAAATGGCATAATTCGGGTCGGCAAATGAGAGTGCCACATTTTGAACGGAACCTATGGAACAGATACATCCTTCGCGGTAAAATCCGAAGTAAACGAGCGTAAACAGCGAAAGCCACAAAACGCCCTGCCGCGACCGTTTTTTCAGTACAAGCCAGCTTGCCATTGAAAGCACCATCAGCAAAATGGCCACATCGAAATATTCGAGGGCCAGAGCCCGGGGTTCGGGAACTATTGTGGAAGGCTGCTCGTAACCGGTTGAAAAATCTGGTTTGGGAAAACGTTGCTGCTGGGCTGGGGATGAATATACAATAAAAAAGAAAAGAAGAAAAAAGCCTCTCTTAATCTCACCGAAGGGGAGAGACTTGAAGAATTTTAGAACAACATTAAAATTGAATAGCTTTTCCATTGTATTCAGGCTTTGGGTTTGTTGGTGAAGTCGCCTTTTACCTTATAGGCTTCGCTGCCTTTTACCCGTTTGATTGCGTCGGACGGGCAAACACGGGCAATGGCGCATTCGTTGCAATTGTCGCATATATCGTGGATGATTTGCAGGTGCAATGAGCCGTTGCCAAAAGAGGTGCAGCCTTTTACGCATTTCCCGCAGCCAATGCAAAGGTCTTCAATGATATGGTATTCGAAATAGGGTTCTTCGATAAACTTGCGTTCGATGGCCGCGGTGGGGCAGAGCTGGTTTTCGGCTGCTGTGTCGCGGGCAATGGCCCCCGGTTTCAGGTAGCCGCCGCACAAATCGCAGTAGCCGCAAAGTGCATAGGCGTGAACGCATTTAACCGCCGACGGTTTTTTTACACATTCGGTGGCACAGCGGCCACACTGGGTACATTCAAACGGGTCGATTTGCCAGACATAATCTTCGCCGCTAACCCTTCGCAATGCAGCCGCGCTGACAGTTCCAAGTGAGAGCAGCAGCGAAAGCCGGGCTCCGTTCTGGATGAATTTGCGGCGGTTTTGTGTTTTATTCATAAACAGCCCCCTTCCTGTTCCCCCGGAGGGGGAAAGATTTGAAAATTATTTTATCTATTAGTCTCACTACTTAATACTTTTTTTGCCTGGGGCAGCTCGCATTTTGCAAATTTGCCGCAGTTGCTGCACGTGGGTGATTCAGTGCAGGTTGCGGAAACTTTTTTGTTTACAACGAGGTAGCCTGCCGAGGCGGTAATTCCACCAAGGATGAGAAAGCGTCCTGCGGTATTGAAAAAATCTTTTCGGTTCATAGTACTTTTCAACTTTTCGTTTTGCGGTGTATGTTTGGCAGGCTTTTCAAACTACCTGTGTGAATGCACCTTTTTTAATCTTCCTTCGTTTCATCCCCCGTGATAAATCCCGGGGTTATTCAATTTAAACTCCTTCGGAGCAGAGTTTTTTTTATCATTTAGCTAATCAAACCAGACTTCGGCTACGCTCAGCCTGACGGTCACTCTTACTCCCAAGTATTCGGGAATGGGTAATTTTAGGAGCTAAATGTCTTGTTTGTCAATGCTTTAATTGTAAATTATTATTCTCTTACTCAATACTCAAATCTCATTACTCACTACTTTTTCGGCTCAAATACACGAATCATTTTTTTGTCAAAGTCGAGGGCGTAAACGTTGCCGGTGGCGTCGGTGGCAATATCGGGAGCTTTTCCATCTTCTGTAAATTTTACAGGGGCAGCCACAACCCCATCGAACTCGCCCGAGGGTTTATATGTTTTTATTCGTATCAAACCTTTTTCGCTGGTAACAAAACGGCCATCGGGCAAAAAGGTGAAATGAGCAGGGTTACAACAACCGCTAAAACCCTCGATCACTATGCCTGTGTTGTTCCAGTGCTCGCGAAGGTTACCGGCTTCGGTGTAATTTTCAAGCGAATGCATTCCAGGGTTCACCACCCACAAATCGCCATCGGGGTTAAAGTCCAAATCGAAAAAACCACTTGGAATAATAAAACCGTGCAAAACGCCCTCGTCGGCTTTGCCATCAAACGATTTGAGCAACAGCCCATCATGGTTGTACCGGTGCACTTTCCGGTTGCCGGCATCGGCCACGAAAACCGAAGTTTCCGAAGCAGCTATTGCAGTAACCAGTGCGCTGTCGGTAATCATAGGCCAGGTATTCAGCAGTGAGCCAGTTTCGTTGTAAAGGTTGATGGCATTATTTACAGCAACAAAAATATTTTCGCCAAAAACCTCAACGGCTTGCGGCATTCCGGCCAACCCGATTTCCCTATGCAGATTACCATCCAATCCGATAACCTGTATTTTATTGTCGCCCGCCAAATAGATTTTTTCGCCAGAAATGGTTATTGCCGTTGGTGTTTCAAAAGAAATCCGGTAATTGCGCGTTTCCATAAAATGAATGAGCGTGGAATCAACCATTTTAAAGTTATCGACGTTAAATTCAAACGGGTTCGGCCTGGCTTTGTTGGGCTTGTCGCTCAGGTAATCGCCGGCAATTATGGCTACAATTACCACCGCCAGAACGATTAAAAATATTACGATTCCTTTGTTTTTCATTTTTTATAGATTTAAATCAATACAAACCATTTTTTTCGAATCGCGCATTAAAAGATAGCCATTGGCCAGTGCAAAAGGCGCCCAGGCATCGTGTCCGTCTTCAATAATTTTTACCTGTTCGAGTTGAATATATCCCGAAGTGGAAGGTCTTGCAATGGTGAGTGTGGCATCATCGTTCAGAATAAAAAGTTTACCATCGGCCATAAAATAGGGGCCAAGGCCAAAACGATTTTCCTGTCCGCTAATCCACACAGGCTTTTTCGGGTCGGCAGGGTTTACGCAAATCATTTGGTTGCGCATGGTTCCGCCATCTTTCGGCATAATGCCAAACAAGTGCCCCTGCCATAAAATGGGTGTTTGCTGTTCGCTGGACAGACCGTCTTTTGGAAGGTATTCAGTTAAAACCTCAACGCTGAATTTACCGCCGCTTTCTTTGAGTTGCAGCATCATACTGCCAGAGCCGTAACCTGCTGTAATAAAAATTTTCCCATCGGGCATGCAAACCGGAGAAGGAGCGATGACAGTGTGGTTCCATGCTGTTGTTTCCCAAAGTATTTTACCTGCGTCCGGGCCGTCGGCAGCAATACCAACCAAAGCGCCAATCGGACTGTACACAAACATTTTTCGCCCGCCAAACGTGAAGGGGATTACCGATGAGTGGCTCATTTTCCAGCCGTTCGGGTTAGGTGTTTCCCAAACTTTTTGTCCGGTTGCACAATCAATAGCCACCATCAGCGCTTTGCCACCGGTAGCGATAATGGCTAAGTTATTATCAATCAGCGGGCACTGTCCTGTGTACCAAAGTGGAACTTCAGATTCGTATTCTTTAGCCACATCGAGGCCCCAGAGCAGGTTGCCAGTCTTTCGGTCGAGGCACATTACATGGCACATCGGGCCCATCGTTAAAATATAATCTTCGGTAACAGCCGGAATGGTACGCGACATGCCGTGGTTACGCTTTACGTTGAGTTTGTAGCCGCGTGCCCACTGTTCCTTTCCGTCGGCGAGCGAAAAGCAACGCAAAATGTCGGCGCGTTTTTCCTCGTTGTAATCGAGAACGTAGGCCAGGCCTTTGTAGATCGCAGCGCCGGAGTGGCCTTCGCCCATTTCAACCGACCAAACTATTTTCGGGCCGGCGCTGCCAAATTTCTCTATCAGTTTAACCGGCGATTTTGAAATATTGTCGAAATCGGCCCCCCGGAAGCGAGGCCAGCTTTCTGAAAGTTCGGTGTATCCGGTTGAGAATTGTTCGAAAAGTTCGCCTATTTTTACTTCCTGTGCTGCCAATCCTTTTCCGCGGTTGTCGGCGCCCGGTTCGCTGGTTTTGTATTCGTTGGTGGGGTCGGTGTTAACCCACCAAAGCAATGAAATAACAGAAATTGCTGCAATTGTGTAAATTAAAAAATTTATGATTCGTTTACTTTCCATTTCTTTTTAACATCATAAACCATTAAAACATCGCCGTGGCGGATCAACAATTTTCCATCGGCAATAAACGGGTGCGCCCAATGGGGGCCAGCGCCTTTTGTAATTTTAAATTCGCTGATTAGTTTGAAGCCATCTGGCGAAGGTTGTATCAGACCAACATTTCCTTTTTCATTATATGTATATAACAAACCATCAGCCATTATCATTGCACCTTTTGAATCCCAGGCGTGTTCCCACATAATTTTACCGGTATCCCACTCCATACAAACCCAGTTTCCTTTGTTGTTATTAATCCAGTTTGAACCATACAGAAATCCGTCGTGCAAAATCACCCCATGATGATGATTATCGAAAATGGTATCGGTAAACACTTCGGAAACAGATTTTCCGTCAAGCGCCATTTGCAGCATTTTCGCGTTGTAATTATAACCCTTTGTAAGAAAAATTCTTTCATCGTTGAATACGGGGGTGTTTGTCCAGATTAAACCGGGTTGGTTCCATTTTTCGGGATTATGATATTTGTAGCTCCATGCTATTTCTCCAGTTTCCGGAACAACAGCTATCAAATCGGTGCCAATAACCGCAAGGATGTAACGATGCGCATTGAATTGGTAAATGGTTGGAGAAGCATACACCCTCTGTCCCCCAAGCGATTTGCTTTTCCAAAGCAGTTTTCCGGTCATTTTGTCGAATGCAACAACACTTGTTTTTTGGCCGCCCGGTGTACAAATTACTTTATTGTCAACAATCAGTGGGGTTTCCGAATTTCCCCAGATGTGGTATTCACCTTCAAAATCCCTGTCAACTTCCACCGCCCAGATTTCTTTACCGGTTTCGCGTTCAAAACATGAAAGGCGGCCGGTTCCGCTTTGCACATAAATCCTGTCGTCTTCAACGGTTGGTGTGCTGCGGGTATCCGGAAATGATTTATTCCAGGATTTGCCATAAGGTACCTGCCATTTTATATTTCCCTGTAAATCGATGGCGCTCAGATAATCAAGGGTGTCAATCATTCCGGTTGCGTAAATCATATTGCCAGCCAAAATGGGCGATGACCAGCCTTTGCCGATTTTCTCCACTTCAAGAATTTGTTCCGGTCCACCTTCCGGCCAAACATTTAAAAGTCCGGTTTCAAGGAAGATTCCGTTGCGGCTGGGGCCCCGCCATTGAACCAGTTGCGAAAAAACGTTCAGAGAAATTACAGAAAGTAAAACACTCAAGGTAATATGTTTCATAAATACTGAAAATTAATTAATTGATAAACAGCCTGAATTTATGGTAGTTCAATTTGGATTTATTTAATTTTATAAGCAATTAAGGCATTTCCGTGGCGTACATAAAGTTTTCCACCGTCAATTACCGGGTGTGACCAATGTTGTTCTGAACCCAGTTCTACTTTGGTTTGACTTACCACCTTAAACCCAGCGGGATTTGCTTCCACAAGCGCGAGTTCTCCGCGGTCGCTGTAGCAATATAACATACCGTCGGCAGCGATAACAACGCCCTTTCCAATGTCTTTTGCCGCATATTTTTCGGCCCCTGTTTTCCAGTCAACGCAACGCCATTCGCGGTTGTTGTCGCCCGATCCATATAAAAATCCATTCAGGTAAACCATGCCTCCCATGCGGCCATCGAGTTTATCGCTGAACCAGGCTTTTTTGACGCTGCTTCCATCAGCGCTCAATTCAAGTTTAACTCCCCCCTGGCCGTATCCGCTGAAACAGAAAAGGCCTCCGTCATGGTAAACAG
>WTWZ01000092.1 GCA_009773765.1 Prolixibacteraceae bacterium | reverse complement strand
AATTGTTGCCGTTAATTGAATTTATACCGCGTGAAAAAGATACTGCCCCGCTGCCCGGGTCCCCTGAGCGGTTAATCATATTCATCCCGGAAACCCTGCCCTGAAAAAACTGGTCGATTGACAACGCCGGTGATTCTTTAATTGCAGTAGAATTAATTGAAGAGTATGCGGCAACCATGTCCCTTTTTAATATATCCTGTGATAAAAGGACCAGGTTATCATCGCCCGATTCAATTCCGAGTGAGGTCAGATAAATTTTTAACTCTGTCCTGTTGTTTAGAAAAACCCTTTTCTTTTTATAGTCGCCAGAGGGTGAGATATTGAGCCAATCGCTTCCCGAAGCTGCCACAACTGTAAATTCTCCTGCTTCGTTTGTAACTGCCGGAAGTTCAAAAGAACCTTCAACACTTACGGACACATTTGCTAGCGGCTTGTTTAAACCACTGACTATCAATCCTTTTACAAGCAACGTATCTTGCGCAAAAACTGAGGAAACATAAAAAATCAGCAAGGCTGTTGTGCCAGCTATTTTTTTAATATTCGCTAAAAAGCTTTGATTATTCATCATGTTATAAATTCTTTTCATCAATCAGTCACAACTTCAAATGTTTAATTTCATCCGGTTTTGTTAATTGGGTGCTGGTTTAAATTCAATAAAATCAATTACTAACCCATTAGTTGGCACTAAACTTGGCCCTGTGTATTCGAATTTTATTTTTGCACTGCCATATTCCAATATATTGTCAATATACATATCGAACCGGTTAAACCTACCCCTGGGCAGGTATCTTGCTCCGGTTACGCTGTTAATTATACCACGTCCGGTTATGTACGCGAAATAATCGAATGTTCTCACCAACTTATCGTTTACATAAATGTTGTAAACGCCTCCAATATCCATGTGTGTATTTACTATCATTAAATATCGTCTGGGGAACAGTCTTGGAGTTTTGAACTCGACGGAGAATTTACCCCTGTACCCTTTGGGGAAAGTGACCCTGATGATTGAATCGTTTGATGCCCCCTGAATTAACTCTTGTAAAGGTGTTACCGGCGTTTCGGTAATAACTTTTACGCTGTCGTGCCATGTAAATTTATTTAATCCTGTTGGTTTTAAAAGTTTCTCGCCTTCGTATTTTATTCCCCCCATATAAAGTGAGTCGGGTATTACGTAACTCTGGTAATTGTATGCATAACCGTTACTGAGTAAAGCTTTATTGGTTGGTATATAATTAATAACTACACTATCACCCAATACATTTAACAGTTTCAATGTATCTTTTGGCGATTTCCACACAAATTCCTCAGGTTCCAGCCGGTTCAGAAAAACTCCCTGCGATAACAAATGCGGAATTAATACCATTTCCTGCCACTCCAGCGGAATATCCCTGTAATCATTATACTGGTTGCCAAGTGCATCGGCCATAATGTTAAGCGCATTCTGATAATCTTCTTCTTTTGGAAAAACTATTGTTGAAGATAGTGTCCTGAATTCTTCCTTTACCGGGAAATATTTCATTTCAAACTTATTTGCGGTGATTGAAACAGTATCATAAACTGTATTACCGTCTTCATCAAAACCTAAAGGTTTACTTTTTTCCTTGTCGAGAATAATAGTATCCTGTGTATCGATATAATTACTCAGCACCGGATTGGTGAACTGGAAATATTCGTAGAGATTTGGCTTAGGTTCAATAACTTCGCCCATGGTAAAGAATTTACCGTTACGGTACAGCGGGCTTTCTGCCACCACCTTTATTTCATCAATTTTCACTTCATTGCCGTTCCTTTCGAAAAGGGCAAATTTTTCGGTTAAGGTCTGAACCTGGCGTTTTCCGTGAATACTGCTGACATTTATAAAATGCTGACAAATATGGTAAGCAAGTATTACGTTGGTAAATTTTTTACCTCCTGTAAACCTTGAAATTGCATCGTTATTGGGTGCAAAAATGGTATATGCAATATCGGAATTAAAAAGCGTATCCATTTTAGCCTGCTTTATCACCTGCACAAAACCCGAAAACTGTGGATCTGCCTGAATAACATCCCATACATTCTGATCCACTGTTTCAGGGTAAACATTATAGTGTTCGTCCCACTCCTTTGTACAACTTGAAATACCAATAATAACCACCACGAGTAATAATATTCCTAATCTGAACTTCATTGTTGTAATATTTAGCTTTTTAAAATCGTTCAAAACCAATGTGATCCCATAAAAACCGGCCTGGAATCAATGATATTATTTCCACTTTGTGTGATTCGTATTTTTTAAAATCAACTGTTCCCAGTTCAATTCTCTGAAACGGATTGTTTGCTGAACCTCCCGTTGACAAATCAATCAAACCACTCACCTTTTTCCCGTCTATATAAACTTCAACCAAAGCATTGGTGGAGTTAAATCTTTCCGCTCCAAGAAAAACAGTATATCTTCCCTGAATAATCCGGGGAATTTCGTATGAAATCCTGAAATCACCGTTTATCTCAAGATAATCATCACTCCATGCAGTAATATCCTCCCCTGCTTTAATAAACAGCAAATCAGCCCCTTCCCATTCAATGTAATTTAAAAGGTTTTTATCTTCGATTAAATACGAACCCGGTTCATTGCGGTATTCATTAATGGTTGGCTCTTCCCAGAATTCAAAAGTAACATCAGCCCTTGATGGCGGGACTTGTTCCATTATCTGGTCGATAATATGGATTGCCCCGCTTTGTGTTGTTATATTACTCTGATCGTAATCGAACCCGATGTAATCAATTTTTGTAGTGTCAGTTCCTGAAATTATTATATCAAAAACCTGTTTCCCCTTATTAATTAACAAGTCTTTACCTAATCCGTTTATATTTAGCGGGATTTCGGACAATGTTGTGTAATTTGTTGCAGCGCCTTCAAAGTCGTTTATATATCTGCCTCCGGTTAAAATATGATAGGTACAGTAGTTATATAACGGATTTAACGGACTGGTGTATTCCGTATTGTTTGGGCTTACATATTTTGCCAAATCTTCCACCGAATTTATTCCGCGCTTTTTATAAACGGCATCAGGCTCAACAAGCAATGTTACAGGCGAAATATTTTCAAATTCTTTTACGTTAAAGTCAACCAAACTTTTCACACCGGTTAATTCAAGCGCTCCTTTAAAAATTGAATAACCCGGATTTTGCTTCAACCAGCCATAACTTGTAAAAGTGATGGGTTCAAGCGCTGTCTCAATCAAATGGATATAACCATTGGATACTTCGATATTGGGATAAATAACTGCTGCCTGGTTGTTTATTTTATAATACGCGGTATCGGGCTGAATTACAATACTTACCGTGAGGTAATCGTCGGATAATGTTGGCTCTGGAAATGCACCAAACGGAAAATCCTGAGTGTGCACACCCATATTTACAACATGAAACCTTGCAAACGCAGCAGCATATCCAGGATTGTTCAGAATATCGTTGATTGATGCAATACCCTCCGTGTTTTTGATGAAATTATCGATTGCCTTGTTGCTTGGCAAAAACAGTGTATATTTGTTACCATTGGGATTGTAGGCGCTCAAAGTTTTATCCAGTCCGCCAGCTTTCAGTATTGAAAGAAAATCTGAATATTCTTTCTGATTATCAAGGATATAGTAGTACATAGATAACTGATCGGCATCCTCAAACCCGGGGACCCTTTCCGGTTCCCTGCACGAATTAAATCCGGCTACTATTGCTATTAAAACCAGTATATAAATTAGTTTTTTCATTTAATCATCATTTTATAGTTTCCTATGACCTTTTTTTCATTTAATTAAAACTTTAGACTTTTAACAGAGGCTAAATTTTTGATTTAAAAGTCGTAATACGGGTTTTGCTTCAATTCCCTGTTACGTTCAATTTCTCCTTCAAAAACCGGGAGGTACCATCCTAATGGATTGGTTAATTTTGTTGCCAAAATCCTTTTTTGCGTGGAAGGAACATTGCTGACAATAATTTCGATAAGTGCTGACTTCCTCGCAAAATTGTTCCGCCGTCCCATTCGTAAAAGGTCGAACCATCTTTTACCTTCAAACGATAATTCCAGCGCCCTTTCATTCAGTATTGCATCTTCGTATGCAACTGGCGTATTTGCAATGTTGATTGCCCCAACACCTGCCCTGTCGCGAATTTGTGAAATGATATTATAAGCTTCAGAATAATTGCCCTGTTGCGACAATGCCTCCGCTTTCATTAATAATACGTCGGCATAACGATAAACTATCCAGTTACAACTGCTCTGTTCAGAACCTGAACGGAATGATTGTCCGTCAGGAGCCTGACCAACGTACTTCCAGATAATAAAATCGTCTTCGCCGTATTTTCTGATTGCAGAATCTTCGCCCCTGACCAACTCACTTGCAAACTCAAAACTTAACATTTCAAGCGCTTTCTGGCTGGGTTTGTATTGATTGCTCTCGCGGCTTGTTAGTCCGAAAGTCCCATTGAGTTGTTGTAAATTGCCATCAAATTGAAATTCCAGAATGCTTTCAAGCGAGTTGCCCGGGTAAAAAAGTTCAAACCATCTTCCACTGGGCATTAACACAAATTTTTTGGTTATTTCTATCTGGTTAACATATTTGATTACGTTCGGATAATCAAATCTCCACAGGGCGATATCGGCAAGCAGTGCATCGAATGCTGCTTTTGATGCGCGCCCCTTGTTTTCCTTCAGTGTTACAAAACTTTCGGATGGGGCAAAAGCACGATTTGCTTCGAGGTCTTTAATAATCTGCAGCAATACAGTTTCTTCCGACACTTTTTGAATATAAAAATCGGCATCATCGCTTTCTGTAGGTTCTATAATCAGGGGCACTTCATTGTAAATGCGGACCAGGTAAAAATAAGCCATGCTTCTTAAAAAATAGGCTTCAGAAACCAATGCCTGCATTTGATAATCGGTGAAAGTATTGTCAATTTCCTGGACAAGGGGTGCGTTTTTAATTACTTCGTTACAATAATTGATTACTTTATAAAAGTTTTGCCAGTTGGTGAACCCATTATCAGGATAAATATTGTTTTCCATGATTAATTGCTCATTCCAGGGTTGATTGGAACTTCCAAACAACATATCGCCCCTTAATTCGCCGTATAAAAACAAGACACGGTCCATTCTCGAGAACTCGCTGTATGCAGCCATAAGCACGGCATTAACATCGGCTTTTGTTTTCCAGAATTCTTCCCTGATTAACCCTCCGGGAGGGACTAAATCCAACCAGTCGTTGCAAGAGATTTGAGAAAAAATCAACAATACAACCAAAAAATATTTCATTTTCTTTTTCATCTTTCTCCTTAATTTTTTAGAATCCGACACCAATACTGAACGTAATAATTTTAGGAGGCGGGGTTCTTGCATTATCTACACCAATCCAGAACGGGTTACTTGCATTCTGGCCAATTTCAGGATCCTGTCCGGTATAACCAGTCCATGTGTACAATTTACGTGCGCTAATTGCTAAATTGGCTTTCCGTACCCCAAGTTTTCTGCACATTTCGTTACTTAACATGTACCCAATTTTAATGTTGTTTAACCGCATGTAATCGCCTTTTTCAACATAGCGGTCCGACCCCAGGTTATTGGCAGGATGGTTCATATATGCCCTGGGCAATAAACCTTCTTCCTTTTGGCCCTGAACGCGCCAGCGGTTAAGTACAGCTTTGCTCTGGTTGTCCCTGTTGTTCATTGCCTGGGTTTGAATAGCTATTCCATTAATGATATCGAACCCAAGCCTGTAATGAAACGACATGGAAAAATCCCAGTTTTTGTATTTTATATTAGAACCAAAACCGCCAATGAAACTGGGGTTGGAGTCGCCAATATAAACAACATCGTTGATATCGATTTGCCCATCGTAATTAATGTCCTGATAAATGGGGTCGCCACCTTTGAACACATAGGAATCAGTATATCTTATCGGTATTACTTTCCCTTCACTGTCATAAAGTGTATTTCCTTCCGCATCTCTTGCTATCACATCTTCATCGCTGGGATAAACACCCAAATAACGGAATCCAAAGAAAGATCCAATGGGTTCGCCTTCCACAACCCGCAA
>WTWZ01000091.1 GCA_009773765.1 Prolixibacteraceae bacterium | reverse complement strand
AAATTGTTTTACAGGCTAATGCAACAAGCAGTAACCACTTCATCTGTGACTTATAATGACATTATAAAATAACTTGCTTATTGTGGATAAGCAGTTTTAAGAATTCATTGACTAAAATAACAACAAAAACCGGTAGTCTGGCAAAATGAATTAAACCTGATATCTTAGTTTCTGTAAACATTTTTGAGTTTATCGGGCAATAACTGATACATTTCGGGGCGTTTTGCTTCGATGGTACTTTTTGCATAAGCATTCATTTCGATGTGGTATTCGTATGCTGCAACAGCCAGTTGGCACGCTCCCAAACCGCGTGCGTCCCAGCGGTCGGGGACGATTCCCTGAATATCAGGTTCATTGGCATACCAGAGCAATGAATCAATAATTGCCTGTCGTCAGGGTCGCCCGAATCAATGTTAATATAGGTGAAAACGAAAACAAGTGGATGGGTTTATTTTTCCTGCTTACACGAAAACATCACGGTAAAAAAGGATATAATCAGAAACACCGGTATCAATATATGTTTCATTTTTTGTCGTTATTAAGATAAACACGGAATAAATATCAGCAAAAATATAATAGTTTCAATTATTGTCTCTCTTTTGTGTTTCAGGTTCAGAACCATCAATCGCGGAGCAAACCGGTTTTGAAGTTCCCTGTTTTAATGTAATTTTGAAATTCATTTATTCTGAAACCAATGAAAACGATTATTCCTTTTTTATTCAGCATTTTAATTGTATCCTACACACAAGGTCAGCGAACAGTAACCAACCTCGAAAAAAACTGGAAATTCAGTAAAGGCGATTTTCCTGATGCAATAAAAACCAGTTGCTGAGAAAGAAATCCAGACCGCCGGAAAACCTCATCGGCTGGAAGTAAATGCAGACAAAAAATTGTTAATTGCGGATGGGAAAGACCTTTCATTTGTAACTGTTTTAGGTGGTTGATAAAAATGGAAATTTATGCCCAAATGCAGCTAACCAGTTGAATTTTTAAGTAACCGGGGCGGGTTCGTTCAGGGCGGTTTGCAATGGCGACGCCACTCCGCTGGAGATGTTCCATTTGCCGTCCATGAAAGCGTTTAACGGAAAATTGGTGGTTTTGGTACAATCATCAGAAACTGCCGGAGAAATTCAGCTTGAAATTTCAGGCAATGGATTGAAAAAAAGTATCCTGTACTTAAAATCGTTGTGAAACGGAGTATTTACAACAAACGCGATTCTTTGAGTGTGCCTTTGTCATCAAATAAATAAACATACCTGTCGAGTTTGGAATCGCGAATGATGAGTTCGTAAAAAAGTACATTATTCCGGTTGATAACTATACCATTCATAATTTCGCCAAAAATATGACCCGAATTATTAATTTGCTCGGGCAACTCGTTAAGCCAGAGGTTCTTCTTGAATTCAATTAAAGTGCCTTCCTTAGTAAATTTGGCAATGTGTTCAACATCAGTCAGGTAAAAAATGGCTTCAAAAATATTATTTTTAATTTCCCAATCGATGTTTTTTGAACCTGGAAAACACTTTTCGAGTTGCTTTTTAACCGTGCCGGGAATTTGTTTTGATTGGCTTTTAAATATTTTAGCAAAAGGAAACTTCATTTTTTATTGATTTGTAATCGGTTTTTTATGTCAGGATTTACAATTACGTTTTCCGTTTTTTGTACCTGATGTTTCAAACTTTTAGACGGGAAAAAAATAAAAAGTAACCAATCCTTAATCTGATCCAAATATTTTAAAGTACAAATAAACCACCCTGGCCCGGGCCCTTTTCAATCTCATTTTTATCGCATCTTCGCTGGTTGAGAGCGAAACAGCAATTTCTTTAATTGAAAGTGAGTCCTGATATTTCATCATTAAAAGGGCCTTTTCCTCAGGGTGGATTTTTTCGAATACCTGTAAAAGATTTTCATAACTGATTTCCGAAATTTCAGCATCAGATTCATCAATAATTTCAGGCAATTGGTTTTCCATGTTCCAGTTAGGGTAGTGTAATTGCTTCTTTTTGCGCAAATAATCAATAACAGTATTGTATGTGATTGAATATAGCCACGATGAAAAGGAAGATTTTCCTTTGTAACTTTCTAATTTCTCGAATGCCTTGCTTAAAATATCGCTGGCAAATTCTTCCGACTTCTTTTTTTCCTTAAAAAAACTGTAACATTTATCCTTCACCTTCGGAAAATAGCGACGATAAAGAACTTCATAGAGTTCATTTTTCCCATCGTGAATTATTTTACTGACTATTTGTTCGTCCGCTAAGTTACTTAATTTCAAATCATTCATAATGAACTGAAAAACGGGTTACGGAATTTTTCGCAAAAATACACTTTTTTTTTGGTTCAGGCTGTTACTTCATGTCAACCATCCGTCAAAATACATGAATGAAACAGAAAATACATTCAATAAAATAAATATTAACAAAAAAAATGATTCTAATTATGAAAAAGATTTTTTATGTATTGTCGATTGTTGCTGCATCAATTATTTTTACCAGTTGTGCCAAAGCGCCACAAGCTGAAATTGATGCCGCTAAAGCAGCTCTTGAACAGGCAAAAACTGCACAAGCTGATTTATATGTTGAAGCTGATTATCTTGCAGTTCAGGATTCATTGAACGCTGTAATGGTAGAAATTGAAGAGCAGTCATCGAAACTTTTCAAAAGCTACGGTACAGCAAAAGAAAAATTAGTTGTAATTACAACACAAGCTACCGAACTTGTTGCAAAAACCGATGTCAGAAAAGAAGAAATTAAAACCGAAGTTGCCACAGCCGAAGCTGCAACACTTGCTCTGATTGAAGAAAACAACCAGTTGGTTGCAAAAGCCCCGAAAGGAAAAGAAGGAAAAGAAGCTATTGAAGCTATTAAACTTGACTTAACAGGTATTTCAACTTCTGTTTCTGAAGTGCCTGCGTTAATCGCAAGTGGCGACCTGCTTGGCGCACAAACAAAAGTTAATGCTGCACAACAAAAAGCTACTGAAATCAACACTGAGTTGAAGTCAGTTTTGGACAAAGCAAAAATTAAATATTAATTGCAGTAAACCGAATAAGAAACGCCGGGGCTTATAACCCCGGCTTTTTATTGTAAAAATATGAGAGTACGCACATTTGTCAAATTTTTTATTTTTTTGTTTACTGTTTCCATACTTGTATTTATTGGGTATTCGGTTTTTGTTTACAAAACCATCAAACCACCCATTGAAGAAATAAATTTAGCCCGTGAATCTTTAGCTTCTGCAAAAAATAAAATGGCTGGTCGTTATGCAAATGAAACACTGAAAGAAGCAGAGAATTTGTACAACTGGTCGATGAAGGAATGGAAAACCCAAAACAGCAGGTTTTTTCTATTCAGAGATTATACTCTTACCCAGGATTTGGCGTTAAAATCGGCTTATAAAAGCACAAATGCCGGAAATGAAGCAAAAAGTGTTAAAACCAAACTTAAAAACGGAGTTGAAACTGAACTTTCAACTTTGAAAAATCAAATTGAAAGGTTTGAAAAATATTATAAAACCCTGGCGTTGAATAAAACAACAATCAACGCATTTAACAAAGGGAAAACCCGTTTTCTGGAAGCACAGATTGAGTATAAAAAGAATGATTTTCAACAAGCCGCAAAACTGGCAAAAAGGGCAACGGAGAGTGTTTCTCAGGCTGAAAAAACGGCTCATGTTAAACTGATTGGGTTTTTCGAAAACTACCCGGATTGGGAAAAAAATATAAAACTGGCTTACAACCTTTCGAAGCGGGGACAAACTGTGATTTTAGTTGATAAAATTCAATCGGTTCTGATTATACTGAAAGGAGGAAAAGAATATAAAACGTTTCAAGCCGAATTTGGAATAAGCTGGATGGGCGATAAAATGCATGCCGGGGACAAGGCAACTCCCGAAGGCGTTTATAAAGTGGTTGAAAAAAAGAGTGGCCCGAGAACCATTTATTATAAAGCGCTGTTAATTAATTACCCAAATAACGAGGATCAGAAAAGATACGATAAAATGGTAAAATCGGGAGAAATATCAAGGAAAACCGGCATCGGCGGATTGATTGAAATACATGGCGACGGAGGAAAAGGCATTAATTGGACAGATGGTTGCGTGGCCCTTGAAAACAAGGAAATGGATGTGGTTTACAACCTTTCGGCAGTAAACACCCCTGTAATCATAGTTGGTTCGCGTTTACCACTTGAAGAATATTTTAATTAGTTAATGGCAAAAGTTAAAAAATATATTATCTGGTCTTTGTTCCCCATAGTTTTGGGACTTGTATTTCTGATGTTTGCATACATTAATGTAATGGTAATACCTGAAATTCAGTTCACAAAATACCAGAAAGTACTCAGCATTAAAGCGATAAGCGATACTACGATTAATGTTGGGGCCGAATTGAAAAAGCTCGACAAAACACTTAACCTTCTTAGTAAAAGAGTTGACCGGTTGACACCCGGAGATGCATTCCTGGTTATAAACACCACAAACAATACATTCGAATTATACAAAAATAACAAGATTATCAGGCAGGGGCTATGCTCGACAGGAAGCTTTATCCATTTGGAAGTTGACAGTACCAAATCTTTCATGTTTGAAACTCCAAAAGGGGTGATGACTGTGAAGGGCAAAAAAACAAACCCTGTTTGGACCAAACCCGACTGGGCTTTTATTGAAGAAGGATTGCCAGTTCCGCCCATGGGACACGCATCGAGAATTGAACCCAACGTACTTGGCGATTATGCTTTAACATTGGGCGATGGTTATATGATTCACGGAACCCTTTATCAAAGGTTAATTGGTTCGCCTGTAACGCACGGTTGCGTGAGGATGCTCGACGATGATCTGGAAGCAGTTTATAAAACATTGCCGGTTGGGGCAAAAATTTTTATTTATTAATGCCGGTGAATGATGAAAGAGATATTATTAAAATACAAAGCCGGTTTAGTAACTATTACCGCCGTTTTTTTACTGTTACTTTCAATTACAGTAATCAGATATGTAAGGGCAATGAATGCAGTTCAGGCAGCCATCGAAGAAAAACTGATGGTTATCCCCAATGAGGAAATTCACGATGCTGGTTGGAATATTCCTGAAATTCAGGAAAAAAAGAAAGAAATAAACTGGCTCGAAAGACAACTCCTTTTGGCTAAATCTGATTCATTAAACCTCGGAATCAGCCTTAACGACAGCATTGTTCAGGTTCAGTTGAAAGGCACAGTGCTTGTTCAGGCAAAAATGATAAAACAACACCCGGAGCATTTTTTCGATTCGCTGAATTACGGCGCATACCACGATTTTACAAGAATTGCCTCCATTGTGGAAGAGAAGTCAACTATTCCGAAAAAACCAATAAGGAAAGTACAGGCCCCTAAAAATGAAAATGAGGTACAGGAATTTAAGCACGATACAATTCCTGATCCACCGATAGTTTGGCAGTTCAGTCTCAATAACCGGATTAATGTTGTTATCACCGGAGTAGGATTGGACAAAGACTCAGTTTTGAATTTTCAATACAGAAAAAACATGGTTGAATATAAATTAAGTAATCTGAAAAACAACATGTTTCCCAAAAACTACAATCCTACCCTGTATATTTGGCTTAACGATAGGGATGCAAAGTCGATTTACCGGGCAATTCCGGAAAAAGGCAAAGTGGTCTTTAAGAATTAATACATTTTATTTTTTAGCTTTGTTCAGTAAACTTTAAAATCTGAAAAGATGAAATTATTATTTCTGGTAATCAATTGTGCCTTCTTATTAATGACAGGAATTGCACAGGAAACCAAACCTGGACCGCAGCCACCACCCGAAACCGGCGAAAAATTTAAAGTCGGAATGGCAGGTTATACTTTTGTGAAATTTGACCTCAGCAAAACACTGGAAACCTTAAAAAAGGCGGATGTTAATTATTTGTGTATCAAGGATTTTCATTTGCCTTTGGCCAGTACCGATGAGGAAATATCAGCTTTTCATGCCAAACTAAAAGCCAGCAACGTTACCGGTTACGCCGTTGGGCCAATTTACATGAAAACGCAGGAAGAAGTGGACCGTGCTTTCGCTTATGCAAAAAGAGTAGGGGTGAAACTGGTAGTTGGCGTACCCAATTATGAATTACTACCGTATGTCGATAAAAA
>WTWZ01000090.1 GCA_009773765.1 Prolixibacteraceae bacterium | reverse complement strand
CAGGATATTTCGATTTCGAACAGGGACTTGCTTGCGCTAAAGAACAAAATAAACCGTTACTGGTGGTTTTTAAGGGGCATGCTTGTGCCAATTGCAAAAAAATGGAAAACACAGTATGGGATGATCCGGATTTATTAAAACTTATTTCTGAAAAATATGTGGTTACCGGTTTATATACCGACGATAGAACCACACTGCCCGAAACAGAATGGCAAACCACGGCCGATGGAAGAGTGTTGAAAACCATGGGTAAGAAAAATCTTGAATTGCAGGTTTCGAAATATAAAACCAATAGTATCCCGTTTCATGTTATTATTCAACCCGACGGGACTGAAATAAAACTGGGCGTTACCTTTAATAATGAAGAATTCAGGTCATTTTTCGAAAAAGGCCTGATGTAGTTGTATTATTTAAATCATCAAAATGAATGCTTCCGACTGGTTATTTTGGAACGTTGATACCCAATTTGATTTTATTTCGCCCCAGGGAAAGTTGTATGTTCCGGGGGCGGAATTGTTAAGGCCCAACTGGGCAATACTTACCCAATTGGCAAAGAGCGAGTCGATTACTGTGGTTAATACTGCAGACTGGCATTATCCAAATTCCGGGGAATTATCATCGAACCCTGATTATATTACAACATTCCCATTACATTGTTTGGCAAACACGCCCGGCGCTAAACTTATTGAAGAAACCGTACCTGAAAATCCGTTTATCCTTGACTGGGACAAGGAATTGGCGGTTAATCATAAACAAATTAATTTAAAAAAACACAGAAATATCGTCATCAGAAAAGATGCTTTTGATGTTTTTATAGGAAATAGAAATACTGAGATGATATTAAAACTTCTTTCACCTGAAACCGTTGTTGTTTACGGAGTTACTACTAATGTTTGTGTAAACGGTGCCGTAGTTGGTTTAGCCAAAAGGGTAAACAGGGTGGTTGTAGTTGAAAATGCAATAAAAGAACTGCCAAATATTCCGTTGCCTTTTGAAAACTGGAAAAAACTGGGAGTTGAAATGAAGCAATTGAACGAATTGTTTGCGCTGTTCAAAAGTTAGTTTTAACTGTTTACTTTATTAATCCGTTAAACTTCTTTCTTCCCAAAAACGTTTTTCAATTAATGCGCTTCTTTTTACTGAACTTCTTATCCACTGCAACAGAATGTCAACTTTTTCTTCTTCTGTAAGTTGCCAGGCAATGGTTTGAGAATTATGCATTTTTTCTGTGAGTTCATATAGAATTATGGCCGCCGAAACCGAAATATTGTAACTCTCGGTGAACCCATACATCGGTATCTTCAGATATTCATCGGCTTCCTGTAAAATTGTTTCAGAAATACCCGGAAGTTCGGAGCCAAATACCAAAGCAATTTTCCCTTTCGTAATATCAAAATCGGGCAGATTAACATCATTTGAATAGGGAGAAGTAGCAACAATTCGGTATCCTCTCTCTTTTAAAAACTTTACCGTTTCGTGGCTGTTATTTTTTTTGCGGTAATATTTATTCAGCGTAAGCCATTTAGAAGCACCCATGGATACCTCTGAGTCCACCTGAAACTTGTTTCGGTTTTCGATTACATGCACATTTTGAATACCAAGGCAGTCGCATGAACGTAAGACTGCGCTTGCATTCTGGGCCTGAAAAATATCTTCAAGCACAACAGTAATGTAATTAGTGCGGTTTTTAATTATTCGGTTAAAAAGTGCAAGTCGGTCGGTATTTACAACCGCCGACAAATAATCAAGTAGTTCTTTTTTCATAACAATAAAAAAAGGGAAACAATTTGTTTCCCTCATTTCTCTTAATTCCTGTGTCAATTAAGAAACAGCATCAGCTAATTCAGCACCAGCTTTAAATTTCACCACTTTTTTAGCAGGAATAGTAATTTCTTTACCTGTTTGTGGATTTCTTCCAGTTCTTTTTCCACGTTCAGAAACTGAAAAAGAGCCAAAACCAATAAGAGCAACTCTGTCACCACCTTTTAAAGCGTCAGTCGTTGCGGTAACAAAAGCATCAAGTGCTTTTTTTGCATCTACTTTAGTTAGGCCAGCTCCGGCGGCCATCGCATCAATTAATTGTGCTTTGTTCATACGACAAAAAATTTAATTATGATTAAAATGTTGATAGATAAGTGTTTATAAAAATCTGTTCAATTTATTTGTGTTAAGTTTAAAATACGTTTTAAATAAATATTCTTCAAAGTACCTTTAAAATCAATCGTTTCAGAGAACATATTAAAAGTGTCACTAAATTCTGAAATAAGTTTTAAAAAAACAATCTTTATTCATTTTTTTTTTTGATGTCTAATCTTTAATCTTTTTGCTAAAAAAAGGTTTTGCCATTAGAAAAAATATTCTACTTTTGTCGCGCCCGGAGAGATGGCAGAGTGGTCTATTGCGGCGGTCTTGAAAACCGTTGAACTGAGAGGTTCCGGGGGTTCGAATCCCTCTCTCTCCGCAAAAATCCATCAGAAAACTCTGATGGATTTTTTAATTAAATTTACTGTCAGTAATTTTTTAAAACAGTATAATTTTTGTTGAAGAAGAAGGTGGTTGCTTCTGTAAATACGTTTAGGAATTTTCGAATGTATTACTATATTTGCAAACACAAAAAATAAACACGGGTGTAGCTCAGTTGGTAGAGCACTGGTCTCCAAAACCAGGTGTCGGGAGTTCGAGTCTCTCCTCCCGTGCAAGCAGAAAAGGCAGTAAAAAGTGGGGTTTCACAAGGATTTGAGGCCCCACTTTATTTTTGTATATAGATAAGTATTAAATGGTAACAACCGTTAAATTGCAAAAATCTTAAAATAAACGGGCTGATTGACTATAGTCTAAATCATCTTCCATAGCATAAATACAGAACCAGGTCAAATTGGGCGGGGATTATACAGCGCACTTTGCCACAAGCGGTGAAGGCCGGAAAGAAAAAACGGTGAAGAAACCGCGCAAAATATAGAAAACTGAATAAGCTGACATTCAATTCTAAAGAATAAAAAAACCAGCCAGGCCGAAGTGCCGGGATTTTTAATTGTTCGTATATACAAAATGATGAAGGGCAGCTCAATAGCTACCCTTCAATGTTAACCCCCAAACACACAATATGGGATGAAATCCCAAATGCGCATCAAACATACAAAAAATATGAATTTGGCAAATGTTTTTGTATTAAAATTATGCGTCAGTTCCAATTTGGGAGTTTTAACGTACATGTTTCTCCTGAAGAGAATAAAAAAAATTTCTGTTTTGCTATATATTGTTCAATATCAGCATTCAAAAAAAATGGCCTGAATATTTGCATACAACTTAGCCGGGGAAAAGCAACTTCTGTATTTATGATTGGTTTTATATAAAGGGGTTTGCAAATCATCGATCATCTTCAAAAAGCTGGGCAACCAGAAAATCGAATTTCCATTTATTGATGTCCAGAAAGCGGTTGCATCCAGGAAGTATGGTATGCTGCATGAGCCAGTCAGCTCCAGTCGCGACATCAGGGGCGTGTTTATTATTGGCAAAAAAAATTTTGCAATTATTTCCATTTTAAAAATTAAATCGGCAAAGCGCTGACATAAGAAATAACAGTATAACATCCTCAAAATAAGTAAAAGCCGGACTATAAAAGTTCACCGGCTTTTACTTATATTATTGTACGGTCTGCTACTTTACAAACGTATTGTCCATTTTTTAATCCGATTGTCCAGCTTAGGAAGTCCTTTATTATACTTAAATTCGCAATGTTATCTGCCTTGCCGGATTTCTTTTCATTCTGAAATAGCATCCGGAAACAAATGGCAAATCATTGGAAGTAATAGTGAATATTTAAAATAACTTAAAAACCTGATTGTTATGAATTGGAAAACTTTAATCATAGTAATGGTTATGGCATTGACGTTTTCGTGCCGGAAAACCACGGTTTCGAACAAAATCGACCTTGCCGGGGAGTGGCAGTTTGCCATTGATTCGCTGGATGCAGGGGTTACCGAAAAATGGTTTGCAAAAAATCTGGGCGATGTGGTTCAACTGCCAGGCTCGTTAACTTCAAACGGCAAGGGCGACGACATTGGCTTGAATACCCCGTGGACAGGGCAAATAGTGGACAGCTCATTTTTTAAAGACCCGGAATATGCCAAATACCGTGAGCCAAACAATTTTAAAGTTCCGTTTTGGCTGCAACCTGTTAAATACTACAAAGGCGCTGCATGGTTTCAAAAAAAAATTGATATTCCAAAAGGCTGGGAAGGGAAAGACATTATCCTTTTTCTTGAACGCTGCCACTGGGAAAGCCGCGTGTGGATTGACGAGCAGGAAGTTGGTATGCAAAATTCACTGGGAGCGCCGCACGTTTACAATCTGGCAGGGTTTCTTTGTCCCGGAAAACATACACTCACGGTTTGCATCGACAACCGCATAAAAGATATCGACCCGGGATTGAATTCGCACAGCATTTCAGACCACACACAAACCAACTGGAACGGGATTGTTGGCCAACTGTTTCTGGAAGCCCGCGCGGTAACCAACATTCAAAATATACAGCTTTTCCCGGATATTCAGCATAAAGAAGTGAAAGCCAAGGTAAAAATAAAAAGCAGCGATGCCGGTAAAATCAATCTTTCAATGAAAGTATCCGGGCCAACTTCGCCTGAAATAAAAACTGCTGAGTTTGACGTTCAACCTGGCGAAAACTTAGTTGCGATTACCATACCGATGGGCGATGATGTAAAACTCTGGGACGAATTTCATCCTGAAATTTATCAGTTGCAATCTGTTTTAACAGATACAGCGGGAGCAACCGATACTTTGATTACCACGTTCGGGATGCGCGAATTTACTGCTGCCAACCGTCAGATACTAATCAACGGAAACCCGGTTTTTCTGAGGGGAACGCTTGAGTGTGCCATTTTTCCCAAAACAGGGTTTCCACCAACCGATAAGGCAGAGTGGTTGCGGATTCTGAAAGTATGCCGTGCGCATGGTTTAAACCACCTGCGTTTTCATTCCTGGTGTCCGCCAAAAGCGGCTTTCGAAGCTGCCGACGAGGCTGGATTTTACTTACAGGTTGAAACGTCATCGTGGGCTAATCAGTCAACCACACTTGGCGATGGCAAACCATTCGACAAATATTTGTACGAAGAAACCGAAAGAATGATTGAAGCTTACGGAAACCACCCTTCGTTTTGTATGTTGTCTTCTGGAAATGAACCCGGTGGCCCAAATTACAGGGCATTTTTGACAGAATTTGTCACATACTGGAAAAGAAAAGACAACCGCCGCCTTTACGTTTCTGCTGCGGGTTGGCCCGACCTTGATGTGAATGATTATATGAATACACCCAATCCGCGCATTCAGGGTTGGGGAGAAGAACTCAAAAGCATAATCAATGCCGGGCCACCCAAAAGCAGCTACGACTGGAACGACCGGATTTTGACTTTCACCAAGCCGGTGGTGAGCCACGAAATTGGGCAGTGGTGCGTTTACCCGAATTTTAAGGAAATTCAAAAATATGATGGCGTTGTTCGTGCCAAAAACTTCGAAATTTTTCAGGAAACTTTAACCGAAAACGGAATGGCGCATTTGGCCGACAGCTTTTTACTGGCGTCAGGCAAACTGCAGGCGCTTTGTTACAAGGCCGATATTGAAGCTGCCCTGAGAACAACAGGTTTTGGCGGTTTTCAATTGCTCGGTTTGCACGATTTCCCGGGCCAGGGAACGGCGCTGGTAGGTGTACTCGACCCGTTCTGGGAAGAAAAAGGGTACATTTCACCTGCAGAATACAGCCGTTTTTGCAACTCCACAGTACCGTTGGCAAGGATGAAAAAGTTCATTTTCAAAAACAACGAATCACTGGAAGCCGAAATTGAAGTTGCGCATTTTGGCAACAAACCATTTACAGCCATCACACCAAAATGGAAAATCACCGATATTTCAGGAAAAGTGGTTCAGGAAGGCCAATTGACAACCACGGATATTCCGTTGGGCAATGCTTTCAAACTGGGCGGTATTAATGTTCCACTTGGGTTTGCTAAAACAGCCCAAAAACTGATTTTTGAAGTCTCGGTTGAAAACTTCGCCAACCAGTGGGATATTTGGGTTTACCCGGCCAAAACCGAAATTGTAACAGGAACTGAAAAAATAAAAGTGGTTCAGCAAATGGATGCAGCCACACAAAAATTTCTGGAAGATGGCGGAACGGTGTTGTTAACCCTGAAAAAAGGGACTTTGCCTGCTGAAATGGGTGGTGATATTAAAACCGGGTTCTCAAGCATTTTCTGGAATACTGCATGGACAAAAGGGCAGGGGCCGCATACACTTGGCATTCTGGTAAATCCGGGTCATCCTGCACTGGCAGAGTTCCCATCTGAATACCACAGCAACTGGCAGTGGTGGGACGCTATGCACTACGGACAAGCCATGAACCTGGCAAAAATTGACGCCAACATTAAACCCGTTGTGCGCGTAATAGATGATTGGGTTACCAACCGTCCGTTGGCGTTGGTTTTTGAAGCAAAAGCAGGCAACGGAAAAATAATTGTCAGCAGCATCGATTTTGTTACAGATATAAATAATCGCACTGAAGCGCAACAACTGCTTTTCAGCCTGAAAAAATATATGGCAGGAGAAAAATTCAATCCATTATCCCAAATTAGCTCTGAAAAACTAATGTTGTTAACTTTTCATAAATCATTATAATGAGTTTATTTCAGAAATCGGTAGAGAATAAGTATTTAAACGAATTAGATACGGCTCTTGTTGACAGCAAATACAAGGATTTTCAGAATTATTTCGGTAATCCTGCCATTCAGGAAAACATCATAAACTCAAAAGAGGAGCAATTTCAGGAAGGATTTTTGCGTGAACTTTTTGTTTCGGTTTTTGGA
>WTWZ01000089.1 GCA_009773765.1 Prolixibacteraceae bacterium | reverse complement strand
AATGAATACGGCCATTAATTGCGCAAATAACAGGCAGAGTGGCCATAGCCGTTAATAAAATGTTGCAAACAATGCAACTGTTTTCGAAATTGAAAAGGATACTGTAAACAAAATAGGAAATAGCAAATACTTCAGTAACAGCCCAAACGATGAGCAATTGGTTAAGCTTTTTTTGGTCCTGTTCAGATAATTCTGCCCAGAATTTGCCTTTAAAACTATGTTGCAATTTCGATATCAAGGGTATAAATTTATCAATAACTGAATTAAAATTAGCGCCCGGTCAAATATAATTCAATTCATATTAAACAGCAAAGTAAGGTATTTAAAACTGATTTTTGTTTTGTTTAAAAAGTTGAAAATAATAAAAATCAGAATTTAAGTTACTTACATGTCATTTAATAATTTATTGCACTGATTTTTGTTATGCTTTAGCTTTAAATGAATCAGTAATTTTGCCCAAATTGAAATCAGAAAATAATAAAAAATTATGCCTAAAGGAATATTTAATGTGCCAGTTGCCAAAAACGAACCTGTTCTGAGTTATGCGCCCGGAACCCCTGATAGAAAGGCCTTAAAAGCAAAACTGGAAGAGTTAAGGTCGAATGAAGTTGATTTGCCCATGGTTATTGGTGGCAAGGATGTTTATACCGACTGTAAAGTCCGAATGTTTCCGCCCCATGAAATTAAGCATACACTGGGTTATTACAGCCAGGGAGGTGCAAATCACGTTAAAATGTCTATTGAAGCAGCGCTTGCTGCCAGAAAGGATTGGGCGAATATGTCATGGCAACACCGTGCTTCGGTATTTTTAAAGGCTGCCGATCTACTGGCAGGGCCATACCGGGCAAAAATTAACGCTGCCACAATGCTGGGGCAATCAAAAAATGCATTTCAGGCTGAAATTGATGCAGCCTGTGAATTGGCTGATTTTTTCAGGTTTGGGGTGAAAGTAATGACTGATATTTATAAAATTCAACCTGAATCGGCCCCCGGAATGTGGAATTACAACGAGTTTCGCCCGTTGGAAGGATTTATTTTTGCGCTGACCCCATTCAATTTCACTTCAATAGCTGGTAATTTGCCTGCGGCACCGGCATTAATGGGCAACGTGGTGGTTTGGAAACCTTCAAAAACAGCTATTTATTCAGCCGGGGTGATTATGGAAATTTTCAGGGAAGCCGGATTGCCTGGTGGTGTAATTAATCTTGTGTTTGCCTCCGGCCCGGTTGCCGCCGATGTTGTTTTAACCCATCCGATGTTTGCCGGTATCCATTTTACCGGCTCCACCGGTGTTTTTAACAGTATATGGAAAACCATTGGCGAAAATATGCCAAACTACAAAAGCTATCCAAGGATTGTGGGTGAAACCGGAGGAAAGGATTTTATTTTTGCCGATAATACTGCCGATGTTCAGGCGCTTACAATTGCAATGCTGAGAGGGGCTTTCGAATATCAGGGCCAGAAATGTTCGGCTGCTTCAAGAGTTTATATCCCCGAAAGTATTTGGCCTGAAGTAAAACAGTTGTTCGGAAAAGAACTTGCGACTGTGAAAATGGGTCCGCCGGAAGATTTCACCAACTTTATCAATGCGGTTATCGATGAGGCTTCTTTCGATAAACTAAAAGGATTTATTGACAGTGCAATAGAGGATAAAGATGCAGAAGTGATTTTTGGCGGAAACTGCGACAAATCCGTCGGATATTTTATTGAACCAACGGTTATACTGGCTAAAACCCCAAAATACATTACCATGGAAGAAGAGCTTTTTGGGCCGGTATTGACCATTTATGTTTACGAAGACGATAAAATGGACGAAACGCTTGATATCCTTGATTCAACTTCGATTTATGCCTTAACCGGCGCTGTGATTTCGCAAAATCGTTACAACATCGAAAAAATAACAAAACGGCTCGAAAATGCTGCCGGTAATTTCTATATCAACGATAAACCAACCGGCGCTGTTGTTGGCCAGCAGCCTTTTGGCGGAGCCCGGGGTTCAGGGACCAATGACAAAGCCGGATCAATTTTTAACCTGCTTCGCTGGACTTCAATCCGTACAATCAAGGAAACTTTCGTTTCGCCTAAAAACTACACTTACCCAAACTTTCAACCCGACAAATAATAAAATAAACCATACAATGTTTATAAAAGGACGCTGAATTGTATCAGCGCCCTTTTTTTTGCCCTCCAAAAATCCTATTTTTGTTCGAAATAATTTTTGTTGAAATGAATAAAATGAAGTTCAATAGCGGTGTGTTTAAAATACTTCGAAACAAGTATGTTATTGCCTCTCTGTTATTTTTAACCTGGATCATTTTCTTTGATGAAAACAGCATTGTTTCGCACCAGAAAAATAAACGCCGGTTGTACGAACTCAAACAGCAGGAAGAATATTACCGCGCACGAATTGAAGCCGACAAAGAAAAACTTGAGGATTTAAAAGCCGGTGAAGAAAAACTTGAAAAATTTGCCCGCGAGCAATATTATATGTCGAAACCCGGTGAAGATGTTTTTGTTGTTGTTGACCATGATTAAAATTTTAGTTATATTGCTCCTGAATGAAAGGAAATCTCGACATATTTAAAATAAGATCGAATAATGTTCCGCCTCAAAAAGGCAGAATATTAATTGCAGAACCATTTTTACACGGCGATTATTTTAGCCGGTCGGTGGTTTTTTTGGTGGCATACAGCGATAAAGGCGCTGTAGGGTTTATTTTGAATAAAAAAATAGATTTTCTGTTACAAGACGTTTTTGCCAATTTCCCTGAATTTAATGCCAATGTTTTTTTGGGTGGCCCTGTAGCTGCCGATTCCATATTTTTTATCCATAAATTAGGCAATATACTTCCGGGCAGTATTAAGGTTTTAGGCAACCTTTCATGGGGTGGCGACTTCGGGGCATTAAAAATACTCATTTCAAAAGGTGTGGTCAAACCCGTTGATATCCATTTTTTTCTGGGTTACTCCGGGTGGGATGCCGGGCAACTGGAAGAGGAAATAAAATACGATTCATGGCTTGTGACCGATGTTGATGAAAATTCAATACTACGCGAACCAAAAGATGTGTCATGGACAGATTTTGTAAAAAAAGCCGGAACCCGTTATTCCATATGGGAAAATTACCCCGAAAACCCATCGTTTAATTAGCCGGTTGCCACACCACTTTTTAAACATCAAATACCATTATTCGATTTCAATGTACCTTGTTCTGTTTATTTTCGTACAACAAGGTTGTATTTCAAAATGGCATTGAAAAAAAATTATATTTTTGCCACGCTTACAAAAAACATCCCGTGTCTTCGGGAATTTATAACTTAAAAAATACTTTATGTCACTGAGAAGTAATATTCTTGACCTTCGAAAAAGAAAAAAAGAAGTGCAAAAGGGAGGAGGCGAAAAAGCCATGGAGATGCAGGCAAAAATGGGGAAACTCACTGCCCGCGAGCGTATTATAGCCCTTCTTGATAAAAACTCATTTCACGAATACGATCTATTTGTGGAACACAGCGCAAAAGATTTCGGTATGGAATCGAAAGTATTGCACGGGGATGGGGTAATTATCGGAACCGGTACAATCAAGTCGAAACCGATTTGTATTTTTGCCCAGGATTTCACCGTAGCCGGTGGTTCGCTAGGTATAATGCACGCCCGGAAGATTACAAAAATTATGGATCATGCCCTGAAAATGCGGGTTCCTTTAATTGGAATCAACGATTCGGGCGGTGCACGTATTCAGGAGGGAGTAAATTCCCTGGCTGGTTACGGCGAAATCTTTTTTCGAAACACCCTTTCCTCCGGTGTAATCCCTCAGATTTCAGTAATACTTGGCCCTTGCGCCGGCGGCGCGGTTTATTCCCCGGCTTTAACCGATTTTGTTTTCGTGGTCGAAAATATCTCAAAGATGTTTATCACCGGGCCCAGTGTAATTAAATCAGTTCTCGGCGAAGAAATTTCCATGGAAGAATTGGGTGGAGCGCGTGTACATGCCGAAATAACAGGGAATGCCCACTTCTTTGCAAAAACTGAATTGGAATGTTTTGAACAGATAAAAACCCTTATCAGTTATATTCCAAGAAGTAATGCCAAAAAAGCGCTGGCTTATCCTCCAAAACCACCGTTGAAAGGGAAAAAAATTGAAGATATTGTCCCCGTGGATGCCAGGATTCCTTATGATATGCGCGATATTATAAAAACCATCACCGATGGTTCTGAATTCCTCGAAGTAATGGAACTTTTCGCCCCAAACATTATAATCGGCTTTGGCCGTATGGATGGCGAAACCGTAGGTTTTGTTGCCAATCAGCCAATGGTGCTTGCAGGGGTGCTGGATTGCGACAGCTCTGATAAAGCAGCGCGTTTTATTCGTTACTGCGATGCATTTAATATACCTATTGTTACACTGGAAGATATGCCAGGATATTTGCCGGGGGTTGATCAGGAACATGCAGGGGTAATCCGCCATGGGGCAAAAATTTTATATGCTTACAGTGAAGCAACTGTTCCGAAAGTTACGGTGATATTGAGAAAAGCATACGGCGGTGGTTATATTGCAATGAACTCAAGGCATTTACGTGCCGATTTTGTTTTTGCATGGCCAACAGCCGAAATTGCAGTAATGGGCCCTGAAGGTGCTGCAAATATTGTATTCCGAAAAGAAATTGCTGAGGCAGAAAATCCGGAAGAAATGCGCCAGCAAAAAATTCAGGAATACAAGGAAAAATTTGCCAATCCTTACGTGGCTGCTGCACAGGGATATATTGACGAAGTAATTGAGCCCAGGGTAACCCGTTCAAGAATTCTTCATGCATTACAGGTTTCCGAAAATAAAAGCGTATTTCTGCCATCAAAAAAACATGGAATACCACCGTTTTAATCAGTTTAAAAAAGTTTTGTATGTCAGAAGATAAAAAAATGAAGGAACTTATTATTCAGGGGGCAGTTTATAAAACCACTTTTACCCGCAAGTTTGAAGAACGGGTGAAGTGGGAAGCCCCTGATACGAATATGTTGTACTCTTTTATTCCCGGAACCATAATCGATATTTTTGTAAAGCCAAAGCAAAAAGTAAAGGAAGGTGAAACGCTTTTATTACTTGAGGCCATGAAAATGCAAAACCAGTTGCGCATGCCATTTGATGGCGAAATTGTTAAAATTCATGTAAAAAAGGATGAGACTATTCCGAATAATTATCTGATAATGGAAATAAAACCAAAGAAATAGAAGTTAAGCGCTTAATCGATAAAAAACCGTGCAAATCATGTGCGGTTTTTTTATTTTTACTGACTAACAATTTTTTCTGTGCAACCGAGAAAATATTTAAAGTTGATTATAGTACTGACAGTTAATTTGAACTGTTATGGTATAGTTACAGCACAGGAGAACAATCTTTGCCATAAATCAACGGAGGGAACAGAATTCTGGTTTGGATTTATGGAAAACAGAATTTACAATGCAGATTATCACACCGTTCTGGTAACAGTTTCATCCCGTAAGTCCACTAATTTTAAAATTACTGTCGGTCTGCCAAATGCCCCTGTTTACAACCGCAATTTTTCAGTATCGGCAAACAGCGCCAAAACGGTCGAAATTCCCTGGATAATGGCTGAAACCTTTGGGTCGGAAAGTATCAGCAACACCGGGATTCATATTACAGCCGATGATCCGGTTAGTGTTTATGCAACTAACTGGGACCCAAATTCATCCGATAATTCGGTGATTCACCCGGTCGCGAACCTGGGAAACGAATATTTTGCCATGTGTTACGAACCCCGTGTAGATCCTGAAAATCCGCTTTCGGGCAATGGCCGAAACAGCCAGTTTTTAGTTGTGGTAACCGAAGATAATACGACGATAAGAATTAAACCATCGAAAGTTACCGACCAGTTGGCGCCCAAAGATTCTATTTTTGAAATCGTTCTTAACAAAGGCCAGGTTTTTCAGGTACAATCTGAAAATGATCTGGGAACTCACCTGTCCGGGCAGGGCGATTTAACGGGTAGCCAGGTTGTTGCCGATAAACCCGTGGCATTTTTCTCGGGTGCACTAAGTACAACGGTACCCAATTGGCATTGTTGCTGGGATCACCTTTACGAGCAGATTCCGCCGGTACAATCATGGGGACGCAGGTATTTAACAGTTCCGCTTAAAACAAGGTCGGCCGATCTTTTCCGGGTTCTTGCAGCAAAAAATAATACAACTGTACATATTTCAGGCGAACCACTAATTTATCTTAATGTCGGAGAATTTCACGAATTTGAAGTTCAGGCGCCCGAAACTAAACGGATTCTTTCGGATAACCCGGTTCTTGTAGCGCAGTTCAGCCAGTCCAACAGTGTTGACAGCGCCAAAACCGGAGGAGACGGCGACCCATTCATGATTATACTGAATCCGGCAGACAGACTGATAAAAACCGCAATTTTTCAAACTTATGGAATACCTAACAATTTTACCGATCCCGATTACTTTGGAATACAGGCAAACTATGTAAATATATTAACGCCAACCAGCGAAATCGCAAATATCACCCTTAATGGCCAACCTGTTTCTTCTGAATTTAAATCTCATGACGAAAATTCTTGGTCGTTTGCACAAATTGATATTCCGAAAGGCACACATATTATCGAAAATATTACCGGCAATGAAGGTTTCATGGCTTTTGTATATGGCTTTGGCGGATTAGAATCGTACGGATTTAACGTTGGTTACAACTTCGATTTACAACTCGATTTGGGAGAAAACATAGTATTTTTTAAGCGCGATACGCTTTTACTTTGCCGGGGCGATGAACTGATTCTGGATGCCGGGCCACAATTCGACTATTACAAATGGAGCACCCTGGCTACTGCCCAAACAATCACGGTTAATGAGGAAGGTTTATACTGGTTAGAGGCCGGGA
>WTWZ01000088.1 GCA_009773765.1 Prolixibacteraceae bacterium | reverse complement strand
AATTGTTTTACAGGCTAATGCAACAAGCAGTAACCACTTCATCTGTGACTTATAATGACATTATAAAATAACTTGCTTATTGTGGATAAGCAGTTAAATATATTTCGTTAGAATTTAATTCTATCTATTTACAAAAGATAGTAATTCATCCTCATTATTATCATAAAGTAAAGAATCAATAATCTTTCTGTTTTTATTTATGTATATGACAATCGGACTTTGTTTCAATGCTAAAAATTTAGGCATGACCTCTTTGCTCGTATAAAAAGGAGAACTAATCTTGTAATGATCATTTAAAAACTTTAAGCCCCTAACATCAATTTCAGTTGCAATTATTAAGATTTGATGGTCAATGATTGTTAACTCTAATTTATTTAATAAATCAGAAACACATATATCACATGCTTCCGGGGAGTATATCACAATGTATATTTCGTTTACAATTAAATGAGCTAATCTATCAAATTCATAATTAGCTGATATCAAGGAAAGGTTTATTTAAGAATCAAAACAAAGAAAAGCATTGACACCAATTTCCACATTGTTTTGTTTTTTCTGAAATCTCTGATTTTCTAAAATATTCATTGTAATAGAATAAATTATGAACAACATAATGACAATTAGAATAAATCGTTTCATTTAATTAGAGATTAATTTTGAATAAAAGTATTCCTGGATTTTCATCCTTTTCAGAATTAGGAAATCGATTTCTTAAACTACTTACATATGGATAAAAAACAGAAATAAAATAGTCGCCATATATTCCTATTATCTCTTCCGGTCTGTTATCAAAATCAGAAAATTTTGTTCCATATTTCAATCTTGAGTTTGAAAGATTACCAAAAATCTGGATCACATTGTTATCGTAAGAAGTCCAACAAAAGAACTGACCCTTATTATTAACTTTAAGAGATTCAAAATTTGTTAAATGGTTTACATGAGTATTATTCTTAGGCTCATTAAGTTTTTTTTCGAATAAGGACTGTAATTCGAAATCGTATGCCTTAATTATATCACCTTCTGGACTGATTCTATAGATTTCATCGTAATTCACCGGAATAAAAAATATACCAGAATCATTTCTTGAAAAATAGTCTGGCATTAACAGGGGTGAAACTTGATTTACAAATGGAAATAATCTTTTATTTAATCTCTCGCCGTTTTTGTATATTACTAATTGCCAATCGCAATTGCCAATTTTCTCATGCAAATAAAACGCATAACTTTTTTTGGCGAGAAAGGCGAGTGTCATACCACAGTATTCTTTGAGTAGTTCATGATTCAGAAATTCACCCTGATAATTAAAAAAAAGTAAACTTCTACGATTTAAATCATATATAACAATTTCATTGTCAACCGGGTTAATATCAAAATCGATAATTCTGTTATATTCATTATTTCCCTTACCTTGCTTGCCTATTTGGGAAATGAACCTACCATTTATATCAAAAACATATAAGCAATTTGCAAATTGATTATCCATTACAAAGATTAAATTATCATCAATTATAACTTTATTAATTTCTCCTATCAAACATTTTCCATTTGTTTCGAGTGGAATATAAATAAAACTCGCTGTGTCAAATATTTCTATTGTATTTATTTCTTTGTTATAAGAACTTACAAATTCGTTTCCACGACTAATTTGTAGTTTTTCATTATTTTGACAACTATAAAATATAATTAGACATAAAGTCGAATTAAATAGTTTTAATAAAGATTTCATTGTTTCCCAAATTAAATTCTTAAAAAGGGGCTGACCAAAAGTCCGAATTACAAACTTTCTAATAATAAATCTGTAGGAGATAACTTTCTTAAATAGTATTCTCAAATGGACAACTCTACTTTTTGATCAACCCCAAATAATTAAATCATATATCTATTAACCTGTTGGCAGCATGAATCATTTTGACCATCACAGTTGTATGCAACAGATACTTTTGTTGTTGTGCCTACTTTAACAGTACCTCCTGCTGATATCTCTGCCAGCGCTTTATTTTTAAAGAAGCCAATTGAAACATAGGAACCATATTCTAATTTAAAATATTCAGTTACCGTATATCTATCTTCTTGTCGAATACCTTTTGACCAACTTCCTCCAGAAGATGGCCATTGAGCGCCCAAGCATGCACAATTCGGGTATGTGCCGCAGGGAACATTATTTTCAGTATCTGCAATAGCTACTTTTAATAAACTGCTCATTGCAAATTCATCGCCAAAATCGCCATAGTTATCCAAAATAGATTGATTTACTATTATTAATCCGATAACTAATATTCCTAAAATTATTTTTTTCATGTTGAGAATTTAAAATTTTTATCATTAATTCTATTGTTTATGATTTCAAAATGTTAAATCATTTCCTTTTGTATATCAGATTCTTAAATTTACCCCCGCATGGGGGCTACCAAAACTGCTGTTTAATGAGCATTGGTCTATTCTTTTTGTAGTTTTTCTTTTTCATATAATATTCACCTATTGTATCGTTTGGACTTTTACTTTTTGTAATTATTTCCTGCATTTCTTCTTTAATCTCTTCAATGGCTTGCGAGGGAACTTTAATTTCCTTGTTTAGAATTTGCAGGGCAAGGGCAAGCGCTTTTTTATGCTGTCCGGTTTGGTTGTAAAGTTTGGCCAGCAGGAAGATCGGGTAAAATTTATGCGGTACCATGCTGGCAGCCAGTTGGTATTGTTCTTCTGCCTTTTGGGTTTCGCCCAGGGCCTTGTACGCATCGCCCAGGGCAATAAAACTGTATTCGTCTTTGTAAAAGTTTCCGGCTTGCATTAACAGGGTTACCGCTTCTTCGTACCGGTTTTCCATCGCCAGGCTTTTGGCATACTGCTGTAAAAACAGGCCGTTGTATTTTAAAACGGGCAAGGCTTCGGCAAAACTGTTGTTGGCTTCGGCAAAGGCATTTATCCGGTACAGGGAGTTTGCCTCGTCCCACAGCCAGTGCGCCTGTTTTAACCGGGGTGTTTGCAGCAGGTAAAAAGCAAAAAGCACCACTGCTCCTGCAATAACGGGTGTTTTAAAAGCGCCTGTAAAAAACCGGTTTCTATTTATAAATGGTTCAGTTTTAAAAGCAGCCAAAACCGCCAGCGCGTAAAAGAAGAGCAACGTAACGGGCAGGGAGTAAAACGGATAAGAGAAACAGCCAAACACGGTAATACCTGCCACAGATGCACGGGCAGCGCCAATGTGAAGGTATTGCGCACGGGAAACCGGCCGAGGCATTTTATAAAACAGGGCATAACCGGTAACTAAAATCAGTAAAAACATGCCGGGCAACCCGGTTTCGGAGGCGGCCTGCAGCGGCTCATTAAATGCCCAGCGCACACTGCCGGCAAGCATTTTTTCGCTTCCGCTGCCGTTACCTGCTTCAAACCAGGCGGCCTGTGCAGGGGCAAACGTGGCCTGCACCGTGTTAAACCCGTGGCCGGTTAACGGTTTTTCCTGTATGGTTTGCAGGGCAACTTTCCAAATAAGTAGCCGCCCGTTGGCAGAATCTTTTTTAAAGTGGTATAAACCAGTGATCATCAGCATCAGAAATAACGGGATAAGGGTAAATGCCAGGCGTCGTTTTAGTTTGGTATTCAATATGCGTTTCACATAAAGTAGCGGTTTATAGCGGAAAAATATCCAGACCAAAACAGAAGCCGATAACCCCAGGTACGCAGCCCGGCTTTGTGTGGAAGGTATAATTACAATAATTAGTATAACGGCAAGGAATCCACACCAGTATAAAGCCTTATTTAAAAGGCCGGATTTATGGTTAACTGTAAGAAACATCGCCCACGGTGCGGAAGCCAGCAGAAAACCTGCAAACGGGGCAGGATTAAAAAAGGTGCCGGTTACTTTAAAAGCCGCGTGATAAACCCGGAATCCGCCGTAGAGCTGCAGTAAGCCCAAAACTGTTTCGGTGGCGGCTGTCAGTGTTATTATAAATGCCGGTATCAGCAACCATTGGATTTGGTTTTTTCTCACAATATCGGTTATAACTGCAGCCGTTAAAAAGAAAAAGACCCAGCAACCGGCAAACCAGAAGAATTTTTCGTCGTGCCAGATACCGCCTTGTTTGCCGCGAATCAAAATCCAGGCTCCCCAAAGTACAACCAATAAAGAAAGATGGTCAAGCGGTTGTTTCCGGGTACGAATGAAAACAAACAAGCCAACCGGGATTACCAAAAGCATACAGCGGGCAAAAAACAGGATTTTACCGGTACGGGTGGGGTCATACAATTCGCCGGCAACAAATAAAGGAGAAATAAAAACAAGCGAAATAACAAGAATAATTAAGGTTTGACCGGTAAAACCCAACAACCGGATATCTTTTATTTTTATCAAACGCTTAATCATTTATGGTTTACTTTTCAGGTTTTTAAATTCGTAAGTTTAACATTTGATTGAGCCGGGAATCAGTGACAACTTCCATTACAACTTTCCATCCACAACCATCCGCATCCAGCCGAAACAGAAGAACATCCACTATCCTGGCATGTATAGGCACCACAGAAATCGCTGGAAGTCGCACAATTACAGGAGCCTTCGGAATTATTGGAAGCAACTAAACCTAAATCATACAGCATTGAAATTTCTGCGTCAAACTGGGTTTGGTCAAGATAAAGCCTGTAAACAATAAAGGCAATAAATTCTCCTGTCCATTTCAGTTCATCATTGGCATAATTAATCCAGTCTGAGGCAAATTTGGTTTTTTGCTCATCCAATTCATTTTCATTTGAAAAATAGCCCGGCTCAACATGCGTAATTAAATTTTGCAGATGAATTATTTCAAGGGTATTTAATTTCTCATTTTGAAGGATATAATTTAATTTGTTTATCCAGACATCACGTTTTTTTTCGGCGCTCCAACTGTTGAATATGGCTCTTTGCAAAGAAATGTCACAGGTGGAAAATTCAACTACGGTAATGTGGGATAGCTCTTCCTGGTTATTTAAAACGTAATTGTTGATTACAGGGTCGCACGAAAATTCGAGTTCAGTTACCTGGCAGGAATACAACAAGGCCGTGAATACGAATAGGATAAGAATACATTTGGATTTCATCTGATTTAGTTTTTGAGAAATTGTTTTTTATATCGCAGTGCAATATATGAAAAAAAGGAAATATTTTACATTAATCCGGAAAATTTGACTTTTTGTGGTATTTATAATAAATAAAAATAAAACCAAGTCCAATGATCTAGGGAAAACTAAATTCGAAATAATTATAATTTTGATATAAAATACTAAGCACCGGTATATTTCTCTCAAGCATATTTTTTACAATCGGGAATAAGCAAGTATCAATTATTGCCAGGAGCGCTGCAATTGCCAAAAGTGCGATTGTGCCTTTGGGTTTTAATTTAAGTTTCTCAATAAAATTAATTGTTTTGCTTTCTAAAAAGTACAGGCTTACAAAAAATATTGCTATTAAAAAATGCCAGGTTAATAAGTACCTGGAAACCCATTCAATTGTAACAGTTTTACTGACATCGTTTAATTGTAATGCTATGATTAATATTTTTGAGGTGGAAAGAATAAAATAATACAGCATAAAATAAACCAATACTCCTGCCAGTATAAGAAGTGAACGCCGCATTTGCAGGATGGGTTTATTTCCTTCGTTATATTCTTTTTCCATTTCAGAATCAATGTCCAAACGCATTTTGGCAACCACAAATGCTTCTTCTTCATCCAACCCTTTTTCAATTAATGCATCAATTATTTCATACAAATGACATTTCAGTTCTTCGCGGTCGGATGCTGTAAATGAAGGATTTGTCCGTTTTTCGCCGAACCATTGATTTATCTCGTTATCCAGATTAAAAGTATTGCTTTGGTCCATTAATTTTCACTAATCAGATTCATTGGTTTCATTCAGGCCGGATTCCATAGATTCTGGAATACACTGTGAATTAATTCCCACTCCTGTTTATTATGTTCCAATTGTATTTTACCATCGGTTAACAATGTATAATACTTTCTGGGGCGTTCCGTATCATTAACTTTCCAATAGGATTTAATCATACCGCTGTTCTCCAGTTTTTTTAATACCGGGTAAATACTGGCTTCGTTCCAGCTTACTTTACCCCCGGTTTGTTCTTTTACCCTTTGCACAATTTCATAGCCATAACTATCACCGCTCCTTAGAATAGACAGAATCAATGGTGCAGCCGATGCCCCTATTAATTCTTTTGAAATACTTTTCATAAATAATTTTTATTAATAAACAAGTTCACCTTATTTGAATTATTAATTTTTTCCAATCGTATATTCCTCTTTTGCAAATATACCTAATTGAAATGCCATATTATTATTCCGACAACAAAATGAGAGATATTGAATCTTTTTTTTATATAAATTATCAGAATTATAATTTCTCTGCCCATAAATTTATATTAAAAGATAAGCAATAAGGGTTAAAATAATACTGATATTTTATATTGTTAAACAAAATATAATTGGTTTTTGTTAATTCTATGAATTTATTTGACGCAATATATAAATTAAATCAATATATCATATTTAGAGAATGATTTTAAAAACCAAATTACTAATCAATAAAATTCTCATTTTAATGAACTTAGAAACTTGTCAGAAAATTATTAAACAGTTGAATGATAAACTAATACTTCTCAAAACAGAACAAAATAAGTTTTTATTAATGTTTGAGGAAGCTAAAGGATTATGTTTGTTATCCTATTGGGAAATGAAAAACTTGGTGACTGAGATTGGATTTTCAAATAAGGATGAAGAAATACTATTTTTTGAGAAAGAATAAAAAACAAGCAGAACCGTACGAGATTTTTATAGGTAATGCTGATCCTGAATTCTCCACACAACATGATTTTACAATTTCATGCATCATTGCCTATGAGAATCCTATGAGAATCTAATAAAATACTTGGAAAATGAAATAATCAAGCTTCATCATCAAGGATTAGTTCCTGAGAATGAATGTCGTTCAAAGATGAAATGGACATCTCAGAAGATTCATATTGTTGAGATGGCCTATGCTCTCCACAGTTCAAATGTCATCAATAAAGGGAATATTGAAATAAAAGTGATCATTGAAGCATTCTCAAAATTATTCAATGTAGAGCTGGATGATTATTACAGGACTTATCAGGATATCAGGATGCGAAAAACAGAAAGGACAAAATTTCTGGATAAAATGAAGCAGTCCTAACAAAACCGGCTGGATGATTCAGATATTTGATATCCGTGTTTATTTTTTGTGAATACAAAAATTGTTAATGAAGGTGATTATATTTGAAAAATAATTCCGGTAAAGCCGGAGAAGACATATAAAGAAATATAGTGGCATTTGCTATTATTTTTGTACGAGAAAACCGCTAATTTTCAATACATCACAAGAATAATAAGTCTATGTCCGCGCTCATTGCGTGGACTGTGCTTATTTGTGGTGTGGGCTCTTAGCGGTGCCTCTCGTACAGGTAATGTGCAGCTCCACGCTCTCTTTTTAGACAGTTGATATTTAATGATTTTCCATATTAATAAGCTATGTATTTAAATGAGAAGCTGATAAAAAATGCAGATTTGGTAGTTCCATTTGTTGGGTGTCCGGTTGGAGAACCGGTTACTGATTGTCCGTTTATCGCATTTTGGAAAGAAACGGATACCGGAAAGCGGATAAAACAGATAGAAAAGAAATCAGAAGAAGAGTTAGAGCAACTTCGAATATTTCATAAGGTATGTATTCTATGGAAAATTGATCAACTTCAGGAATAGTTAATTGAAAATACCTTTAATTTTTTCCTCGTTATATTTACTATAGTAAGATATAATTACTTTTTTACTTTTCAACATAAAATAGTTTGTTATGTAGAAATTCCTACTATTAAAAAACCTATAAGAACCCAGCTCTAAAAATTACAATTGGCAAAAATAATTGATTTATGTTGTCTGTATTTTTATGGATTTAATTATATTAACGTCTGTAAATCAAGTAATATGATTAAATAAGAAACATTTGAAATATTAGTTGGTATAAATTATTATTTAAATTATTAAAAAAATATATACATTAAATAAATATATAAAATATAACATATATCACATTTTTGTTAATCACATTTGTGTTACTTTGAACCAAACAAAAAATCAAAAACACCTTTAAAATTTATACCTATGAAAAAGAAAGCAATGTTGGTAACTATTGTCCTTTTATCACTGGCAACTTTTGTATATGGACAAGTAAGTAAAAAATATACTTTTAGTTATGATCCTTCCGGTAACAGAATATTAAGGAGCCATGATATAATTACACAGGAAATAAGTTTAAAAACAGGTTGGAATATTTTTTCTGCCAATGTTTTGCCGGAAGACCGGAATCTGAAAAACATGTTACAGCCATTAATTGATGCCAACTATTTGATAAAAGTCATGGACGAGACTGGCAAATCAATTGAGAATCTGGGAATATATGGAGGTTGGGTCAATAATATTGGAGATATTCAGGCAACAGAAGGCTATTAGATCAAAGTCAGTTCAAATTGTATTTTAAAAATTCCGGGAGATCAGATATTGCTACCACTCGATATTAATTTGCCATTAGGCTGGAGCATAATTTCATATCCCAAATCTGATGAAGTCGATGCAGCAACAGTTGTACAGCCCCTTGTGACCAATGGAAAGCTCATTAAAGTGCAGGACGAGGCAGGGAACTCATACGAAAACTGGGGAATGTTTGGAGGATGGGTAAATAACATTGGGAATTTCAAACCTGGCGAAGGTTATAAAGTTAAAGTTAACGCCAATACCCAATTAACTATTTCAGAAAATTATGCCAAATCAGCGGTAATTGCTGTAACTGCTGAAAAAACCGGACATTTTAAACCTGTTTACAAGGGGAAGGGCGTGGATCACATGAATATTAATATTGTGGATATTCCTACTTTGATTATTGAAGCCGGAGATGAAATTTCGGCTTATGATGGCAATCTATGTGTAGGCGCCATTAAAGTTACTGAACAGCAGATTAAAGATAACCGGATTCCCCTGGTTGTTTCGTCAATTGATTTTAAAGGTGATAACGGATTTGCCAGGGGAAACAAATTTGAACTGGGACTTTGGAAGAAAAGCTCAAATACTGATTATTCACTGGTTTTTGAACTAATTGAAGGAGAAGATAAATTTGAAAAACATGCGAGCCGGTTTATCAGGGTTACAGGTTTAATAAAGGGAGCCAATGAAAATGTATTTGCTTCAGAAACCGAAGAATCACAAAATGATACAGAGGAAAAAACAAATGAACTGTTATATTCTGAAACTCAGGCAATTTCCCAACCAGAAGCTGATTTCGCCGAATACCCTGAAACATATTTCAAATGTTATCCAAACCCATTGACCGATGATGTGACCATTGAATTCTTTTTACCGGCAGATGGCCATGTTAACCTTTCGATTTACAGCAGTACCGGGCAATTAATCCGGTCGATAACCGACGGGCATGAAGCCATTGGAACAAAACAGTACATCTGGAAAAGAAATAATCAGGCAGGGCAGAAAGTACCTTCGGGAATTTATTTATGCAAGCTTAAGGTCAACAACCAAAGTTTCGACAGGAAGCTAATTGTGAGATAATTAATCACATAATTTTTTATAAAAACCCAGTCTTATTATAATAAACTAACTTTAAAAAATAACAATTATGAAAAATTTATCTTTTTTGATTTTTATTGGCTTATTGGCCATTTCAACCCAAAGTTTCTCTCAGTTAAATATCAACAGTTCCGGAGAACTTACTTTTTACGGTGATGCTTATCCGGGTGGTTTAAAAATTGGGCCAAAATTATATGATACTAATTTTACTATCCCTACTTTGTATCCTGCTGCTGCCAATTGGGGTGGACTTGGCTCTGCCAACAATTATTTCCATGGTGCCTATATACATACTATTTATACCGCAAATTATGGCACATGGCCTTCTGACAAAAGAGCAAAAGAAAACATAAGGGGAATAGGGGATGCTTTGGGAACAATAAAATTACTTAATCCTGTAAAATATGATATAAAAGATAGTTTCTATGAAAACCTTTCGGAAGAGGCAAGGAAAGAATTCATGAAAACATCTAAAAACAAACTGGGCTTTATTGCGCAGGAAGTTCAGGAAATACTACCTGAAATAATACTTGAAGAACACACTACGGGTACGTTGGGTATTTGCACAATGGAACTTATCCCTGTATTGGTACAGGCTATTAAAGAACAACAACTACAAATAGAAGAACTTAAAAAACAAATTCAGAAATAGTTTGCTGACCAATGAAAACAATAATAAAAACCGATTTTAAATTTGGGTTTATTTTGGCATTGGCAATCATTTCTTTTGCAGGATTTACCCAAAGCAGTCGTGATTTCGGTTACGATATAGAAGATAACCTCAATGAATTGATGATGAAATAACACACTCCATTTAACGACCAATAATTACCAACATGAAAAAATATTTTTATGCTATTATAATGGGAATATTATCTGCTGTTTGTGGTTTTGCGCAAATACCAGTTAACAAGACAGTAACTACTCCCGAAAGTGGAACAAAACTGCATCAGGCAGTCCTGTCAATAAAATTCGACAAAGGATATTCCTATACACCTGCAGGAGGGACTTTAACAGCCCAGATCGTTAATCCTACCGTGGGAGACATCGCTTATCAAAATGCCATCGATCCTGTATATTATTCGATCAATACATTGTTACCGGTCAAAGTATTAAATGAAAATATTGAAGTAAATGGCTCATTGAATTACTCCGTTGATTTTGAAGTACCCAAGGGAGTGGGTGGTTTGCAACCGTATCGGATTTAATATTTCGGGACTTTCCTCGATTGACAGGGTAAATAAAACAATTTATCACGACGGCGCTTCATTATCAATTGCAGGAGACCTGAACGATGCTTATGCATTGGATGGAAAGAGGATTCTCCTGAGTTCCGGAACATACGGAACAGATGGAAGCGCTTACGGAAACGAACTGGAAGAATTTTCAAAAATTGTTGCAGTAGGATCTTCTGGCACCAATCAAGGCCCACAGTCATTTATTGTTTATACAAAATCGGGACTGATAATGGAATATGGTAACACATCAGATTCCAGGGTTATTCGCAGTGGCAATACGGTTTTATCCTGGAAACTGAATAAAATAACAGACAGATTCAACAACAATATAAAATATTCATATTATGAGTATGATGATGAAATGCCTGTTGATTCAATTATTTATAATAATGGTAAAGCAATTGTAACATTCAAATACAAACAGAGGTCGGATGTTAGTAATTATGTATATGGGGGGATAGAATTTACCCGTAATATTTTACTCGACAATATTGAAGTTACCAACAATAGTGCATCGTTTAAAAGGTACGAATTTGCCTATTTGCTCGACAACAAATCACAATTACAAAAAGTTACAGAGTTTAGCAGTTCAGGACAGCAGATGAACCCAACTGTTTTTTCGTGGACAAAAAAAACGGATGGTTTAAATGAATCAACTTTTTTAAATGATGGTCAGTCATATTATACAGGTGATTATAACGGAGATGGCATATCCGATCTTGTTTGTGCAACAGGCAGCACATGGAAATTATATTTAGGTTCTACAACAGGTAATATGCAATATGTTACACAGGGAAGTATCCCTGGCACATCATTTAATACTATTGTTCCCGGAGATTTTAATGGAGATGGGAAATATGACATGATGTTAATCTTCTGGGGATATAACTATAGCACTGGTTATTATGGTTATTATAATGCACAATATTGTCAATCAACCGGAACTGGCTTTACGCAAAGTACACCCTTTAAATTATTAGATGCCTATTATGGATCTGTTGGTAATTCATTTCTTGCTGTAGATTATAATGGTGACGGAATTGAAGAGTTAATGGATTTAGGAACTCAAAAGGTAGTCAACACGGATTTTTATCATGTTTATGCTAATAGTGGAGGAGTCATAACAAGTGGAACAGTTGATTCTTTTGGGAAACTGGATCATTATAAATTATCTGTAACGCATCAGGTTGATTTTAATGGGGATGGGCGTACTGATTTTCTGGGTTTATATAATAACGGATATAAATTGTATGAATTCAAGGGAAGTAACAACACTTTAATAGAAACTAAAAGCGGGACTAATCCGACAAGTAACAATTTAATTAGAATTGGAGATTTTAATGGCGACGGTATTTCAGATGTTTTGAAAACTTCAGGTCCAGAAAACGCAGTATGGTCAGTTCTTTATTATACACAAAGTGGCTTTATTGAAAAGACAATTAATGGTATGCCGAATCTAAATCTTACAACTGCCGCCAATATCTTTTTTGGTAATGACTTTAATGGTGATGGAAAAACCGACATTATTTTATTGGGTAAAGGCAAAGACTTAAATAACAGCGCTAATCATTTTTTTCTCTGTATAAATAAAGGGAATGGATTTGATTACAACATTAACGAATATACTTTTAACATATCACTTAATTTGACATATACTGCATACTATGTGTTTGGAAATTTCTATGGAGATGGGCGCATGCAGTTATTCTATAACAATAGTTCAACATCAAAGTTATATTCATACTCAGCGGGTACCCCCGGCAATTTAATGAAAACCATCATAAACAATCACGGGGCAAAAACTACGGTTAACTATCTGCCGATGACCAATACCGCTGTTTATACCAAAGGCAGCGGGGCAAATTATCCGTTGATTGATTTAGGAGCGCCAATTCAATTGGTTTCATCGGTGGTAACTGATAATGGCACAGCAACAACGCCAACCACTACCACTACTTATACCTATTCCGGGGCCAAAGCACATTTGCAGGGGAAAGGTTTTCTGGGCTTTTCAAAACTTACCGCTGTTAATAATGCTTCCGGCGTTACAACTGAAACAAATATTGATTTTGACGTTTCCTATTTTTATCCCAAAATTTCTTCGGTAATCAACAAAAAGGATTCAACACAACTTTCAATTGATAGTTATATTTGGGACAGACAGATTGTTTTAAATAAACGAATTTACCCCTATAAAAAAAGTACTACCAATTATAATAATTTGACTGGTCAGAATATCTACACAGAGTATTTTTATTACCCTGCCTCAACTTATGGTAATCTGGAAAAAATAAAAACCTGGTATTATGGTGGCAGTCATACAAAAGAAACTGTTTTTACTTACAATAATGAATTGACTGCAAGTTATCTTATTGGGCGCCCAACAACAATCGACGAAACATATATAAGGGATGGTTTTACAACTACTGAAAAAATCACAAAAACATATAAAACAACAAGTAACGCTGTTGAAACCGAGACTTATAATCAGGGAGATGCTGCGGGCTGGGTATTAACCCGCGAATACGATTCACGGGGAAATGTAAAAAAGGAAACCAGATCGGCTACCGGTATTGCCTCACAAACCACTGAGTTTACTTACGATACTTCTACGGGTGTAAATCTTGAAAAAGTCAAGGATGTAAATCTGGGGCTTGAAACCAATTACACCTGGTATTCAGCTACAGGTTTGTTAAAAGACGAAACAGATCCGTTTAGTAATAAGGTAATTTACGTGTACAACAGCGCCGACCAGTTATATACCGTAACGCCCACTACCGGGGTTACAAAAACCATTACCAGTAGTTATGATGTTACCGGAGGGCCATCGCTGGCAAGATATTACATTAACCAAACCGGGAATGATAATACTGCTGTAAAAGCGTGGTACGATAAAACCGGGAAGGAAATCAGAAACGAAACCAAAGGTTTTAGCGGCACGATGATTAAAACCGATAAAGAATATTTTGCAAGCGGTTTGTTAAACAGGTTTTCTGAACCAACCACCGGTACGCCGTCAAACTGGAATACTTATGCCTACTATACGGCTGATAACCGGTTAAATACTTTTACTCCAAGGTACGGGCCGGCTGAATCATATAGTTATTCAAACGCGGTTACTACCAAAACCTTAAACGGGCGAAATTACAGAACTACGCTCAATAATGACAATTCAGTATTTTCAAACGAAGATCCTGCCGGTACAATAACCTTTACATACTGGCCCGACGGAACCTTGAAATCGACACTAACACCCGATGGGCTTACAACAAGCATGACCTACGATAAAAACGGCAACCGCCTTACCATTGCCGACCCCAGCGCAGGTACTATTACCGATACATGGTATGGCACAGGCCAGCACAAGACCAGCGCCAATGCCAACGGAAAACTGACAACATGGTTTTACCAGGCCGATGGATTGCTTGATTATGTGATTACCGATAGCCAAACAACCGATTATACATACAACACAAAAGGACAGGTTACCGGCATAACCTCGCCCGATGGAGTTTCGCGTTCATACACTTATAACACCAAAGGGCAGGTAACTGCCATTACCGAATCGGTTGGCGGGGTAAGCAATACTGTTCACCGACTACGAGCAGTACGATTATCAAAATGGCTATCTTTACAAAATAAGTTTTAACGGTACAGCAGTGTGGCAGGCAACAACCATCGACGAATATTCGCGCATAAAAGCGGCAACCATTGGCGCAACAGCGGCAACCTGGGGGTACAATTCCACCACTAACCTGCTTTCGCAGATTAATGGTGCCGGCGTTCAGCAATACAATTACGATTTTAGCGGCGCAACAGGCAACCTGACCAGCCGTGGGAACGGATTAAACGGTAAATCTGAAACTTTCTCGTATGACCAGGAAAACCTCGACAGGTTAACCTATGTTACCGGCACACCACCACAAACAATTAACTATGATCCGACAGTAAAAGGGAACATAATTTATAAAACCGATGTGGGCACATATACTTACGATGCAACAAAAAAATACGCTGTAAAAACCATTACCAACGGCTTGAATATTTCCACCACACCGCAAAGTATTGTTTACAATGCTTTTAACAAGGTGCAAACCATAACCGAAGGCACAAAAACCGCCGATTTTGTATATAATGCCGACAGGCAGCGCATACGCATGACACTGAAAACCAGCGGCTCCACCACCAAAACCCGATACTATTTTGGCGGCAGTTGCGAGCGCGAGGTTGTAGGCAGCGCCACCACGCAAACCATCTGGATTGGAGGCGATGCCTACACAGCAGTTGCAGTGGCTACAAAAGTTGGAACAGGGAGCTGGACAGTTTACAACATCTTCCGTGACCACCTTGGCACAATCACCCACCTGAAAACCGGAAGTACCATTACCGAGTTTAGTTACGATGCATGGGGAAGAAGGCGCGACAAAGACGATTGGAGTTACACATTAACCAGCGAGCCCGCCCTTTTTGCCGAAAGAGGTTTTACCAGCCACGAGTTTTTGGCAGATTTTAACCTGTACAACATGAATGGAAGGTTGTATGACCCGGTTGTTGGAAGATTTTTATCTCCTGACCCGTATATTTCCGACCCATCATTCTCGCAAAGCTATAACCGGTATGCTTACGCATTGAATAATCCGCTGAAATATATCGACCCGAGCGGGGAGTTTATCTGGCAATGGCTAATGGCAATGGCAGGAAACTATCTGTTTGGTGTTGCTGATAATACTATCAATAAGGGGATGCCACTAAAACAGTCTTTTAAAGTTACTCCGGTTATGGCAGGGGTAAATTTTAGTCCAAGTAACCAAACGGTTTCACATCAGCAGGTAGATGCTTATAATATTGTAAAATATGGGAATACTCTGTCTCAAATACTTGATAAAAAATTCGAGAGTTTTAAAGGCATGGGTAGTGAAGAGTATATTGAATTATATTGGGAATTGAGTGTCGCATTTGGTCCCCAACTTGGAGCAGAAGTCAAAGTTGCTAATAGTGGAATTGGCGTTGATGTACAAGGCCCATCTGTTGAAAGAAGATTTAAACCTTATTTACGATATTATCGAGAGTATGGAATAAAATTTGGATTTGAAACCGAAGCATATAATGTTAATAAGGCTTCAACAAGAACAGCTCCTTTGAGTTCAACAAGTTATAAATATTATCAAGGTTATCATGATTCTGATGCATTTAGAAAATTTGGCATGCAAAAAACTCGTGGTGTACAACAAATAAGAACTGATTATTCTTTAGATACTTCATTCTATGATTTTATGGAAGAAGAGTGGTTTAATTTAAGCTTTAGGACCAGTGTAAGGCCTTTTATTATAGGTTTAAGTAATGAATGGGGGATTCAAGGATTAAATGAATGATATAATTATACCTATAGTTAGTTGTTTCTTAAGAGATTAAATACACTAATGCTTTAATATTATTAAAAACGCTAATTGTTTTTAGGTTATAGAAATCAATAATAAATGGAGTATGATTTTAAAAAGAAAAAGTATATTAATTATTTTTTGGATTGCAAACATTTTGTGTATATGTATTATTTTTTTACCATTTATAAATCCAAAAAACTATGATCAAATGGTTGAGATTCTTTTTTATAACATATTTGGTCAAATAATTTTTGGAATTTTAGGAAGTATGTCCTTAATTCTCTGGGTTTATTGTATAATCAACCATAACAAGGTAAGTAGTAATGGTTTTCTATTGATTTTATTAATATTTCTATCTTCTCTATATCTTCCTTTTTACTTCTATAAATTTTATTTAAAAAGTAAAAATGTTTCATAAAAAATTTGAAATTGATAATTCGTTGCATTTCTTTTTAAAATGATGAAATCCCATTTTAAAGCAAGTTCTTTGAAAGACTGGAACCAAAGCCTTCCCCCTGCGGGGGAACGGGAAGGGGGCTTTTCCCGCGACCATCTGGGAACCATCACCCACCTGAAAACCAGCAGTACAATTACCGAGTTTAGTTACGATGCCTGGGGAAGAAGAAGAAATGCCCTTAATTGGTCTTACGATTTGACAGGACAACCCGTCCTGTTTGCCGACCGAGGTTTTACCGGCCATGAATTTCTCTCCGATTTTAACCTGTACAATATGAACGGCAGGTTATATGACCCGGTTGTTGGCAGGTTTTTATCTCCTGACCCATATATTTCCGACCCATCATTCTCGCAAAGCTATAACCGGTATGCGTATGCATTGAATAATCCGCTGAAATATACTGACCCGAGCGGAGAAATCAACTGGCCGGCTATATGGTTAGGTAACTGGATTTTCGGGGGAATGAATAATTGGATAAATGGAGGAATGCCATTTAAACAAGCGTTTAGTTTTAGAAACAACCCGATGGTGGCGAGCGTAAATTACCACCCCGACAATAATTCATGGTCGAACACACAGGCAAATGCCCAAAACTTTGTCAAATATGAGAGCATTGCCAATATGAATATTTCGGCCGACCTTGAAAGTATTAGGCAGACATACGGAACAATTTCAGCGTATCAACCGGACTTTTTTGACAGATGGAGTGAAGGAAGTGGTTTAGTTTCTCAATTAAGTTATGGTATTGCAGATGGAATTGCAGTAACTGTTCAATCATTGTTTTTAGGTGCTGAATCTCAGCACTTAAATGGCACGCAAGTAGTTGGCAACGAAAGGGTTGATGCATTTGCAACAACTGCACCTATGATTGTCGGTGGATTTAGCTCGTTATCAGTTGCCACAAAAGGGATAACGCAGACAACCACGAGTGGTGTAAATCTTGCGGACGATGCATTTGTTCATGTAACTCCTACTAAGTTTGCAAATAATATTTTAAAGAATGGATTAGATCCCGTATATTCTGGAGGAAAGTCATATGTGACACGATGGGGTAGTGTAAAAAATGTTTCTAATTCAAGTGATTTTAATACCATTTTGTATAGGCAGAATTTGTGGAAAAGCACTACAGGTAGATTTGATGGAGGTGTAACGATTCTTCATATTAATGCAAAGCCAGTATTTTTCAGTCCGAGAACAAATTGGGTAAATGGAGTACCTCAATATATATTTACATCGCCCGTTCCTCCCAAATACATTACACCAATTATATCATACTAATATGGAAGAAGATCTATTAAATATTTTAAATAATTCGGATGAAGCGGTATATGAACTTGATGCCTACTTAGCTAAACAATCAGGGATTGATAACAAACAGAAATGGGAGGCTTTAAAAGAAATTGCATTGAGAGGAACGCAAAAACAAAGGTTTTTTGCATTGACAGTCATCTCTGTTAATAAACCTGATTATTTGGAAGCAATATCTTTGGAATTAATTGAAAATCATAATTTTTCAGAAATAGAACCTATTTTAAAACCTATATGTAATATTTGCTCCACAATAGGAAAGGAAATTCATGCCAATTATATGGAAGAAGTTTTAGACTATGCAATTAAGAACAATAAAGAATATTTAGCGGAAGTGGTATTGAGAAATATAATTTCTACTAAGTACTGGAGAAGAGTAATTGGTAATATTTTACAAATTGTTTCTATTTCAGATAATTTGACTATTGTTGATTTATTATCTTTTTTTATTTACCAACAAGGGAATGATGAATATAGTTTATTAATAAATCATTTTTCTAAAGAGAATCAAGAGAAAATAGCAAAACTTCAAATTCAAATTTTAGAAAGATTAAAAAACGGATATCAAAAATTAAATGTATAATGAAATTTTGAGAAAGAATAAATTCATTCTGCCCTTCGTCGCGCAAGCTGGCGCGGGTCTGTGACCCGTGCCTTGCTTTTAGGAACTGTAACGAATTAAATTAATCATTTTAATTCTTGGTTTGGCTTGATTATATAATTCCATTCTCCATGAAAATCATTTCTTTCAATTTTTATT
>WTWZ01000087.1 GCA_009773765.1 Prolixibacteraceae bacterium | reverse complement strand
TGCAAGAAATTCTTGAAAATCCTTTGGGTATTTTTCTTCTATTTCCATGCAGTAAATTTAATCATTTCGTCAACTTGCCTGTTGTGGATAAGCAGTATTAAAGAAATACCAGCGAAATTAGCCGACTGGTACAAGCTTTCATATACCATTTTTATTGCCGAACTGGGCAAAAAGAAAATAAAACTCTCTTTAGCGGATGAAGCTGAATGGGAAGATTATTTCAACGGGCAAAAGCAAAAAGCCCAAACCCTGAAATCCGAAATCGAAAAAACCGACCGCGAAATTGACCGAATGGTTTATGGGTTGTATGGTTTAACGGAGGAGGAGATTAAAATTGTGGAGGACTCCATGTAATGGAAATAACTTTTCTGGATAGATTTTGAAAAATCCTGTAACTTCAACCAAAGTAAAATTGATGATATGGATTTGGAAAACATAACATTATCAAGCATTTATAAACGCCAAAAGACCGACCGCGATATTTTTCAGGAGTTGATGCCTACCAAGGTAAAAGAGGTTTTGTTGTTTGCCACGCTGTACGATTCATATTCAATTGTTCGGGAAGGGCAGTTCAGCGATAAAATTTTTGGCGAATACCTGCAGCTTAATTTATATGCCGCGCCCCGGTTTACGGGGGTAAATTCGAAGGAGGACGCGATAAATGCACTGAAACGCAATGATTACGATTTAATTATAGTAATGGCCGGGCTTGATAAGGCCACGCCGGTTGAAACAGCCCGCGAACTTTACGGTATCAAATCTCACATTCCGCTTCTTTTATTGGCCAATAACAATGCCGATTTGCTCTATTTTCAGAAAGAAGGTAAAAAGCTCGATTTTATCGACCGGATTTTTGTGTGGAATGGCAATTCAATCGTTTTCGTGGCCATGATAAAATACATCGAGGACAAAAAGAATGTGGCCTTCGATACCAAACTTGGCAGCGTTCGCGTCATCCTTTTGGTTGAAGACAGCATTCAGTATTATTCGCGCTATTTACCCATGCTTTACACAACGGTAATGACACAAACCCAGGCACTGGTGAAGGAAGATGCAACCGACGAACTGCATAAAATACTGAAAATGAGGGCAAGGCCTAAAGTGTTGCTGGTGAGCACTTACGAAGAAGCTATTAGCATTATTAGCAGCTACAAAAAATATATTCTTTGTGTTATTTCCGATGTTAAGTTTGAAAGAAACGGAGTTGAGGACGAAGATGCCGGAATAGAATTGTTAAAATATGCATCTCAGTCGTTTCGGTATGCAGTTCCATTGTTGCTTCAGTCGCACGATATTTCGAATGCAGCCCGTGCAAAAAGTGTTGGCGCCGATTTTATCAATAAAAATTCAGAAAGTTTGTCGATGGACATCCTGAATTTTCTTTATCGCCGACTGGGATTCGGAAATTTTATTTTCAAGGGACAAGATGGAAAACCATTGGCAGAAGCGCATAATCTGGAGAAATTTCAAAAACTTTTCAGGGAAATTCCTGCCGAAGCTTTGCTTTACCACGGAAGCCGGAACTCGTTTTCGACCTGGCTGATGGCGCGTGGGGAAATAAACATGGCCGACAAACTGCGACCCGTTAAAACCAAAGATTTTCAGTCGGCTGAAGAACTGCGGGAGTTTTGCCTTAACACATTCAAAGAAGTTCGGTTTGAGGAGCTAAAAGGTACCATTGTGAATTTCAGCCCTGAAATGGTACATTCAAACCAGTTAATTGTGAGGCTGGCAAAAGGCTCATTGGGCGGGAAAGGCCGCGGAATAGCGTTTATCTGCAATTTTATCGAGAACATTAATTTCAGCAAACTTATTCCCAAACTTAATATCCGTATTCCGGCAACCGCGGTTCTGGGAGCTTTGGAGTTCGATAAATTTATAGAAATCAATAATCTTTACGACGACTTATATTCACTTAATAATTATGAATCAATCCGTAACCACTTTCTTGAGTCGGAATTTGACGAAGAAACCAAAAAACGGTTGTATGAATATTTAAAAGAGATGCAAAAGCCGCTTGCCGTGCGTTCATCGGGTTTATTCGAAGATTCATTGCTTCAGCCCTTTTCGGGAGTTTATGCAACTTACCTGATTCCGAATAACCACCCCGATCTTTCGGTTCGTTACAATCAACTCGAAACCGCAATAAAACTGGTATATGCAAGTATCTTCACCGAGTCGGCGCTGGCCTATTTCGATGCTGTAAAATACAAAATTGAAGAGGAAAAAATGGCCGTGGTTATCCAGGAAGTTGTGGGGAATAATTACAATGGTAAATTTTATCCAAGTGTATCAGGGGTTGCACAATCATATAATTATTACCCCATTTCGTACATGAAACCCGAAGACGGTTTTTCGGTGGCAGCGGTTGGTTTGGGCAATTGTGTGGTTGGCGGCGAAAATGCTTTTCGGTTTTGCCCGAATTATCCTGATATCAATCCAACCTCTGTTGATGAACAACTGCGAAATACGCAAAAAATATTTTATGCCATAGACCTTACCAATCCCGATATCGATCTGGCCGCGCATGGCGAAGAAGCTGCAATAAAAAAGTATAAAATAACCGATGCTGAAATAGATGGGACTCTCGAACATGTGGCCTCAACCTACGATTATGAAAACGATTGCCTGTTTCCGGGTATTCAGCAAAAAGGACTTAGGCTTATTGATTTTGCCAATCTGTTAAAATACAATTACATACCTTATGCCGATACGTTGCAGGTCCTTTTAAAATTGTTTAAAGAGGCAATGGGCGCCCCGGTTGAAATGGAATATGCCATTGATTTGGAACCTGCTGAAAATGGATTGCCAACTTTTTACCTGCTTCAGATAAAACCTTTAATCAGAATAGAGGAACAAATCTATATCGACCTGGGCGAAATAAATGACGAAAACGTTTTTATGTATGCCGAACATGGCATGGGAAATGGCAAAATAGAAAGCATTTTCGATGTGGTTTATGTTGATCCGGGAAAATTCGACAAGTTAAAAACCAAACAGGTTGCGCAGGAGATTGGAGAAATTAACCGCCACTTCGAGGAGGTTGGAAAAGATTACATTTTAATTGGCCCCGGGCGATGGGGTTCGCGCGACCCGTTTACAGGAATACCTGTTTTTTGGGCAAATATTTCAAAAGCACGTATTATTATCGAAATGGGATTGCCTGATTACCAGATTGACGCATCGCTGGGGTCGCACTTTTTCCATCACGTTACATCTATGAGCGTAGGTTATTTTTCAGTACCTTACAACTCACAAAATTCAAAATTAAAGATGGAAGTTTTGCATCATCAAAAATTGATACGGGAAACAGAATTCGTTAAGCATATTGAATTTGATAAACCGCTTACAGTGTTAATGAACGGGAGGGAAAGAAAAGCTTTAATACATTGCTGATTATTTTAAACTGAATGTTGATATGTTAATTTATTTTCAATCTGTTGTCAAATAGGTTTTTAAAATATTTGTAAATCGGTTTAAAAATTATCTTTGTCCGTTGGAAAAATTTAACAATTAATAATTAAACTAAAAATCTGAGATATATAAATAGTAAATCTAATCCGTAACGTTAGTTACACAAAAATTATCAACCTATGAGTAACATTTTCTTATTAGTTCCCTTTGCTTCAATTCTGGCGTTGGTATTCGCGTGGTTTTTCTTCAAATCGCTGATGAAAAACTCCGAAGGTACAGACAGGATGAAGGAAATTGCGCAATATGTGCGCGAAGGTGCAATGGCTTATCTGAAAAGACAGTACAAAGTAGTAGGAATTGTATTTCTGATACTTTTTATACTGCTTACAATTATGGCGTATTTCGGTGTTCAGAATCCGTTCGTGCCGGTTGCTTTTGTAACCGGGGGCTTCTTTTCCGGGTTATGCGGTTTTCTTGGTATGAAAACAGCAACATATGCTTCGGCGCGAACCGCACACGGTGCCTCGCAATCGTTAAACAAAGGTTTGCAGATTGCTTTCCGGAGTGGCGCGGTTATGGGCCTTGTTGTGGTTGGTTTTGCATTGTTGGATATTGCAGCATGGTACTGGTTTCTCAGTTCTGTTATATTTACACCCGAACACATGGCTAATGGGTTGGAATTTCTGGGGCTTCACTTTGTTCGTGGAAGCGCTGATTATTCTGCAAACGGAATGATTACCGAAGCAGGACAAAGGGTGAAATTAATTGAAATTACTGTTACCATGCTTACTTTTGGGATGGGTGCATCTACCCAAGCGTTGTTTGCCCGTGTTGGCGGAGGTATTTATACAAAAGCAGCCGACGTTGGGGCTGACCTGGTTGGAAAAGTTGAAGCTGGTATTCCCGAGGACGATCCGCGCAACCCCGCTACTATTGCAGATAATGTGGGCGATAATGTAGGCGATGTTGCCGGTATGGGCGCCGACCTTTACGAAAGTTATGCCGGTTCTATTCTGGCTACTGCGGCTTTGGGCGCTGCGCTGCCCGCGCTTGTGCTTTCCGATTTGAATATCGATCCGGTTAAAGCAGTTACCGCTCCAATGATTGTTGCCGCAATTGGGATTCTTTTATCAATAGTTGGGATTTTTATGGTCCGTACAAAAGAATCTGCAACTCAGAAAAACTTATTGAACGCCTTATTAATAGGTACTGGCGGAAGTTCGGTACTGATTTTAATTGCAATGGCCGGAATGGCTTATGCAGGTTGGGTTACCTGGGGTGTATTTGGCGCCGTGGTAATCGGATTGGCTGCCGGGGTAATTATTGGCCAGGCAACTGAGTATTATACTTCCGATGAATATTCCCCTACGAAAGGAATTGCAAAACAAGCGAACCAGGGACCTGCAACTACAATTATTGATGGACTTGCAGTTAGGTGCAACTCATTTTGCAATGGGGGTTTACGGAATTGGTTTTGCCGCGGTAGGTATGCTCTCAACATTAGGTATCACGCTGGCTACCGATGCTTTTGGCCCTATTGCTGATAATGCCGGTGGAAATGCCGAAATGTCGGAATTGCCCCACCAGGTACGTGAACGCACTGATGCATTGGATATGTTGGGAAATACAACTGCAGCAACCGGCAAGGGTTTTGCGATAGGTTCGGCAGCCTTAACTGCAATGGCGCTTATCTCGGCCTATATGGAAGAAGTAAGGTTGTGGTTTGGTAAAATTGCCAGAGCTGGCGAAGGGTTTGTTGCAAAAGGAGAATATGTTTTTTATTACAATGTTGAACCGGCTGTTCAAGAAGGTATTACTGCAGTTAGAATTTCTACCGCTTCGGTAAAAGAACTTGCCGCCGCTTATGACATTACACTTTTCAATCCACTGTTTTTGGGCGGTTTATTCCTTGGTTCGATGATGGCTTTTGTTTTTAGCGCAATGACCATGAAAGCAGTAGGCCGTGCTGCAGGCGCGATGGTTGACGAAGTTCGCCGTCAGTTCCGCGAAATTAAAGGTATTATGGAAGGCACAGCCGTTCCGGAATATGCCAAATGTGTTGAAATTTCAACTAGGGGAGCACAAAAAGAGATGTTGCTGCCTTCGTTAATTGCCATTATTGTTCCGGTTGTTGTTGGCGCATCAATGGGAGTTGCAGGTGTTATCGGTCTTCTCTCAGGTGGTTTAACCGCTGGGTTTACACTGGCTGTATTTATGAATAACGCCGGGGGCGCATGGGACAATGCAAAAAAATTCGTTGAAAAAGGAAACTATGGCGGCAAAGGCAGCGATGCCCACAAAGCAGCGGTAGTTGGCGATACGGTTGGCGACCCGTTTAAAGACACTGCCGGCCCGTCATTAAATATCCTGATTAAACTGATGGTAATGGTTTCTGTTGTTATGGCAGGATTAACTGTTACATTAAGTTTATTGTAAAATAAATTGATTCAAATTGGAAAAACCATCCGCTGAAAAGCGGATGGTTTTTTTTTGCAGAAAATCACGAAAATTAAATTGATTCTTGAACAAAATAACTCTATTTTTAGTTTCTTAAATAAAAACGGTTTAAATCAATAAAAATCAATAATTATGGCAGATCTTTCAACAACCTATATGGGGATTAAACTTAAAAACCCAGTTATTCTTGGGGCAAGTAACCTGGTTACCAAACCCGATACAATAAAGCAGATTGAACAGGCAGGAATTGGCGCAATCGTTTACCGCTCGCTGTTTGAAGAACAAATTCAACTTGAAAGGTTACAAATGGACGAAGAACTCTCGGAATACGAAAACCGCAACGCGGAAATGACTAAATTGTTCCCGGGGCTCGAACATGCAGGGCCCAAAGAACATTTATACAATATTGAAAAATTGAAAAAAAGTGTTAGTGTGCCGGTTTTTGCAAGTTTAAATGCTATTTATGAACCTTCCTGGGTCGAATATGCCAAAGAACTCGAAAAAACAGGCGTTGACGGGTTGGAGTTAAATTTATATGCTGTTCCAGGTTATTTCGAAGTTACAGGCCAGTCGATTGAAGACAAACAGGTGCAGATTGTGAAAGCAGTGAAAAAAGCTGTAAAAATTCCGGTAAGTGTAAAAATTAGCTTGTTTTACACCAATCCGCTCAATTTTATTAAAAAAGTTGACGAAGCCGGCGCTGATGCGTATGTTCTATTTAACCGGTTTTTTCAGCCTGAAATTGATATTGAAAAAGAAGTGTATTATTATCCGTGGGAACTTAGCAATCCCAAAGACCACATGCTTACTTTAAGGGCAACAGGTTTGCTATATGGCAACCTGAATGGCAGCATTTGTGCAAGCCGTGGGATTTACGACGGGAGCGATGTGATAAAAATGATACTGGCCGGCGCCGATGCTGTTCAGATTGTTAGCACCGTTTACAGAAACCATTCACCGGTGGTATCCGATATTTTAAAGGAGATGAACCGCTGGATGGATGAGAAAGGGTATAAATCACTCGATGATTTCCGGGGTAAACTTTCCCGTAAAAACATGAAAGATCCTTTTGTATATCAGCGTGCCCAGTATGTCGAGATATTATCGAAATCGGATACGATTTTCAAGAAATACCCGATGGTGTAGTGTTTAAAGTCTAAAGATCAGGGTTTAAAGTTTATTCCTGTCCATCAGTTTGTTTCGTTGAAGAAAATTGCCGGGCTTCCTTATTTTTTTTCCATTTCGATATCAGTTTTCCAATTTCTTCAGATGGCGAAAACCTTACCAGGCTGACCGATGATGCGGCCACACGTTGCACCTGGTCCTCGCTTTGCATTAAAACTTTCATCCTTTCTGTTTCTGTAAAACCGTCATCGGGTAACGGACGAAAATCGAACTCAATTCTTTGTATGTTTGTCATTGCCCGTTCATAATCTGTACGCTGGCTTGCAGATACATTTACCGCCCGGATGTTAATAGTGTCAATTTCAAGCTTTATTACAGGGTTAACCATTAATTGGTGCGCAGTGGCCGTTTTTCTGATGAATGAAATATGGGTAATAATAATTGAATCGCCGGGCAATACCCAAACATCGAATATGCCATTGCCCCGGCTGACTGACCTTGATGAGTTCCTTTCGTTGAACACATGTGCATCGGCAACAGGATTGTTTTTAAAATCAACAACCTGGCCCTGAATGTGAATTTCCTCCTGCTGGGCAAAAGATCCCAGAAAAACAAAAACCAATATGATTAATAGAAATAGTTTCATCTTTAAGTTTTACATAACGAAGTTCGGAAATATGCACGTAAAATAAAACGATTAAAGACTAAATGTTGTTAAATGTATTCAACCATCACTTTTTTAAAGAATTTGAGCTGTAAAATTTTTACAATCCGTTTTACCACATATTTTCGGAGCTCAAGTTCGAGGGGTTGTTCCGGATCTTGATGCGCCCAGTTAATGCGGGTTCCAACAATAATGTCAATCACATCGTGCTGGAGCAGCATTTTCACAATTTCCTCGGGCGAGGAGTCATCCAGTCGGGTATCGCTGTCGTAGTTTGCGAGTATGTCCTCGACCTTGCCTAAGGTCAGGATTCCTTCCGAAATCAGTTCAAACCCTTCCATATATGCGGTTGGCGGCAATACATTTGCATCTTTTTTGAAGTGCTGTATTTTTACTTCGAGGTTTAATTCACGGGCAATAATTTCGGCGGTTGTACCTCCGCAAATGATTTTCTTTCCCTGAAAATTTTTAATCCTGCCAACAAAATCGAAATCTTTAACCTTATAAAATGGAGGGCCGGTTATGAGCATAAATTTGCGTGGTTCACGAAAATATATAACACCGCAGGTGGCATCGTCTTTTAACGAAAAGTTGTCGTACATTACTGCCTGGTTAAGTATTTTTCGTGCCAGTTTGGTTGCCGAAATATCATTCATACGGTTAATCTGGCCAATTGCAAATTCCTCAACTTTATCGAGGCCCCAGCCCATTGACGTTTGTTCGTTTCCCAGCCCCGATTGAGTAATACCGTCCGACAGAAATATTAACCGATCTTCCTTTAAGGCGGTAAATTCGCGACGGCGGAGCAGCTTTCCAAGATTTTCATCGCCCCTGATTTTTAGTTCATATTCCTTAGGCAGAAATGACTTTCCATTTCGGATGATCAACACCCGCGGATTATCGTAATTGGTAATTTGAACGTGGCGGTCGGGATCGAGTTCAATTATGGTGAAAGTGGCGTAATTTTCCTTACCGTCGCTGCTTTTTGGTAGGGCATTCATTATAATACGGGCAGCAATTTCTGGTTTGGTATGCAACTTTGTGTATTTCGCTGCCATGGTTGCCGTTAGTGTTGCCAAAACACTGGCTTTAATCCCATGCCCAACACCATCGCTGAGCACCAGTATATTGCGGCCCTCGCCGCGGCTTGTGTCTGAAAGGAATACATCTCCGCAGGCAGTTTCCCCTTTCGGTTTTTTCTGCTGAACATCAATTTCAATATGAAATTCAGGATTATTCGTCGTCGTCATACCGGTATGATTCAATGATTGAGTTTAGCAATTCTTCAATTTCAGCGGCATTTTCGCCCAAAAGGAAGGCTATTTTCTGCACCATTTCAATGTTCTGTTTGTTGATGCGCTGGGCGCGGCTGATTATTTCGTCGCGAACCAGTTTGGGCGCCGACATATCGCGGATAACAGCCCCAACCACTTTGTTTTTATAAAGCGTTACAACCGAAATGTGGATTAGTTTATTTTGAAGTTTTAAGTCCCGCTCAAGGTTATCTTCGCCCGATTGCATAACACTGGTGAGCATTTTTAGAATTACCCCGGGTACAAGCACCTGGACCGATGCGCCTTTTAGCCCGGGAATTGTTTCATAAAGTTCCATGGTTTCCTCTCCCATCAGGCGGGCAAAACTTTCGTTCGAATCAACAACCTTGTAATTGCTGTCAATAATTACCACCCCAGCGCTGATTTTGTGCAACATGTGCGACGAAACTTCCATCGATTCCTGTGCCATTTCAAGTCGTTTCTGGGTTTTTTTCAACTCGGTAATGTTGTTAATAGAGCCCACAATTCCAATAATTTCATTGTCGTTATTTCTGATAACGGCCTTGTTCAGAATTACGTTATGCGTTGTCCCGTCCTTATGCTTTATCTGGGTTTCATAAACCTGTTCATCAGGTTTTTGCAACAATTCCTGATCGTGCCTGTAATACGTTTCTGCAGTTTCCTTTGAATGCATTTCAAAAACCGATTTGCCGATAATATCGGCTTTTTGTTTACTTGTAAATTTTTCATGAGCCTTGTTGCACATCTGGTAAATACCATTTACATCGCGGTAAAAAATTGGGATGGGCAGAGCGTCAATTATTTTCTGGTGAAATTCCGGATCGTCAATATTGCCCGTTAGGGTTGATTTTTTGTCGTATATCATAGCATTGTTTTTTTACTGGAAAACGAGCTGAAAAGTAAGGAAATATAACTTTTAAATCAACTTATTTTTGATGTTGTAAAAATATAAATTATGTGTTTGAAAATTACTTTTTTAAATTCACAGGTAACTATCTTTACCCCGATATTTTGATTTTTTTGAATTGAGGATTAAAGAGATTCAACGTGAAAATAGCTGAAATAATAATGCTGACAGAAGCCTCTGTTATAGCCGGTGACCCCGGTAAACAAATAAATATTGAAAAAGCGTTTAGTTGCGATTTAATGAGCGATGTTTTGACCCTTGACGATCATAATATTATGCTTATTACCGGGCTGGCAAATGTTCAGTTGATACGCACTGTTGAAATGGCAGATATTCCGGTGGTTTTACTCGCACGCAACAAAAGTGCAACTGAAGAAATGATTCAGCTTGCTGAAGAAAACGATATTGTTTTGCTGGGCACTGCGTTCTCAGTTTTTAGGGCAAGCGGGGTTTTATATGAAAACGGAATAAAACCGCTTTATTAATGGCATTGAAACTGGAATTCAATATCGTGGGCGGCGATTTTAACCTGGCCGGAAAGGCTTCAAGTAAAATCAAAAAAAAACTGGTCCAGTTAAATATTGACCCAAAAATGATTAAACGCATTGTTGTTGCAACGTATGAAGCCGAGTTAAATGTTGTGGCACATGCTTATTCAGGAATTTTAAACGCCTGTTTTGACCCACTGTTTTTCACAGCGACTGTGACTGACAAAGGACCGGGAATTGAAGATATTGACAAAGCAATGGAAGCAGGATTTTCAACAGCCTCTGGAATAGTGCGCGAAATGGGATTTGGCGCCGGAATGGGTTTGCCAAACATAAAAAAAAATACCGATGAACTGAAAATTGAGAGTGTAGTGGGAAAGGGGACTACCTTGTTTTTTAAGATTTATTACTGATGGGAACCACGCAAAAATATCATGCCATAAAAGTTGACGTGCATAAATGCATAGGTTGTGTGCATTGCATGAAGGCTTGTCCAACAGAGGCCATCAGAATTGAAAACGGAGTTGCAATTATACGGGAAGACCGGTGTGTGGATTGCGGCAACTGTTTGCGGGCTTGTCCGGTGGATGCTTTTTACGTAGAGCAGGACAGTCTTAATCAACTAAAGCACTTTAAATACCGGGTGGTTTTGTTTCCCTCCGTAATGGTGGGCCAGTTTCCTGAAGTTTATTCCGAAGATCAGATATATCAGGCGGTACTCGATTTGGGTTTTACACATATTTTCGAAGTGGAACAACCCATTCAGTGGTTGCTCGGGCCACTTAAAAATGAAGTGCGAAAGAGCAAAAATAAACCTGTAATTTCATCGTTTTGCCCGGCAATTGTTAGGTTAATCCAAATAAAATACCCTTCGCTTACCGAAAATATAGTTCCGTTAAAGGCCCCGCACGATTTGGCTGCTTATTTTGCAATAGCTGAACTTTCAAAAAAAGGAATAAAACGCGATGAAATCGGAATTTTTTATGTTTCTCCCTGCTCTGCAAAAATGGCTGTGGTAAAACGTCCGTTGGGCGAAAAAGCCTCAATTGTTGACGGATTGATTAATATGAATGAATTGTATAATCAAATCATGCGGATAATTACCTCAGTTACTGAAAAGGACACCACGCAATTGAGGGAAAACCTGAGCAGCGATGGAATTTTATGGTGTTTGCCGCGCGGGGAAGCCCGAAAATTTAACCGCCACGCTATGGCTATCGATGGAATCCACAATGTGGTTAAATTTCTTGAACGTCTCGAAAATGAAGAGGTCCCGGAACTTGATTTTTTGGAATTGAAATCATGCGACCAGGGTTGTGCCGGTGGAATTTTGCTTACAGGGAACCGTTTTCTAACTGTTGAACGACTGCAAAACAGGGCAAAAAAGTATTTGCCAGCGTTAAAACTACAAACAGATATTTCGGATAAAGCTGGCAAAACTCGGGAAAATTGACAATATACTTTGCCAGTTGCCCGGTATAGATTGCGGTGGTTGCGGCGCCCCCAATTGTTATGCACTTGCCGAAGATATGGTACAAGGGACAGCTAAAATGACCGAATGTATTTTCCTTCAGAAAAGATCTTTGCGCGATGGGAAAATAACGATAAAAAAGATTTTTAAAAACTTACATCGTACATGGGGCGAAAACCGAATTGAAGTCGATTGTACAAAAAAAGGAGGTAGAAATGAAGGTTTCTGAATTAGTTGAAAAATTGGGATTAAAAGTTTACTCCGGTAAAACAGGGCTTGAAAAAGAAATTTCAGGAGGCTATGTTTCCGATTTGCTAAGCGATGTGATGGGTTTTGCCAGCGAAAACCAGATTTGGATTACTTTACAAACTCACCAAAATGTAATTGCCATTGCCTCGCTGAAAGATTTGGCTGCGGTAATTCTGGTAAAGGGGCTACAGCCTGCCGGCGATACTTTGCAGCACAGCGAGGAGGAAGGAATTCCGTTGTTGGGCACCGAAATGGCCGCTTTTGAAATTGCCGGGAAACTTTATGCAGAACTCAATGCATGATTGCTACAATGCATGAATGCAGGAATTCGTGAATGATTATTAAAATCATTGATTGCTAAAATTGAATTGTGTTACTCAAAGTCTTGATACGGAAAATCTTGATACTCTGTTTTTGTATTCAAATCATAAAAAAATGAACTTTTACAGGGGCGATCTACATATCCATACAGTACTTTCGCCTTGTGCCGATTTGGAAATGACCCCGGCCAATATTGTTGAGCGGGCCAAAAAATCGGGAATTGAGATTATTGGTATTACCGACCATAATTCAACCAAAAATGCTTTATTGGTTAAAAAGCTGGCCGAAAAAGTGGGGATTTATGTTTTAACCGGGGCAGAAGTTACTACTAAAGAAGAGGTTCATTGTCTGGCTTTTTTCGAATTTGAAGGCCAATTAAGCCAGTTTCAGCAATTTTTAGATGAACAAATTACGATAATTCCCAATCCTGACGGCCATTTTGGATATCAGCCGGTTGTTGACGAAAATGACAATATCCTGGAGTTAATACCTAATTATTTGCCGGCGGCGCTAAAATCTGGGATTCATGAAGTTCAGCAAAAAGTTGAATGCCTGGATGGGTTATTTATCCCGGCACACGTCGATCGTCCGGCAAACGGGCTTTTTAGCCAGCTTGGGTTTATTCCGCGGGGATTAAAATTCGACGCCATGGGTATTTCGCAATTCAGTTCAGAAAAAGATGTTCGAAAACATCATGTTTTAGGCAATGAAATTACACTAATCCGCAATTCAGATGCACATAATCTGCAACAAATTGGCGAAATTTGCACCTCGTTTTGGATGGGGGGAATGAATTTTTCGGAAATAAAAATGGCTCTGAATCAGCAAAAAAACCGATTTGTTGAAGTAAAATGAAAACATTGGCGGATCATGTTCTCGATATCGTTCAAAATTCAATCCGGGCAAATGCTACATTGATTGAAATTAAAGTTGAATTAGATAAAAAAAATGATCTTTGTGTTTTAAAGATTTGTGATAATGGATACGGAATGAGTACTGAAATTTTGAAGAAGGCAACCAACCCGTTCTTTACAACGCGGGCTACCCGAAAGGTAGGGCTGGGGCTTTCACTTTTAAAGCAAAACGCCGAAATGGCAAATGGCAGGTTCAATATCCGGTCTGAATTGAACAAAGGTACCGAAGTGGAAGCCTCGTTTCAGTTTACTCATTTTGACAGGCCTGAATTGGGAGAGATATGGGACACGTATTATTTAACCATGCTGGGCAACACAAATGTGGAAATTGTTTATGAGCATAAAACAAATAAAGGCAGCTTTAAAATCAGTTCGTCTGAAATAAGGGAAAACACAGAGGGGGTTCCGCTGCAGCAAACTGATATTAGAGGGGCAATTACAGATTTAATAAAAAACAATATAACCGATATTCAATAAATAATT
>WTWZ01000086.1 GCA_009773765.1 Prolixibacteraceae bacterium | reverse complement strand
AAGCGTTATGACAAAACTGGCTTTTACCCTGTTTGCCGGCGCGCTGGTATTAAATGGGATTTTAGGCTGGAATGTGATGACTACGGTAATTTTTATTGGAATTGCAGTTGCCATTTTTACAATCATTGGTGGTTTTACCGCTGTTGCCTACACCGATGTTATACAGGTGGTTATCATGATTTTAGGTGCGTCGGTAATGCTTTTTATCGGCCTCGACAAGGTTGGCGGCTGGGAAGGGCTGAATGCAAAAGTGCCTGAAATGATGAGCATTTCCAAACCTTATGATGATCCGGTTTACCCGTTTTGGGGAATTTTGGCTACAGCATTTTATGCCGGTATTTTTTATTGGGGCATCGACCAGGTAAATGTTCAACGGGTACTTGCAGCAAAAGACTTAAATCATGCCCGATGGGGCGCTATGTTTGCCACCCTGCTAAAATTGCTCCCTCTCTTTATTTTTGCTTTGCCCGGTGTGATTGCTTTTGCATTGTTCCCCAATGAATTACAGGGCGAGGAAACCAAACAGACTTTTGTTTTACTGCTGAACAATCTTTTACCAACGGGTTTGCGCGGTTTGCTGCTTGCCTCGCTTATGGCAGCCCTTATTACTTCGCTTATTGCCGTGTTAAACTCAGTTTCAACTTTGGTTGTCCGCGATTTTGTTTTGGAGTTTCGGCCTAATATAAAAGAGAAGAAACAGGTGCTGCTTGGCCGTTACATCATAGTGCTGGTGACTTTGCTTGGATTTGGGGCTGCGTACCTGGTTTACAAAAACGAGGAAGGGTTGTACAAATACCTGCAAACCATCACGGCATACCTGGTTATTCCTGTTTTTCCGGCTATTTTCTTTGGCATTGTGAGCAAAAGAGTAACCTTGAAAGGGGCAGTAGTTTCTGTATTGGTGGGAATTGTTTTGGCTACTATTTTTGTTATCGACCAGCTTTTAGGGCCCGAAACAGGGAAGCAACTTTTTCCTTTCCTGCATTATCCGCTTACCCTGAATTTTGGGTACCGCGGTCTTTGGGCCGAAATCATCATTACCGTGGTGCTTTTTGCAGTTTCGGCATTTACCGAAAAAACAGCGCCTGAAAAGCTGGAAAAAACCACGATCAACTATGCAAAAGGAATAGCAAAATTCGAAGGTATTACGGACTGGAGGCTGCATTTGGCCATTTTATCAGCATTCACGGTATTTTTATATGTGTGGCTTTCATGATTTTTTTTAATCCCAGCCATGAAAGCGCCTTAAAAAAATAATATTGCTTTCAAAAGATTTTTATCAATCTGTTTGCATACCTGTTTAAACCCTGGCAATCAGCACTTTCTTTTATGAAGAGAACTAAAAAAGGCCGGATTTGAATCTGGCCTTTTCAGTGCGGGAAACGGGGTCGAACCTTTAAGTGAATTAAAAGGCAACTGCAATATGCAATTCTGCTTAATTCTACTTTTAGACTTAAAAAATAGCATTTCCCTTCTTTTCGCATTCATTTGCAGCATTTGCACTCGTTCACGTTCTATCTCCAATTCTTGTCCAAATTGAGATATTCGTTTTACCAATTCTGCATATATTGGCTTTTTATTTTTCGCGGCTGTGCCTCCTTATAAGTGGATTCAATGTAATACATTAAATTAAATGCATTTACCACCCAATTTTTGGGCAGATATAAGCACCTTATATTAATAAAATTTATTGGACTGGTGTTGTTTTTTCAATTGCCAGCAGTTCCAGTTTTCTGAATTCCACTTCGGAGCCTTCGGCCTGAACGGCAATTTGACCGCGGGTAGCAGTACAGTTGGTCCCGTAGTTTACAAACACATCGTTCACCCAAACTTTAATGGTGTCGGCCACACATTCAACCACCATTTTGTTCCATTCGCCAACGGGTTTTTCAGAGCCCTCGGTGAGGTTGGGGATGCGCCGCTGTTTACCTTCGGTAATCCCCCATTCTTCTTTCGGGCCGCGGCGGGCTTCCATGTCGGGAACAACAATGTCTTCAACAATGCACCAAAAGTCGCCGGCGTTTTGGTGCATCATCTGCACTTCGAGCGATTTCGGGAACATTCCGTACAAAGCCCTCGGAGTTGAGGCATGTACCAGTACTCCACAGTTTCCGGGAGTTCCGGCAAAACGGTATTCGGCAGTTAACCGGTAATTGCTGTAAACCGAGTCGGTAATCAGGTGGCCGCCAGGCGTGCCAAGGCTAACCAGCATCGAGTCGCGCACAATAAACGGGTTTATAGTGCCGGGGTTTTGGTCCATGGCCGGAACATCAACGTGCCAGCCGGTTAAATCAACGCCGTTAAACAATGAAACTGGTTTGGGCGGTTCGGGTGTAACACAGGCAGAAAAGGCCACCATCATCAGAATTGCAAAAGTCATGTTTTTCATAATCTTTCAGTTAAATTATTATTATTTCGAATTTCTGTTTATTCAAACGCAAAAGGTACAAAGTTTTTTTGTCATTGATCAATGGTCATTGGAAAATCAAAAATCGTAAATATTCATTCAATATTCAACTCTTTTTTCGCCCATTTTATGTATTGCTCCCAGTCGTAATCGGTAACATCATGCGCGCCGGTGCGGATGTGGTATGCCACCGTATGTTGAATTGGAGAGTTAACCGGGGGCATAATATTGGAGGGAATTCCTTTTTTGCCATACAACTGGTAAACCGGCGTGGCATAAAATGCTGACAGGAATTCGCCACGCGGATCGGCCCACTGGTCTTCTTCGGCACTGGCAACATACAACGGCCTCGGGGCAATTAAAGCAAGCAGTTCGTGTTGATCGGCCGGCAGTAATTCTTCATTGTTACTGTAATTGTGGAAGTTTTTGCAAAACCAGTGCGGGAAGCTGTTATTGATACGCCAAACCGTTTCGCCAAATTTACGTTTTGAAAGCGCCGCCCCGCCGCAACCGGAGTTATTTGAGATAACTGCGGCAAACCGCTGGTCGGTAACTCCCGCCCAGATCGAGGTTTTTCCCAGGCGCGAATGACCGAACACAATTACCTTGGAGGCGTCAACATCCTCATCTTTTTCGAGATAATCCATTGCGCGGCTCAAACCCCAGCTCCAGGCTGCAATACTTCCCCATTCGTTGTTGGCAGGCTGTTTCTGGTCATCAACATACAATAACGGGTGAATTCCATCCGTGAAATCATTTCTGTCGGGGTCAACCTCGCCATAATAAATGGTGGCCAGCCCCATACCCGCATCTATCATTTTTTCGATTGCCCAGCGGTTGCTCCTTACGCCGCGCGATTGCTCGGTAAGCTGGTTGTAAACAATACCAAACGATTCATTGTTGTCGGCCCATGCACCGGAAATGATGATATTTGCATCGTCGGCAACTGTGTGGTTGCCATAAAAATTATACCCGATAAAAACCGGCGCTTTTTTTACATTTTCAGGCAAATACAACAGTATGGTAAAGTCGATTGTTTTTCCGTTTTTTTCGAATGTAAGTTCCACCTGTTTGCGTTTTGCCTTGCCGCTGAACACATCGCCACTTTCTTCCACAACATCATAAGAGGAGATTTTGAGTTCTCCCGGAATTTCGCCAAACATATTTTGGGTGAAAAACTCCAATAATTCGGGCCGGCGTTTTTTTTCCCAGTCTTTTACATTCTTTACTTTCTTTTGTTTGAAAGTCATCAGTGGATCAGGAACCACAAACTGTGGCACTTTGCTTTCGTCGTAATTGGGGACAAACTGCTGGGCAAAAGCGAGTTGCTCAATAAACAAAACTGCTTCCTCCTAAAAATTCGCGCAATAAGGATGTTGGCGGTATTTCCCTGTCTTCAATTTGTTTAAACCACGAGAGAAACTGAATCAGCCGGTTTGCCTCAATAAATTCTCCGCGATTTTCGGGAACTTGTTTTAACAGGGGTTCGGCGTACTTTTTAAGCACTCCCAACTCGTATAAAGTTGCCGAATTAAACATGATATCGGCATTTTCCTGGTGCGGGAAAATATTACTTTCCTCTCCCCTGCGCACCGAAGGCCAGCGTTTAATGGTTTCCCATGCCGGGTATCCGCGGTATTTGCTGTCGCGGATAATGCGCCGCAGAATTCTGTTATCTGCCGTGGAAATGTAGGTTTGCTCGTCGAAAGCGATCTGTGTTAATGCTGAAATAAAAATACTGAACGTGTACTTTCTGTCGATGTGTGGTAGCAATCCCGGGTTCATTCCGTGAATCCCCTCAACCACAAGTATATCTTTTGGCGCCAGTTTCAACGTTTTGCCTGATTTTTTTCGTTTACCGGTTTGAAAATCGAAACCTGGAAGCTCAACCTCGCGGCCTTCGAGCAATTCGAGCAACTGGTGGTTAAAGAACCCTACATCAATGGCTTCAAGCGCTTCAAAATCATACTCCCCAAACTCATCGAGGGGAGTGTGTTCACGATCGACAAAATAATCGTCGAGAGAAATCTGCCGCGGCCGCAATCCATTTACAATTAACTGAATACCGAGTCGTTTGCTAAAGGTAGTTTTACCTGATGCTGACGGGCCTGAAACCAGCACAATCTTCAAATCGCCGTTGCGGGCAAAAATCATATTGGCTATTTCAGCAATCTTTTTTTCATGCAGCGCTTCCGATACTTTAATCACATCACCACTTCTGCCCTTGAGGGTAAAATAATTCAGTTGGCCAATGCTTGAAACATTTAAAATCTCAGCCCAGTCTTTTTGTTCCTGTATAATGCCGAACAACTTGTTGCGCTCAACCAGTTTATGAAGTTTATCGAAATGTTTTGGCCGTGGCACCTGTAAAAGTATTCCATTGAAATACGGAATCAGGCCGAAATTTGTAATGTAGCTGGTGGAGGGCAAAAGATGGCCATATAAATAGTTCGCAATATCCTTCAAAAAATACAAACTTGAAAACAGGTTTCCCTGTTGTTCAAACAAACGCGCTTTTTCTGGCAGCCCCTGTTTTTTCAGCAGTTCAATCGCCTCCGTTGTCAGCATCCTTTTCTTAATAAACGGAATATCGGCTGCAATGAGCGATTTCATTTCCTGTGTGATGGCAAACACATCCGAGTCGGTAATTTCGCGCCCGAAACCGTTTAATTCAAAAAAATAACCATTTGAAATACCATTCTGAATTTTGAGACAGACTTCAGGAAATGTCTTTTTTACCGCGGCGTACAAAACAAAAATCAGGCTTCTTATATACAACCTCCTTCCATCGGGATGCGATACATCGACAAACTCGATTTGTTTGGGTTTCACCATACAAAACGACAATTCACGGATTTGGTTATTGACTATGGCGCCAACAATCATGTTTTCAAGTTTTACCTGCAAATCTTCGCTTATTTCGAGGAGCGAAGTTCCAAGCGGATAATTACGGGTTGTATTTGTGTTTTTGCAATATATTTCAACTTCTTTCATGATTCTTTTATTTTTTGTGAAAAGTAAAAGTATGAAAAAGAACGGTGAATACGGAATGAAAGTTAAGCTTTCAACTCTTCCTTTAAAAATTTGGCTGTAAACGAATGTTTGTATTTGATGATTTCCTCGGGAGCCCCTGCACATAAAATTTCCCCGCCGTTTTTACCGCCTTCGGGGCCGATGTCGATGATATGATCGGCAACTTTAATGACATCGAGGTTGTGTTCAATTACAATCACCGTGTTTCCCTTGTCAACCAGTTTATTGAGCACATCGAGCAAAACCCTGATATCTTCGAAATGGAGGCCGGTCGTGGGTTCGTCAAGGATATAGACTGTCTTTCCGGTATCGCGTTTGGCCAGTTCGGCTGCGAGTTTCACCCTTTGCGATTCACCCCCTGAAAGGGTTGTTGACGACTGCCCCAAAGTGATATAACCCAACCCAACATCCTGGAGCGTTCTCAATTTTATGGCAATTGAAGGAATGGCCTCGAAAAACCCAACACCGTTTTCAATGGTCATTTCAAGCACATCGCTAACTGATTTCCCCTTGTAACGAACTTCCAGTGTTTCACGGTTGTATCGTTTGCCGTTGCATTTATCACAATGTACATAAACATCGGGCAAAAAATTCATTTCTATGAGTTTTAACCCACCGCCCTGGCACTCTTCGCAACGGCCGCCAACCACATTAAAAGAAAATCGCCCTGGTTTGTAACCACGAATTTTTGCTTCGGGCAGTTGAGCAAACAAATCCCTGATGTCTGAAAAAACATTGGTATAAGTTACAGGATTGGAACGAGGTGTGCGACCAATTGGCGACTGATCCACCTGAATTACTTTATCGATAAATCCGAGCCCTTTTACAGACTTATAAGGAAGTGGATCTTTTAACGATTTATAAATATACTGACTTAAAATAGGCTGCAGGGTTTCATTAATCAAAGTGGATTTTCCGCTGCCCGAAACACCTGTAACACATACAAATTTACCCAGCGGGATTTTTAAATCCACCATTTTCAGGTTATTCCCTGAGCATCCGAAAACTTCGAGACAATCAGATTTTCCATTTCTCCGGATTGACGGGACTTGAATTTTTTTCCGGTAATTTAAATAATCGGCAGTCAACGTATTGGATTTCAAAACTTCTTCCGGTGTACCGGCAGCTACAATTTCACCTCCATGTACACCGGCGAGCGGGCCCATATCAATTAAATAATCGGCGTGCAACATTGTATCCTTGTCGTGTTCGACTACAATTACCGAATTGCCTGAATCGCGCAGTTGCCTAAGTGCGTTAATGAGTTTCAGGTTATCGCGGTGGTGCAGGCCAATGCTGGGTTCGTCGAGAATATAAAGCACATTTACCAATTGTGATCCAATTTGGGTGGCCAGCCTTATCCGCTGCGATTCGCCACCTGAAAGGCTTTGGGCTGTGCGGTCGAGCGATAAATAATTCAACCCAACTCCAAGCATAAATCCAAGCCTGTCGCGAATTTCCTTAATCACTTCCATGCCAATCAAACGTTGCCTTTCGGTTATTCGTTCTTCCAAACCATTAAACCATTCACCTAATTCTTTTAAATCGAGTTGGGCCAGTTCCGAAATATTCTTCCCGTTGATTTTAAAATGGAGGGATTCCTTTTTCAAGCGGTTTCCGTTACATTCGTCGCAAATTGTGGTTTTCACAAACTGGTTGGCCCATTTTTGGGCTGTTTTTGAAGGGTTGTCATCGCGCTGACTGTCGATATATTTAATTACTCCGTCATAACTCAACTGATAATTCGTGCTGGTCCCAAGCGGTGTATTCTTTAGTTGAATCCGTTCATTCGTTCCGAACAGAATGGCTTGTATTCCTTCATCCGATATTTCGCTAACGGGCGAATTCAGGGTGAAATCGAACTTCTCCCCCAATGCTTCAACCTGCCAGAAAATCATGGAATTTTTATATGGCCCGAGTGGGGCAATTCCGCCTTTTGAAATGCTTTTGGTTTTATCGGGAATGATTTTATCCATGTCTATTTCAGTGACCCTGCCCAAACCATTGCACTTTTGGCAGGCGCCCTGCGGCGAATTGAACGAGAAATTATGCGGGGCGGGTTCATTGTATGAAATTCCGGTTGTCGGGCACATCAGCAGGCGACTGTAATATTTTACAGCTTGAGTATCATAGTCCAGAATCATCAAAACCCCCTGTCCGTGTTTCATTGCTGTTTGAACACTTGACTTTAACCGGGCCGTGCTAACTTCGTCAACTTTCAATTTATCAATTAAAATTTCGATAAAATGGTTTTTGTAACGGTCAACCCTGTAATTGTGCTTTAATTCCACAATTTCGCCATCAACACGGGCCGATAAAAACCCTTTTCTGAGGATTTGTTCAAACAACTCGCGGTAATGGCCTTTGCGGCCTTTTACCATCGGAGCAAGAATATTAATGCGTTTTCCGGTAAAATCATCTTTAATTAACTGAATGATTTTCTCCTCGGTGTATTTCACCATTTTTTCGCCGGTGTTATATGAAAAAACTTCTGCTGCACGGGCAAACAGCAAACGCAGGAAGTCGTAAATTTCGGTTACTGTACCAACCGTTGAACGGGGATTTCGGGTGGTAACTTTTTGTTCGATTGAAATTACCGGACTTAAACCGGTAATTTTATCCACATCGGGGCGCTCCAAATTTCCTAAAAATGAGCGTGCGTAAGCTGAAAATGTTTCAATGTAGCGGCGCTGGCCTTCGGCATAAATGGTATCAAACGCCAGCGACGATTTGCCACTACCGCTTAATCCGGTTATTACGGTGAGTTTATTTCTTGGTATTGTGACGGTTATATTGCGAAGATTATGCACCCGCGCACCATAAACAACAACCTGTTCTTCCGTTTCGTCAACTTCCGGCAGAACCTCAATTTTTGCTTCTGAAATTTTCTGCATTCTGAAATTTAATTCCTCCCTGAATTTAAAACCGGAATTTTTACAACGTACTTTTTCCCTGCTGCATTAGTTAGTTTATCATCGCGCAGCCACGGATTAAAATCTTTCAATAATTTATAATTGATCCCATGTTCGATGGCAAAATCGGCAAAATTTTTCACTGGTCCGGTAATTTCTACTTCACGGGTTTTGATCACCGGGTATTTATCCTCTTCAGTTATATAGAAATTGTAATCTTCCGGATTCTCCATAATCAGTTTCAAAGCTGCAATTCTGAAAACATACCGCTGTGTTTCTTCAACAAAAAGAAGGTCATAATAATCTGTCATCTTCTGACGTTTCTGCTGGCTCTCAACCCTTGCCATTCCGCCATTGTAAGAGGCTGCCACCAAAGTCCAGTTGCCATATTTGTTATAAGCTTCACGCAAATATTTACATGCCGCTACAGTTGATTTTTCAATATGATAACGTTCATCAATTTCATTGGTTATTTCCAATCCGTATTCCTGGCCTGTACCCTTCAGAAATTGCCAAAATCCTATAGCGCCTGCAGCAGAAACTGCCCTGGTATTAAAGCCACTTTCTGCCACAGCAAGATATTTAAAATCATCCGGTATCCCCCTTTCCTTTAGAATTGGTTCAATAACAGGGAAAAAACGGGGAGCCGATTTAATGTACCTGATGGTTTGAGAATGAAAATATGCATTGGAAAGCAATTCGCGATCAAGCGCTTCTTTTACATCAAACTTTTCCAATGGTATTTCTTCGCCTGCAAAGAAAACCTCATCAGGAATTTTTGCCGCGTTAAACCCGGTTTTAATTTTATTTGAGATTGGCTCACTTTCCGGCTTTGCCGAGCTTATCAGCATAAAAACAATTACAACTTGTGCCAAAACCAATATTGGCAGAATAATTCTCCCCCACTTTAAATCTTTTATTATCATATCTTTTCAAACATTAAAATCCTCAATAAAGCTAACTAACCATTGCTTATTTTTTTTTCAGTTCAACCAGGCAAATCAAATTTCCACCTTAAAAAATTATCCGGCAAAAATACATTTTTAATGGCTGTATTACAACGAAAAAAGCCTGGCATTTGCCAGGCTTCCAATTTTATTGTAAACGTAATCTCTAATTAAGATAGTTTCCCAAAAACCGATTATAGGATTCTTTCAACTGAAATTTATAACTCAATCTTAAATTTTTAAATTCCTCCAGTACCTCTGAAGACTTTAAAAAAGTTGCAAGCAAACGTTTATTTCCAAAAAAACCCGATGTTGTTCTATCCAATTCTACATGAATATTCTCCAGGGAATCGATTATAATTGATTGATAATTATGAACACATCTGGTACATGGATGATCTAATAATTCCGTTGTTTTAAAAAAGGCACTTTTAAGTTTATCAATTGAAACATTAAATTCCTTCTCTTTCCTGTGTTGCTCGGCCTCCAAATATCTTTTATTGACCATAGAAAGATGTGTATTGCACATCATCTCCCTTAAAGGACAATTTACTAATTCAACCCTTTCCTTCCTTATCTCAATTTGCTCAGTATCTAAACCAGCTATTGAAAATAATTTTCTCATATTCGCTTTCATCTTTCTATTCTTTATAAAATAAAATCAAATGTGATATAAACCACTGCTATCGTAAATTAATATAGTTCAGGCACATTTATCCTTTGAAATTCCTATTTTGCCGGCGCTAAACAACCTTTTTCTAAGTAACTGGTTTTCATGTCGCAACTGTGCAATTAACTGTTTTAAAAGCAATTTTTCATTTTCGAGTTGATTAATTTCAAAAATTGGATCAGTGAAATTTGTTTGGTTAACAAAAGTATTGCTGTAGCTGATTTCCGTTTTTTTATAATCGAAATCTGATTCTGCGAAGTTCATGATTTAATGGTTTGTCAAATTATTTTAAAAATCAATCAAAATAAACTGCTTGTTTAATTGAGCAGTAAATACTATAATTCACCGGTTACAACATAGTTGCATTTTACCGTTTAGCATTAATTGGAGAATCGTTGCCTTTAGATAAGTCCATATAACAAAACCCAAACTAAAGCATAGTCCCCTTTTTTGTCCTAAAATGTAAATTTAAAATAGCGTCCTTGAAATGTATTTTTCAAAATGTCCGTAACAAACATAAGCAAAAAATCATACAAAATGAAAAAATCCGGGAAATATTTTTGAAATATTTCCCGGATGAAATGTATTGGAGAACTGAACCTTACTAAAATAAAAGCATCGGACAGGTTATTTTATTTTACTGCTTATCCACAATAAGCAAGTTATTTTATAATGTCATTATAAGTCACAGATGAAGTGGTTACTGCTTGTTGCATTAGCCTGTAAAACAATTT
>WTWZ01000007.1 GCA_009773765.1 Prolixibacteraceae bacterium | reverse complement strand
AACCGGGATTGCCTGGGGTTTGGAACCCCGCGAAATTCCGCTGATGGAAGCTAAAAGGCAAAATTTTGCCGCAGTTCGCAGGTCGGAAAATATTAATGTTGATGAAGATTTTGTACCAGGGAAAAGTCAGTTGTTTATCCCGGCCAACAAAAAAGTAGTGGTCCTTTTCGACCAGGGGGAATTAACAACGGCTTATCCTGAACTCACAGTTTCGGGAGGTAAAGGTTCAAAAATAGAATTGCAATATGCTGAAGCCCTTTTCGATGCACAAAACAGAAAAGGCAACCGCAATGAAATTGAAGGCAAAAAAATGCAGGGTTACATCGATTTCTTTTTGCCCGACGGCGGCGAAAAACGTTTGTTCCGCCCACTTTGGCTGCGCACATGGCGATACCTTGAAATGACCGTCACAACAAAAGACGAGCCGCTGACTATCAATACATTTGAAAGCGAATTTACAGGATACCCGTTTCAGGAAAACGCGGTTTTCAAAAGTAACGACACTCAGTTAACCGACATTTGGAATGTGGGCTGGCACACAGCCCGGCTATGCGCTGGCGAAACCTACTACGATTGTCCCTATTACGAACAGATGCAATATGTTGGCGACACACGCATTCAGGCGCTCATTTCGCTTTATGTTTCGGGCGATGATCGTTTGATGCGCAATTCGATTCAACAATTTGAAGACTCGCGGTTTAGTGAAGGACTGACTATGAGCCGTTATCCATCGGCAATGCCGCAGGTTATTCCTCCATATTCATTGTATTGGATTGATATGGTGCACGATTACCGGATGCACCGCGATGACGAAGCTTTTGTTAAATCGTTTATCAATGGTATCGACAATGTGCTACATTTCTTTATTTCGAAAATTGATAAGGAAACCGGTCTGCTTGGAAAAACCGGATACTGGAACTTTGTGGATTGGGCCGACGAATGGCCTTGGGACAATGAAAAACAGATTGGCGGGGTTCCTGCAGGCGGTTATTTCGGGCAATCAACCATTTTGAGTTTGCACCTGGCTTATTCTGCAAAACATGCAGCCGGTTTAAATCGTTGGGCAGGAGATGAAAATAAAGCGGCTTACTACGAAAAAATTGCTGAAAATCTTAACCAATCGGTTAAAGAAAAATGCTGGGACGATGCCAAAAAATATTTTGCCGATACACCTGACAAAACTGAATTCAGTATGCACAGCCAGATTTTTGCAGTATTAACAGGCGCTGTTCCCGATAATGAAATCAAAGGATTTGTCGCCCGTTTTGAAAAAGATAAATCGCTGGTTCAGCCAACCATGTATTTCAGGTTTTATTTAACTCAGGCACTGAAAAAAGCCGGTTTATCTGATAATTATCTCGAAACACTGGGTTTGTGGCGCGATATGCTTGGACTGGGATTAACCACATTTGCAGAAAAGCCTGACCCAGCCCGTTCAGATTGTCACGCCTGGAGTGCCAGCCCAAATTACGATTTTCTTGCCACCGTTGCCGGAATTGAACCCGCTTCTCCCGGATTTAAAACTGTAAAAATTGAACCCCATTTGGGTACATTAACCCAAATTGAAGGGAAAATGCCACATCCTGCCGGAACCATTTTGTTCAATTTAAAACGAAAAGGAAACAATGGAATTGAAGGAGAAATTACACTTCCTGAAAACCTGAAAGGTACTTTTATCTGGAACAATAGAAATTTGGAATTAACCGGAAAAACGAAGATTGATTTTTAGTTGACGGATACTTGATACTGGATACTTGATACTTGATACTGGATGCTGGATACTGGATACTGGATGCTGGTCACCAGATAAATCGTTAATCGTTAATCGTTAATCGTTAATCGACATTTATCATTTGGGTCTCTCAGTCCTTCAGTTTTTCAATTCTTGTATTCTCGCATTCATATATTCAAGCATTCTCGCATTCCTGCAGCATTCACGCATTACTGTGCGCTGTAAATAACTGCAAAGAAGTGCATGATACTGCCGGCCAGAACAAACAAATGCCAGATGCCGTGGCCGTATTTCAGGTTTCGTTTTGCATAAAATATAACACCTACCGAATAAAATATTCCACCCAGAAAAAGGAAAATGATACTCAACTGTGGCAAATTCCGCATCATCGGGCCAACCGCAACAACAAACATCCAGCCCATTGCAAGGTACAACGCAACCATCAGTTTTCTGAAACGGGTGAGGTAAATCGAGCAGATAACCACCCCAAATAATGCAACTCCCCAAATGATGCCAAAAAGGGTCCAGCCAAGCGTACCTCGTAAAACCGTTAATAGAAATGGGGTATATGTGCCTGCAATCAGTAAAAATATGGCCGCGTGGTCGAAGCGTGCAAACAGGTTTTTGATTTTTTCTTTTGTAAAACTGTGGTATAATGTTGAACACAGGTATAACAAAACCAGCGAAGAACCATAAACTGAATAACTTACAATGTGCCAGGCATCACCTTTTCCAACGGCGTGAACTACCAGTAATACAAGCGCTGCAACACTTAGCAGAGTGCCTATTCCGTGAGTGATGCTGTTGAATATCTCTTCTTTAACTGTTAGCTTTCTGTAGGTTGTTATTTCCTGATTCTGTTTTTCCATTGTTTTACAGAGAGAAATTAGAACAAATTTAATTTTTGTTCTAATTTATAAATAATATGATTCATTTTATAATTATATTTCAGCAATTCAAATAAGAAAGTCCTTTAAATTTCTGTTTATCAAAAGTTTAAAGGACTAAAAAAAGTTGTTGTTTAGAAATATCCTTTTTTATTTATTCATGCATTATAACATTCATGCATTATAACATTCTCGCATTATAGCATTCTCGCATTATAGCATTCTCGCATTCACGCATTTTTTCTACTTCGGCCCAATCAATTCAACAAAAGTTCCGTCCGGGTCCTGCACCAAAATAAAGAATCTTCCTTCGCCTAAATCAGATGGTTTGCCGCTCAGGATTTTAATGTTGTTTTTTTCGATTCTTTCGATGATGGGATTTAAGTGGTTTACCAAAATGGTAATATACTGCATTCCAGTATCATCGTGAATGTATTTTGGTTTTTTGTGTCCAGGTTTTGTGCCGAAACTCATCAGTTTCCATTCGTTGGCCTGCGGGCTGTCTTCCAGTTTTAGCACGGTAACATCAATCGGGCGTCCATCGGTCAAACCCAGTTCTTTTGCTTTTACCCCATCAACCGAAAAAGCCCCGGTTTTTGTCATTCCAATAATTTTGGTGTAAAAATCCACCGATTTTGTCAGGTCGGTAACCACCGAACCCACAAAAATGGTCGGGTTGCTGAACTCGTTGGGTATCGGCGCTTTCTGTGCAGTTGAAACTAAGGTAAAAGCAACAAAAACAAGTAATAAGAAAAGATTTTTCATGATTTATCAGTTTTAAAGATTTAGATGGATAAAAATACAAATTTTAATTAACAATGTCTGTCGTTTAAATTCTTTGAAAAACACAAAAAAGAAAATTCTGTTGTGTACCCGAAGGTGTTTGGTGTTCTTCGGAGAAACATTCAATTTTTTTGAAATTCTTTTCGAATACCCCGGTTAGTTCCGCTTCTGAATACTTGTGAACGTGTAATCCGCTGCACATATCGGGGCCATTTTTCGAAAAAGTTCCCAAAATAAGGTAACCACCAGAAACCAATTTTTCAGAAACATTTTTTACATATTTTTGAATGTCGCGAATCTCCGCAAGAAAATGAAATACAGCGCGATCGTGCCAAAGATCATAAGTTTCAGAAGATGAAAACCCTGTTACATCAGCTACAATAAATGTAATTTTTTCTGCTTTTGCAGAAAGTCGTTTTTGAATTGTATCAAGCGCTTTTTCCGAAATATCCAGTAGCGTAATTTCAGAATAACCTTTTTCCAACAGAAAGTCGCCAAGATAACTGTCGCCCGAACCAACTTCGATAATTCTGGCAGTTTTTGGCAGTTTTAATTTTTCAATCAGTTTTAGCGATGTTTCGGGAACGGGTTGGTACCAACTGACTTTTGTTGTGTCTTTTGTTTTAAAAACGGTTTCCCAGTGTATTTTTCTATTGCTGATTTCCATGTGCTAAAAATAGGAATTATTGCTGTTGATATTATTTTCTGCTAAATAATTTGATTCATCAACCGGATAAAATTTGTGATACGGGAATTTTACAATAGTTTTGAATCAAAAAATGAATTTAGGCCTTCCGCAGGTAAGCAACAGCAATGTTTCGGGGCTATTTACCGAAGCCGAAATAGTTCAGGAAACCGCCGAACAGATTATGAAAGATTTTGGCATGTTTGGCGTTGAAATCACATTCTCAGGCGACACAAACAATGCATACAACGAACTGCACCAACAGTTGATTGGTCAGATTTCTTTATTGCTTGAACGCAATTATGAATTGTTGCTTTCGGTTTTGTACCAGGTTGATATTACCGATAGCGAAATTGCAAAGGCCACAAGGGAACTGCCTCATTACAATCAGGTTGAAATTATTGCCCATCAGGTAATTGTGCGCGATTTAAAAAAAGTACTGCTTCGAAGATATTTCAGGAATCAGAAATAAAACTTTATGTTGAAGCAAAAAAGCGCCTTACCGGCGTTTTTTGAAAATATAATATACGGACATTATTTCCCAAAAACATAACGCACATTTAAACCAAATGAACCTGCCCCAAAACTGGTTTCTTCAAAAAGCCAGAAAGTTGGCCTCCAGTCAATTCCCAATGCAATTGGAACCCCGGTAAAACGATATTCAAGCCCTATTTCACCGCTAATTCCCAACCAGAAATCGCTGCCGAGGTAAGTTGAAGGGCCAACTCCCAGGTACCAGTTAAATGCTTCATCACCAAGAGGTTTATAAAGAAAATCCCAAAGCGCATCAATACCGATACCTCCGTCGTAAATGCCGAGGTTAGCGTGGATACGGCTAAACCGGCCTGCTTCAAAAACTCCGTCGATAGCAACCCCGCCATTGCTGTTTGTCCCGCCAAAACGAATACCTAACTCCTGGGCATTTGCAGTTAACGCCCCTACAGCAACAATTGCAATTACGGCAAGTAAATGTCTCAAACCTTTTTTCATTGTAATTTTAATTTTTGTTTACAATTTAAAATGAATTTATTTGAGGTGTTCTAATTTAAATTCTCACTGGGAACAAAATAACTTTAAAAGTCATTATCAAACAAAAATTGAGAGGTTTAAATTTACACAAACGTTTGTTAATATATTCAATGAAAAAATTATAACGATTGATTCTCCGTTTAGGAAACTGTTTCTTCTGTTTTTTCAATTTCAGCTTTTTAAAGCGGCCTTGCAACCATTATTCCCGTTGCCGATTTGCTGCTTTTCAGGTATTCTTCCAGTGTTTCTTCTGAAAGAATTACTTTGTTCGCAGTTTGTGAAGCATGAAGAATGTGAATCCTTTCGCCAACCCGCTGTAAAATTACAACATGCGAAATATCAAGGCCTTTTATACTTGTGGTTATTCCGGCAATGTCGCCATCCTTTAAAAGATTTTCAAATTCAACAATTTTTTCTTCAGGAATGAAATACATTTTTCGTTTTGAGATTTCCTGTTCCTGAGCTGCAATCAACGGAATCAAGGTTGTGTCTTTCAATTGGGCATAACTTTCAGGGTGTGTGCTCATGAAGTTAACTTTTAACGTGTACGGAATATTTGCAATTTCCTCCGAAACATCTTTAATCAGGTTTCTTTTATTGCTTTCATAAATCCAGTCGCTGAAATAATGAATCCGGGAAGGGTAGCCATTAATGATTCCATTCCGGTAACGAATGCTTTGAAGTTCTTTGGCAAACTGCTCAAATGACGGAGTTCCGCATTTGATAGTGCGCGAAACAGCAAGTACGTTTTCCGCAAATGTGGTGCAGTCGAATTCGCGTAAATTGACGATGAGTTGTTCAGGTTCAGTTTCAAGGGTATGCGCAATATATGGCATTTCTTTGAAAAAAGTACCCACTTTAATAATTAAATCAGAAGTGGCAGTATTTTTTTCGTTTGAATAAAGCTGTAAAATCTGCTCCAGAATTTCCTTGTCTTTTTGAAGATAAACCGCTTTAACAGAAGTTTCAGTTACTGTTTTGGTTTTTGACGTGCAGGAAGTTATTGTAAAAATTAGTACCAAAAAGAATAAAGTGGATTTCATCGAATTTTCTTTTAAATCTTCTATTTTGAAACGACCAATTTATCAATTATTCTTTTCCCGTTTTTAAACTGAAAGCCATAAAAATAAATACCATCCCCCAAGTGCGAAACATCAACTCTTTTTTGCTGTAATTGATTGCTGGCCAATAATACAGGCTCCTTCATAATCATTTGCCCGGTTGCATTGTACAAGATAAAACTGGCTTCTGTATTTTCAGGAAATGAAAACTCAATTGTGGTATAATTTTTACCCGGATTGGGTCTGGCTTTCAGACTGTTTCCGTCGGATTTATTTTTAATTTTTGTTCCCTGGGTGATTACTTTTTTAGTGTGATTTGAAATTTCGTACCACAATGTATTTTTGTTCATGCTGAACTTAACAGATTCCCCGGATTGATTCACCAGCAGCGAATCTGACCGGTTTCCGGTTGGGTTTAACATATAAACCGAAAGCGAATCGGCATTTGAAGATTTAAAAGTTACAACTGCTTCAACCGGCTCACACAAAGCTTTCGTCCCGCCTGCACTTAATAAAGAAGTTTTGGTTTCGTTCCACTTCAAACCCTGGTTTTCGAGCCGGGCGCTCGTCAGCAATATCATTTTTTTCGATTTCGAAATTGGCAGCGAATCAAGCGAAATAAGCTGGATTGAGGCAAAATTCAGGTTATCGGTAGTGGTTACATCCGAAATGGTGATATTTCCCAATTCGATGTTTTTACCTCCCAAATAACCGGTTGCTCCCTGCCAGTAAGGATTATCGACGGTGAAAAAGCCGAGGTTTCCATCCCACTTCAGTTCTCCGGTTTCAGAGGTTATAACTTTTCCCGGATTGGTTAATGTCCCCGTTAAAAACGTACTGTCGGCTTCAAAACTGGCATGTTGAAATCCGTGTTTTAAAAATGAAGTTCCGTAATTTGCGTTTTCAATATTAATAACATCATTGGCCTGGTATATTTTTGTATTGTTAAAAACATCCTGTTTCCGGTAATTTCCTTCAACCAAAGTTTGGGCTTTCTGAATGTATTTCATCCGGTAGGGTAGCGCCAGCAGCATTTGTGTCATCATAACAGGGTGCATGGCAATATCGAAAAACATATCCTGGTGGCGCTGGCTAAAATTGTTCATGTAATCGTAGTAAGCATGCCATACAATTCCATCCAAATCGAAAAACGAACCATAAGCAAACAGCAAAGATGGCGCTTCGGTCTGAAAAATATAGGGATACGCGTGATTGTATTCGCTTAAAACGTGTGGCATATTTTTCACTTTTGTCAATGGCATTTTGTTTATGGTCGATCCTTCGGGATTCAATAAAATTGATTTATTATTTAATGTGAAATTGATGTTCGACCAGCCATTCGGGAAATTCGGATGGTCCCAGTACATGTGAAAATCGATGTAATCGGCCTGACTTTGGGCATACATATCTGCCAGTCCGAAATAGTTATTGGTAAAAGTAACAGGGCATTTTACGTTTAAATCGTTTTTCAAAAATCCTGAAAGTTCTTCGGTGTATTTTCTTTCAATATCGAAATAGAATTCAGCATTGTCGCCAACCCGCTGTTTGGTGTATTTTCCTATCTCGCTGTTTTTTACGCGCTTTATATTTTTTGATGCAAGCGATTCCCCTGCTTCGAGCCCTGTCCCGAAAGTTTCTGTTATCGAAACAGAGTCAATCCAGAAAGTGCCGGTTTGTTTTCCGAAGTTAAATTGTACAATTACTTTATTCGATAGAAATGGACTTGTAAAAAAAATATCATGTCGTTTCCAGTCCGTGGTTGTGGTAAATGCCGGACCTGCAACGTATTTCCACGTGTCATTTTCCATGATATCCATGTAAAGTTCTTTCTCAACATCGCCACGGGCATAAAAACTCAGTTTGTACGATGAATTTTGTTTTACACTGAAATTGTTGGTTTTAATCTGAAAGTACCAGCCGTAATCCCCTGTTTTTGTGACATTCACCTTTAACGATTTCGATCCGTCTTTTGCAACTGTGTTGTCGATTGTAAAAGTTCCCTGCACCGACGGGGTGTTTATCCAGGTACTCCAGTTGGTCAGGTTTTGTTCGAACGATCCGTTTTTTACATGTTCGGTCACAGTTCCACTTTCTTCCCCCTTCCATGCTTCAGCCAGAGAACTATCGTTTTCATATTTTTCAGCCAGCCAGTTGTTAAATTTCACATCGAGTTCATTGGAATAAAAAGGGCCGATTCCACCTGTGGTTTCTCCAAAAATATAGTCACCCTGCCAACTCAGCCAGCCAAGAAACATCGAGTTTTCGTTGGTAAGTTCGAGATTGGCCATGGCCGGGTCATCAGCATAAGTTAGTTTAGTATAAGGATTTACATGACCGATAATTTTTTGGGCGAAATCTTTTTGGAGGTCAATAATTTTCTGGTTAAACAAGGTAACATATTTGCTTTGGTCGTTTTTTACCGGCGAGTCAATTCCATCGCCGGTTTTGTAAATCCGCCCGGCATGAATACAAAAGTTAAAATAAATCCCTTTGTCTTTCAGGCATTTAATGAAGTAATCCATTTTATCGAGCCGGTCGGGGCTGATTTGAAGGGTATTTTGGGCAGAATTCTGGAAAAGCCCGTAAACCCCTTCCACATCCATTAAATGGATGCGGACCAGGTTGATGCCAAATTTTGCCATCCGTGCGGCTATAATTTTTGCCTCGGATTTTGTCGGGAAATTGGCAATAGCAACGTTTACAACACCAACAAACCGTTCGGTTTCGGTCTTGTTTTCAAATTTGAAATGCCCGTCGGGGGTTACCTGCAGAAATCCATGCTTCCCGGCCGGAGCATCCAAATATGCCGACATATCGGTAACGGTTTTTGTTGAATCGGTCCACGGAAGGTAAAACTCGAACCATTTGGTGCGGTCCTGCCCCAGGGAATGGAATGAAATAAGCAGTAAAAGAATTTTAAAAGTAAGTGTTTTCATTTTATAAAAATTAGTAATTAAAAAGACTTTTAGTTTGTGGAACAGACTTCGACTACGCTCAGTCTGACTTTCACAATAAGCGGAGTCCCCGCCTGCCGGACGGGCAGGGAAGTGTGTTTAATATTCAAACACTTTTTATTTTTATCTTGGTTAAAAGACATTGGTATGTAATTCTTAATTAGGTTGCCAGAAGCTAAAAGCCAGCCGCCAGCCGCTTTTCAAAACTGGTGGAACGCATCCGATACAAACGAAAGCACCACCGGCAGCGATTCGCGCCAGTAAGTCCATGTGTGGCCACCGTTGCGAACGCGGTATTCATGCGGGATTTCCTTTTTACGCATTTCAATATGAACCAGCGCGTTTCCTTCGTACAGAAAATCGTCGTCGCCGCAATCTATAAACCAGCGGACTGCTTTTTTCTGATCGTCGGGCATGTTTTTCACCATGTCAACAACGCTGTGTTTTTTGAAATAAGTTTCAAGTTGTTCAGTGGTTACATCCTGCATTCCGGGACGCGATTTGTAGCGTTCCATTTCGGTCATGTTCAACGGACCACATGAGGCGCTTAACGGACAAGCCGAAGAAAATAATTCCGGATGACGAAGCGCGTAAACGAAACTGCCGCCCCCGCCCATCGACAAGCCGGCAACTGCACGGTACCGTTTTTCAGCCTTTATGCGGTAAGTTTTTTCGATAAACGGCATGAACTCTTTAAAGAAAAAATCCTCATACTGAAAATCGCCTTTGATACTGTTGAAATAACCGCGCTGACCAGTATTTGCATCGGGCATAACAATAATCATTGCAGTTGCACTGCCGTCAGCAATAGCTTTGTCTGTAATGTGTTGTACTTCGCCAAATTGTACCCAGCCGGTTTGGTCGTCGCCGCCGCCATGCAAAAGATACAAAACAGGGTAACTACGAGCCGAAGTTTCGTAACCGGGTGGCAGGTAAATGGCATATTTTCGATCCATTTTCAGTATTTCGCTTTTCATGGAAAGGTTGTCTAAGACTTTACTGGATTGCGCGATTGAAAGAATGGGGAAAGTTAAAATCAGAAAAAAAAGGATTGAATTTTTCATTATTTTGGTTTTAGTTGGTGAATGATTCAATTCCAAAAATATGAAAATTAGATAAAAACAAACATTAATTTGGAATTATAGTTTCAATTCGAGTTAAGTTAAAATTTATAAACATCTGTATTATAAGCACCCTTCGACTACACTCAGGGTGACTGTCAGACTGAGCGTAGTCGAAGTCTGTCTGCACTAGCTCACAACTGATTATCTTTTATTAAATCGCCGGTTCATTTTATGTTCGCCATTTACAAAAATCTCCATCACATATCTTCCTTCGGCCAGATGCCTGACATCCAATCCGGTAACTGAATCTTTGATGTTGGTGTATTCGTGCTGTTCGATGTATTTTCCATCTTTGGTAATGCGTATTTTTAATGTTGAAGTTTTGTTGGTGGTTGTGTAAATCGACAACCGGTCGTTTACCATTCGCGGGAAAATGTTTACCGAAAGCTGTGTTACAGTAGTGTCGGCAACCGCATCGTTTTTGGCACGAAAACCATAAAACTGTCCATTTCCGCAGTCGCTCTCAAACAGGTGAATCAAGTTTCCAAAAGCATCTTTTAACTGGAGCCTTCCATAACCTGATTCGGGTTGAAACCAGAATTCCAAACCGTCGCCAACTGAATCGGTGAGCATTAAAAAGTAGTTCCCTTCGGCCAGTTCAAGCGTATCTGAATATTTTTTTGCCGGTTCAAGCATTTCCGGCGATTTCATGTAAACCGTATCGTTTGCGCTGTTCACAATAAAAAGTGAGTTCTCTTTTGGTTTGTTGTTGGTCAGAAAATCGACTACAATCTTTGATGGTAAAGTGGGGATATCGATAAATTCAGATTCCATTGAATTGTCGCCATCCCATTCATCTTCAAACTTATTTGGATTGTTCAAAATCACCGAAAAGGTGTTAGTTCCGTTTTTTGCATCTATTTCGCCCGGAAGCGTAATTATTGCAGTTTCATAAAATGCCAGTTCGCCTTTCCAATGAAACTTTTTCTCTTCGAAACCAATGGTTTTATATCTGATTTCCAGTGTTCTCAGATTTTCCTTTCCAAGATTCCTGATTTTGATTTGGGGATTAAATCCGGTTGGGTTTAACCGGTTGTAGTTGGAAAGTTTATTGGGTGCAATAATTTCTTCGATGGCCACATCGTTCGAATGGTTTGGTTCGGCAAACTGGAAAAAGTAAGATGTGATTTGTTCTTTGGGTTGATCCAAATCGTTTGCGGTAAACGGTTGCATGTTCAGATCGAGGGTGTGTGTTGACTTTGTGAGCGGGATATCTATAATATCCGGCTCCTGCAAATCGCCGGGGCACCAGTGTGCACGGTCGAAAATCCAGGTTCCGCCCTGCGGATAAAGCGGGTTGTTGCCACAATCTTTCCACAAGTTGCGGTGATCAACAACATTCCCATCGAAAACCAACTCGCGCCACCGGCTGCAAAACTCGCTGCAACCACTGGGCCTGTCCATTCCGTGCCCTGTATGCTGAATGCGGAAACGTCCAAATGAACTTCCTTTTGCCCGCTTGATTTTTTTTTTGGTTAACTGGTTCTCAATATCGTTTTGCGGGTTACCATATTGAAAATTACCATCCCATATTTTCTCAACCGAAATAAATTTTGCTATTGCCGGCCCAAATAAATACTCAAAATCAATAGTTAAATCCCATCCCAGTTCAGGCGGCTCGTATCCTGTATGAATGTATTCAATTTCAACACTGTCGCGCAAAAACGACTCAAAATCGGTAACATCAACACTCCAGGTATAACTCCAGCCTTCCTTGAAATTACTGCCGTAAGGCGTTATCATCCGGCCAATTTCGTAACCGATGTTTTTACCTTTCACACCGCCTTTCCGAAGTATTTTAATGCGGTCCATGTAATCCCAGTGCGCAATCGGCCGGTCTTGAGGATAAGCCAGGGTGACTTTCATGGCAATCCGGCGTACTTCCTTGTTTTTGGACGGAAAGTTGCCCCATGCTTTAAAACTTTTTTCACCTTTTGAGGGATCGGTATTGATAAGGACTTTATTGTGGGTGATAACATTTGTGGTTTGAGATGTAGCATTGCCTGCTGCTACAAAGAAAACGAGGATAATTATCAGATTTCGCATGTCATTTCAGTTTTTAATTTTCGGTTTTGGAATTTGTTCTTTTTAACCACAGATTGCACAGATTAATCTGTGTTAATCTGTGCAATCTGTGGCTATTTTATAATTATTCAAAATAAATTCACTTTTGAAATTTTCATTTTTTTATAATCAGTTTAAATTCCTGGGTAGAATTGTTGCCAGTTAAAATTGGGAAGGTCTGATTGATCCCTTCTCCTGTATTGGTAACAACAGCTTTATATTCGGTTTCTTTTTTCAGCCTGAATTTCAGAAACAGGTTCATATCATCTGTTTTTTGGGGCGAATAACCAAAATCCACCAAATTATCTCCTTCAAAAACATCAACCCTGCAACTGATTCTTGATTCACTATTTGATGTATTTTCATTTGCGAAAACTACAAAATTGGCCATCAGTTCATTTTTATTCAGTTGGCTGTTCTCCAATGATTTCTGATAAAGATCGATGTATTTTTGGGTAACGTTTACACCCCAGATATAAGGTTCTCCTTTTTTGGGGCGCGATTTCATTCTTTGATAACGGGCCTGCATTTCTTCTGGAAATCCACTTGTATCAATTGAATCCAATATATGGGCTCCGTCAACAGCGGCGTAATAATAAAGTCTGGTTGGTTTGTAAGAAGTTGCGTAAATCCAGTGCAGCATGTTGTTTGGGTCGGCTTTACCGGCATCGGCCAAAAACCACGACTGGTTTAACGTATCGGGATAATATTCAATGAATTGCCATTGGTTATCAACCCAAACTTCGCTCCAGGTGTGGTTTCCTTTGTAATTGGTCCACATGGCAGTTCCGGCCAGTCGCGAGGGAATTCCCACCGAACGGAAAGCATCGGTTAAAATAATCGACAATCCGGTGCAGGTTGCCATATTTTCGGCCATGGCTTCCTTTGGGCTTAAATCAACTTTCGAGCGTTTGGTGTTGTATTCAACCTTAACTTCTTTATTTATAGGGCGGGCGATGGCAAAAATGGCGTCAACAATGTTGTCCTTATCATCAACATATTTTGAAAACCGTTCAAAAAAATCCTTCCTCCAAGGGTCGCGGTTTTCGGAAATGATGGCGTAAGGAAGAACATCGTTGAAAAAAATGGAATCGGGAAGGGCGGCACACCACGAATACTTTTCGCGGGCTTTATAAGCGTATTCCGAATTTTCGAGTAAAAATTCCCCAGTTAAAGTTGTTAAATCACGCTGCGGCATGTAGCTGATAATGAAAGCCATCCCTTCTTTTTGTTCGGTGGGTGCTTCGGTTAAGGCTTTTTGAAGTTCAACAGCATTTTCTCCGGCTTTTACCAGGGCTGAATCTAAAAGTGTGTGGTAGAACACGGGAACACCGGGATATTTGGCCTGGCAACTCCACAAAATAAACAGTGTTGCAATAAAAATCACCGGTTTTTTCACTTGATTAAAATCCATCTTTTTAAAAATATTTAATAAGTAAACAAAACTAAGATAAAATTTACATATTGATTTTTATTGTGATGATTTAACTATTCAAAACGAATAAGAAATTCCTGTAATTTTTTCTGATATCTCCCACAATTTTGCGGCATCCTGCAGATTATGCGATGCTGCATTCGACCGGACCAAAACCGGAAATCCTTTCATTTCATTAAATCCATCGGGGCCTTAATATTCGCCACCTTTTACGTTTGCATCAACTGAAGCGCGAATTTGTGGCAGGGCTCCCATTTCCTGTTCCTGTATGAAGGGCGACATTAAAGGTTTAAAAACTTTAAATATCATTTTGTCCTCAAGGTACTGAAACAAATTTGTGCTCGAAACACCGGGATGCGCAGCAACTGAAACACTTTTGATCCCGTTTGATTCTAATCTTCGCTTTGGTTAAAAAATAAGGAGTAGTCATAATTCCGGCGTTATTCAGCAATACATCCAGGCGGTTGTATTTCACAGCAAATTTTTCAGCAAAACTTTGAATCGAGGAAAAATTCATCAAATCCAACTGCATCACCGAAATGTCCCCTTTTACATTTCCCATAGTTTTTTTGGCAGTTTCGCCTTTTTCAATGGAACGGGTGGCCAAAATAACATCGGCGCCTTTTTCAGAAAATGCTTTTACCGATTCGTAACCCAGCCCGCTGTTACCTCCGGTTACAATGATTACTTTTCCTGTTAAATCAGGAATATTTGTGGTTGTCCAGTTTTCTTTTTTCATGTTATCCCTTTATATTGAATAGAGCCTTTCCCGCTGTTCATGAATTCTTTCATCGGTAATGTAATCGTCGTAATTCATCAACTTGTCAATCATACCGTTAGGGGTCAGTTCGATGATACGGTCGCAAACAGTGGAAATAAACTCGTGGTCGTGCGACGACATAAAAATATTGCCCGGATAACGCTGCAAATTATTGTTGAACGACTGGATGGATTCCAAATCGAGGTGATTGGTAGGTGTATCCAGAATTAGTGCATTTGCATTTGCCAGCATCATACGTGCAATCATACAGCGGACTTTTTCGCCACCGGAAAGCACATTCACTTTTTTATAAATCTCATCGCCTGCAAAAAGCATCCGGCCAAGATAAGTACGCACAAATATTTCGGTAGTATCGTTTGTAAACTGGCAAAACCAGTCGAAAAGCGTCATCTTACTTTTAAAGAATTCAGAATTGTCGAGCGGCAGATACGCCGTTGTAATGGTTTGGCCCCACTGGTATGTTCCTGAGCCGGGCTTGGCGTGGCCGGTAATAATCTCGAATAACGCTGTCATTGCACGGGGGTCGCGTGAAAGGAAAACAATTTTATCGCCTTTGCTGGCCACAAAATCAACATTTTTAAAAAGAACTTCACCATCAACGCTGGCGCTTAAGCCATGAACATCGAGAATCTTATCTCCGGCTTCGCGTTCAGGTGTAAAAATGATTCCCGGATATTTCCGGGTTGATGGCCTGATGTCTTCAATGTTTAGTTTTTCAATCATTTTGCGGCGGCTGGTTGCCTGTTTCGATTTGGCAACATTGGCGCTGAAACGCTGGATAAATTCGAGAAGCTCTTTTTTCTTTTCTTCGGCTTTTTTGTTTTGTGCCTGCTGCTGACGCAGCGCCAACTGGCTGCTCTGGTACCAGAAACTGTAGTTTCCGGCAAACATTTTTATATCGTTAAAATCAATGTCGATTGTGTGGGTGCTGATTGCATCCAGAAAGTGCCTGTCGTGTGAAACCACTAAAACCGTGTTTTCATAATTGGCGAGGTAGCTTTCGAGCCAGACCACAGTTTCAAGGTCGATATCGTTGGTAGGCTCATCGAGCAGCAGGTTGTCGGGTTTGCCAAAAAGCGCCTGGGCAAGTAAAACCCTCACTTTTTGTTTCCCGCTCATGTCTTTCATTAATGTGTAATGAAAATCTTCCTTTATTCCCAGGTTACTCAACAGCGAGGCAGCATCGCTTTCTGCATTCCACCCGTTCATATCGGCAAATTCGGCTTCGAGATGAGCCGCCTGCAATCCATCTTCATCCGAAAAATCGGGTTTCATGTATAGCTCATTTTTTTCGTGCATGATGTTCCAAAGCCTCTCGTGGCCTTTCATTACAGTATCGAGCACAGTAAATTTATCGAATTCAAAATGGTCCTGTTTTAAAACCGACATCCGCTCTCCGGGACCCTGCGAAATATTTCCGGTAGTAGGATCAATTTCTCCCGAAATGGCTTTTAAAAAGGTTGATTTTCCGGCGCCATTTGCACCAATAATACCATAACAGTTTCCGGCGGTGAATTTCATATTTACATCCTGAAACAATATCCGCTTTCCAAACTGAATCCTTAAATTCTCAACTGTAATCATCTGACTAAAAAATTATTATGCTTCCGCTTTATGCAAAAAGGCGGGCAAATTTAGGTATAAATTGATGATAATGAATAAAAGTATTGATAGAAGAAGCAGCGAAAACCAAAATCTTAACAGCCGGATTGCTTACTGTACACAAAACTATCAATCAACTACAAATCCGTCACATGAATGTGACGGCAAAGGATAGAGAGATTGCAATCTGGTGAGTTTTAATTTGTTATAAAGGGGTTTGAACCGGCGAAAAAACAATGTTATCTGAATATAGATTGACATCGAAGATTGATAGTGACTCTATCCTTTGCCGTCTGGCCTTAGTCGACTGTTGAGTGTTGCCAGTTAAAAATCTGTATCTGCTTTTTTCAAGTCCAACTCCTCAATCCAGATATTCCGGTATAAAACATCGTGGCCCTCGGCCTGCAGTTTTATTCCTCCGGGAACATCGGTTATTCCTTTTCCACCGTCGTTTCCACCGTCAAGTCCTGAGTTTGGGCCGCCCCAAACCTGGTTTATTCTCACGTTTTTATGTACTTTTTGTCCGTTAAAATAAACGGTCACAAGCGCTTTTTCGGTGAGTTTCCCGTCATTAAAGCGGGCTGCCCTGAACTGGATATCGTACGCATTCCATTTTCCCAGGCCGTTGTATGCATAATATGGAGATTCAGTTTCGTTGATTACTGTCGCCAGTCCGTGACGGGTTGAGTCGCCATCGAGAATCTGGATTTCATAACGGTTTTGCAGGTAAACGCCGCTGTTTCCCCCTTTGCTGGGTATCAGGAATTCAACGTGCAACCTGAAGTCGCGGAACTCCTTTTTGGTTACAATGTCGGCAGCGCCGTATAAACCACCGGCGGCAGCGGGATCGTTGCTGTTCATCACAGTTCCCTTGCCTGCAGGATCGGGTTGTATTTTCCATTTGATTGGCATTTGTGCCCCAAATCGCGGGCCTTCCCAGTACTTCCAGTTTTCGTGAAGCATTTTTTCAGTTCCATCGAAAAGTACCGTTGCTTTTTTTGGCGCTTTAACTCCAACTCCTGTGTTTTCTTTTGGAAGTAAAGTTGCTCCAATCAATAATACGTAAAGGATTAAAACCGTGAGAATAAATGTTGCTTTTTTCATTTCACTATAATTTATTGGTTTAGGAAAGCAAGGTAAGAAATTTGTTGGTCACACAAAAACTGACAATAGATTTTTATTCGAATTGGTATCAGGTATCAGGAAATATTGAAAATTGGTTATTGCTTGTTCCTTACTGGATATTTTAGTTGGTAACTTGCTGCTGGTTACTTGTACGGTCTTTCAACTGCCTGCCGGTTACTGCCTTTACTCTCCGCCTCCGCCTTTGCCCCTGTCTTTTTTAACCCTTATTCTCCCTGAATTTTATCTGCATTCCCCGCAGAAAATTTCGCAGCACCTGGTCTTTGCATTCACGGTACTGTTCTTGTCCGGGTTTTCGGAAAAATGCGCTCAGTTCGTGTTTGCTGAGTTCCAAATCTGCCAGTTTTAGTAACTCTAAAATATCTTCGTCTTTTAAATTGAGGGCAATTTTAAATTTTCTGAAAATGATGTTGTTGTTCAGTTGTTTTTCGGGAATGGGTTGCGGTCCCTCTTTTTTACCCCGCTTATTGATAATTAAACCGTTCAGGAAGGCAGCCAGTTGAAAACCGTTCAGGGCAACATAATCGGGGTCGATATCTTTTTTCAGCCACTGGCTTATTTCTCCGCGCGAAGCTGTTATTCCGCCCAGCGCAAAGATTTCCATCATTTTAGAATCGTCAAAGTCGAGGGCATAACGTACTCTGCGTAAAATATCGTTGTTGTCCATTCGTTTTACGTTTAGTTTTATTCAGCAATAAAAAATGCTGCCAAAAAAGAGTGTTTGTAAATTATTTGCTGATTTGCACCCGTACTGCATTCGGGCCGCGTTGTCCCTTTTCAACCTCGTACGTGACCAGGTTGCCTTCCCTGATTTCACCTAATACGTTGTTGGCATGGACAAATACATCCTGTTTTGTTTCCATATCTTTAATGAACCCAAAGCCTTTCGATTCATTATAAAAAGATACTGTTCCTTTTCTAACCGGATCTACCTCTTCAGCGCTTCCTTTCGGTACGCTGACGGCAATATCCTCAAGTTTAACTTCGGTTTTACTGGTCGGATCAATTGGTTCGCTGGTGATTACTCCGTTTTCGTCAACATAAGCTATCATGTCGTCAAAACTGGCTTTTTCGCCATCTTTTCTGGCCAGTTTTTTGGCTTCTTTTTCTTTTCTTTTTTTTTCTTTTTTGTTCCTGACGTCTTTTTTGTTGAAAGATTCCTGCGATTTACCCATAAATGATTTTAATTATAATTATTTGTTCTTTTCTTTTTAAAACGTTACTTGTGCGTATTCGTTACTGTGCTTTAAAAGGTTTCGCAATTTAACCAAAGCACTGTTTTTTATTTGCCTGATTCGCTCAGTTGAAGTTCCAAATATAACTGCAATATCTAAAAGCGATAATACCTGTGAATTATTCAACCCATAGAACATTGTCAGCACACCTGCCTCGCGTTCAGTAAGTTTACCGATTGCACGCTGTATGTTTGTCCTAAGCGATTCATCGATTAAGTGATTATCGGGCGTGGGAAAATCTTCATTCTGAACAATGTCGTATAAGCTGAAATCGCTGTCGCCGTCGTTCATTAAAGGCATATCGAACGAAATCTGCTTCTTTTTAATTGAATTTGCCGTTTCGACTTCTTCCAGAGAAATTTCCATGTATTCTGCTATTTCAGAGTTTGTGGGTTCGCGTTCCAAATGTTGCTCTAAAAAAGGAATGGCTTTTGAAATTTTGTTAATCGACGAGATCCGGTTTAACGGCAACCGCACAATGCGGGTGTGTTCTGAAATGGCTTCCATTATCGACTGGCGAATCCACCATACCGCGTACGAAATAAATTTGAACCCCCGTGTTTCGTCGAATTTTGTTGCTGCCTTTACAAGGCCCAAATTTCCCTGGTTAATTAAATCAGGGAACGAAAGCCCCTGGTTTTGATATTGTTTGGCTACCGAAACCACAAACCGGAGATTTGCCACAACCAATTTTTCGAGCGCAACCGTGTCCCCGTTTCTGATGCGGACGGAAAGCGACACTTCCTCTTCGGCGGTTATAAGCGAATATTTATTGATATCCTGGAAATAACGCACGGTGGATTGGTCGTTGCGCTGGGTGATTTGTTGTGTTATTTTTAATTGCCTCATGCAGAATTTAATTATTCATACAAAACCCTTTATTTTGAAAATAACATTGGTTTTGTTTTACTTAAATGGTATTGAAGTAAAATTTTAGATTTAAAAAATGGTCATCGATGAACCAATAGCTGAAAAGGAACAGTTGATAAATCACAAATTCTCAAATCCCAAACTTTTGCAAATATAGGGTTATATATCGAGATTACCATTGAAAACCAGGATGGTGTTTGGGTTAAAATTATTAAAAGTTAAAACCGGTTTTTCAATACTGGCCCGATACTAATTGATTTGAACGAATGGAACCCCGAATATTTTGAAAGGCTGAAAGATTTCATTACGCTTGCCGGTGAGTATGGAATTGTGGTGGAAGTCACCTTTTTTTGTTCGACTTACGACGACAAAATCTGGGAACGCAACCCCTTTAATCCGGGCAATAACATCAACAACCTTCCCGGAAATCTGGACAGAAAAAAATCGAACACGCTTGCAAATGGCAGTTTAACCGGTTTTCAGCAAAAGCTGGCGGAAAAACTGGTTACAGAATTAAATGGTTTCGATAATGTTTTCTATGAAATACAGAATGAACCCTGGGCCGACAATGGTGTAAAAGTGATGAGGACTTTGAGAACACTCGATCCTCAACCCAAAGATGGCAGGCGGGGCTGTTTTCAATAACCTCGATTACTCGTTTTATGTTGGAAAAGAGGATGGGACCGGCGATAATAGAGTTCCCGGGGCTTTTCGAAAAACTCTATAACCCATCATTATTTCTGATTGATTCAGATAAAACCTAAAAACACAATTGGTGTTTAACTGTTTATCATGGATATAAAAGGATTAGTTCGTTCAAATCGGACACAGATTATTTTTTTGCTTGCCGGCGCAACAGGCGGTTTTCTATACTGGCGCTTTATAGGATGTAGCAGTGGAACTTGTGCCATAAAATCGGTTTGGTACTGGAGTACTTTATGGGGAGCGGCCGTTGGTTACCTTGTTGGAAATTTTGTTGCTGATTTGGTGAAAAAAAGGAATAAAAGGAAAGGGGGCACGGAACAATGAATCCCAGGTTCTTGCATATCATCAATTCAAAAAAACCGGTGGTTGTCGATTTTTATGCCGAGTGGTGCGAGTCTTGTAAACAGGTTCCTTCCATTTTAAAAGAGGTGAAATCGGAATTACGCAGCAATGTAAAAATCGTAAAAGTTGATGTTGATAAAAACCCATTAATTGTCAGCCAATTTCAGGTTCAAAGTATTCCGACTGTCATCGTTTTTAAAAATGGCAAACCCTGCTGGAAAGGGGTTGGTTTACATCAGGCACACGAAATAAAATCGGCTTTACTTGAGCATATTAACGGATAACTTAAGAAACTGCTTCATTTACCAGTTTTTTCATTTTACTTAGCCCCGTTTTGGCAACTTCAAGCGCGTCTTTTTCCCAGTAAGTTTTATTAAACAACTCAAGCGACAACACTATATTTCCACCTGACTTTTGAAGGTCGGTGATGATTTGATTGTAAGGCGCTGCGCCATCGCCTGGGTAAACGCGATCGCTGTCGGTTTGCTTTTCCCTCGGAATATTGGCCACAAAATCGTTTAAATGAAATATTTCAATGGCTCTGCCCGAAATTAGTTTTAAGCTGTGGAAACTGCTGCCACCGCGGAACATGTGATAAACATCGGGCAAAATGCACGCTTTTGGATGGTTGGCTGCCGTTGCAATAAACATGGCCTGCGAAATATGGAACAGGCTCGTTGATGCGCCCCAGAATTCAAGTTGCGGGGCAACTCCTGTTTGATCGCCAATTTCAAGAATTTTCCGGTAGCGCCCTGCAGCTTCAAACCAATCGGTAATGGGTTCGCTGTACTTTCCGGCAGGCGGTGCGGCAATCCGTTTGCACCCAATTTGTGCCAGCAAATCCATTTCCTTTTTCAATTGTTCGGTTCCTGCTTTTCGTTTGGCTTCATCATCCACGATCCATTCGGCAAAACCGATTGCATTTTCCACTTTTAACCCCAAATCATCAATATGCTTTTTCAAATCTTTTAAATTACCACCTTCTTCAAGGTATTTCTGCAGGTCGCGAATCCATATTTCAATACCGTCGTACCCTGCTTTGGAGGTAATTTCAAACTCTTTTAAAAATCCAACTTTCTGCCCCGAAATGGTGCTTGTGTTCAGGCAGTACGCGAACTGGCCGGATTTTGCTTTTTCAGCGCCGGAACTGGTTTTCGGAACCACAATTGCGCCGCCGGTTAAAATTGCCAGGCTTTTTAAGGTGTCTCTTCTTGTAATCATTTTGTTTCGAATTAGTTGATTTTCAAAAATAGCAATATCGCAAATAAAAAGGTAGTTATACTGCAATTTAAATTCAAATGTTATCTTCAGCCGAACGATAAACCTGATTAAAAAAACATGAGGCGGTACCAATACTTTGATACATTTGTAGCTGCAATTGGCAGGATGATGTTTGGTTTCGAAAATGCAGCCCTCAATGGGGTCATTTATTACGTGGCCGGACATTGAAATGAAATTTGAAAAATGAGGTTAAAAATTAAGTTATTCATTAGGGAATAGTAGTTAAGCCTGAAAGCTGATCATGATAAAATGGCGAATTTAAGGAAGTAGGCATCTAATTGGTTCCTGCGAACCAATGGGGGTATTTTCGGGATTAAACCCGCTGCCAGCTTCTGCCGTATTATTAAACGATAATGTAAAATGGTAAACAATTTAATTCTGTAATGATGAAAAAATCCATATTTCTTTTTTTTGTCTTATTATTAATTACATCGGGATTAAATGCCCGGGAAAACACAATTAATAAGCTTTTCAGGAGTAGCTACCATGTATGGGAATTACAGCGAAATGGCATTGGGGTTTACCGCGATTCAAAACTTTTTACCGGGGCCGATTATCATCCCAGTTCGGTTGCAAACGTTGGAATTGGGCTGGTAGCGCTGTGTATTGCCGATTCGATGGGATGGGATGCAGATGCCGAACAAAAAGCCCTGCTCACTTTAAAATCAATGACAGGCCACACGCCGGGGTTTAAACCTGAACGAAATGCCTCAGGTTTTTACCGCCATTTTATCAATATGAACACTGGCGCACAGGAATGGAGTTCTGAATTCAGCACCATTGACACCGAAATTCTGGTGGCCGGGGCGCTTTTTGCCAAAAATTATTTTAAAAACGACAGCATTACTAAATATGCCCTCGTAATGTGGAATTCAGTTCAGCACGAAAAGGCGATTGCCGATGCTGCCAACGGTAAAATTTATCTGACTATGAACGCCAACGGAAACGGCAACCCGGGAAGCGTAACTTCGGTTTATAACGAGTATATGATTGTGGCCTGGATGGCAAAAAACGCCACCAAAAATACAAGTTCGCCTGCTCATGTTTTATGGAATAAATTTTATGCCGATCCCGATAAACTTCCATATACCATGTATGGCAGCAACCGCGTTTTAACCGATTATCCGGGAGGATTTTTGTCATCGTTCACCCATCAGTTTAATTATTACCTCTGCCATTATTTTACCACTTCCGAAAAATATTTAGGATATTATAAAATGGCGCTAAATGCGGATATTGCCTGGTGGAGAACCATTTCAACTGCCGCTGAATGGGAGTGGGGCTGTGGAGCCGGCACCGGGCCTAACGGATATAATGCCGACAAAATCAACGGTAATTCGACCCGAACCGTTTCACCCCACATAATTGCCGGTTTTCTGCCTGTTTTTCCTGAAGCTGAAAATCATTTAGCAGAAATGTGGAAAAGCAAAAAGGGGAGATATGTTTTTCCTCAGTTTTCAAATGATACCATTTTGTGGCGCTACAGTTTGACAAATTCAACCTGGAAAGCGCCTGAAGTGCAGGGGATTGATTATTCTACAATGCTTTTCGGACTGGCAGCATTGCCCCAATTTCTCGGGAAGGATTTTTTCATCAGGAACAATAATTTTTTTGATGTCACAACAGCCGGTAAAACTGAAATTCAAAACTTTACAGAGGCGTTCGTTCTTAAAAATCAGTCCAGGGACAAAATTGAATTTGCTTTTCTTAAACCGTTCGAATCGCCCGTTGAAATACAAATTCTGAATCTGAATTCGAAGATTGTTTACCGGCAAAAAATTCAGGATCAGAACATTGGAGAGACCTACCAGGTATCCATTTCCGGCCTGGCAAATGGCGTTTATTTTATAAGGATATTGCAAAACAATATGAATCGGGGAGTAAAGAAATTTGTGAAATACTGAAAAGAGTCTGTTTGGTGAACTATATTTGTCTGGAATAAGAAATAAGAAAAGATGAATTTTCTGGCTGTTGTTGGCGCTTTTATTATTACCCTTTCACTACTCTCGTATGGTATTGGGAGTATTGCCGTAGTAAGGTTTAAAATTGTGACAACCGGCATTCTGGTATTTTTGACACTTGGCGTTTTACTTGATTTTGTTGCAGTGATTATGATGATCATGAATTCTGGAAAATCGTTGTTTTCATTGCATGGGTTATTGGGGTATTCAGCCATAATTACAATGATAATTAACGTGTTCCTGGTTTGGCGCCTTTATTTTAAAAATGGTCTGGATTCGGTAATCGGTAATTCTGTGATAATGTATTCAAAAATTGCATACGCCTGGTGGTTAATTGTGTACATAACCGGCAGTATTTTAGTTATTTGGCCCATAGGATAAATTTATGTCGAACGATTGGAAAGACAGGTTGGGCGTGGTTTTTTCCACCAACCCTGATTTTAATTACGAAAGCGGGGAAAGCGAAGGACAACCAACCTTGCCACCCAGGCAACAGGATTTAAAAATACAGCTCGACCGGAAAAAGCGGGCAGGTAAAAGTGCAACTTTGGTAACAGGTTTTATTGGCACCGGGGATGATTTAAAAGCTTTGGGCAAAATGCTGAAAACAAAATGCGGCGTTGGCGGAACGGTAAAAGATGGCGAAATTCTGGTTCAGGGCGATTTCTGCAATAAAATTATTGACATCCTGAAAAACGAGGGATATAAAGTGAAACGAAGCGGAGGGTAGGTTTGGGTTTAAAGTTTAAAGTTCAAGGTTCAAAGTTCAAAAGTTTGTCGGGCTGTCAGATAGAATTTCCTTTTCAAAATCAAATTAAATAAATGAAAAAATTACTGGTTATTTTAGTGTTACTGAGTTCTGTATTCTTTTTAAAAGCCCAGGACAAAAATGAGGTTTACCTGTTTTCCTATTTCATGGGAAACGGCGGGGATGGGCTACATTTGGCATATAGTAAGGATGGTTTGAAATGGGAAGCGCTGAAAAATAACAAATCGTTTCTGACGCCAACTGCCGGAAATGACAAACTGATGCGCGACCCCTGCATCATTTCCGGCGCCGATGGAAAGTTCCACATGGTTTGGACCGTAAGCTGGAATGAAAAGGGAATTGGTTACGCCTGTTCCAACGACTTGGTAAACTGGTCGGAACAGCAATATATTCCGGTAATGGAACATGAACCTGACGCGAGAAACTGCTGGGCGCCGGAGGTTTTTTACGATGAAAAATCGAAACAATACATCATTTTCTGGTCAACTACCATTCACGGGCGTTTTCCCGAAACCGAAAAAACCGGCGACGATAAATACAACCACCGGATGTATTATGTAACTACCCCCGATTTTAAAACCTTCAGCAAAACGGAACTTTTTTACGACCAGGGTTTTAACGTAATCGACGGGACTTTAATAAGTGAAAACAACAAATACATTCTGTTTTTAAAAGACGAAACCCGTACTCCTCCGCAAAAAAATATCAGGATTGCAACCAGCAAAAAATTAACAGGCGGATACAGCAAACCAACCATACCTATTACCGGCGATTACTGGGCAGAAGGTCCAACGCCGATGAAAATAGGCGATTCGTGGATAGTTTATTTCGATAAATATATGGACCATAAAATGGGCGCTGTACGTTCGAAAGATTTGAAAAACTGGGAAGATATTTCAGATGAGGTTTCTTTCCCGAAAGGGACAAGGCACGGAACTGTTTTTAAAGTTTCGCAAGAACTGTTTCTAAAATTAAAATCGCTGAATTAAACTGATTAAATGTACTTTTGAGGCTTATTTTAAATAAAAACCAATGGTAGCAATTGGAAGGGTAAACACACTTGAAGTGGTTCGTGAAACCGATAACGGCTTGTATCTGGATGGCAGGGAACTGGGCGAAATTTTAATGCCCCGGAAATTTATTGCCGAAGAGGTTAGAACCCTGGGATGGGCCGATGTTTTTGTTTATACCGATTCGGAAGACCGTTTGGTGGCCACCACCGAAAAACCTTTTGCCATGGTGGGCGAGTTTGCCTTTTTAAAAGTTGTGGCTACCAGTAATTTTGGCGCATTTCTCGACTGGGGTTTGCCCAAAGATTTGCTGGTGCCTTTCCGGGAACAAAAGGCAAAAATGGTTGAAGGGGGAAATTACCTGGTTTATTTGTTCCTTGATTTGCTGACCAACCGGATTGCGGCTTCTGCAAAGATTGATAAATTTCTGGACAACACCCCGCCGGAATACAATCCGGGAGATGAAGTTAATCTGTTGATTGCCGAAGTAACCGGCCTCGGTTTTAAAGCAATCGTGAATAACGAACACTGGGGGATGTTATATAAAAACCAGATTTACCAGCCACTTTCACAGGGTCAGAAAATAACCGGTTATGTTAATAAAGTTCGTGATGATGAAAAAATTGACCTGCTACTTGAAAAACCCGGTTACGAAAAAGTGGATGCCATATCGCAGAAAATTCTCGACGAACTAAAACAAAACCGCGGCTTTATGGCCGTTTCCGACAATACTTCGCCCGAAATGATAAATGCACTTTTTGGCATCAGCAAAAAAAACTTTAAAAAAGCAGTTGGCAGTTTGTTTAAAAAACGGATGATAACTTTTGATTCCGACGGGATTAGGCTGGTGAAATAATGATCCCCTTAAGATAACCTTTATTCAGAAAAAGAACAGCCAACATTCAGGATGTGCCTGTTAATATTTGAAAAAACGTGGTTAATTCAACCATCTGCAAATCCGAAAACATCAAAACGGCAGGCAAACCTCTTTACATCCTAAACCGGATGCCTTTCACTGAAATATTTTGGCCGAAATTGCCTCATTATCAACAAGCACGCCATCGCAATTATAACAATTGTACTTCTTATCAACCCTTAAAATACAAAAATGTAAAATTGTGTAAATAAAAAAAGTGTTTTTACTTTTAATGATTTCAAAGTGCTTTACTTTTCTTTTTATGTTTATTTTTGACATAATTGTGTTAAAATTAAGCTAAAAAAGCAGGAAACATTAAATGAATTACACGGAAAACTAAACTAAATGTCTTCAAAATTTTTTACCAATACAGATACCAATACTTTATTTGAGAAATTCAAAGGAATTACTCAAACCATGAGAGACTTATATGCCTTTCATGCGGTTGTTGGCTATTTCAGGTCTTCGGGTTATTTTGCATTGCAGCCCTATCTCGAAAACATATCAAGTGTAAAAATTCTGGTAGGCATTAATGTTGACCAGATGTTTGCCGAAGCACAACGGAAAGGCATGATGTTTTTTGGTGATATCGAAAAAACCAAAGATGAATTTTTAAAATGGTTTATTCAGGACATCAGGGAAGCCAAGTATTCGGCAGAAGTTGAAAATGGCATCCTAAAATTCGTAAATGACCTCATTGATGGGAGAATTGAAGTAAGGGCGCACCAGACTAAAACATTACATGCCAAATTCTATTTGTTTTTACCAAAGAACCATACAGTAAATTCGGATGGCTGGGTTATCATGGGTTCTTCAAACCTGACTGAAGCCGGACTGGGAATTAAAAAGTCCCCGAATTACGAAATGAATATTGCCCTGAAAGATTTTGATGAAGTGGATTTTGCCAATTCTGAATTTAAGAGCCTGTGGGAACATTCCACACCAATTTTACCTGCCGACATTGAACAGTTCAGACAGAAAACGCACATTGGACAAACTTATACCCCATTTGAATTATACATCAAATTTTTAATCGAATATTTTGGAAAGAATATCGATTACGACCCTGATACAGTTGGCGACTTGCCGAAAAGTTTTAAAAAACTGAGTTACCAGATTGATGCAGTTAACCAGGGATTTCACATGCTTCTGGAACATAACGGTTTTTTTCTTGCCGATGTGGTTGGTCTGGGTAAAACTGTTGTGGCTGCAATGATTACCAAACGATTTCTGATTGCTAATGGTTCTTTAAATACAAAGGTTTTGGTGGTTTATCCTCCTGCCATTGAAAAAAACTGGAAGACAACATTTCGATTGTTCGGGATTGACCGGCACACAAAATTTATTACCAATGGACGTTTGGAAAAAATCCTTGACGGAGACCTTAACTTTTGGGCAAAAGAGGATTATGACCTGATATTGGTGGACGAGGCCCACAGGTACAGAAATCATACATCTCAAATGTTTTCGGCATTGCAGCGAATATGCAAAGCTCCGCGCAGAGGTGAAGGATTAATTGAAAGTAAAAAGAAAAAAGTGATGCTTATTTCTGCCACACCACTAAACAACCGGCCGCAGGATTTGTATTACCAGCTTTTATTGTTTCAGGATGCGCGACGAAGTACATTACCCGAAACAAATCTCCAAAGTTTTTTCGGTCCAATCATTCAGGAATACAGGGAAATTATCGGCGATGAACATCCGAATATTGGCAGAATTAGGGAATTGTACAAAACCATTCGCGAAAGGGTGATTCAACCAATTACTATTCGTCGCACACGAAGCGACTTAAAAAGTTATCCTGAATATCAGAAAGATTTAAAGGAACAAGGCATCGTTTTCCCCGAAATTGCCCCGCCTAAAGCCCGGACATACCTTATGGATGCTGCTTTGGGCAAATTGTTTTTTCAAACCATTTTTTTCCTCGCCGACGAAGATAAAATCAATTTTTACCGTTACCAGGCAATCCGGTTTTTAAAAAAAGAGATTCAGGAACAGTTTTACGAAAAAGCGCCGTTAATATCCAAATCATTGGCTGCCATTATAAAAACATTGATGGTAAAACGATTGGAAAGCAGTTTCAACGCTTTTAAAATATCATTAAACAATATTTTGACTGCCACCAACCGGATGATTGCAATGTTTGAGAATGGAAAAGTGTTTATTGCGCCCGATTTGAACATCAATAACCTCATGGAAAAGGGAATGTCGATGGATGATATTGAGGAATTGATTATTGAATTGAGTGCCGAAAATCCAAGGAATAATGTTTTTTCTCCTGATGATTTTGAACTGGGGTTTATAGAAGGACTGAAAAAGGATGTTAAACATCTGGAAGAATTAAAGAAAGAATGGGCAAAGGTAGTACAAGACCCAAAGCTCGATAATTTTATTGAATTGCTAAAAAACGAGGTATTCAGAAAAGATTTAAATCCCACCGGTAAACTGGTAATTTTTACTGAAAGTACCGACACAGCCGATTACCTTGAGGAAAATCTTGAAAAAAATAATTTTACCAGAGTTTTATCGGTTTCTTCCAAAAATAGAAACAAGACATTTGAAACCATTCAGCAGAATTTCGATGCGAATTATGATGGTGCACAAAAAGATGACTTTTCAATCATTTTAACAACCGATATTCTGGCTGAAGGAGTAAACCTGCACCGGGCAAATGTGATAATTAATTACGACACGCCCTGGAATGCAACCCGGTTAATGCAGCGTATTGGCAGGGTAAACCGCATTGGAAGCATTTCAGATGTCATATACAATTACAGTTTTTATCCATCGCAGCAGGGCGACAGTGAGATTCATTTATATAACAACGCACTCGTAAAACTGCAGGGATTTCACTCCGCATTTGGCGAAGATGCCCAGATTTATACTCACGAAGAGTTGGTGGAACAATTTGAATTGTTTGAACAGGGAATGCCCGACGATGAAGACAAGCGTTTATACTATCTCCGGTTTATACGCGAGTTTAAGGATAACAATCCAAAAGAGTTCCGCCGTTTAAAAATCCTGCCCCAGAAAGCCCGAACCGGAAGGTCCGTAAAAGAAAGCAGTAAAACCGATTTGTTGGAGAATACAATAGTTTTCCTAAAGTCCCCATACAAAATGGAGTTTTACGGTATTAATCCCAAAAATCAGGTGAAATCGCTTACTTTCCTCGAAACCGCCAACATTCTCGAAGCCAAATCAACTGAAACTTCTTACAGTCTGCCCGACACTCATTTTGAGCAGGTACAAAGTGCGCTTGCCGAATTTGAAAAAGATTTCCTTATCTCATCTGGCGATGCTGTAACAACCACCGAAAAGGCCGATGCCATTACAAAACTGGCAAACAAGTTTCTCAGGGACATGAAAACGCTTACTAAAAAAGCGCCTGTTAAAAAGGCTTGCGATAATCTAAAGGAATTGGTTGAATTGGGAACCCATACTCCGCTGCCCAACGAGATTAAAAAAATCCGTTTGAAACTCGATAAAAAACAAATTACCTACGCCCAGGCAGAAAACATTTTAATGCTGATTGCCAGCAAATACGACGCAGCAGAAAAAGAGGATGAAGAAAGAATTTCATTTATTGAAGAATTATCCTCAAACATTGAACCCGAAATTGTAATCTCCGAAACCTTTGTGAAATAATGGAAAAAACTGAATTAAGAAACATTTTCGAATCGCCGTTTAACCTCGAAAAATGGCGCGAAGTTATGCAGTCGCTATTCAGTGTGAAAACAATTCGACAGCAGCCCAAACAAATACCCCTTCCTGCAAACGATTTGGCATACGATGCTTTTGAACTGGGAAACACAAACACTTCCGACGAACGGTTAATCGGGTTTTATCTGGTTAACCTTAAACCCAATGTATGGATTGAAACCAACCGCGTAGGATTACGCAACCTCCTCCGGAATGTGTACAATAAAGATGTTGACGGGGCATTAATTGTTTTTGTAAACGAACACAAATGGCGGTTTTCATTTGTCTCGGAAATAAGGGAATTGGATGACGAAGGAAATATTTTGCAAACAAAAACCGAATCAAAACGATATACTTATTTATTGGGTGAAGGTGAGGTTTGCCGTACAGCAACCGACCGTTTTAGCATTTTATATGGCAAACCCATTGCGCTAAGTGATATTAAGGAAGCTTTCTCAGTTGAAAAACTGAATAAAGATTTTTACAACGAACTTTCAAACTGGTATTTCTGGGCATTGCAGAATGTAAAGTTCCCTGATGATTTTGAAAAGGATGAGGAAGTAAGAAATGCCACTTCGGTTATTCGGCTGATTACACGACTTATTTTTGTCTGGTTTCTGAAGCAGAAAAAGTTGATACCTGAAGAACTTTTTGATGAACGTGAAATAAAACAACTGTTGAATTTTACCGATAAAACTGGAAGTACCTATTACAAAGCCATTTTACAAAACCTCTTTTTTGCCACCCTGAATACAGAAATGGGATGCGACAAACGAAAGTTCGTGAACCGGCAATACGGTGTGCAGGGATTTTACCGTTACGAACGTTTTTTTAACAACAAGGAACGTTTTCTTCAACTTACCCAAAACATTCCCTTTTTAAATGGTGGCTTGTTCGAAAACCTCGATAAAAATGTAGGTGAGCCTGGAGAAAAACGAATCGATTGTTTTTCAAATAAAATAACAAACGAAACCCGTTTGTCAGTTCCTGATTATCTTTTCTTTGCCGGAACTGAACATGCCGACCTGAGCCGCTCATACCCCGATAACAACCACGGAAATGTAAAAATTCGTGGCCTGATTCAACTTTTAAAAAGCTATAATTTCACCATAGAAGAAAATACCCCCTTTGAAATTGAAGTTGCCCTCGACCCTGAACTTCTGGGGAAAGTTTTCGAGAACCTGCTGGCAAGCTACAATCCCGAAACAAAAACCACGGCGCGAAAACAAACAGGTTCGTTTTACACTCCCCGCGAAATTGTCAACTACATGGTTGATGAATCAATAATTGCATTTTTAAAGAACCAGTTATTGGAAGAAAATTCCGGTGTTAAAGTTTTGGGGAAATCCCAGATAGAAATGTTTGGTAACGAAACCCGGAAAGGACAATTAACCTTTGAGCAAAAAATAAATGAAAGCCATTGGATTGGCAAAGAACAGGAGCTGGAAGATAACCTGCGATTGTTAATTGATTACCATAATGAGAATAACCCTTTTAACGAAAAGGATACGCTGCTTTTAATGAAAGCCATTGATGGTTGCACCATTCTTGACCCTGCCTGTGGTTCGGGCGCATTTCCGATGGGTATTTTACAAAAGCTGGTGCTGATTTTGCAAAAAATGGATAAAGACAACCTGCACTGGTTGAAAATTCAGGAAGAAAGGGCAAGGACAGAACACCAGGTTTTGGTAACCCGTGTTCAAAAAGACAAAGAATACGCCCAACACATAAGTTTCGATGATATACGAAAAAAACTGCTGAAAGAACTCGACGAAAGGCTCGATGAAATCCACGATTCTTTTGACACCGACATTAACGAACCTGATTATGCCCGAAAACTGTTCCTGGTTGAGAATTGCATTTATGGTGTAGATATTCAGCCCATTGCAGTGCAAATTGCCAAACTGCGGTTCTTTATTTCGCTGATTATCGACCAGAAGATAGACGACAGTAAAAAGAACAGGGGTATTCTTACCCTGCCCAACCTCGAAACCAAATTTGTGGCGGCAAATACTTTAATTGGGTTAAGTAAATCAAATACGGCCAAACCTATCAGTGTTTACCCGCTCGAAAACGATTTGAAGGATGTCCGGCATAAACACTTTTCGGCCCGTACACCCGAAACTAAAAAGAAATACCGTGAAAAGGATGCCGGGTTGCGCGAACAAATAAGCATCGAACTCAAAAAAGTTGGTTTTCCACCTACCGATGCTGACCAGATTGCCCACTGGAACCCTTACGACCAAAATACTTCAGCTACCTTTTTCGATGCTGAATGGATGTTTGGGATTATACAAGGTTTCGACATTGTGATAGGTAATCCACCATATCTTCGAATTCAAGGTGTACAGGAGGTCACACCTGATTTGATACCTTATGCAAGAAAACAATTTGTTTCTGCACAAAGAGGTAATTGGGATTTATATGTACTATTTTCTGAAGCTGGATACAAATTACTTAAAACAAATGGCCTCTTAGCATTTATCCAACCTCACAAGTTTTTTCAGGGTGATTTTGGTATGGGATTACGAAATTATGTTGCCAAAGAAAAATGTCTTTACCAGATAGTTCATTTTGGTGCCGAGCAGATGTTTGAAAGTGCCACTAATTATACTTGCTTATTTTTCTTGCAAAAGAAAGTTCATAAAACATTTAAATACATTAAAGTAGATAAACCCGACGAATGGTTGCAAAACACAAACAGTGCAGCTGATTTTATTCTGCCACAACCTGAAAAAGACCAAAAATGGGCGTTTACAAGTGAGGAAAAGCAAAATATTTTGGATAAGTTACAAAATCAACCTCAAAAACTTGAAAATATAACAAGAAAAATATTTCAAGGAATTCCTACCGGAGCAGACAAAGTTTTTGTTTTGAAATATAAAGGTTTTGAATCAACTAAATTATTGAAATGTTATTCAAACGAACTCAATAAAGAAATAATTATTGAAAAAGATTTTGTAAAGCCATTTTTAATGGGAAAAGATGTTAGACGATATGAAAAGCCAGAAATTGTTAATTACGTACTTTTCCCTTATAAATTATTGAAAAACAAATATGTTCTTTATGAGGAAACGGAGATAAAAAAACAATTTCCATTAGCTTGGGAATATTTGTTTAAAAATCAAGAAGTATTAAAGGAAAGGGAAAATAATAGATTTGAAAAGACTTGGTGGCAATATAGTAGACCTCAAAACCTTATTGAATTTGATGCCATAAAAGTAATTACCCCAGAAATAGCAATTAAACCTCAATTAACACTTGATAGTGAAGGTATTTGTTATCATACAACCAAAGTTTACAGCTTTGTTTTTAAAGATAACACTGAAGAAAAACAGTACTACTGGCTTGGCTTACTCAATTCAAAGTTACTTTGGTTTTTCTTAAACTCAACGGGTTATGTGTTGCGTGGTGGCTACTTTACTTTTAAAACCGAGTATTTGAAACCATTTCCTGTCAAAAGAATTGATTTTAAGAATAAAAATGAAAAATTTTGTCACGATAAAATCGTTGATAATGTGAACACTATTTTAGATTTCAAGGAAAGCGGGAAAAATACCTTTCGCCTCGAAGCCGAAATAGATGCTTTAGTGTTTGTCTTATATGGTTTTACCGAGGATGAAATGATGACTACCCTTTTACAAATGCCTGATGTAAGTGAGGCTGAGCGCAGGGAGATACAATTTAATTTCAAAGAATACATCCGCTAAAACGTAGCAACATGATTGATAAAATTACAATTAAAAACTTCAAGGCCATTCAGTCGGCAACCATCAAACTTTCTGACTTGTCAGTATTTGTAGGCAACAATGGCAGTGGCAAAAGTAGTGTGATTGAAGCATTGCAAACACTTCAAAACGTTTTACTTTACGGACTTTCCAACGGATTTAACGAACGTTGGTTTGGATTGGAGCATATACGAAATACTTCAACACCAGCTAAAAGCGCAGATAAAAAGCTGTTTACAAACGATATTGAAATAGAGATAAAAGGTAAATTACCTGCGGGAAAATATCAATACAAAGTTTGCTTTAATACCATTCCAAATGGTGATTTGTATCTGGTAACACACGAAAGCCTTCTTCAGAATAAAACTGAAATATTTAAATCGGAAGTTATTGATGAGAAAGGTTATACAGAATTTTTTCTTAAAAATGAGCCATTACCAACCAATAGAATTGCCAATAATTTAGTGTTGTCAGCTAAAAACTTGTTGGGCGACAACTCATTTGTTCAGGATTTCAAAAATTACATTTCCTCGTGGCAATTCCTTTCGCTCGAACCGGAACGAATGTATTTTCCTATCCGAAGAGATTATAGTTCCACTTCAATCCGTATGAAAAGTACAGGAGAAAACCTTGCCGACGTTTTCAGCCGTATGCAGGATAATCCAAACATTAGCGATATTATCCTCGACAAAATGCGCTATGTATTACCCGATTTGGACAATGTTGGTAGAGAAGAGATTTCAATTCAAAAACAAATCTATCTTTTTTTACAGGAACATAATAGTAAACGGCGCTTACCAAGCTGGCTCTTTTCGTCGGGTACATTACGTATTCTGGCAATATTGGCCATCCTTAACAGCGAAACACCGCCTTCTATTGTTTTTATCGAAGAAATTGAAAACGGATTAGACCCACGAACATTGAATTTATTGGTGGAAGAAATACGGAGTTTAATTCCTGAACACCAATTTATTACTACAACTCATTCACCTTATTTTTTAGACCTTGTAGCTTTAAAACATATTATAGTAGCTGAACGAACTAACGGCAAAACCGACTATTATCGTCCCGATGATGATGAGCGATTGAATGCATGGAAAACCAAATTCTCTGCCGGAAACCTATACACAATGAATAAACTTTCACGCACATGAAATTAGGTTTAATACTCGAATGCCCCAAGCAGGGAACCGACCATCAGGTTTATGAATATGTAATCCAGAAGCTTTGTCGTGACATCGAAGTTATTGTTGTTCCTTCAGGTTCTACCAATAAACCTGGTATGATTGCCAAATGTGGCGAAATTGCTAAAACACTCATCGACGCTGAACATTGTGATAGAGTTGCCATTTTGTGGGATTTAATACCTGCATGGGGCGGCACAGCTTGTCGTAAGGATGACGTGGAAGCCATTATTAATAATTTGAATGCTGCCAATGTCGATTTGGCGAAAGTTAAACTTATCTGTATAGAGCCAGAACTCGAAGGTTGGCTAATTGTTGAAGGGACAGCCCTTACCAAATACAAAACCGGAATTTGCCATCCGCATCCGGTAAAAAAGTTTAACGGTGTAAAACTGTCAGCAAAAAGTGACTTCAGCAAAAAGACTATAAGTAAATACCTCGAAAGACGATATAATGACATTACAGAAGCAATAAGAATAGCCAAAAACATTGACGACTTTGATAAAATTGCCCGTAAACATGAAACCTTTGCCAGATTAAAAGATTTTATTGAGGAAATATGTAGATAGTTTAAAATACAGAGATAAATATTTATTATCAATGACCGAAAAAAACTTAAACATTATTTACAGACTCATTTCCCCAAAGAATCACCTTCATGTGAATGGAAAGAGTTTAGAAATTTAAAGCACTTTGTCAAAGGCCACGAAGGAGAAGATATTATTTCGTATGTTTCAGCTATTGCCAATATGGAAGGCGGGCACCTGGTTATCGGGGTCGAGGACAATACGCTGAACATTACCGGGATTGAAGATTTTCATAACTACACTTCCAAAATATTATTTTAAAAATCCTGGAGCAAACACCCAATCTTAGTTCCGAAGGATTTTATGTAGAACCGTTTACAACAACCGATACTTCAAAAACAGTTTGGGTATTCCATATTCCCAAACATCAACCCCGTAAACCGGTTTTAGCCCACAACAAACCCTGGCAGCGCGTTGAAAACAGTCTTGTCAGGATGCGCCCCGAAAGAGAACAGGCCATATTAAACGAACCACTGGCTATTATTGACGATTGGAGCGCTGAGATTTGCAAGGAGGCAACCCTTGCAAGTTTATCGGAAACAGCCATTGCAAAAGCAAGGGAGAATTACAAAAATAAATTTCCGGAACAGGCTATAGATGTCGATGTTTGGGACGATATTACCTTTTTAAATAAAGCAAAAATTACAAAACGCGGTAAAATTACAAATGCGGCTATTATCTTGCTGGGGAAACCCGAATCGGAACATTTTATTTCTCCTGCAGTTGCTAAAATCCGATGGATACTAAAGGACAAGGACAATATCGAAAAAGATTATACAGTATTACCATGTCCGTTTCTTTTAAACGCAGAAGAAATTTATAACAAAATCAGGAAAGTAAAATACCGGTATATGCGCGAAGGGTCGCTGTTCCCTGAAGAAATCGACCAATATGAGCCCTATGTAATCCGCGAAGCAATAAATAATTGTATTGCCCATCAGGACTACCGGTTGGGAGGTTATGTCAATGTAGTGGAGAATGAAGATGGATATTTAACATTCAGCAATTTAGGCAGTTTCATTCCCGGAAATATTGAGCGGGTAATTCGCGAAGATGCACCTGAAGAACACTATCGCAATCCTTTTCTGGCAGCAGCCATGTTTAACCTGAAAATGGTTGATACCATTGGCAGCGGTATAAAACGCATGTTCAACTACCAAAGGCAACGTTTTTTCCCTATGCCCGACTACCAGTTTGCCGACAATAAAGTGGTGGTTAAGGTTACCGGAAAAGTTATTGATTTACATTATGCCCGTGTTCTGGCACAGATTCCATCGCTTACACTCATCGAAATTATGATGTTGGATAAGGTTCAGAAAAAAATAAGCTTAACCGATTGGGAAATAAATAGGCTCAGGGAAAAGAAACTGATTGAAGGAAGAAAACCCAACTTTTTTATTTCAGTTACTGTGGCAAAAATCACTGGTCAAAAAGCGGCTTATACCAGAAACAAAGGATTTAATAAAGAATATTACCATGATTTAATTTTGAGGGCATTAAAAGAACACAAAAGTCTGAGCAGAACCGATATCGAAGGTTTAATTTGGGAAAAACTGCCAGATATTTACAATGATAAACAAAAGAAAGTGAAGATTAATAATCTGATTTCAGAATTAAGCAGAAATAAAAAAATCAGAAACGAAGGGACTGACAATAAACCGTTATGGGTGAAAAATCATTAATTGATTTATTAGTTGATTTATTAGTAATTAATTAGATGAATTTATTATTTGTAGCTAAATATCAATGTGTTAATGTTCTAATATTTACTAATTAACTGTTAAAAATATTAGAAAGTACATATAATAAAAGTTAAGGAAATAAATTAGACAGTTTTAGATGATTTTAGATGTTTAAATAAAAGTTGAAAGAGTATATTGCACTGATATTTAATGCTTTATTGCAAATAATTTAGATGATGATTAGACGAGACTATCGTAGTTTTAGATAAACCAAACCCTTATTAAAACAATGGAATCCTTGAAAAAAGAAATTGAACAGGTAAAAAAGGATACTATAAGCAAGTTGGAAGGGAACGAAAGTTATATGAAGCAGGAAGCACGTTCAAAAGACGATGCAGATGTAAATCAATTGGCTGAATTTGGGAAAGGAGTAAAAGTGTAACATTAAATTTCAAGATGGATTAAAGATGTTTATTTTACCAAATTTAACCAACCACTGAAAAATTCATTTTGAATTTATCGGTGTTGTTTTTTAAATTTTAAGTGTTAGTTTAGCACTTAAAATTTTTAACCAAAACTAAAATAAAAATGAAAACCAGAAATTTACTTTTCGCATTAATAACATTAGTTGTTTTTTCTGCAACTGCCCAAAACAAAATCATCATCAATACCGATTTGGGTAAAGAAAAAATCAGTAAACACATTTACGGACATTTCTCTGAACACCTCGGAACCTGTATTTACGGAGGTTACTGGGTGGGCGAGGATTCAAAAATTCCGAATACCGCCGGAATCAGAAACGATGTGGTTTCGGCCTTGAAAGAAATGGGAATCCCGAATTTGCGTTGGCCCGGTGGCTGTTTTGCCGACGAATACCACTGGATGGATGGCATCGGCCCGAGAAACGAACGGCCAACAATGATTAATACGCACTGGGGTGGGGTTACTGAAAACAATCATTTCGGAACTCATGAGTTTCTCGAACTTTGCAACCAACTGGCTTGCGAGCCTGTAATTTGCGGTAACCTTGGAAGCGGCTCTGTTCAGGAAATGTCCCAATGGGTTGAATACCTGAACTCAAACAATGTTAGTCCGATGACCGATTTACGAAAAACCAACGGCAGGGAAGAGCCCTGGGGAGTGAAATACTGGGGAGTTGGCAACGAAAACTGGGGTTGCGGCGGAAATATGACTGCTGAATACTATGCCAATGAAATGCGGCGTTATTCAACTTTTACCAAAAATTACGGTGATAACAGATTGTACAAAATAGCAACCGGACCCAGCGACGCCGATTACAACTGGATGGAAACCCTGATGCGCGATGGTAACCCGGGACGCAGTTTTCAAGGGATTTCACTGCATTATTACACCATTTGCCACGACTGGAATAAAAAGGGCTCTGCTACCCAATTCGATGAAAAAGAGTATTTCACTACCATGAAAAAAACTTTGTTTATGGATGAATTGCTTGAAAAACACATTCGTATTATGGACAAATACGATCCTCAAAACCGTGTTGGTTTAATAGTTGACGAATGGGGAAACTGGCACGATGTGGAGCCCGGAACAAATCCCGGATTTTTGTATCAGCAGAATACACTGCGCGATGCACTTGTAGCCTCGGTTAATCTTGACCTTTTTAACAACTATGCACGCCGTGTGAAAATGGCGAACATTGCTCAAACAGTGAATGTTTTGCAGGCAATGATTCTTACCAAAGACGATAAAATTGTTAAAACCCCATCGTTTTATGTGTTTAAAATGTATGCCGTTCACCACGATGCAACGCTTTTGCCTTCGGATGTAACATCAGATAAATATACATTTGGCAACGAATCGGTTCCGGCGCTGTCGGCTTCGGCTTCAAAAGATGATTCAGGAAAAATCCACGTTACCATTTCCAACCTCGACCCAACAAATGGCAAAGAAGTAACCTGTGATTTACGGGGAACAGAAAAGATTTCGTTTGTTCGTGGGCAGGTGGTTACCGGCGCAAAAATTAATTCGTACAACGATTTTGGAAAAAACGAGGAAGTTTCGCTGAAAGATTTTTCGGATGTTAAAGTTACCGGAAACAAGGTAACTGTTCAAATTCCGGCAAAGTCGGTGATAATGCTGGAATTGAATTAGTTAATCCAAGAATTTCTAATTTTCTAAAAACTCAAAGCTACTTTCAATATTATTTATATCGTGTTTGCGGATGCTTAAAATCCGGATATAATCTTTGCAGTTTTCTGAATGGAAATCGTTTTTGTTCTTTATAACATAAAACGATTTAATAGCCCAATCGAGCGCCGCATCCATTTCGCCAAGCGTTTCGCAGGCAAGTGCCATGTTGTACATACTCAGGGCAGCAATTGCTTTGTTTTTGTGTGAAGTATGTTTTTTCCAGATTGCTGCGGCTTCAAGCCACTGATTTTGTTTTACCATGCCATCTGTTCTTTTTAGTTCACCACGCCCCGATTTGTAATACATCCTGTCAACTTCAACCCAGTGTGGTACCATAAATTCGGCAAATTCTTTTCCTGCAATGTCGGCAGCCACATAATTTGCTTCGGGCCGGTTTGGTAAAACTTTACGGGCTTCGCGTAAATTGTAAGCCGGCCTAATCCATGAAATTGTATCCATTTTTATGTGAGAATAATTGATTTCCAGTTTATTCAGATCATAAAAATTCCAGCATACAATAATTTTAACTATTTCTTTAGCGCTATGGGAATAGTTGTTTTTCAAATATTTTGGCGAATAAATGCCATCAACGGCAGCAAACCAGTCGAATGAAAACAACAGGTCTGCTCCGGTCGAATCTGCTATTTGTTTTATTTCTTCCCTTGTGTAAAGCCCAAAATCAGGATCGATGAATTTTGTGTTTGGTTTGTCTTCGCCGGGAAACGAAAAACTGCTAATCAGTTTGGCGAAATTCTGAATTTCAGGATTTATGGTTGATTTGGTTGCAGTGTTAACAGAATCATAGGTGTTAAATAACCGGACACGCAAATTACTCAACCGGGTATTGCTGTAATCAAACGGTTCGATTTCAACAATACTGTCAAAAAATTGCTGGTTTTTAAGATGGCCGGCAAATGACCGGAAATAAATTTTGGACGCAATGCTGTCGGTATTTGCTGTATCGTTTATTTTAATTTCGTCTTCAGCGTAAAACGAGAAATTTGGATTCAGTGCAACATTACAATTGTTGTACCTGATGACAGCTTTTTTGTATTCAGGGGGCATTTTTACTTTACCGGGAACCAGAATTTCGAGTTTTGTCATTCGTGTGCTGTACAGTGTATTGCAGCTTTGCAGAAGAGCAAAGCACATCAAAAAATACAACACATTTACAAACCGTAACATTTTACATGCTGTTTAACCGTTCGACTTCTTTTTTTCTTTGTGCCAGCACTTTTTGGTAAGCAGTTATCATTTTCAGATCATCTTTGCTCCTGTAATCGGCGGCAATTTGCTGCGCTGCTGCCAGCCATTGCATTGCGGTTTCAAGGTCGTCCTTCATTTCGTAAGCCAGTGCCAGATTGTATCGTGCATTAATGGCCATTTTCCCGTTTTTATCGGCTGCGTATCGTTTCCACAACATTATTGCATTGTCCCATTCGCCTTTCACCAGGTATTTTTCGGCGGCTTCAAAATCGGGCAGGGGAGGAATGGAATACATTCGTTTCACAGGTTGCCACGATGCAAAAAAACGTTTCGAATAATTTTCGCCGGCTATTCGCGAGGCAATTTGAAGCGCTGACAGGCGAGGTGGCAACTTGCTGTTTTTCTGGTAATTTCCCTGTTCATCGTAAACACTCCAGAAAACGGTATCAATCATTGTTTTGCGCTCAATGGTTTTATTCAAGGCCGGGTCGTAAACAGCCCAAACACTGGCTGTAATTACTTCCCTCGGTTTTTGCACACCGGCATCGGCTGAATATTCGGCATAGAAATATGAAAAAGTTTCAAGTGAAATAATTAAATCGGTTAGAGTTTCGCTGGTTAGTTTATCCAGAATTTCAAAGTCGATTGGCGGCAATTTTGAACTGGTATGAATTTTAAAAACTTCAGGGAAAATATGGATTCGGTTAAAGTTTTTGTTGGCTTTTAAATTGGATGCCAGTTCGTTCATGCAATTGCTTACTAAAATGCTATCCAGTTTTTTAGGGTCGTTTGTTGCCTTTTTCAGCACGTTGTTGTCTTTGTAATAATGCTGGAGCGTATCGTTGCTGTATTTAAAATTCCGGGTTATGAGCGCAATATTCTCAATATTTGGCGGTATTGCAATCTCGCCCGGTTTAAAAATATCGATTGGATATTCTTTGTAAACCGTGCACGATGCGAATGCCAGCGAAAGCATTAAAAGCCAGGTTGATAAATGTTTCATGCTTACTGTGTTTTTAAATCATTCTTTCTGAACTTGAGCGTCTTCAAATAGTTATATGTGTTTGTACGGTACATTGTGTTGTACGATTTCAAAGCCCATTCAATGGCGGTATCAATATCACCGAGCATTTCGTAACCGAGGGCAATATTAAATTCAGCTTTACTTTTTACCGATTTCGATTTTGTTTTCCCGGCAGTTTCTTTCCACAACTCAATTGCAGACAGCCATTGGCCAGTATTAACCAACAGCACCGCCTGTTTCAGGTTTTCGTTGCCGGTGGCAAAATAACTTCTTCTCTCCCGCAGCCAAACCGGCCCTATTATGCCGGAAAAGTCTAAAGCAATGGCAATTCCAACTTCGCTTAATGCTTTCTTTACCGGTGTAAACCTCGAAAATAATTCCCTGGAATTTTGGCCAGTATCTTCCCAAAACAGGGTATCACGCAAAAATTGACGGGTAATTATCTTTTCCTGGGCCGGATCATAAATTCTGATGATGGTTTCAAAAGAAATTTGCATTTCTGCTTCCGATATTGTTGAAAATGAATTATCGTACGGGTTGAAATAATCTTCCTTGTTGTATGATGTTTTTACCCTTGTTTTAAAATAGTCGATCGATAAAACTGCATCGGTGTTGAAGGTTTCGCAAAGTGTTTTTACTTCTTCCCACGGCATTTCACTTGTCATAAAAGCATTGCTTTCGAATGCCGGAAAACGGTTTTCGGGTATCACAAAATCATATCTGCCCGTTTCAAAAAGCAGTTCGCCCAATGCTTTCAAGGTGGTGTCAACAGCCTGGATATCATTAATTATCGTGTCGTAATCAAATTGCTGGCGATAAAAAATGCGTTGCAGCGAATCGCTGTCGAGGTTGGTGAAGCTGTCGTCAACCACACGGGCAATCAGCAGTAAACTTTGTATATTTTCGGGCAGTTCCTTTTTCGATTTTTGCGGAATCTCGATTAACAATGGTTTTGCCGACATGCACGAAAACAAGGTGATGATCTGTAGAAATACCATTGTATGATTTACTATTTTACGGGTAAAGATTTTCACTTTTTTTGAATTTTAATAAAGGCCCCAGAATTTTCTCAAAAACCATTCCACACTTAACAATAATAGTGCAACAAAAAACACCCATTTCAGGTTTAAAAGTTCATTAATCATTTCCTGAAAATAACTGCTGGCTTTTAGCCTGTTGCTGTTTTTCAGGCCTGAAACCATTTGTTCGCTTTGGTTGGGCAGGTAAAATTTTCCCCCGCTTTCGGCGGCCAGTTGAAAGAGCAGATTATGATTAGCCTGTAAATCGAGATTTTCAAGGTTTACCGGTGTAATTGCAAATTTTCCTGTTTCGGTTAAGGTATTGCCCCCAAGTTCAACGCCGGCAGTAAAAGTGTAATCGCCTTCCGGTAAATGCCCTGCATTCAAAATGTAATCATTTCCCTGCACATCGAATGTATAGTCGAATTCTTCGCCTGTTGCGCTTTGTATTTTCAGGTTTACTTCCTGCGTGTTGATGCGTTCAAATAAATCATTGTAAACCTCGCCATTAAAAATAATTTCATCAGTTTCGGCATAAACCGGTTTAAAATCGATGATAAAATTATCCTCGTTTTGTCGCAAGGCAAGATATTGGACCAGTTGATTTATAAGTTCATTAAACAGGGCATGATTTTGATTGACGTAAAAGTTAAACAACCGCCAGCGCCAGATTCCTTCACCAAAAATAAAACCGGTTTTTCGGCCATTTATGGCGCCGGTTGCCAGCAAAGGTCTTACAGTTTCAGTATTCATTATTTTCTGGTAAAACAATGGCGTAAATCCGGGTTGAAGCTCGTATTCGGCAAAAGGAACCTGAAGCGGGGGAAACCTGGGCAACATTTCCCTGAAATCCCCGCTAAGGTTGAAAATAACGTATCCGGTGTTCAGAATTGCCTGGGCTTCTTCTCCCGATCCTGCAAGCGGGGTAATTACTGTGCCTTGTGCCAGTGCGTTTAGCTGGGGCAGAAAAGTTTTGTTCCCAACAACAAACAGGATTGGAATACGGCTTTTTTGTGCGTTGGCCACAATATCGGCGGCCGATTTGCCCGATGTTGGTAACTGATTCAGGATTAACAGGTTAAACTCAGCAAGATTTGCAGGGAACGGTTCTTCGGTGAAAACCGAAACATCGTATGTAGTTTGCAGATTGAGCGTGTTTTTTATTGCCCCGATATCCGGATGCGGGCCATCGGAAAGGATCAGTATTTTTTGCTTTTTGTCAAGCACATTAATCACAAAACCTGCCTGGTTATTTTTTGTATTTCGTTCGTTTTCAACAATTTCAGTTTTAACCGTGAAATGTTTTAATCCTGCCTGGCCGGCATCGAGAATAAACTGATGGGTATAAAAATAGTTTTCATTGGGCGGCGTAACCACAACACTTGCAATTTCCTGATTTTCATGGATTACAGAAATCCTGGCCGTTTTTCCTTTTAATTTTGAAAACCGGACATCTGCTTCAACCGTAAATTTGTTGCCCGCAAACGAGGTCCGGTTTACCCTGATATCCTGAACCCTTGAGTCAACAATTTTGGTTGTATCGCCAAGTCCAATGGTGTAAACCGGAAAACTGATATCTTTTATCATGTTCAGGGGATTTTTACCCTGGTTGTAAATGCCGTCCCCAATCAAAATCAAAGCGCCGATGTTTTCATTAAAATGATTGTTGGCCACTGTATTGATCAACTCGCTGTAATCGGTCCTTTTTTCTTCAAAACTGAACCCTTCAAGTAACCTGGTTTTCTGTCCGAAAGAATATTCAACCAAAGAATAAGCCGGAGAAAGTCCGCTTTTGATTTTTTCCCTGATATAGTCAATTTCAGTGGCAATATTTAATGAATCCGACGTGGAAACGATGGACGATGAATTATCCCAGGCAGCAATAATCACAGGGTTCCGGGTAATCTTTTTCAGGTTTTTTACAAAAGGCTGCAATAATAAAAACGCGATAATAAAAAACGAACAAAAACGCAACGACATCAAAAAGCGAACCCGGGTTTTGCTCAATTCGTTGTTTTCCTTATTTCTGAAATAGAGCAACAAAGCTATGCCCAACGCCGCAATAACAGCGGCTAAGAGAATTAAAAACCAGTATTTTGTGCCAAACGAAATCAATATATCGTGTTTTTGATGCGGGCGTAAATATACACAACTCCTTTTTTTTAATGGCATTAATGTGTATTATTACGGCGGATTTTAACCCCTGCTGATATACTTTTAAAATTGTTTTAGTATTAATACCAATTATAAGGGGTTTTTGAATATGAGATTATTGGTTTTACTTTTAGTTATTATCAATTCCCAGGCAGTCGCCCAAAAGTTTATTCCCGAAATTACCGTTAAAGAATTAAAAGAAGACATTCAGTATTTGGCTTCTGATGAACTGAAAGGAAGAAAACCGGGCGGGCCAGGCGATTTATTAGCCGCTGAATTTATTCGCTCAAAATTTAAAAATGCCGGATTGAATTTGATGTATGACAATGGTTTTCAAAAATTTAGCCTTGTAACTTCGGCTGAACCCGGTGAAGGGAATAAACTGGTTTTGAATCAGAATTTGTATGAAATCGGTAAAGATTTTCTTCCTTTCGCATTTTCAGCCAATACAACGGTAACCGCCGAAGTAGTTTTTGCCGGTTACGGTTTGGAAGTGGATAAAGATTCTTTACAATGGAATGATTACCAAAATATTGATGTTTCGGGCAAATGGGTGCTGGCATTGCAGGGCGACCCCGATTTGGAAAATCACCAAAGCCCGTTCATTGAGTTCTCATCCGAAAGATCGAAAGCTTTGTTTGCTGCCGATAAAAATGCTGCCGGCCTGATTTTGGTAGCCGGCAAAAAATTCAGCGAAACAGATCAGCTAACGTCTTTGATTTTCGACAAAAACAGCAGCAGGTATGATATTCCGGTAATTCAGGTTACCCGCGAAGTTGCCAATAAAATTCTTGCAGGCAGCGATACGGCCATTGAAAAACTGGAATCAGTAATTGACAGTTTGAACAGAACTCTAAGTTTGAAATTAACAACAAAAGTTTCAGCCACAGTAAACGTTAATCAAAAAGAAACCGAAACACAAAATGTGGTGGCGCTTTTACCTGGCACTCACAGTTTTCTGAAAAATGAATACATAGTTGTCGGCGCTCATTTCGACCATCTGGGAATGGGCGGCCCTGGCTCCGGTTCGCGCGTTACAGATATTATGGCGGTACACAACGGGGCGGATGACAATGCCTCGGGAGTGGCAGCCATTATTCAGTTGGCTGAAAAACTGGCATCGGAAAAGAAAAACAAGCGCAGCATTATTTTTGTAGCTTTTGGCGCCGAGGAAATGGGACTTGTTGGTTCGAAAGCATTTACAGGCAAACCTCCGGTTGAAACTAAAAAAATGGTAGCAATGTTTAACTTCGATATGGTTGGAAGATTAGATAACGCAACAAACGGGTTAAGCATTGGCGGCACGCAAACTTCGAAAGAAGCAGAAGCTGTTTTAACCGGTTTAAATACGGGTTTCGAACTGGCTTTTTCGCCTGAAGGTATTGGCCCGTCGGACCATGCAGCGTTTTATCTGCAAAATATTCCGGTGTTTTTTATTTCAACCGGCGCTCATTCCGATTACCATACTCCGTTTGATGATGCTGAATTAATCAATTTCGAAGGAGCTGCAGAAGTGGCCGGGTACAGTTATTTGCTTATTAATGAATTAGCTAACCGTGAAACCGCTTTAACTTTTCAGGAAGCTGGGCCAAAATTTCAGCGCAGTCGCGGTGGCCGGTTAAAAGTTACATTTGGGGTTATGCCCGATTTTGCCGGGCTTGAAAAACGCGGTTTACGGATTGACGCCGTTACCAAAGGCAAACCCGCCGATAAGGCAGGGATGAAAAAAGGAGATATTATTACTGCAATCGATGGAAAAAAAGTGGGCGGAATTCATGATTATATGAGCCGGTTGCAAACCATGGAAGTTGGACAGCAGGTTTCGGTTGATATTATTCGCGATGAAAAGGAAACCGTTTTAATTGTACAGTTGTAAATGAAAAGAATACTGGTTTCGATATTGTTTTTGATTGTTGTTTCGGCCCCCCAGCTTTTTTCGCAGGCCTATAAATTTGAAAAAAGCAGTTTTGTTTATAAGAATGTGGATGGGGTCGAGTTGGAAATGGTTATGTACAAGCCACAGGCGCCTGCAGGTTTAAAACTTCCGGCCATTGTATTTTTCTTTGGCGGGGGTTGGGTCAAAGGCGATCCATCGCAGTTTCAGTTTCAGGCCGAATACCTGGCCACGCGCGGAATGGTGGCATTTTGTCCCGATTACCGCACGCAATCCCGTCATTCAACCACGCCATTCGAAAGTGTAAAGGATGCAAAATCGGCCATCCGCTATCTTAAAATTCACGGTGACGAACTTGGAATTGATATCAACCGTATTGTGGCATCGGGTGGTTCGGCAGGCGGTCACCTTGCAGCTTGTACAGCAGTTATTGATGATATAAACGAAGCTGCCGACGATTTAACAGTTTCTTCAGTTCCAATGTTGCTGGTGCTTTTCAATCCGGTGGTTGACACGGGCAAAAAAGGTTATGGGCAGCAAAAACTGGCTGGCCGCGAGTTTGAACTCAGCCCGGTCCATCATTTAACCCCTGATGTACCGGAGACTTTAATTATGCATGGAAAAGCAGATACAATAGTTCCTTATGAAAATGTGCACAGGTTTAATTACCTTATGAAACAACAGGGCAATAAATGCACACTGGTGGGTTACAAGAAACAGGGACACGGATTTTTTAACTACAGCAAAAGCCCCAAATACTTCAAAAAAACGCTGGCAAAAACTGAAGCGTTTCTCGACAGGCATAACCTGTTAAAGGGAGAAAGCTGGATAAATCGGTATTGCAGGGGGCTGGCCAATAGATAGTTTTTCATTTACGCATATTTACCTTTGAGCCAACATGTGAGTAAAAAGGGCTGCAACAATTTACACCGTTATTTGTTGTTGTAGTGATGAAAATAAAATGTAGAAATTATGAGTTATTTTTTTAATAAAGTATTGGAAAACACAAGTTTCGATGAAGCTGTTGAAAAAGTTGCCAATGAACTGAAAAAAGAAGGTTTCGGAGTATTAACCGAAATTGATGTGCAGGATACTTTAAAAAAGAGAATTGATGTTGATTTCAAAAAATACAAAATACTGGGTGCCTGTAACCCTCATTTTGCATACAAATCCTTATCAGCCGAAGATAAAATCGGCGTCTTTCTTCCATGCAACGTAATTGTTCAGGAACATGAAAACGGCGAAATTGAAGTTGCCGCGGTTGACCCGATCGCTTCGATGATTTCTGTAAATAATCCTGCACTTGGCAGTTTAGCAGAGGAAGTTCAGCAAAAACTAAAACGGGTAATTGAAAATTTGCGTTGAATCGAAATCAAATCCACCCTCTTAATCTGTAATATGCAAGCGCCACTATTTCGCGTGCAATTAAAATTTCGTATTTCAGGTGGTTCCAGAGTTGATAACGGGCGTTAATGCTTTCGCCAACATCGGGTACAAGAGTTTTATTTCCTCCCAGTTTATCGTCGTCGAATTTTAAATCGGCTTCCAGCGCATTTTCAAAAGCGGGCAATCCATTTACTTTTTCAAAACCTGCTTTCCTGAAACAGAGTACCGCCCGCCGCATGTGTTCGGGCGAAGTAACCAGCAAAACTGGAGTTTGCATTTTTACCAGGTTTTTGCAATTCAAAGCCTGCGCGCGGGTGTTGGTGCCATCGAATTCAAAAACAATTTTATCGGGTTTTACTCCTCTCAGAATCAGTTCATTTTTCATGATCCGGGGTGTGCTCAAACTGTCAGAAATATCACCGGGCATAGCAACTACAACTGTTGCACCGGGGAACGATTTTGCAGCGTTTCCAACATACCAGCCCCGCATTAAATTCGATTGGCTGGGCATTCCACCGCCACCAAGTACAATAATTACTTCGGGTTTCCATTTCAGTTCAGATTTACTGGTTCCCAGCCAGTGATAACCCCAGAAAGGTTGTTCGGTAAGCGCCAGAATAATGCATGCCAAAAAGAAAATGCCAATTCCTGTCAGCAAATTTCTGACTATACTCAAAAATTGAATACTTTTGGTTTTGCTTTTGCCCGTTACTTTTTTCATGATGATAAAAGTACAATTAATCCAATTTATAATTGGTATCAAAATGTGGAACTTTAAATTTTAACAGGTTGAAAACTTCAGAAAAAAACGAGATAATACAACTTTTCGAAAATCATTTCAATGAAAAAACCGGCGATTTTTCCATGCTTCCCGGTTCTGGTTCGTACCGCGAATATTGCAGGTTAACCAGTTCTTCCAGGACTGTAATCGGGGCATTCAATGCCGATGTGAAGGAAAACACTGCATTTTTGTCGTTTACCAATCATTTCAAAATAAACGATTTGCCGGTTCCTGAGGTTTATGCCGTCAGCGCCGATTTAAAAAAATACCTGCTCGAAGATTTGGGCGATGTTACGCTGTTCGATTTTTTAAGTGAAGTACGGGAGAAAGAAGGTTTTTCGGAAAACATCATTGCTCAATACAAAAAAGTGTTGAAAGTACTCCCAAAGATTCAGATTGTTGCAGGGAAAGATTTGGATTACTCGGTTTGTTACCCACGTGCTGCATTCGACAAGCAATCGATGATGTGGGATTTGAATTATTTCAAATATTACTTTCTGAAACTGGCAAAAATTCAGTTCGACGAGCAAGCGCTCGAGGATGATTACCAGGCTTTTTGCGACTATTTGCTAAGCGCTGATTCTGATTATTTTTTATACCGTGATTTTCAGTCGCGAAACGTGATGCTGAAAAATGGCGAGGTTTATTTTATCGATTATCAGGGTGGCCGGCGTGGCGCTTTGCAATACGATTTGGCATCGCTGCTTTATGATGGAAAGGCCGATATCCCGCAAAGTGTAAGGCAGCAATTATTCGATTTTTATGTATCAGAACTGAAAAAATACATTCCTGTAAATGATAAAGGTTTCGAAGCTCATTTTAAAGGATTTGTGTTGATAAGGATTATGCAGGCGATGGGTGCGTACGGTTTCAGGGGGTTTTACGAAAAAAAGGAACATTTTCTGAAGAGTATTCCGTTTGCATTGAAAAACCTGGAACTTTTGCTGGAAGATGTGGCCCTGCCAGTTGAAATACCTGAACTTTTCAGTGTTTTAGGCCAACTTGCCCATTCAGAAGTTTTAAAGGAAATTGGTCAGGCCAAAAACAATTTAACTGTTACAGTCAGCAGTTTTTCTTACAAAAGCGGTTATCCGGCCGATACATCAGGAAACGGCGGAGGACATGTTTTCGACTGCCGTGCTTTGAATAATCCCGGCCGTTATCCTGAATACAATAACCTGACAGGAAAAGATTGGGAAGTTCAGGAATTTTTGGAACAGAAATCAGAAATCGGGATTTTTTTAAATGCGGTAAAAGTTATAGTTGGCCAATCAGTAAAAACTTATCTCGAAAGGAATTTTACACATCTTTCTGTGGGTTTTGGGTGTACCGGCGGACGGCATCGCTCGGTTTACGCCGCCGAAAAAATGGCCGAACACCTTCGAAACAATTTTTCGGTTAACGTTGTTCTTTTTCATCGTGAACAGCAAATGTAATAATGGGAAAACAACCAGTCTGTAAAAGGAAAGATTTCGAAAATTCCGGCCAACCAAAATATCAGTGTAAAAAATGTGGGGCAATGGTGAAGAAAGAGGAAAAAGTTTGTAAACCACGAAAAGTGAATTGAGTTTTGGTTATTGTCGTTTCAGTTGTTTATTTTCGCACAAAATTTATTCAAAAAAGATTTAATTCATGGGAAGAGCATTTGAATACCGCAGGGCGGCCAAAGAAAAACGGTGGGACAAAATGTCGAGGATTTTTCCAAAAATTGCAAAGAAAATAACCATTGCAGCCAAAGAAGGTGGGCCCGAAGCCGATACAAATGCAGCGCTCCGTACGGCAATTTTAAACGCTAAAGCGCAAAACATGCCCAAAGCCAATATCGATGCGGCAATAAAACGTGCCACAGGGAAAGATGCCGCTGACTTTACAGAAGTAAATTACGAAGGAAAAGGCCCGCACGGTGTTCTTATTTTTGTTGAATGTGCCACCGATAATACCACCCGTACTATAGCCAATGTAAAAAGTTATTTCAATAAATTTCACGGAACATTGGGCCCAACCGGGTCGCTTGAATTTATGTTCTCAAGAAAAGCGGTTTTCGAATTTCACAAACCCGGGGGAATGAACCTTGAAGATTTGGAATTGGAATTGATTGATGCCGGTTTGGAAGAAATTGAGGAAAACGAAGGAACAGTTTATGTTTATTCCGATTATACATCATTTGGAGTAATGGCACACGCGCTCGAAAATTTAAAAATTCAGGTTACAAAAGCCGTGTTAAAGCGCTTTCCGACTACCCCTGTTGAATTTGCCGAAGAACAACTGGTTGATATTGAAAAACTGATAGATAAACTGGAAGAAGACGATGATGTGCAGGCGGTTTACACAAATATTGCCTAATCGGCATTTACCTTAAATAGTCACTTACAACCCGGCTGATATTTTTTTTAACACTTTCCCAGGTTTGCTTTTTAAAGCTGACAGGTGTTTCGCTTTCGTCAGCATCAGTAAAATAAGTTATGGCATTCGGAATACTGATTGCAAGCATTTGATTAGGATATTTCTGTTTATGCCAATCCATGATTTGTTGCAGTGAAAAGTGTTTTAATAACTCATGCAAATCCCAAAAATCCTTTTTTTTGCCACGTCCTAAAATGGCTTGAATTTTCATGGCTGCAATATCAGCGCTGCTGTAAAAGCGGATTCGTTGTTCAATTTCAAACGGTGCAATGGGTAAATGTGGAAAACTAACAATATCCACTTTTATTTTTTTGATGTAACAGAAAATGCCAAAATTTTTGTGTCCTCCTTCTGTGAAAAAATCATCGCCAAAGTTGCTTTTTAATTCCTCTTCTATTAAAGTACTATCGAATTCTTCATGATAAAATAAATCCAAATCAACAGAACTGCGGTGGCCGTAACGCAGAGACAAGGCTGTTCCCCCAACCAGTGAAAAAGGTTGAAGCGAACGAATTTCCATCAAATCCTTTAATAGGGATAAAGTCCCGGGTTCAACTGTCTTAATATATAACATCTGAATTCTTCGAGTGGTCTATCAATAATCGCGCTGGCAAGATGTATTCTGTGCTCAGGCAAAAACCGGGTGTTTATTAAAACCTGAGTAATTTTTTCATCCCCATAGTACCTTCGGCATTGACGGATATCTTCAACATCACCCCTTTCAAAAACCCGTTCAATTACGAAGTTTGCCTTGGCATCATAATCAATCTGCTCAAAGTTCACATCCCAGAAAATGCGCTTTTCAAATATCGGTTTCTGTTTTACATTCATGCAACGAAGATAATCAATTCAGACGACAGGTTTAACAGCAGGATTGGTAATTTTTAAATCAGGTAGTCAGTATGCTAACCTCATAATATTTTTGAATTCTGAAATCACCGTTTCCAATTTAGCGTTCACCCTGTTAAAATGATTCGTTCGTCTAAAAAATGCCAGAGTTGTTGTTCGTTTATTTAACTTTATGCTCAAACAACAAGCCATGCAAACTGTAGATTCTTACATCAACCATTTTATCAATATCTGGGAAAAAAGTCCAACCAGTTTTCCTGTTTTTAATCGTGCTTATTCAGAATCTGATCAACTGGAAAGGGAGAACAATTTTGAACAAATTCAGTTAAAAATGAAATCGCTGCAATCGCGGTCAGCTATAAAAAAACTGAAAACGAGCAATCCTGAAAGTAAATTCTTTCCGGTATTCAGGTCGTTTTTACAAAGCATTTTCGATTTCGAAGAGGCTCATCTTGAAATCATCCTTTCTGAACAATTCAGGGGGGTGAGCAAGGATTTTTTTTACCAGTCGCGCGAATTTGGCCCCGAACTTTCGCCCGAAAATATTTACCAGGGCTTGCGAAACGTTTGGATAATGAATGGCCTTCAGCTAATGATGAATTTACCTGTTGAAATTACCCCTTCGGTATTTGCATACAGTATGATTTACCCTTACAGCGATAATTTACTCGACAATCCAAACATTACGGGGAAAGAAAAAAGTGAATTCAGCGAACGTTTTAACCGGCGGTTGCATGGCGAAAATATTTCACCAATAAATCATACCGAAACACAATTGTTTCAATTGGTTGGCATGTTTGAGGAACAATACAAACGAATTGATTTTCCGGAAGTTTATGAAAGTTTATACGCAATTCAAAAAGGGCAAACCGATAGTTTGAAATTGTTAAAAACCGGGGGATTAGCCGAAAGCGAAATTCAGCGGGTATGTTTTGAAAAGGGTGGGGCATCTGTTCTTGCCGATGGTTACCTGGTGGCAGGAAAACTTACGAAACATGAACAACAGGCGCTTTTCGGCTACGGTATTTACCTGCAAATGATCGACGATATTCAGGATATGAAGGAGGATGCCGATGCAAATACAAAAACCATGTGTTCATCGCTGAAACAAAATAATCTCGGTGAATTTGTAAACCGTACCATCCATTTTGGAAGGGCGGCGCTGAAAGAAATGAAATGTTTTGAAGCGCCGAATGTTGATGTATTCCTGAATTTAATGAACCGCAGCATCGAAACCATGGCCATTGAATCGGTAGGTTTAAACAATTCCGTGTTTTTAAAGGAATATTTGGCCGAAATGGAGCGGTATTCACCTTTACATTTCGATTTTTTACGTCAGAAAAAATCGCATTCCAAATCGCATCGGTTTGCACTTTTTCAAAAATATTTTGGGCAGGCAAAACCGGAATTATTTAAAGTTTAAAACTTTTTTCAAAAATTGATCTGTCTTCAATTCCAAAACAGGTAACAATGAGAATATTTCAATCATCCTTTTTTTTTTACTTTTTTCCCCTGGTGACTGGATTTCAAAACTGTGAGTTAAATGTTAAAAACTAATAGCCATTTGAAATGGGTTTATTCAAGGCCTGCCCTAAAATATATTAACTTTGGCACATTCAAATTTTAAGATAAATCCAAAAATGAATAGAGATAATTTGGTTTTCGAAATCATTGAGAAAGAGCGCTTGCGTCAGTTGGGAGGCATCGAATTAATAGCATCGGAAAACTTTGTAAGCGACCAGGTTTTGGAAGCAATGGGTTCGGTAATGACCAATAAATATGCCGAAGGTTACCCGGGAAAGCGTTATTACGGCGGTTGCCAGTTTGTGGATATGACCGAGCAACTGGCAATAGATCGCATTAAAGAATTGTATGGCGCCGAATGGGCTAACGTTCAGCCTCACTCGGGCGCGCAGGCAAATGCCGCTGTTTTAAGTGTGATTTTACAACCCGGCGATTCTTTTTTAGGTTTGAATTTATCGCATGGAGGGCATCTTTCGCATGGTTCGCCTGTTAACTCTTCGGGAATTTTATACAATCCCATTGCATACATGGTAAAGGAAGACACCAATTTGGTGGATTATGGCCAAATGGAAACACTGGCGCTGGAACACAAACCAAAACTGATTATTGGCGGCGCTTCTGCATACAGCCGCGACTGGGATTACAAACGTATGCGCGAAATTGCCGATAAAATTGGCGCTTTGCTGATGATTGACATGGCACACCCTGCCGGATTAATCGCCGCCGGATGGTTGAAAAATCCGCTGGAATATGCACACGTTGTAACATCGACAACCCATAAAACATTGCGTGGCCCGCGTGGCGGAATTATTCTGATTGGAAAAGATTTTGAAAATCCGTGGGGGTTGAAAACGCCAAAAGGCGAAGTGAAAATGATGTCGGCATTACTGGATTCTGCCATTTTTCCAGGTCAGCAGGGCGGACCGCTGGAACATGTGATTGCAGCAAAAGCAGTTGCTTTTGGAGAAGCCCTGGCACCAGAGTACAAAGAATATCAGAAACAGGTAATTGTTAATGCAAAAGCAATGGCAAAAGCGTTTATGGATTTGGGTTACAAAGTAATTTCAGGGGGAACAGATAACCACTCGATGCTGATTGATCTGCGTTCCAAATTCCCTGAAATTACGGGTAAACAAGTGGAAAATACTTTGGTGAAAGCCGAAATCACCGTAAATAAAAACATGGTTCCGTTCGATAGCCGCAGCCCGTTCCAGACTTCAGGAATAAGAGTTGGAACACCAGCAATTACAACCCGTGGCGTAAAAGAAGATTTGATGCCGGTTATTGTTCAGTTGATTGACGAAGTTATTTCAAATATTGAAGATGAAAACACGCTGAAACTTGTAGGCGGAAAAGTACATCAGATGATGAAGGATTTTCCGCTGTTTGCGTATTAACAGTCCTGAGTTCAGGGTTCCGGGTTTAGAATTCCGGGAATATTGTTCAAAGTTTGGATTTAATGAGATAGAAAAGGCTCTGGGGAATTGATATTCTTCGGGGCTTTTTGATAAAAACAGTTTGAGGTTTCTTAGTCGTACCTCCATAGGAATGACAATTTAGTTTGTAATCGTAGGGAGGGAAAACCTGTCATTCCGAGAGTTTAACTAATTTTATTAGGCATAATGTGCAAATGACAGAAAGCTACCTCAATGCTGTCATTTCGACGAGGAACGAGGAGAAATCTCTTCGAGTGGCAGATCTCTCCTTCGTCGAGATGACAAGAAAATTAAATTCTGTCTTTGTTACCGCAGCGGGGAACCTGTCAGCGCCATGCTTGCTTTATCAAAGAAATCGCAACGAGAAATCTGTCCTACGTAACAATACTTGTCATTCCGACAAAGAATAACTTGTCCTGTACAAACGGAAAGAAAGAATTTGTCACATCCTCAGCCTTACCTTGCCGGGCTTATGAAGTGTTCTGATATTTTGAATGGCAATTCTGATTTGAAATGTTATTTTTGAACCGATGATTTCGAAAAATAAAATACTCGTTACCATTATCACCGGTTTTCTTGGAGCCGGGAAAACTACGTTTATAAACGATTTGCTGAAAAACAATCCTGATATACAATTTGCATTGGTTGAGAATGAGTTTGGCGAAGTTGCAATCGATACAAAACTGATAAAAGGTTTGGATGCCAGCCAAATGTTTGAACTAAAAAACGGCTGTATTTGCTGCACCATTTCCGGTGAATATGAACTGGTTTTGCTCGAACTGGCAGAAAGGTTTCCAAACGTTAACCATCTTTTAATCGAAACCACTGGTATTGCAGACCCGGCGCCCGTAATCCGCCCATTTTTCAGGGACGAAAACCTGCAATCGGTTTATCATTTCAACGGAACGATTTGTCTGGTTGACACTTTGAATTTTAATCTTTTAACTGAAAAGGAAATCTCGCTGAAACAGTTGGCTGCAGCCGATTGCATTCTGATTAATAAATCGGAGCTGTTAATGGCAACTCAAAAAGAAAAAATTAAGGAGGAGATTTTACAAATAAATCCGTCGGGCAAAATTCATTTTTCACAATTTGGCAATTCCCCTAGTTTTGATCTGGGTTCAACCATTCATCAGCAAAAGTTTATTCCTGATTATTCAGCGGTAAAATCCATTCATCCAGAAATAACATCGCAAACCCTCATTTTTCAGCACCCGTTAAACAGGGAGCAATTTACCAACTGGCTTTCCTACACCCTCGATTTGTATAAAAAACAAATCTATCGCGTAAAAGGAATCCTTCATTTCGAAAATGAGCCCTATCTTTTTGTGTTACAGGGAGTGGGCGGGGGTTTCGAAATTACCGAAAGCGAACTTTTTTCTGCGGGAATGAATTCCGACATCGTTTTAATTGGGCGGCTGAAAAACGTAAACTTTGAATACATATACTGATTCGAGTACCACCATCCAAAACGGAATACCCAGGTAAGCAACGTTTCCATAAGAAAGAATCAGGAGAGCGCCCACTCGCCGTAATTAATAAACGGGCGTACATCAGTAACCTTCATCCCGGCTTTTTGGGCGGCTTCAATTCCAAGAACGCCATCTTCAAAAACCTGGCAATATTGCGGCTCAACACCCATTAACCGCGCACATTCAAGAAAAGTTTCGGGTTCAGGTTTGTGTTTTTTTACATCGTCAGCCGAAACAACAGCATCAAAATAGCGAAGTAAATCAAGGGTTTCAAGCTGGACCATTGCACTTTTTCGGCCTGCGCCGGTTCCTACGCTCATCGGCAGCCTGCCATAATTTTCCTTCACAATCGAAACCACCTCGTCAACAGGCCTTAGCAAGTTGGCCATTGACCAGAATGCCTGCTGTTTCATCCGCACCAGTTCGTGAGGATCGGCATTCAGTTTGTATTGTTCAACCACTCTTTGCGCAAACTCGATGGTTGGACGGCCTGTCATTTCGTGTAAAATCTGAGGATCGAAAACAAATCCGTATTTTTCCCCCACAAGGTTCCAGGTGGACAGGTGAACCGGCAGTGAATCGGAAAGTGTCCCGTCTAAATCGAATATCAGCGCTTTGGCTTTTGGATGAACTTTAATCTTCATTATCAGAAATTTGCTGCGAAAGTAACATTCTGAAACCGAAAAATGTTTTTTGCCGAATCTTTTCAATCATATTTAAAAATCAGTTAAAAGAAATATCTTTGAAGCTAAACCAAAAATATCAAATGTTATGAAGTATCTGATTATTCCCGTTTTAATATTAACATCAGTTGCTGTTTCCGGCAATAAACTGAATTCAACTGCTGAAAAGGAAAACAAAACATCAACCAAATCGCCGGTTCAGTGGGAACTGGTTTGGGAAGACCATTTTGATGTTGCAGGTTTGCCCGATTCCAAAATCTGGAGTTACGAGGAAGGCTACATCCGCAACAATGAAGCGCAGTATTACACCAAAGAACGCCTTGAAAATGTGCGTGTTGAAAATGGCAACCTGGTGATTGAGGCACGAAAGGACAACTGGAACGGACATAAAATCACGTCTGCCAGTATTAATACCTACGGAAAGAAAAGCATATTGTATGGCCGCATCGAGGTTAAAGCCAAGCTGCCCACCGGGATTGGTACCTGGCCTGCAATCTGGATGCTGGGTGATGTTTTCAAACAAGGAACGGGCTGGCCTGCCTGCGGCGAAATCGACATCATGGAAAATGTGGGTTACGAACCCGATGTAATCCATGCCAACATTCACACCAAAGCATACAACCATGTAAAAGGCACCAACAAAGGCAATAAAATTACCATCGAGAAACCATACGAAAAATTTAATGTTTACGCAGTTGAGTGGTTCGAAGGACACATGGATTTTTACCTGAACGACAAACTTTATTTTTCATTTAAAAATGAAGGAACCGGTTCGGGTACATGGCCTTTCGACAAACCACATTACCTGCTTATTAATTTTGCGGTTGGCGGCGCCTGGGGCGGACAAAAGGGGATTGACGAAACCATATTTCCGCAAAAGTATTACATTGATTATGTAAAAGTTTACAGAAAGAAGAAGTAATGCGTGAATGGATTTCTTACCGCTTCAGGATTTTTGCCGAGTGAACACTGTTTTCCCCCTTTAAATGAACGAAATACATTCCGGGTGTAAATTCTTCGAATGAAATAAAATTACTGAAATTATTCAGAATACCTGATTTTACTGTCATTCCCTGTGTATTTACAAGAGTGTAGCTTTTAAAACCATCCAGATTATGAATGGTAAAGAAATGGGTTGCAGGGTTTGGAAAAACCGTGGTTTTCAAATCTTCAATGGTTTCAGCGGTGGTTGGCCATTGTAAAACAACCTCTTCCAGTTTTACTTCAGTAACTGTAAAACCTTCGGTTGATTTCCCCAAATCGAATACCATCCGGGCAACATTGTCGTTTGTGGCCTGGTCGAAAACAAACGTATAAACTTTAAAGGTATCGGTTACCGTCGCCGAATTGTACCCGCTGTAAGCCGTCCACGGATCGGAACTCTTACCGATGTACGCGCTTAAACTGCGTTCGGTATCGGTTTTTGCCTTAAAAGAGAACCGGTATTTTTTTCCGGCCTTTAACTGAATATTGTTTTTAACCAACTGCACATGCCATCCTTCGGAGCCGCCTTTTGTAATGCTTACCTTCAGCGAGTTGTCGGTACGCGAAAGCTGGCTTGCAGCAGTACTTTGCCAGTACAGGTTCCATCCGTCGTTTGAGGTCCTGAAATTGGAAGTGTAAACCGGCGTCCCAACATATCTGGCCGGTTCGGGCAATTCGTTATGCAACAGTGCATCAACCAGATACTTATTCCATGTTCCGTTTGATGGGTTGTAAATGCCGAAACCGGCGCTGAATTCCCAGTAAGCCCAACTCCAGCCGAGCGAATCGAAATAACGTGACATATAAGTTGTCCATTTTTTGCGCGAAGTTTCGTCGGCTTTACTGTAAGCGCCAAACTCGCCGATATGAACCGGTACATTTTTGGTTTTTCCCAGTTTAAGGAGCGGCGAAAACTCGTTCTGAACAATTTCGCGTTCGGTTTCGGTATCGTTCCATTTGGTGCCCAGCCAGGCGTTGGCTTCGGTGCCGTTGCCCACCCATTCGGCGCCCTGGTGGGTAAACTGAAACGGGTTGTAATAATGAATGGTTAAAATGATATTTTCATCATCGGGCAACAGCAGGTAGGGTAGGCCGCCCAGGCCGCCCCAATCGGGCGTACCTATTGCCACAATCCTGTCCGGATTGTCTTTTCTGATTTCAGTAAGCGCACCTGCCAGAAAAACATTCCATTTTTCAGGTGTGATATTACCGTGAGGTTCATTCAAAATTTCGAACAACAAACTATCGGGGTAATCTTTAAAAAAGGATGAGATTTGCCGCCAATGTGCCAAAAACCTCTCTTTCTGGGCATCGGGGTTGGCAAATAAAGCATCATGGTGGTGCATATTGATTATGGCGTGCAGATTATTGTTCAGAGCCGAATCGACAACCTGTTTTATTCGGTTCAAAAAAGTGGCCGAAATGGTGTAAGGCGCTGTTGCCGAACTTCTGTTGGCAGGTTCCCAGCGAATGGGAATGCGAACATGTTTGAATCCCAAATCAGCAATCATTTTGGCATACTGTGGTTTCCACGGATTTCCCCAACCGGTTTCGGAAGGGGCTTCAAACATATTCCCGTAATTAATACCGCGACCAAGTCGTTTGTTTACTTCGAAAGCATGTTCGCGATTTTGGGAGTATAAATTAAACGTGACAATAAAAAGTAATGCTGTTAAAACTGTTTTCATAGCAACCTGTATTTAATTTTGGGATGCTAAAATAGGAAAAAACCGGTTTAGGCCAACTACTTTTTTATTCCTTGTCAATTTCGTTATTTGTCTTTTGCGGCAATTGTTTGGCGTTGATTTTAGTTACTACCTTTTTACCGGGTCTTCAATTTCATCTATGCGTTCATTGCCAACCTGTGCCAGCCATAGTTTGAAAGGTTCTGCTTTTGGTGATGGAACAGATTGAATGAGGCGGAATAATTGTTGAGTATCGGCCACATCCGTTACGCGCATTTTACCATCTTCCGCAGCCATTTTCAACTGTCCGATTTTTTCGGACAGTTCACTACCTTCCTTTTTCAGTTTGGCTTTTAAATCGCTCCAGTATTTACGCGGTCGATCGGTTTCAGATAGAACTTCAATTACATCGACAACTGAAAAGTACCACTTTTCTTCTTCATCGTTCCAAACAGAGCGAACCTGTTTTTGCTCAAATAGTTTAATAGCTGTTTCTTTGGACATAGTATTTGTATCTTTCAGTGATTAGGTTGTCTGGAGAACTATTCCTGAAAATCAGTTATTTTTGCTTAACTCTATAAACCAGTTGATTGAGGCAACTCCAATGGGGATGATGCCCGAATTGTGGCCGATGCCCGGAATTAGTACAAGGGTAACGGTACCTGCAGGAACTCCCTTAGCTATAAAATCTTTATAAATGTTGTCTGAAACCTTGTATGGTACATAATTGTCCTCTGTTCCATGCAAAATCATGGTGGGAACATTGGTTTTCCATGCCGTCCGGCTGTTGTTGCCCAAACTGCTCATTACCGATATAAATTTTGAATTGGTATTGGCGCCATTCAAGTATTCTGCTGTAAACAAATCTGTTGTTTTGGTTGTAAGCTGGGCATTAATCTGTTCGCCCGATTTAGTTCCGTCATATAAGGTCAAAATTCTTTCACTGTAAGGCGATTTAAAAACATCGGATGCCGGAATGGTAATTTTGCCCGATTTAATATAGCTGTTCATAACATAACCGATAAAATAAGGCATCGGATATTCATTTTTAGCCAGAATGTAGTTGTTAATGTAACGCAAATCATACCCACCTGCGCCACATGCACTGGCTTTCAGGTTAAATTCCGAAGCATAGTTTTCCTCGATGTATTTCTGCAGTTCCATGGTGGCCCAGCCTCCCTGCGAGTAGCCCATGATGTACAAATCTTTTTTATTGGTAATCACCAGATAGTTTTTAACCAGTTCGTTTACAGCTCTCAACATGTCTGTAGCCGATTCCACGGTCGATTTTCTGTCGTAATACGGGTGGTACATGCCGGAGGAGGCTCCAAAACCGAGATAATCGGGAACAGAAACAATAAAACCGGTGGATGCCACAAATTCAAGTAACAGATACAATTCGTAGTCGGGATTAACCGAAGGCGCGTTGCTGTTCAGGGTGTTAGTGCCGTTTTGATAACTGATTACAGGGAACGAACCTTTGCCGATGGGCACCGAAACCAGGCCTGATGCAACAATATCCTTACCTTCAAATTTGGTGTTGTAAGTAATTTTGTAAACTTCAATTCCATGCTTCAAATTATCAACTATCGTTTTTAACTCCGGATACGGTGTTAGCAAAGGAGTTAAAATCGCCTTTATAAACGAAGGCAGGTATGTTTTGTGTTTTTCGAAACTTACCAGGTATCTGTCTGTTGGTTCCGGTTCATTGTTGTTGGTTAAATCACATCCGTTTAAAAGTGCCACCAGTGCAAAAAGCATTATTAAAACGTATTTTGACAGACTTTTCATGATAAATTATGGTTTTTCAAGTTTAAAAATACAGACTTTTTTTGATGTAAGCCTCGTTGTAAAATTAACTAAATTTAATAACTACTGAAGCAAGAAAATGTTTAGAATGTTTTTTTGCCTACTTACAGTTTAGATTTGTCGAAAGTTGTTTTTTTTGAGATTTTTTTCGGGCCTGTTTAAAAATATAGAATCGGGTTTCAATGAATTTGCTATTTTTAAAACTTTAAATAGTGAAATTTAAAAGCTAAACCGATGATAAGAATTAAATTACTGTTCATTTTTCTCATTTCAGTCATAATTTTACCTGCCCAACCCATTAAAATCATGTTAGTTACAGGAGGCCATTCTTATGACACACTCCAGTTTTTCGAAATGTTCGATGCCCTTACAGGAATTGAATACGAGCATTTTCAACAGCCTAAAGCCAACCAGAAACTGGTGAAAGATTTGGCCAAAGATTTTGATGTGCTGGTTTTTTACGATATGTGGAACGGCATTTCTGAAGCTGAAAAAAGTGCATATTTAAAACTTACGCTGCAGGGAAAGCCGTTTTTGTTTTTGCACCATTCCATTGCCTCGTACCAGGATTGGCCTGATTTTGAGAAGATTCTCGGCGGTAAATACATTGAAAAGGGCAGGGGGGTGCCTGTTGATGAACTATCGTATTACGAACATGATGTGTGGGTTTATACTAAAGTTGAAAATTATACACCAGTAACTGTTGGACTTTCTGAACCCCGTTTTTTTGATGAGGTTTATGGAAATGTGCGCATTTCGGAAGACGTATTCCCGTTACTTAAAACCCGGCATCCGAAAAGCATGGAAATAGTTGCATGGGAAAACCGGTACAATAATTCGAAAATTATTTATCTGCAGCCCGGGCACGATTACAGGACCTATCAAAACGAAGAATACCGTAAACTTCTTTTACAATCTATTAAATACCTTACCGGAAAATGAAATTTAAATCAATATTCAACCAGTTTAAAATCAAATTATTATGAAAGAAGTAAATCAAAAAAGATTGTTTGTGGCCTCGTGCCTCGCTTTGCTGGTAACGGCCATTACGTTTGCCATCAGGGCCCGGATTGAAAGTGTTTTTATCGATGATTACGGTTTAAGCGCCGAGCAGGTAGGCAGGGCTTTTGGCCCTGCGTTCTGGGGGTTTGCCGTGGCCATGTTTGCAGGGGGTTATTTTATCGACATTGTAAAAACAAAATCCATTGTTTGGATGGCTTTTGGAATGCATTTAATTGGGATTGTTTTATTGTTGATGGCCAAGAACTACACTTCCCTGTTTGTTGCCAATGTATTTATCGGGTTAGGCAACGGAAGTGTTGAAGCTGCCTGTAATCCTCTGGTAACGGCGCTTTTTCCCGATAAAAAGACCAAAATGCTGAACCGGTTCCATGTGTGGTTTCCAGGTGGAATAGTGGTTGGCAGTTTGCTGGCTGCGCTGGTAATGGACCAATTGAACTTGCGTTGGGAAATACTTGTAGGCCTGTTATTTATACCGCTTGCAATTTACGGGTTCCTGTTCTATGGTCAAAATATCCCCGAAACTGAACGTGTTTCCACCGGCGTTACTTACAAGGAAATGATGCGAAACGTGGGGGCTCCGGTAACCATTACACTTGCTGTAATTTTTATGATCCTTGTGGCTACCAATGCAAATATTTCGGCAGCAGTTACTTCAAGCTATTCGCTGCCGCTGATTATTGTGGGGGTCGTTGCGGTTGCCATAATTATCGAAGGACGGTTGGTTAATAAAATCACATTGCTTTTTCCGTTTATCTTTTTCTGTATGTTGCTCACTGCTTCAACCGAATTGGGCACAACTCAATGGATTAATGCATTACTTGCCAATAACGGAATTCACCCGATGATTATTCTCGCAGTGGTTACCGGATTAATGGCTGTTGGCCGTTATTTTGCCGGTGGTTTGATTCACCGTTTGAACCCTCCCGGAGTGTTGCTGGGTTCGGCCATTTTCTCGGTTGCCGGTTTGTATTTGCTCAGCATCTCAACCGGCCCTGTAATGACAGTTTTATCAGCAGCAGTATTTGCGGTGGGCGTATGTTATTTCTGGCCAACCATGATTGGC
>WTWZ01000085.1 GCA_009773765.1 Prolixibacteraceae bacterium | reverse complement strand
TTTTACAGGCTAATGCAACAAGCAGTAACCACTTCATCTGTGACTTATAATGACATTATAAAATAACTTGCTTATTGTGGATAAGCAGTTAATTTTAATCCTACCTTCTTTAGTTGTTGTCATAATTTGAAGTTTTTGTTCGCCTACTCTTTTATCCGCTTTTCGGCTTCCGCGGATTTCATTTTATTTCGTCTTCCAGGCAGTCATGTTATATACATTCAAGCCATCATCAAAATGAACCGGAACTGGTTTGCCAAAATCACTGCCCCAACAAATGCCATTCGACTTTAGTTTGTCAATAAACTGTCGGATTTTTCCGGCGTCAGCTTGCATTAATGTTGAGTTAAATAATTTATTTCAGAGAGCAATTAAGACTGAAATGTACGAATATATTTTATTATTTAGAAGATGTCTAAATAAAAATTGCTTAAAATCAGTTTTACGCTTAAATTTGATATGCTCTTAGGGACAATGTAAAAGCTAAAAAACCGATAAAAAAATCAACATCATGGCACAGCAATCAACTGAAGAAGGCATTTGTAGCCCTGCGTTCGATCCAATTCCCTGAGATGGGAAAGTGTTTGAATGGAATAACAAAAAATTTATTAATGACAGAGTTTTTACCATTTTTTATATGCCGTTAAATTTTGGGAAAGTAATGCGAAGACCCGACAAAAAAGCAAGGGAGGCAAACACTGAAATTCCCGACTGGATGGGTTTGCAAGGCCACACATCCAAATGGAACTGTGTTAAAAAACATGGCTATTGTTGCTGAAACTGATCAACCTTTAGTATTGTTATCGAAAGGAAAGTCTAACTTAAAATTCAAATTATTTTATTATTTCAATCTGTCAATCAGTACTAATCTTCAGCCCATCGTATCCCACAAAAACATTTACAGGAAGTTCTTTCTGAATATCTTCGTGTTTGCCGAAATTGTGGCTTAAATGGGTTAAATATGCCATTTCGGGATTAATTTTCTGAATTACTTCCAACGCTTCCCCAAGGTTGAAATGCGAAATGTGTTTTTCTTTCCGGAGGGCATTTATAATGAGGATCTTTGTTCCTTTTACCTTTTCCATTTCTACATAAGGAATAAGGTTGGTGTCGGTAATATAGGTCAAATCCCCCACCCTGAATCCGTAAACCGGCAATTTATGGTGATAACAGCGGATTGGAATAAACTCAATTCCATCAATTTGAAACGAACTGTTTTCAATCTTATGCAATTTCATTTTAGGGATTCCGGGATATTTAAAATCGGCAAAAACATAATGAAAGATAGTTTTAATGGCCTGTTGAACCCGTTCTTCGGCATAAATATCGGTGGGGTGTTTTTGAACCCAATTATACGAGCGAATATCATCTAAGCCGAATATATGGTCCACGTGTTCGTGTGTCAGCAATATGGCGCGCAACGAATTTGCCCGTTCCCGGAGCATTTGTGCCCTGAAATCGGGCCCGGCATCAATTACAAAGTTCAGCCCGTTTATTTTTAACATCAACGATGACCGCAAACGCTTGTCTTTTTCGTCAGTTGAATTGCAAACATCGCAATCACATGCAATTACCGGCACCCCCTGCGAAGTTCCGGTACCAAGAAATGTGGCCACAATTTGTATTTTCTCCTCAGTATGCATGGTGCAAATTTAACAAATACGGCGCTTTAATCGTGAATATCTTTACTTTTGCAGAAAAATTAAGAATGGCAAAACTCTACCTTGTTCCTAATGTTTTATGCGAAGGCGAATGGCAAAATGTGTTACCGGCACAATTATTTCCCATTCTTACCAATACCCGCCATTTTATTGTTGAAGATGTTAGAACAGCCCGCCGTTTTTTGAAACAGGTGAACCGCGAAATTAATATCGATGAATGTAAGTTTTACGACCTGAACAAGCGAACTGCCCATTTCGATATCCCCGGATTTTTGAAGCCCATTGAACAGGGATTTGATGTAGCTGTGATTTCAGAAGCCGGTTGCCCCGGCGTTGCAGACCCCGGTGCCGATGTGGTAAAAATTGCGCATCAAAAAGGATTTAAGGTAGTGCCTTTGGTTGGCCCTTCTTCAATTTTACTGGCTTTAATGTCATCGGGAATGAACGGACAAAACTTTGCATTTAATGGTTACTTGCCCGTTAAACCAAACGAACGGATAAAAGAAATTGAAGTGCTTGAAAAGAGAGTGATTAACCACCGGCAAACCCAAATTTTTATCGAAACACCGTATCGCAATAATCATTTAATCGGCGACTTGTTAAAAGCCTGCTCCCCCACTACCCTGCTTTGCATTGCTGCCAACCTCACAGGCGAAAACGAATTTATTGCCACAAAAACCATTCAGCAATGGAAAAATAATGTTCCTGATTTACATAAACAGCCCGCCATTTTTTTACTCGGTATTTAATCCATCAAACGCTTCAATCAATCAATCAATCAATCCTTCAGTTCCTCAGTAATTCAAGCCCTCAGCAAATCAATCTTTCTGTCCTTATTAAATTCGGACTAAAAACTCCCTATTGTTTTGCATTTTCATTTTTCATAAATTGTATCACCATTAAATGTCGAAAAAAATGAAAATTAATGCAATAACTATTAACGGAACAGAAAGAACTGATATCGACAAAAATCTGTTCTCAGATGATAACCTGGAACTGGTTAATTATTACCAGATTGAAACAATTTCGAGGGGGGCTGTAAACCGAAAGGAACTGCAATTCAAGGAGAATCAGGTTGTGGAATTCGAATTTGAAGATGGCGCAAGTTGGATATCAACACCGGAAACTTTGGATGATATATTCCCTGAAATCCTGACTTTAAAAAAACGTGGAATTGGTGATATTTTTGAATTACCTTCCGAAATCAGTTCAGGTGGCACCGACCGATCGCTTGCGGGGAAAGCCGTGTTGAAAGTGGTTAAAATCTTTACAAAAAAAGGGGTTGGTTTGGGAGTGAAAAAACTGGCCGGGAATCTGGAAGACAAACAGTTGGATGGAAAAATTGGTTTGTTTGGCCTGAAACCTGATTTTCAGTTTACCGGTTTTACACCCGATAACAGCGCCAAACCCTGGCTTTTACTTATCCACGGAACGGCGTCATCCATTAAGGGATCTTTTGGAGGAGCCGAGGGAACAGATTTTATGAGCTATGTTCGAGATACATATAGCGAAAGGATTTTGGCATTCCAGCACCGCACTCTCACTGAAAATCCACTGCAAAATGTTAAAGACCTGGTTACAGCGCTTCCCGGAAATTGTGTTTTGCATTTAATTACCTCATCACGGGGCGGACTTGTGGGTGAAGTTTTATCGCGGTTTTGCAACATTCAGGGCGCTAAAGGTGGTTTTAATGCAACTGAAATTTCCATTCTGAAAAAAGGATATCCGGAAAAGTATTTTGTTGAAATTCAAAAGCTAATCAACGACATTGGTAAAATACTGGAAAACAAAAAAATTGTAATCGATAAATTCATCCGAATTGCCTGTCCTGCGGGTGGAACAACACTGGCTTCGAAACGGCTTGATTATTTCATGAATATTACACTTAATTTGATTGGCATGGGAACCGGAATAGCAGCCAATCCGCTTTATATGTCGTTCAGAAACCTTATTGCAGCATTAATCGACAGCAAAAACAAAACCGATGTTTTACCCGGCCTCGAAGTACAAAATCCGCGTTCTCCCTTTATTAAAGCCATTAATTGCCCAATTGACCTGGAAAATCCTGATGGGCGGATGATAATCAACAACTCGCTGGCAGTAATTGCCGGTAATTCAAAACCAGCGGTTAAAATCAGCGCTTTATGGATTATTGCCAGCAAAATTTTCTTTTTTGGTAAGAACGACCTTGTTGTTGATACCGATACCATGACATTGGGAACCAGAAGGGCAGGCAAAGTACTTCAATATTTTTATGAAGATTCGAAAATCAACCATTTTAAATATTTTGAAAATTACGCTACAAACCAGGCTATTTTGCTTGCATTGAAATCGGATTTAAACGAAAAACTGCCCGGTTTTACAGAAGAACCACTTTCGGTTTCGGCTGCCTCTGACAGGAATATAAATTTTAGGCCCGATGGTGGCGAGGTTTTCAGGGATGAAGTTAGTGGCGCAAAACCCATTGTTCTGCTGTTGCCCGGAATCATGGGATCAAACTTGCAGGACGAAGATAAATTGCTTTGGATTAAATATACCAGAATTATCACCGGTGGATTATCCGGATTAAAAACCAGTAAAAAACTTAAGCCGGCTTCACTGGTCTCAACTTCATACAAAAAAATAGTGGAAGAACTCGCCGACAGTTACGATGTGGTCACTTTTCCGTTCGACTGGCGTTTGCCTCTGGAAGATTCTGCCGCAATTCTCAACCGAAAAGTGAATGAATTGATGAAATACGGACAACCCCTTAAAATAATCGGCCATTCAATGGGCGGTGTTTTAATCAGGGATTTTATGGTTTTCTACAATGATACCTGGAAAAACCTGAATAACTCACCCGGGTTTCAATTAATATTTCTGGGCGCCCCGCTCGGAGGCTCTTTCCGAATACCGGCGGTTTTATTTGGTATAGACAGGCTCATCGACAAATTGAGTTTGATTGATGTTGTACACTCAAAGGAAGAGTTAATCCGGATTTTCTCTAAGTTTAAAGGACTTCTGGGTTTGCTGCCCTTTGATGGCGGACATGATTTTTCGGATGCCACAACCTGGAAGAACATGCTGGGCGGAACTGAATATAAAAACTGGCCTGTCCCAACAAAAGAAGATTTGAACTGGTTTAATAACTACCGTAATAAAATTATTTCATATAAACTGGGCGAAGAGGACATAAAAAATGCAGTTTACATAGCCGGTCGCGACAGGGCGACTCCCTGTAATTACATAATTGATGATAAAAGTTCGGGGAAAGAACTGGTTTTTCTTAGCACGGCCGAAGGCGATGCCAGCGTTACCTGGGACAGCGGGATTCCCAAAATCATGACCGGCAAAAACAGGGTTTATTATGTAAATGTTACGCATGGGGAACTTGCCTGTAATGTGGGTATGTTTAAGGGAATTAAAGAAATACTGGGATCCGGTTACACCAATCTGTTCAGCGCTGTGCGGCCATCGGTACGCGGAGATGAGATTTTGTTCAAATCGCCCGATTTTCGTGATTTCGATCTTTCTGAAGCCGGTATCGACTTGTCGGTACTGGGAGTTGGCGGGGCTAAAGAACCACAAATGGTACAGGCGCCCATCAAAGTTTCAATCAGCAACGGAGACCTTTTTTATGCCAAATATCCACTGCTGGCAGCGCATTTCGAAGATGACGGAATATTGTTTGCTGAAAGTGTAATCAATAAAAACCTGGGGGAAGCTCTCAGTTACCGCCACCGTCTGGGAATTTATCCCGGTAAAATTGGAACAAACGAGCTGTTTTTGTCAGAACAGTCCGGTTTTCGGGGTGCAATCATTATTGGGCTGGGCAAACCCGAAAATCTTACTGGCCCAGAGCTTACCAAAACCGTTGAACAGGGTGTTGCAAAATACATATTACATGTTGCTGATGAAAAAAGACAATTAAAACTTCATACTGAAAAAGACAAAACGATTGGCATTTCATCCTTAATCATTGGAAGCGGATATGGCGGGTTGGCAATTGAAAATTCTGTTAAAGCCATTATTCAGGGAGTTCACAATGCCAACATTAAAGTGAAGGGACTGAATATTGGAAATACTCCTTTAATCAGCCATATAGAATTTATTGAATTGTTTGAAGATAATGCTGTTGGCGCACTTTATTCGCTCAGCCGGCTTGAGGTTCAGGAAACACGATCTTTTCAGGTTATTTTGGAAGAGAAAAGACTGAACACCCTGCTGGGTTCAAGAAAACGAATTCCCAACGAAAATTCGTCGGGTTGGTGGAACAGAATTACCGTAAAAAAAGTGCAGTTCAGTGAAACCGATAAAAGGGTAAAATGCATCGCTTTTAATGCTTCCACAAGCCGGGCACATGAAAAGGAAAAGGAACTGCCAACAACCCCTGCTTTGATGGAAGGAACCATTAAGGAAATGTCAACCAGCAACCGGTGGGGCCCACAAAGCGCAAAAGCCATTTTCGAACTGCTTATCCCGAACGATTTTAAGGAACAACTCAAAAGGCACGGAAATATCAATTGGATACTGGATTATTATACCGCAGAATTCCCCTGGGAACTGTTGCAGGATGAAGTGGCCGATTCACAACCGTTGTGCGTGGTTTCCGGAATGATCCGTCAATTGTCAACGCAAAATTACCGGCAGGTGATTAAACCGGCGCCAAAAAACAATGTGCTTGTAATTGCCGACCCCGATCTGAAAGGCTTTGCTTCTCAATTGCCCGGGGCGCTTAGGGAAGGGCAAAAAGTGGCCGAGATGCTTTCTTCGCGCGGAATGGAAATTACCACCTGTTTTAAAGGTAATAGCGGTGAAATCATCGAAAAAATGTTTTGCAATGATTATCGCATCATTCATTTATCAGGGCACGGGGTTTTCAATCAGGATGAAACCAAAGGATCAGGAATGGTGATTGGTAAAGATGTTTATTTATCGGCCCGAGAAATAAATCAAATGAGCACTGTGCCCGAACTTGTGTTTGTAAACTGTTGCCACATTGGTAAAATCAGCGGGGTTGCCGAAGAATTGTACCAGCAACGGTATAAACTGGCGGCCAATATCGGCACTCAGCTCATTGAAAACGGGGTACGCTGTGTAATTGCCGCAGGCTGGGCTGTTGACGATAATGCAGCGCTCGAATTTGCACAGGTGTTTTACAATCGAATGTTTGCAGGATACACTTTTGGCGATTCGGTTAAAGACGCCCGAAAAGAGGTTTTTGAAAAATTCGGAAACACCAACACATGGGGGGCTTACCAATGTTACGGCGATCCGTTTTTCAGGTTCGGGCATTTGCACTGGGAGATTAAAAAGAAAAAAGTGGAATACCTTATATCGCTGGAAGCCGAAGTTGATCTTGAAAATCTTCAAAACGAACTCCAAATTGGCAAAAAAACAACCGATGAATACCTGAAAGAACTGGAATTGATAATGGCAGCGGTGGAAAAAGCAAAAATCAGTACACACTCCATAACTGAAAAGGAAGCCATGATTTATTTCGAGCTAAAA
>WTWZ01000084.1 GCA_009773765.1 Prolixibacteraceae bacterium | reverse complement strand
TGGTTTACTTTGGCGACTTTGTGGTTGGTTCATTTTTTTTTACCACAAAGGACACTAAGGTTTTCACAAAGGCACACTAAGTGAAAGATTATAAAATAACCCTTTTTATGCCATCTTTTAAGTGTCTTACATTGAAATTTACCAATAGGCCTAATTTGCAGTTTGATAATTTTAAATAGGTTAAAATCTGTGCCAGGTGAATATCTGATAATGAATCTACTGCCTTTACTTCTATGATTACACTATTTTCCACAATTAAATCAATTCTATAGCCCGCATCAAGTTTTACTTCCTTGTAAACTAATGGCAATGCCTTTTGTTTTTCAACTTTTAACCCAATTTGAATTAATTCATAAAGCAGACATTCTTCATAAGCGCTTTCAAGTAATCCCGGCCCAAGTGCCGTATGAACCTGAAAGGAGCAGTCTAATACCTTCTTAAATATTTCTTCAATGTTCATATAATATTTTCTTTGTGTTACTTCGTGCAATCCTTTGGCGCCTTTGTGGTTAATTGTTTTATTTTTTTCTGAATATTGCCGATTGGGGAAAGGCCTCTTTAAATTTATAGGCTGTTAGTATTTCCCTCTCAGTTTCACCGGTAATAAGCAAACCATCGTTTGCAAGAGAATCCCTTAGCTTATCTATAATTATCTTTTGATACGCCGGCGTGTAATAGAATAAAATATTTGCACAAAATACCAGGTCAAAATCGCCATAAATGCTATCCGGCGGACTACTGTGTTTACTTAAAAGGTCGAAGACTGAAAACTTAATATGTTTCTTCAGCTCCGGAATAACGGAATACGAGTTCCCCGATTTAACAAACCATCGCTCCAGTTGTTTTTGCCTGATATTACCCACAGATTCTTTACTGTATTCGCCCTTTCGTGCAAAACTTATCTGATTTTCATCCTGGTCGGTCCCAAATATACGGCAACTGATTTTTTCGTTCCGCCCAACGAGGTCCTCCAATAACATGGCCAGGCTGTAAGGTTCGTGGCCACCGGCACATGCGGCCGACCAAAGCCGTATTTCTTTGCTTATGTTATTCCGCTTGCGAAATAGTATCTCCGGCAATACTATGCTTTCCAATACACAAAAAGTAAGTGGATTCCGGAAAAACTCACTATAGCTTACCTGGAGCAAGCCCATAACCAGCTCTGCCTCCTTTTTGTTTTCTGCCACAATACGGCAATAGTCTGTTATATCAAGGCATCCCATTACATCAATCCGCTGCAAAATGGTTTTATTCAAAAACGCTTCATCAAACACCGAAATATCCTTTCCGTATTTATTCATAAATAGTTCAGCCATATTTCGATTTGTTCCGCTCATGTTTTATACCTGTTTAAACACCCTTTCATTCAACTATCCTGTACTTACTCTTCTTACCCAATTCATTCAACAGCATATTAACCTCCTTTTTTAATTCCACCATGGTTATTTCGCGTCCAACCGTAAGTTTGTGAAAGCGTTCCAATTCATCCATTTTCGCCAACAACGCCTGTTCGGCCTTTTTGCGTTCGGTAATATCTTCGTCAACCCCCCGATAGCCTGTTAAATTCCCGGCGTCATCAAAAATGGGGCTTCCACTGGTTGTAACTATAACCCGGTTACCGTTCTTGTGTACATTTGCATTTTCAAAATTTCTGAAAACTTCTTTTTTTGCAAAGACTTCAAAAGCCACCTGCTTCATTTCTTCCTTTATTTCAGGAACAAAAAAGTCGTAAAAATATTTTTTGCCAACCACTTCATCGGGTGTATAACCCAGCAACGATTCCATTACCGGACTTGAATAAGTGTACATTCCGTTGGTGTCAACCTCCCAAATCCATTCCCGTGCAGTTTCGGCAACCTGCCTGAAACGGTTTTCACTTTCCTTTAGTTTTCGTCTGGATAAAATGCGGGCAGCCTTTTCCTTTGCCTCTGCAAGGGCGTTTTTTATGGCAAAGGGCAGCCTTTCAGGCCTGTCCTTTAACACATAATCAACCGCACCCTTTTTCAGTAAACCAATGGCTAATTCTTCACCAATGGAACCTGAAACACAGATAAATGGAACCTCGTTGCAAAACTCCTGACTAATTTCCAGTGCGCCAAAAGCATCAAACCCGGGTAGTTTAAAGTCGGAGAGAATAATATCGTATTGATTATTTTTAAGGGCTTCGATAAACTGGCCTTTATTTTCTGCATGGGTTACTTCAGGCTGATAACCGGCTACGGACAACTGCGCGACCATCAACTCCATGTCCTGCAACGAATCTTCCAGGATAAGTACTTTGGGTGCTTTATTTTCTATACCTGCATTTTCCCCCATAATTAGTTTGCTGGTGGTTGTTCGTTCAGTATAGCCCAGAAAACACCTATGTATTTCACCGCTTCAATAAATTCTTTAAAATCTACCGGTTTTACAACGTAGGCATTTGCCCCCGATTCATAACATCTTTTCAGGTCGGGGTCTTCGCGCGAAGAGGTGAGCATTACTATCGGAATGGTTCTTAACTTTTCCTCTTTCCGGATAGCTTCCAGGGTTTCAATGCCGTCCATGCGGGGCATTTTGATGTCGAGCAGTATCACGGCAGGATTCCCCTTAGGGCGGGTTTTAAATTTGCCTTCATATTGAAGGTACTCCAATGCCTCAACGCCATCGCCCACACTAACGATATGGTTGGCCAGGTTAAACTCTTTAAGCGCTTCAATGGTCAGTTCCACATCCTGCGGATTGTCCTCTACCAGCAAAATTGTCTTTAAACTATTCATAATATTTCCTCCCTTTTTATTGGTAAACTGAAATAAAATTTTGCCCCTTTTCCGGGTTCGGCTTCTGCCCACACACGCCCCAAATGCTTATGGACAATTCGCTGCACATGGGCGAGCCCTATCCCGGCACCTTCAAATTCGGCCTGTGAATGAAGCCGCTGAAAAACACCAAACAATTTATGTGCATACTTCATATCGAAACCTACACCATTGTCGCGAACGCAAAATACGAAATCATTGGCTTCTTCGATATAAGTTACTGAAATATTGACTTGTTTTTTATTTCGGGTGTATTTAGCAGCATTGTCGAGCAGGTTGGTCAAAACCAGTTTCAGCAGGTTGTAATCGCCAAAAACCTTTGGTAACACCTGAATATCCCAGTTAATTTTTCGTTCTCCCAAACCTGTGTTCAACTGATCGGTTACCTCTTTTACCAGCAAATTCATATCCAGTTCAGTTTTTCTAAGCTCCTGCCGGCCGGTTCGTGAATATTGCAGCAGTTCATCAATTAAAGTACCCATTTTGCTGGAAGCGACTGAAATAGTGTCCAGATAATGGTGCGCTTTTTCAGGTAGCCCATCTTTGAACTGCTCGTTTAATAAATTTACATAACCGCTTATATGGCGAAGAGGCGCGCGCAAGTCGTGGGAGACCGAATAGGAGAAGGCCTCAAGTTCTTTGTTGGAAGCTTCAAGCAGGGCGGTGCGTTCTGCCACACGCTGCTCCAGTTCAGCGTTTAGTTTTAGTAGTTCTTCTTCGGCGTTTTTACGGTCGGTGATATTTTTGATCATAGCAAGGGCATAGTCAGGTTTATCACCGGTATTGCTGATTTTGGTCAAAGAGCGAAACCCCCAGATTATCTCACCGTTTTTGCGGATATACCGCTTTTCGGTAACGTGACTCTGAATGCGGCCTTCAAGTAAATTCCTTACCGCTTCCTGGTCTGCGGCGCGATCATCGGGATAAGTGACATCTATAAAAGTAATCTGTTGTAATTCATCTTCGGTGTACCCCAGCATTTCGCAAAGCGCTTTGTTGGTGCTAAATAATTTTCCGGTAGTGAGACTAGCCATCGCAATTCCCATAGGAGCCTCCTCGAATGCTTTTCTGAACTGCTCTTCGCTTTCGCGTAAAGCAATCTCAACAATCTTTATTTTAGTAATATCAGACAAAGTACCGCGCACCTTTATTCCTTGCCCGCTTATATTTCGTTCAATTACACGCCCGTTCACAGTTAGCCATCGGATTGTTTTATCTGGGAATACCACCCTGAAATCGAAGCTGTAATCATCAGGTCCGCCCGGCGCCACAGATTTCTGAATGAAATTATAGGAGTATTCCCTGTCTTCAGGGTGAGTTGCATTCAGAAAGGTATTTATATCCCATTTACTTTGCCACTCAAGTCCGTATAATTTGTCGTGGTTACCGGAGCGCGACATGGAGTTAGTATTGAAATCATATTCCCAAACTGCCACATTAGCCTGTTCTGTGGCTAAGCGTAAACGCTCCTCGCTTTCAGCCAACCGAATTTCAGCTTGTTTACGTTCGGTGATATTGACAGAAAGGGTTAAGATGTTTTCAATTTCGCCATAGGTATTCCTAAGTGGCGCAGAGGTTAAACTGAAGTAATCTTCACCAAATCCCCCTTCAAATCTTACCGTTTTCCCGGCAAGAACTCTTTTGTATTGGGATTCAACCATCGAAGCAACATCCGACGGTAAAACTTCATGAATGCTTTTTCCAACAAGGAACTCGTTGGATAATCCGAGCCGCGCTAATTCTTCACCTGCGTTAAAAACGTATCTCATATCGCGGTCGAAAATATGGATAAGCCCGCCCGGTATATTCGAGATAATAGTACGATAGCGTTCCTCACTTTCGCGAACTGCTGCTTCTGCTCTTTTTCGTTCTGCAATATCAATTCCAACACCGATTAAACAATCCTTATTATTATAACTTATCTTTAGCCCATTTAAAAAATAAGGTGTGCATGTGCCATCCTTTGCCAGGAAATCTGCCTCGACTTCAGAATAACCTTTGGTAAAAACCTCACTTATCCTTTCTTTAAGCAAATCTTTTTCACTATCAGAAAAGAAATCAAGAGGCCCCATCTTAGCGATTTCATTCCCTGAGTACCCGCTGACAGTTTCAAAGTTCTTATTCCATCGGAGGAATTTAAAGTTGCTGTCGTAAAAATAAAATATACCGGGCAAACCGTCCAAAAGCGCATTGGAAAAATCACGTTCAGTCTGAATATTTTCTTCTGCTTGTTTCTGCTTGGTGAAATCGTGAGTAATCCCCATTACTTCGTGCACATTTCCGCTCTCATCGAGAATAGGAATGCACGTAATCCGCAAATATTGAGTTCCTATATTCGTCAACACCAGCTTGGTTTCTATTGAACAAATTTTACCGCTTTTTAATGCTTTCTCAAGAGTAGGGAGATAGGCCTGATACACTTCCCTTGGCCAAATTTCGTCATCACGTTTTCCAATAAAATCCGAAACCGGACGCCCAGAGATGCGAAGAGTAGCAGCATTAATATGCTGAATTTTTAAATTTTTGTCGTATATGACAATGACATCAGGAATATTTTCGAATGCATTCCTTACTCGTTCTTCGCTATTGCGAAGTGCTTCTTCTGTTAGCTTGCGCTTGGAGATGTCAATCATTGTTGTAATGTGGCAGGCCTCGCCTCTCAACTCCAGATGCCTGGAAGAAAACAGGATATTGATGAAACGGCCTGATTTCGATTGAGCAATGAGTTCGAAATTGTGTAGCCCTCCGGATGCAAGCTGCTGCCGTATCAATCTTTTGCGTTCTTCAGGCGTCCATAAATTTAACTCTGTTGATGTATGCCCGATTACCTCATCGCGCTCAAATTCAAACAATTTACAAAACGATTCGTTGGCATCGATAAATTTACCATCTGCAATTCGGGTGATTGTCATTCCGGCGGGTCCAACGTGGAATGCATTTGAGAAAAGCTCTTCAGATAACCTCCGCTCCTCTTCCAACCGTTTGCGATCGGTGATGTCAATGATTGTAGTAATAAAATGAAGCGGTTTGCCGTTTTTGTCGCGCCGGATTGAAGTGCTGACATCAGCCCAGATGTAGGTTCCGTTCTTGCAGATATATCTTTTCTCGAACCTGACAGAATCTTTTTCGCCCTTAATCAGAGGTTCAAAAAATTTTTGAACAGTCGGGATTTCTTCTTCAGGTGTTAAGTCATGCCACTTTTTGTTTTGTAATTCCCCGCGGGTATAGCCCAGCATATCACAAAATGCCTGGTTAACGTTGATTTCACCGGTTGGTAGAGTAATTGATTTTCCGACGTTGGCCGATTCAAATACTGCTTTAAATTTTTCTTCCCTTTCCTTCAGCGCCTCCTGAGCTTTTATTTGTGCTGTAATTACTTCTGAAAAAAGTATAATGCCGCCAATCTGATAATCAGATTCGTACCATGGGTGTATTTCCCAGCGCAACCAATCGATCGTTCCATCTGCCCGCGGGAATGGGTCATTGCCGGCGCTGATGGTTTCGCCAGCCAGGCATCGCCGGTGGATTTCCTTCCAATGTTCAGGAATTTCGGGGAACACTTCGTAATGAGACCGTCCAATTATGGCTTGATTACCTAAATTATAATCGAGCAAAAAACGACGACTTGCAACCAGGTATCGCATACTGTTGTCGAACATGGCAATGGAAGCAGGCGAATGTTCAATAATAAGCCTTAAATTGCTTTCGCTTTTTTTTAAGGCTTCAACCATAGTCATTTGCTCCGGTTTCTGAAACGTTGTTTCACTGAAAAGCCGGGTTATATTAAGCAAAAAATCCATTGCCGTTTTTACCTTTTCTTCCGAAACAATGGGTACATTTTTGAGTGCTGCCAAGTATCTTTCTTCATCAAAGCCATAATTTCTGGCTTGATTTTTAAAAAAGGAAATATCGGGTTCTTCAAAAAAGAACTGACCCGAAAACAGATTGGCAATATGCTCCCCGTTTACTACAATGGGCATCACTACATCAATCAATCCGTTTAAACATTTGTAGAAATGGTATTTTTCACCCCTGGCTAATTGCCCTGCTAATTCCGTATCACTGATGGTACACTTTTTTGAAGTTTCGGGATTGATACGGTGAAATTCGGTGCAAATTTGTCTCCACCCCGATTTGGACAAAACATTTCCTTCAAAGTCTAAAATGGCAGTCACAAAACCGGTTGTTTTGTTGAAACCTTCAAGCAGGGTGTTAACTTTCTCAAAGTCGATTTGTTGCGTTATTTTTTTATTCATGCAAAACTATTTTCATGTTGAGTTGCTGATTGCTTTGGCCATTACAGGTTACAGGAAATATTCATTTGCGCCAGTTTAATATTCTTCGATATATATATATATATATATATATATATA